>NZ_UXAW01000060.1 GCF_900609055.1 Pseudogemmobacter humi | reverse complement strand
CCCGCCGTGGTCTACTTCAACAGCATCGAAACCGACCAGCAGGCGCAGGCAGTAGCTTAAACATCCTCGAAAACTGTCCAAGGATCGGGGAGTAGCTCAACTTTCCACTTCTTTGCCCCTCTGATGTCTCGCATCCAACAGAGCATCAGCGGATCAGTGTCCATGACATCCGGTATCGGTCCGCCTGCCGCAGGGACTGGTCGCGCTGCCTGGCTGGCAACTCCTGCCGGTTGGACGGGTATGTCATTTCTGCCGGGATCGAAAGTGAGCAAAACGACCCCATTCGGTTGCGGAATTTCGTTCGTTCCACAGTTGGTCAGGGCGCGGACAGCGGTCTGGTAGATTTCTTCGGCGTCCCGCTGTGTCAAACCTTCGGAGAGGTGCGAGCGGATATAGGTAATCGTCTCTGACGATCCGGGATGCGTCGTACCGACAAGCTCCAGCGTTTGCGTGTTTATACGGTTGCCGACAACCTCAACGCGAACATTTACTCCTCCCCGGCCGATATAGCGTGCAAGGATATCCCCGTTCAGGTCGCCGGTTTCCAGCCACGCAGGCGTCCCCCGAACCGAATCCCGCCAACACTCCGCTAGAAATCCAGTATCGATCTTCTCGGGCACGAGGGTGTTGATGGGGACGAGTGGGGCTGAAGATGGGTTAGCTCGCTTATTCGACGATGGTGTGATCTTGGCGGAAGCCGAGGAGGGCTCGGTCAGCCCATCCATCACGCTTGTCGTTTGGGACGGCGATCCCCCCGCCACGCAGTATCCAATGCTACCGCCAGCTAACCCCAAAAGGACGAACGCAAGAAGCTTATTTGGAGGCTCACTCTGTCGGGTAAACGCCTCTTTCAGAGTATCTGTCGTCTTATCTGTCTGAACAGCAAGCTCATCTACCGGAGCGGCAGCAGCCTCTCGATGGGGTATACCCGCCCGGGCCGCCTCGATAGCGCTTTCCAAAGCGGGCGCATCAGGCACCGATAATCGAAGGGTATTGAGCAAGCTACCAGCCCTGACCAGGACGAGGCCGGGAGAACGTTCAACACTCTCGATCTTGTTGAGCGGGATCGCTGTGATCGAATTCGTAAGGCCCGCCCAGAACACCAGCCGTTGATCGGTGATGATCACCAGTCGCATTCGCCATGCCTGGTGGGCCATGACGCTGATGAAGATTGCGAAACCCAGGAACCCCAGACCCGCTCCGCGCGTGGAAGGCTCTGCAAGGCCTCCGAATGCCATGAGATAAAACAGTGCTGCGAGCAGGTTCATCCAGAAAAGATAGGTCTTCGACCATCGGATGGTGAAGCGAACGATCTCCCCTTCCCCTAGGATCTTCGAAAAATCGGTCTTGTCAGTAACGGTGGTCATGGCTCCATCCAGAACATTTCGTACCGTGTTATCGTACCCATGATGTGCGTGGAGTGAAGGGATAAAACCGAACAAAACGTTCGGCATGGACATTTTTGCCAAGAAACTTAAGGAGCGGGCTGCGCAGCTCGGTATTTCGAATGCCGAGGCCGCCCGCCTGTGTGGTCTGGACGAGCGGCGCTATGCCAACTACGCGAATGACCAGCGCGAACCCGACCTTGCCACGCTGGTGAAGATCGCCCGGACCCTTGGAACATCCGCCGACTACCTCCTCGGCCTGACAGATACCGCAACGACAGACAAGCGGAGCAGGCTCGTTGAACGGCTGACCGTGGCGGCGTCGAGTCTGCCTGACGATCAGCTTGCTACGGTGGTGACGCAGGTTGAGGCACTGGCGCTCCCGCGCCAGAAGCGGCCGGGAAAGAAGACGCCTGTATAGGTAGAACGTCTGTCATGCCTCCCGTGCCGGTTCGGCCCATAGCGGACCGTCAAGCGCCAGTGCGGCATTCCTAAAACTGGTTGCTCAGGTGTGGCGCAGCCGACCGCGCGTCAGAAGACAAAAAGGAGGTCATTGATGGTCTCCGCGGCCCCACGAGGCTATGTTACCAAAAGCGTGAGTTACGAGAGCAGATAGGGATCCGACAGTATGCTGATTTCAGAGGAAAAACGACTACTTCAGCAAAAAATAGATACGGGTTCGGTATCCAATTTTGCATCGCTTGAACAGTATCTGTGGAGGCGAGGGTGGGAGGCACGTACGACCACTAGAACCTCGAAAGGAGGCCGAGCGATTTTGATTGTGAGATCGGGGATCGATAGGGGTTTTCAGATAGAAGTCGATTTTTTGACCAAGAGCTTAGAGATCGAACAACCGGGCATCTGGATCTATGCTCTGATAGCACGGGCCGGACTAGAAAAGGCTTGCTACGTTGGCCAATCGAAGTCGGTGATGAGACGGTTTTCTGAACATACAAAACGCTCCAGACCCGGACTCGGTTCAGATGCATTTTTCGTCTGGGCAGATCAGCGTGCCGCTCCGGTACAAGCTGTTCTACTGGAGTTTTCAGAACGCAGACCTAGCAAAGGAGAAACCGCCCAAGAGGCGACTAACTTGGAAGGGGCGTGGCTTAGTGCTGCAGTGAGTGTCGGGTATACCACGCCAGATGCCGAAAAATGGGGGCGGCTGCCTGTGCCAAGAAAAGATGCCGTCAAATGGAACGATAAAGAAGTCGACGGTATAGCAGTCTCGTTAAGCGAAATTATTAATAAGTCGGTACGGCTTAAAGAATTCTGTTTAAACCCGCCTTCATTTCTGATCTGAGCGAACCTCGCGGGACTCTCGGTCCTCTCCGGGTATTCGCCAGGTTCAACCTCGCTGCGGTGCAGCCTCCCCGAACCGTTCATTCGTGAAATTGCTCGGAAAATTTGAGACGATGGCCAACGCGACCGCCAACCGATATTACCTTGGGACTAGATAAAAGGCGCAAAAGGAATAGGGAGACCGAGTGCAGGACCGTTACGCCGGAGATGTTGGAGATTTCGTAAAGCTCGGCCTGCTGAGAGCCCTTTCATCTGGGCGGCAGTTGGGCGTCGCTTGGTACAGGTACCCGGATGAGGATCACAACGGAGATGGTCGGCACATCACCTATCTCAACAAGCCACATCGGTATGAGCATCTGGACGCGGCTCTGTTCCGCCATCTACAGAGTATTACGAGCGAGACACGCTCCATCAAATCGTTACTGCCAACGCTACCGGGTGTCACTTCATCTAATGAGATCGTGGACAGCAGTATGATATCGCCCCGTGAACGGCGTGACTGGCGCAACGCTTGGTTCAATCGTGTGATAGATGATCTATCATCTTGCGATCTGGTATTTGCAGACCCCGACAATGGCATCATCGATGACGGGGACTGGCGAAAGGGTCGCGCGAAATTCGGCAAGCAAATGCCTCTGACAGAGGTTCAAAGGTTGGCCAAAGGCAGATGCGCTGTAATCTACCATCACAACACTCGTAGGCGAGGTGGCCATGACGAAGAGGTTGCTCATTGGCTGGAGGAGGTAGGAGGCTCAGGCTTGGCAGTGCGCGCCACCGCCTACAGCCCAAGGACATTCTTTGTGCTAAACCCCAGTAAAGATATCGAGACCAAGGTCTACGAGTTCTGTCAGCGATGGGGTGATTTGAAGGTACGTCTTCATGGTGGGAGGTATTAATGCTCGGTTCGGCCCTTTGCGGACATTCAGGGTTTGTAGTTCAATCCTTAGAAACTGTCGTTCGTCACCTGGAGATAGGCACCCTATCAGGCTTCCGTTTGCGAAGGTCAGTCGGGTAATGGCTCGTATTTGTGCGAGATATCTTTGATCTTGAACAGCTGACATTTCCAAACTTGGAAATCGTCAATATTGAAGATCGCGACATTGTATCCGTCCTCTCCGAATGCGCTTTTGTAGGCTACGCCGTCGTAACCAAGGGATCGAAACAATTCGGCAAGGATTTGCGTGGGAGCATATTCCGCTGCGTCATCGGATCTATCTACAGGTGCTGAAAATGCCTTATCGATATCCGACCATACAGCTTCCTCTATTTTGGGTCGTTCTGGCTCTTTAAAGTAGAAGAACTGCTTATCAGAGTGAATGCTGCAATCGATCACCTTCAATTCGCGTAGGCATTTCATAACCGCAACTGTTACGTATGCGCCGATCGCGGGTCTCACTTCAGATATGGCTGTCGCATCATTTGTCGCCATATAGAGGCAGGGTATGCCGCGCGGATTCACGCGACCGTCGGTAGCCCGGTCACGCAAAGGCAGCATGCGTAATTTGCTCGCCGAACACTCGACGTCGTCGATATGGATCTCTTGATCATCATCGAGGGTCTGATAGATCGGTCTCATCCCATGTGCCACTTGGGCGCGCACAAGACCGATTCCCGGCTCAAGGACCCTTTCGCGAACATGACAGGTGGCTGCAACAGCCTGTAGGAATTCAGCCGTTGCTGGAGACCCGATGTATCGACGGCAGGTTACGACCTCTCGTCGGAAATGATGATAATCACGGTGTGATTTGAAAGTCGGGCTCGAAATGTCGTCCATCACAATTTTACTCCAGCAAGACATGTCGAAAATGATAGGTGTCGAAATGGCTTCACCGCCGTGCCACGATGTCGGCCAACCTCCTGAACCGTGCATCTGCCACCAGTGACGGGTCGGCCTCCACAATGGTATCCAGCACCTGTGAAAGATCGTAGGGAGCATCTCTGGGTTCGTCCGCGATGATGCAACTCAACATGTCCAAAGTTTCCGATGGGAAGCGCAGGGACAGGGGCTCGTCTCCACCCAATTCCCTAGTAAAGCCGAACAGCCAATGGTGAGCACCCCTTATTGGCACCAGAAACGGACGGACCACCCTCAGCACCGCCGGGAAGGCCGAACCCGCATCGTCCAACATTGATACCCAGGCCCGTGATGCCGACTCAGTCTGAAATTTCACCTCTTGTGGCCATGAGTTCTGGATGAACGGAAGAGCAAAACTGTTCCAGCCATCGTCGTTCTCCTTTCCCACACGTCCGATGAAGTGAATGACATGTTCGCGGCCAGCATCATCCATGTTTCGAAGAGCATCTCTCGCGTGGGAGAACGTGATCCCATCGATCTCATCGGATGCAAAGGCAGCGGCAAGGACCACCCAGTCGTGAGCACGTTTCGCCGTTCGGCCTCCCCAATCCCATTGGTAGATATGAGGGAATAGCCCGAGGAAGGCCGGTTTGATGAGCATCCATACTTCCGGTGTCGGCATGTTATCGGACCATAGGATACCGTTCCAGGCGGGCTCTGATGCCGGATGCGCAAGGTTGAACCACGGGATCACGCGATCAGTTGTCCATTGGGGATCGACGTAATGTAACCAACTGGTGAACTGGGTCAGGATACAAATGGCATGGTCAGAACCCTCTCCGGGTGCAGCCAGCAATCGTTCCATCCTTGTGGTAAACCATGCGGGCAGCCCTGAGCCCTTCTCGAACTTGCCCGTGGTCAAGACAGACCAAAGCCCCTCGGTGGCCTGGCCAATTGGCCCATTGATCGCGTGATCCAACGTCCGCCTCGAACGTTCAACCGGGACCCCACCAACCGTCACGGTTCCCATACCGCTCTCGGTGCCATCGCTGCCACTGGAAACCAGTCCGCCCACAAATCGATCAAATACCATTTCGGCCAAATCCGGTTCGTGACCATGAAGTCCGGGGTATTTGTCACGGAGCCAGTTTCCAAGGGTATGGTGCATCTCCACCATAATGTTCGATGGAAGCCGAGAAATGCGATGGCAGAAAAGCCTGGTCAATCGCGGCTTGGCTCCATCAAGCCAGTTACTGATCAATGCAGACCAAAGACTGGTCGAAAACTGACCCCGCTTTGCTGCATATGCCAAGGCGGCCAATGCACGGCCTGGGTGACTTTTCACCAAGCCTTGGAATGGACGGCGTTCCGTGAAGCTTTCCCATTCTCGTGTTGAATGTTTGATCGCCGCTGGAACGATCTCACCAATGGGCAATCCAGTTAGTGATGTTGGGTCTTCATCGGTCCCAACCCATCGAACCTTGGATGTTCGGAGTGCTACCACAGTGGTAGCACATCCATCCATCCAGTTGGATATCGACAGTTTCAAAGCTTCAAGCTTTTCCTGGTAGTGGGGTAGAAACTCACAACCTTGGCTGCTTATCCAACCAAGGTAACGCGCTGCAATCTCTGGCCGGTTAGACTTGTAGTCCTCATCCGATTCATTTTCAGCCCTATTTGGGCCACCCAACAAACGTTCGACGATTTTTCCACGTTCATCGGGACCAAAACCGTTCCAGCGGTCATGCAGCAAAAACAGCATTTCGCGCCTTAGGTCGAAGTTCCAGAAGGAGCCCGGATGCATCTCGATGAGATGCTTTGCAACCTCTGATGCGGTGAACACCTTAGGGTTATTCCAGATGAACAGCCGGAGTTTGTCGAAGAAGAACCGGTCTGGCGTGGGCCATGTCTCGCTGTATGACTTGATGAGCCCAGGATTCATTGACGCCAATCGGCCAAGCAGGTCCAGCATGGACGAAAAGAACATCGCGGACTCGTCAAGGTGGCGATCACCATCGCCATCGACATCCCGGGTCGGGTAGCAGGTTGGAGTCTCGAACCACCTGGTGTTTAGTTCCGCCAGCATGCGGGAGGCGTGGATCGCATTCTGCTGGGCACTGAGCCATACCTCTGAAACGACTGAATCCGGTATGGTCAGTGGATCGCCATGATGGCTGGGGAATACCACATCGACCCTTGCCACATCCTTGGACGACGTCTCGGACCAAGCACCAAACGGCGGCTTTGCTCGACCAAGTCCCAGAGGAACATCAACCTTGAACCTCGGCTTGGTGACCTGCTCGTAGTCCCTCAGGACGTTGAGGGTCCAACCCTCCCGCTTGACCCGCTCACGTAGGTCATACCACCCCATGTCGTGGGGACCGGTATTCTTCCCGTTTAGAACTTCCAGAATGATATTCCAGAGCCGCCTAGCATCATCCGTCAGATTGTCGGATTTACGAACTTCGTGGGTTAGATTCCGGAGTAGTTGCGGGTGTAGTCCGGACCACCGTGAAGCCCACCACGCCACAATTGGGCTGTCAGCGTTCTTCCCGATCCAACGCCCCAGAGCATCCAACCGTGGGGGGAGTTGTTCGTATCCGGTGACGACGGTTCCACCCAGACGATGCTGGTCTGGTGGATTTTCATCACCTGGCCTCCAGATGAGCAGATCATCATGGGCAATAGGAGACTTCGGGCCCGTCTCTGGTTTACGTGGTGGGTCGTCATCGAGGCCGTAGACGATGAGCGGGTCAAAGGTCTCAGCATTTTCCCCAAAGCTCGATGATGGTTTTGCTGTTCGACATGCTGAGTCGAACACACACAACCATTCCGGGGTGACCGGTGGTTCAGCGTTGGCAAACAGTTTCGCCCCGGGTTGGGTTCTGACCAGGTGGGCAACCATACCACGCTGATGGGCCTCAAGCTCCCGTGGGCCACGTCGGGCCATCTCAACAACTGATGATCGCCAGCTTCGAGGGTCGTCTGCCCGCACAGCCCATGCGGTGAGGGTATCCCAGAGGGAACTATGATCGTGACCTTGGCCCGGGTATGGGATCGCTGTAACGGGTCGATCCTTCCACTTTTCATAGACCTCATCGGGAGTCCCCCGATCAAACGCGAACAGCCTGGATCGATCTGGGTTCCCGTCTTTGACAAACCCTTGAAGCAGATATTTCATTGGCGGGTCTTCGGCCTGGTAGCCGACCATAACCACGATATACCGGGTCAGGAGTTCACGGATGAATTCCGTGGCCGACGCGGTCCGCAGGTAGGCGTCACCAAAATCGGAACTGGTCAGAACCAGATCGGGTTGCCCACCCCCCTGTGTAGAAAGCCGCCCATGAAGGTAAGTCACCCCGGACAACGATGCTCCTTGGCGGAGGACCGGTAAAGAGCGTGGTTCATGGATGCTTCCCCCCCGCCCTGATGCGGAAGCATCGAAAAGATGGTCAAAATTCGTTGTCACGATCCTGGGAACACCGGTTTGATCGGCAGATAGTCTTGTGATCACATCATGGTGGAGGCTTGGACCAGACCTGGTCGGTGGTGACATCAACCGCTCGGCAACCAGCCTGACTACAGGCTCTCGTCCGAACTCTTGGACCAGGAGATTGAAGACTTCATCCAACGGTTGCTTGGGCCCATCAGTGTAGTCTCGCCATGGTGCAAAGGCCCGAACCGCACTGGATGATGCTGGTGGGCTAAGCTGATCGATGACATGCTGGGCCAACCCGACGAATGTCGGCATCCCCGCTGGTATCGAAACACCCGCACCACAGAGGAAAACCACCTGCCCGGCATCTCTGGCCTCCAGGAGTTGATCCGGGATTGTAGGGCCACCCGCAACGAAGCGCATACTCTCCTCCAAACGGTTTCTACCCAACTAAATATGTTGCCCAGCCATCGTAAGGCTACCACCCCTTGTGCAGGACTTCACGTTTCAGTTGTGATATGTGGGGCAAAGTTTCAACCCAGAAATCTACAATGGGCTGAAAGGACGTAGTAGATCATCATCTGAACCATATCAGGAGCCAAGCCATGGGTAGCCCAGATCATTATGGAGTGGAGTTGCCGTCACGATGCCTAAAGCTTCTTGACGCAATCTGGGCGAATGCTGAACAGGTATTTCCAGATCATGAGGAGGAACTTGGCCCCCTTACAGCGACCTTCCTGCTATCCATGGCAATACCGATCGTCAACCTGCCGATTGAGCGGATTGAGCGTCGCAATGGTGCAAGGTTCGATGGCTACATCGATGATCGCAACCTGGACCCAAAACTCTCAGAACGAATGCATGTTTGCCTTGGTAATCAGAAAATACAGAACGCACCATTCTTCCTGGCCGGAGCTTGGTCCTACTTCCGCGCCCAACTCGCCGAGCCGATAAACATCAGTGATGGATTCCCAGACGAGATTGCCATAGAGCTGGCGAGGCCAGATGCAGTTGTCGCGGCTTCAACACTCCCGGGAAGCCAATGGTCATCAATCCTCCGGAACTCAATGGCTCACGGCGGAGTCGTTTACTTGGACGCTGATGGTAGAACCGCACGACACAGACCAGCGAAATTCTTTGTTTTCGTAAGCGGTCGATTTGATCGTGACGATTGCGGAAGACCGATCAAACTAAACTCAGTGGAAACGTTGCGGGTGTCTATACCGCAGTTTAGAGAATTCCTGCGTGCATGGGTTAGCTGGTTAAATGGAAAACCAGCGGTAGATTGATCGCGATCTGGTTGAATGGCTTTTGGCCCACAACTTCCACCCATTGACGTCGTTTGTGTCGAAGGCAGCGAATGACTGCTTCCCGCCCATCTCTACAGCAGCGCTCCCGCCGCGTTCCCTGTGAACAGTTCCCCCTCTCGCACATACCGGGCCAGCATGGCGTCCGACGCATGGCCGGTCTGGGCGCGGATTTTCAGGGTGGAGACCCCCGCCTGTGCCGCGCTGGTGGCGAAGCCTGCGCGGAGGCTGTGGCCGGAGTAGCCTTTGGGGTCTATCCCGGCCGCGTCCAACCGTTCCCTCAGCAGGGCCGAGACGGCATCGCCGGTCAGGGCCTCGGGGACGACATGGCCATGTCGGGTGATCGGGCGGAACAAGGGGCCTGCGTCGATCCCCGAGACTGTCAGCCATGCCTCGACCGCCACTACTGGGCAATGGCGGGTGCGACCGTGGGGAATGCCGATGCGCCGCCCCGCGCCGTCCTGATCGGTCTTGCTGCGGCGGATGGTGGCGATCAGCCCCTGCCGGGTGATTTCCATATCGCCGCGTTCCAGCGTCACGAGTTCCGAACGGCGGAACCCACCCGCGAAACCCAGAAGCAGCAGGGCGCGGTCGCGCCGGTCCCGTAAGCCATCGCCTATCCGGTCGAGGACGAGGAACAGGTCATCCCGCAGCAGCGGTTTCGCCTGCTTCTGGGCCGCGCGATGTTTCCGTTTCAGCCCGCGCAGGGTTGTCCTGACGATTTCGGTCTGGCAGGGGTTCGGCAACCGCGCCGCAGAATGCGCTTTCGACAGGGTGGCAATCCGGCGCAGGATCGTTGCCACAGCAAGGTGACCGGCATGGTCCCCGACATAGGCGCAGATCATCGCCGGGGGCGCGGGCAGCACCCCGCCCCAGTCCCTGAAATGGCGCAGATCGCTGTGATAGGCCCGCTCGGTGTTCGGCGCTATGGCATGGGCCAGCAGGTCGCTGGCAGCCTCGGTCAATTGGATCGGGGAGCCAGAATGGAACAAATCGTTTGTGCAATTAATTGCAAATTGTTCTGTTTCTCCACTTTCCGTCCGGCTCATGTTGGCCCGTGATAATTGAAGATTATCCGGGGTTAGAACCAGATCATGCATTGGGCTGTCCTCCCATCACTTCAGTTCGGACAATATTCAGCCGGGGGATGGCGGCACTGACGAGGCCGAGAAGCGTGGCAGACTGATCTGGGGCAAGACCCATACACTCAAGCTCCATCATCTCGCGGAGCATTTGGCCGACCGGGCCGTCCTTCCTCTGTGCGCACATCCCGCTTTCGACACGAAACAGCGCCTGAGCCAACATTTCTACCCTTCCGGCAACAGGAAGCGTGTCGCACGACCACTGCCTGATGCCTGCGTCGTTCTGGAGAATTTTCGCCAATGCCGCTCGTCCCTCCCGCGTAAACATGTCCAGTGCCCAGCCCGGAAGAGGACCGATCATCTTTTCTGGCGGGAGCAGATCGTCTCGGATCTCATCGCGCAAACCGTTTTCCAGCGAGAGCAGCGCAACCAGCGGCGCAAGCATTTCGCCCGTTCGACGATAGCCCTCGCGGGCGATAGCAAGAGTAGTCGGGGCGACACCAAGCTCATCAAGCAGGTCGAGACCCAAATCAGCGCTTCCCCTGCGTGGAAGATCAAGACGGCGATCCATGATGATCATCCGCAGTGCCAATGCGCGCAGAGGCAAGAGATCGGTCGTGAGCGCAATCAGTCGCAACCGGGGAGCGGGCAGATGGGCCAGTCTCTTACGATTATCAGACAATCCCGGCCAGCTTTCGAGTACGCAAAAGAGATCGTCGGCAGCGCGGTTCTTTGGGCAGGCGACCATGCGGATAGTGATGGCCGCCGCAACCACCCATTCACCGCCAAGACGCTGCCGAAACCGCTTCCCCTCCAGCGCCACGGTGACAATGCCTACCGTTGGCAGGTCTGCAACACCGATATCCTCGAAAGCGTGATCCCCGCGCGCCGCCAGAACCGATCCGGTGCTATCTCAAGCAGCGTCGATGCGGCTTGCAAAGCCAGTTCGAGCCGCCCGCGCCTGACAGCTTTCTGCAGCAGGCTCATGGCCTGCCATATAGTGATGCTAATGGGGGTTGGACGGGGGGGTATACCCCCTTTCGCGGCGGCATGGGCAAGCGCTTCGCGAAAGCGTTCCAATTGGTCGATCTGGGACATTCAGCTCCTCCTTGAGCGAAGGGGAGCAGGTCCATTGTGCCCTCATATAACGTATGCAGGACCGGGGCGCAGGGAAGGAAAATGCGGACAGGTCGACAATATAGTTATATTTTATAATGCCTTAATGGACATCGGGGCAAATTTTGGATGCGGCGACGACAGGCGGGTAACAGCACATGTCTCTCAGGCGCAAATGGGTCTGTAGAGAACGAGTGACAAATGCAAAAATCCGCGCAGGCGAAGAAGTTAACGTTTCAGGAGCAATTCTCTCAATATGTCTCTCGGGTCGATTTGTCTCTGGCCGTCAGATCCGGGTCATCATGCCATTCTCAGGGCATCCAGCTCAGGCAAATCATACGAAATCTGATCAACAAGTTCTCGCATATGGGCCAGTTTCACACCGGAGCCATAGCGTGCGTTGATCGAGTCGTTCTTGTGGCCTACCACGGCCTCAATCGCATATGCAGGGGCTTCTACCGCGCGCATCGCGTCGATGAAGCTGTGGCGGAAGCTGTGAAAGGCGGTTCGTTTATCGTAGAAACCGCAATCCTTCGCGTAGCGTGTCCACCATTTTGAAAAATTGGTGCTGAAATATCCGTCATTCCCCGATTTAAGCTCTGGGAACAAGCGCTCCCCCGATTTCACACCGTCGACGTATCTGAGAAAACCGGCTTCGATCAGGTGCTTGTGGATCGGCACTTGCCTGATCGACGAATTGGTCTTGAGCTGCTTGCTTATCCCCGGCGTTTTGGCATTGTCGAAGAACCAGACCCCATTCTCCTGCTTTATGTCAGCCCTGAGCAGCTGAACGATCTCCCCGAGCCGCATCCCCGAATACAGCGCGATCAAGGGGACCCAGAACTTGCCGTCACGCAACAACAGGGTTCCGGCGGTATTGGAATGCGCCTCGCTCTTACGCCCAGTGTAGACGGGCGACCGGAAGATCTTGCCTAATTGGTCCTGCGAATACGGAGCGCGGTCGTCCCCCGCATCCCGCTCGGGCCGTTCAACCTTAACTTTGGCCCCCGGGATTTTCGCCAGATAGCCTTCATCAACAGCCCAGCCGAGCATCGTCTTGAAGAAGCGTAGCCGCTTCTCCTGCGTGGCGTAGCTCAGCGTCGCCCCTCCGGTGTTCGCCTCGGCCAGCGCGAGCAGGGTCTCCCCCGCAGCTTCCTTGCTCTTTTGGGCATTGGGAGGCAGGCTTACGATCAAATCCCGCAAAGCACGTACATGTTTGTCCGTGATCGACGTGATCGGCATCTCGGGCTGTATGACCGAGAAGACGATTTGCATGGTGTAACCGAGATCGCTGGCGGTCTTGACGGACCACTTTCCCTTGCTCTTGGCCTTTTGAAAGCGCTCGACCAACTCCGTGACGCTGATTTGCTCGACACTGTCTTCGACAGCAGCGAGGGCTGAGACGGGTGCCGATTGCATGGGGGCCGCCACTTCGCCCGGCGGCAAGGGCAGATCATCCGCTGTGATCCCCAGGAACATGGCGTCACGAGGCGCTTGCGGCTCTCCCGTCAGTTCGGCCACAAGATGTTGCGCGCTATCTATGCGGGCGCGCAGGACGCCTCTGCAAGCGTGGTGCAACGCATCCAGCCCGGAGGTAGACGCGCTGGCCGGGATGCCCTCCAGCAGCTCTCTGGCCTCGTCCTGAATGTCTTCAGCGTATACCCGACTGCGGAGCTGTTCCCGGTATCCTTTAACACGCTCTGACAGTCCCTCAGCCTCAGCGTAGATATCGAAGACCGGGTCGCTGGGGTAGATCGTCGCAATTTCCTCATTGCGGTTCAGGCAAGTCTGAAAATAGCGCCGGAGCTGATCGTTGATCTGCTCAATCGTGGTCTTCGTCATCCGCTCAAGCCCCAGAAAGTATCGGTCGAGCGTAATCGAGAGCGCCCGGCACTTCTGGGTGGCAGCGTAACGGCAGCCAGTCCGCAACGACAAGGAGAGTTCGCTGCGCCCGACTCGGGCAACGAGGCGGCGCGGAACGCTCATGCGGAAGTAGAACACTGCTCCGCGTCTGACGAGTCGTGATGTGGTGCCCATCCCTGGCCCCCGCTGTAGCAGTGTGCTGTAGCAGGAGCGGGTTCGACCAGATAATCCTTGAAAATAACGTTGGCGTTCAATGCTTTGAAGGCCAAGTGGCGGAGACGAAGGGATTCGAACCCTCGAGACCCTTCCGGGCCTGCACCCTTAGCAGGGGTGTGCCTTCGACCACTCGGCCACGTCTCCGCCGATCCGTATATTGACGCAAGATCAGATAAACAAGGTCTTTTTCTGAAATCCAGACATCGAGGCGATCTGTGGTATGAGCTACTCCCCGATCCTTGGACAGTTTTCGAGGATGTTTAAGCTACTGCCTGCGCCTGCTGGTCGGTTTCGATGCTGTTGAAGTAGACCACGGCGG
>NZ_UXAW01000061.1 GCF_900609055.1 Pseudogemmobacter humi | reverse complement strand
CCCTATGTCGCGCGCAGCGAGGAGCGCGCCCGCATCGCCCCCGGCGATCAGATTGCCCTGCCCGCCCCCTCCACCGAGGAATATGCCAATGCCGGGGCCAATCCGGTGAAGATCACCGCGGAAGAGCCGGTCTCGACCTTCTCGACCGATGTCGACACCGCCTCCTGGGCGGTGATCCGCTCCACGCTGAACGCAGGCCTGCTGCCCGCGCCCGAACAGGTGCGGATCGAGGAGATGATCAATTATTTCCCCTACGATTACGCCGCGCCGGAAGGGGATGCGCCTTTCGCCACCACGCTTGCCGTGATGCCGACGCCCTGGAACGACCATACCCAACTGGTCAGCATAGCACTTCAGGGCGCGCTGCCCGCGATCCAGGACCGCCCGCCCCTGAACCTCGTCTTCCTGATCGACACTTCGGGCTCGATGGAGGATCCGAACAAGCTGGGCCTTCTGAAACAATCGCTTGCGCTGATGCTGCCCGAGTTGCGAGTGGAGGATCAGATCGCCATCGTCGCCTATGCCGGATCCGCGGGCGAGGTGCTGCCCCCCACCCCGGCGGGCGAGCGCGAGACGATCCTCGCCGCGCTCGACGCCCTCGCCGCGGGCGGCTCGACCGCAGGGGCCGAGGGGCTGGAACTGGCCTACCGGATCGCCGCGCAGATGGCGGGAGAAGGCGAGGTCAGCCGGGTGCTGCTGGCGACCGACGGCGATTTCAACGTCGGCCTCTCGGACCCCGCCGGGCTGGAGCGCTTCATCGCCACGAAACGCGACGAGGGGGTCTATCTCTCGGTGCTGGGCTTCGGTCGCGGCAACCTTGACGATGCCACGATGCAGGCGCTGGCGCAGAACGGCAACGGCACCGCCTCTTACATCGACAGCCTGTCGGAAGCGCGAAAAGTGCTGGTCGACCAGCTTACCGGGGCGCTGTTTCCCATTGCGGATGATGTAAAAGTGCAAGTCGAGTGGAATCCGGCCCGGGTCGCGGAATACCGGCTGATCGGCTATGAGACCCGGGCTTTGCGGCGCGAGGACTTCAACAACGACAAGGTGGATGCCGGCGAGATCGGCGCCGGGCTCCAGGTCACCGCGCTTTACGAGATCGCGGCGCCCGGCTCGGAAGGGCTGCGCAACGACCCGCTGCGCTATGGCGCCCCCCTGGCGCAGACGGAGGCGGGTGACGAACTCGGCTTCCTGCGGCTGCGCTGGAAGGCGCCGGGCGAAAGCGCCTCGCAACTGGTGGAAACCCCGATCACCGGAGGCGAGCCCGCGACGGACGAGACCCGCTTCGCCGCCGCCATCGCGGGCTTCGGCCAGCTTCTGCAAGGCTCGGCCTATACCGGCGACTGGTCCTGGCAGGATGCGGTGGACCTCGCGCTTTCGGCCCGCGGCGCGGATGACTTCGGATACCGGATCGAAGCGGTCACCCTGATGCGCCTCGCCCAAAGCCTCGCGCGCTGATGAGCAGATCCGAAGATGCGGGCCTGCCCGCATCTTCCCCCCGCCCGCCCCTGGCCTCTCCGGAAATGGAGGAGCCATCACCCCCCCTCCTGCCCGGATGGCGGGCCGATCACGCCGATTCCATCGACCGGCGCCACCGCCTGGCGCAGAGGGGACGACCGGAAAACGGCCCTCTCACCATAAAGCCCGCCGGTGCCATGGCTCAGGGCCTTTCCCGAGGGTCGGCGGCAGTTCCTGGCTGACAGACCGCAGAGCCAGCCCGCACGGGCCGGGAATTGCGTTTTGGATCAACCGGCTGCCCCCTCTTTTCCAGGCCAAACATATATGTACGTCTTTCTGAAAATATTGTGCCGCCCAATGTCGAAGCCCTTGCGACATTCTGCTGAAAGGCGCCGCCGTAATGCCAGATCCATGCAGGCGGCAAGAAAATCTTGGCAAAGCAGCTAAGGTACATTTATGTACTTCCTTAAGCAACGCTGGCACTGCCGAACCAACAGGGAACCAGAGACATGACTGACGCAAAGACCCACACCCCGGGCGCCCATCTGTCCCGCCGCAGCTTTCTTGGCACGGCAGCAGTCACCGCGACCGTAACGGCCGGCGGGCTGTGGCTGCCCCGCGCCGCCCATGCCGACACGCCGAAAAAAGGCGGCACGCTCCGACTGGGGATGGAGGGCGGCGCCAGCACCGACAGTTTCAATCCGATGACGCTCTCGGACGAGGTGCCGATCACGCTGTGTTATGCGGTGATGAACGGGCTGATCGAATTCGATGCCGAAGGCCTGCCGCAGCCCGAGCTGTTTGAAAGCTGGGAGGTCGAACCCGGCGCCGCGAAATGGGTGTTCAACATCCGCCAGGGCATCACCTTCTCGAACGGCAAGACCCTGACCGCCGACGACGTGATCTATTCGATCAACCTGCATCGCGGCGAGTCGGTCTCGCAGCTGAAGGGCAATCTGGAACCGATCACCGAAATCACCAAACTGTCCGACAGCCAGATCGCGATCACCCTCAGCGAGGGCAATGCCGATTTCGTGGCGCTTCTGGGCGATTATCACCTGCTGGTGGTGCCCGAGGGCCATAGCGACTGGAACAACCCGATCGGCACCGGCGCCTATCTTCTGGAAAGTTTCGAGCCGGGCGTGCGCGCCGTCTTCACCCTGCGCGGCGACTACTGGAAGCCGGGCCGCGGCAATTTCGACCGGGTGGAGGTGCGCTATATCTCCGACGCGGTGGCGCGGACCTCGGCGCTGCAATCGGGGCAGATCGACGGCGCCAACCGGCTGGACCCGCGCACCGTCGATTTCCTGGCGCAGGCGCCCAATCTGAACGTGGTGCGCAGCGAGGGCACCGGGCTGCGCTATGTGTTCTGCGCCCGGGTCTCGGACGATCCCTATACCAACCAGAACGCGGTGCTGGCGCTGAAATACGGCATCGACCGGCAGAAGATCATCGACAATGTGCTGAACGGCTATGCCACCATCGGCAACGATCACACGATCAACCCGAACAGCCCGTTCTTCAACGCCGAACTGCCGCAACGCCCCTATGACCCGGACAAAGCGGCCTGGCACCTGAAAGAGGCCGGACTTTCCGGCAGCGAATTCCGCCTGACCGTTTCCGAGGGCGCCTGGGTGACGATGCCCGATTGCGCGCAGATCTTCCAGCAATCGCTGGACCCCGCCGGCATCAGGCTGGAGCTGAACAAGGTTCCCGCCGATGGTTACTGGAGCAACGTCTGGCGCGTCGATCCGTTCTGCGGGGTGATCTGGGGCTCGCGGATGACGGCGGACGAGAACCTGACGGTCTGCTATTCCTCGACCTC
The DNA here is from genome assembly GCF_900609055.1 of Pseudogemmobacter humi. Taxonomy (GTDB): domain Bacteria; phylum Pseudomonadota; class Alphaproteobacteria; order Rhodobacterales; family Rhodobacteraceae; genus Pseudogemmobacter; species Pseudogemmobacter humi. The sequence goes on along the minus strand of NZ_UXAW01000061.1, from coordinate 28,109 downwards.
GCCGATGAACGACAGCAACTGGAAGAACGAAACCTTCGACAAGCTTCTGGCCGAGGCGCGGGTGGAACTGGATCAGGGCAAGCGCAAAGAGATCTATGCGACCTGCCAGCAGATGGCCTCGGACGAGGCGGGCCATGTGCTTTTCGCCATCAACGACACGCTGGACGGCTACGGCAAGAACGTCATGGGCGTGAACAAGCACCCGCGTTTCGGCTTCGACGACCTGCGGGTCGCCGAAAAGGCCTGGTTCGCGTAAGCGGGCAAGGGCAGCTTTGGGGGCCGCATCAGGGCAATGAAACGCTATGTCGCAACCCGCCTCGCGCTTGGCCTGGTGACGCTGTTCTGCGTCACCGTCCTCGTGTTCGTGGCCACCAACATGCTGCCCGGCGATGCCGCGACCGAGATCCTCGGCCGCGGCGCCACCCCCGAGACGCTGGCGCGGTTCCGCGAGCAGCTCGGCCTCGACGATCCGCTGGTCCTGCGCTACGGCAACTGGATCTGGGGCCTGCTGCACGGCGATCTGGGCCAGTCGCTGACCACCCAGGCCAGCATCAACGAGGCGATCTGGCCCCGGCTTTGGAACACTTTGCGCCTTGCCGGGCTGACCGCGCTGGTCTCGGTGCCGCTGGCGATCGGGCTGGGGGTGCTCTCGGCCGCGCGCGAGGGCAGCTTCCTCGACCGGGCGCTGGCGATGGGTGCGCTGACCGCGATCTCCTTCCCCGAGTTCTTCACCGCCTATCTGCTGATCCTGGTGTTCTCGGTGAAGCTGAACCTGCTGCCGAACCTCTCGACCATCTTCCCCGAGATGTCCTTTCTTGAGGCGCTGCGGGCGATGGTGCTGCCGGTGATGGCGCTCTCGTGCCTCGTCACCGCGCATATGATGCGGATGACGCGGACCTCGATCCTGTCGGTGATGTCGCAGCCCTATATCGAGATGGCCTTCCTCAAGGGCGTGCCGCGCGCCGCGGTGATCACCCGCCATGCGCTGCCCAATGCCGCGGCGCCGATCATCGCGGTGGTGGCGATGAACCTCGCCTATCTGGTGGTCGGGATCGTGGTGATCGAGGTGGTCTTCGTCTACCCCGGCCTCGGCCAGTATATGGTCGATGCGGTGGGCAAGCGCGACATTCCGGTGGTGCAGGCCTGCGGGGTGTTCTTCGCGCTGGCCTTCATCGGGCTCAACCTGATCTCGGACGTGCTGGCCGTGCTGGTCAATCCGCGTCTGCGCCGCCCCGGCGGGGGAAGATGACATGCTGCTTTTCGGAACCCGGATCCCGCTGAGCGCGCTTTTCGGCGCAACGGTCATGGTGCTGTTCATCCTGCTGGCGATCTTCGGGCCGTGGATCACGCCCTATGCGCCCGACGCCACCGTGGGCAAAACCTGGACCGGCCCCTCGACTGAATTCTGGCTGGGCACCGACAACATCGGCCGCGACATCCTTTCGCGCATCATCGCCGGCGCGCAGACCACCATCGGCATCGCGCTGGTGACGACGGTGCTGTCCTTCACCCTGGGCGTCTCGGCGGGGATCTTCGCCTCGGTCGGCGGGCCGGTGCTCGACAATCTGCTGTCGCGGGTGGTGGATATGTTCCTCTCGGTGCCGGTGCTGATCATGGCGCTGATCGTGCTGACCGCGCTCGGCTCTTCGATCCCGACGCTGATCCTGACCATCGCGCTGCTGGATTCGACCCGGGTGTTTCTGGTGGCGCGGGCGGTGGCGGTGGACATCGCCGCGCGCGACTTCATCGACGTGGCGCGGCTGCGCGGCGAGAAAATGCCCTGGATCATGTTCCACGAGATCCTGCCCAATGCCATGCCGCCGCTGATTTCCGAATTCGGGCTGCGGTTCTGCTTCAACTTCCTCTATGTCGCCAGCCTCAGCTTCCTCGGCCTCGGTGTGCAGCCGCCGCAGGCGGACTGGGGCGGCATGGTGCGCGAGAACGGCCAGGCCATCGCCTTCGGCATCCTCGCGCCGATCTGGCCGGCGCTGGCCATCGCGCTGGTGACGGTGGCGGTCAACCTGGTGGTGGACTGGCTGCTGTCGCGCAACGTCAAGCCCTCCGGCGCCTCGGCGGAGCTGTGAGATGAGCGACGAGAACATCCTGGAAATCCGCAACCTGCGTATCGAGGCGCTGAACGGCCAGGTCCTGGTCGATGACGTTTCGCTGGAGTTGCGGCGGGGCGAGGTGCTGGGGTTGATCGGCGAAAGCGGCGCCGGAAAATCGACCATCGCGCTGGCCGCCATGGGCTACGCCCGTGCGGGCTGCCGGATCGCGGGCGGCGAGATCCGCATCGACGGCACCGATCTGCGCGGCATCGGGCCCGAGGGGCGGCAGGGCTATCGCGGCATGCGCATCGCCTATGTCGCGCAAAGCGCCGCTGCGTCCTTCAACCCGGCGATGCGGCTGATCGACCAGATCTGCGAAAGCCCGCTGCGCCACCGCCAGATGACCCGCCCGGAGGCCGAGGCCCGCGCCGTCGAACTGCTGGGAAAGCTGGGCCTGCCCGAGCCCGCGATACTGGCGCGCAAATATCCGCATGAGGTCTCGGGCGGGCAGTTGCAGCGCGCCATGGCGGCGATGGCAGTGATCGGCAGGCCCGATATCCTCGTTTTCGACGAGCCGACCACCGCGCTGGACGTGACGACGCAGATGGAGGTGCTGGCGCTGATCAAGCAGATCATCCGCGATCTGCGCACCGCCGCGCTCTATATCACCCATGATCTGGCGGTGGTGGCCCAGGTGGCCGACCGGATCATGGTGCTGCGCGGCGGGAAGATGGTCGAACTCGGCGAGGCGGAGCAGATCCTCGGCGCCCCGGCCCAGGCCTATACCTCGGCCCTGGTGGCCGAGCGCGATCACAGCCGGCCGCTGATGCGCCCCCTGCCCGCCGATCCCGGCGCGCCGGTGCTGGAGGCCCGCGCGGTCGATGCGGGCTACGGCGGCGGCAAGGTGCTGTCGCAGGTCTCGTTCCGCCTGCACCGCGGCGAGACGCTGGCGGTGGTGGGCGAATCCGGCTCGGGGAAATCGACGCTGGCCAGGGTGCTGACCGGCCTTCTGCCGCAGATGGCGGGCGAGATGCGGCTGGACGGCAGGCCGCTTGCCCCCGGCTACCGCCAGCGCGAGGCGGATGTGCTGCGCCGCATCCAGCTTGTCCACCAGCTTCCCGACATGTCGCTGAACCCGCGCCAGCCACTGGCGAAGATCATCGGCCGCCCGCTTGCGCTGCGCAGCGGCGAAAAAGGCGCGGCCTTGCAGCGCCGGATCGCCGGGCTGCTGGATCTGGTCGGGCTGCCCGCCGGTTTCGCCGAGCGCTTCCCGCCGCAACTCTCGGGCGGGCAGAAGCAGCGCGTGGCCATCGCCCGGGCGCTGGCGGCCGAGCCGGAGATCATCATCTGCGACGAGCCGACCTCGGCGCTGGACCAGCTGATCGCGGACGACATCCTGCGGCTGCTGATGCGGTTGCAGGACGAGCTCGGCCTCTCTTATCTGTTCATCACCCATGACCTGGGGATCGTGCGCCGCATCGCCCATAACACGCTGGTGCTGCTGAAGGGGGAAACCGTCGCCCTCGGCCCGACCGCCGAAGTCTTTGCCGAACCGATGCACCCCTATACCCGCAAATTGCTGGTTTCGGTGCCGCAGATGCGCAAGGGCTGGCTGGAGGAAGTGGCGGCCCAAGGGCCTTCAGAGCCCTGAAAACGGGCATTGAAGGTACATATATGTGCGGCCCTCATGGCGCCGCCTTGCGCCCCGCACCGCCGCCGCGCCCATGGCGTTGCATGTGAGGGGCCCCGAAGCCTATTGTCGATGCAGCGAACCGCACGGGGATGAAAATGCCGGAACAAGATGCCGCCACCGTGTCAGAGGGCACCGGCTCCGAGCAGGAGCGTTCCGAACGGCTCACCCGGCAGGACTGGCTGGATCTCGCGCTCAGAACCCTGGTCGAGGACGGGATCGACCGGGTGAAGATCCAGATCATGGCGCGGCAGCTCGATGTGGCGCGCTCCAGTTTCTACTGGCATTTTGAAAGCCGCGAAGACCTGCACAAGGCGATGCTGGAGGACTGGCTGAAGAAGAACACCAGCCCGATCATCGAACGGGCGATGCGGCCCGCCCCCGATATCATCCGTGCGGTCATCAATGTCTTTGAATGCTGGATCGACGAGGCGCTGTTCAACCCGGGGCTGGACATCGCCGTGCGGCTCTGGGCCCGCCGCGCGCCAGAGGTGCGCAGGGTGGTGCTGGAGGCGGATCAGCTGCGGGTCGACGCCCTGCGCCGGATGTTCCTGCGCCATGGCTATGCCGAGCGCGAGGCCCTGATCCGGGCCCGGGTGCTTTATTACACCCAGATCGGGCATCACACGCTGGAGGAAATCGAGGCGCCCGAGGTCAGATTCTCGCATGGGCCGGCCTATCTGCACATCTTCACCGGCCTCGTGCCCGACGAAGAGCTGTGCCGCGACTTCTTCGCGAAGCTCGACGAAATCTATTTTCGCCCCCGGCGCGCGCGCGGCTGATACCGCGCCCCTCGCACCGCCCGGGGCGTGATCCGTTCACTCCTGTCCGCGAGATACTGGACATAAGTGTACCCTCATGGCAGCCTGCCGCAAACAGGAGGCGGCCATGAAGAATCAATACCGCGTTGCGATCATCGGGGGCGGCGTCGTCGGCGCCTCGGTCGCCTATCACCTGGCGAAATCCGGCTGGACCGATGTCGCCATCATCGAGCGCGACGTGCTGACCGCGGGCTCCAGCTGGCATGCGGCGGGCGGCTTCCACGCGCTGAACGCCGATCCGAACATCGCCGCCCTGCAATCCTACACCATCGACCTGCTGACCGAGGTGGGCGAGGAATCCGGCATCAACATCGGCATGCACATGACCGGCGGCATCTCGATGGCCTCGGCCCCGGCCCGCTGGGAATGGCTGCAATCGGCCTATCGCACCTTCCAGTCGCTGGGCATCAACGATGTCGAACTGATCGGCCCCGAAGAGATCAGGCGCCGCTGCCCCATCGTCTCGACCGAGGGCATCATCGGCGGGATGTGGAGCGACCGCGAGGGCCATATCGACCCCTCGGCCGTGGTCCATGCCTATGCCCGCGCGGCAAAGAACCGCGGCGCGGCCATCCTGGAACATACGAAGGTCGAAGACCTGCGGCCCCGCCCCGACGGCTCCTGGGACGTGATCACCGACAAGGGCACGATCATCGCCGAACATGTGGTGAACGCGGGCGGGCTCTGGGCCAAACAGGTGGGCCGGATGGCCGGGATCGACCTGCCGGTCTCGCCGATGGAGCACCATTATCTGGTGACCGAATCCATCCCCGAACTGGTCGAGATGCAGGGGGAAATCCCGCTGATCGTCGATCTGGAGGGCTTCACCTACACCCGCCAGGAACAGAAGGGCCTGCTCATGGGCATCTATGAGCGCGACTTCAAACACTGGCATATGGAGGGCGCCCCCTGGGATTTCGGGATCGAACTGATCCAGGAAGACACCGGCCGGATCGAGAACGAGCTGTCGCTGGGCTTCCGGCGCTTCCCCTGTCTGAACACCGCCGGGATCCGGCGGTGGGTGAACGGCGCCTTCACCTTCTCGCCCGACGGCAACCCGCTCGTCGGGCCGGTGCGGGGGGTGCGCAACTACTGGGTCGCCTGCGGGGTGATGGCCGGTTTCCTGCAAGGCGGCGGCGTCGGCAAGTCGCTGGCCGAATGGATGATCGCGGGCGAGCCGCAGGCCGATATCTTCGGCATGGACATCGCGCGCTACGGCGACTTCGCCTCGAACCGCGAATATATCCGCCAGACCACCGGCCAGTTCTATTCGCGCCGCTTCGTGATGAGCTATCCGAACGAACAGCTTCCCGCGGGCCGGGTGCTGAAGGCCCCGGGCGCGTATGAGGCGATGACGGCGGCGGGCTGCCGGTGGGGCGCGGGCTGGGGGCTGGAACAGCCGCTCTATTTCGCGCCGGAGGGGTTCATTGAGGAGCCGTCGCTGAAACGCTCGAACGCCTTCGACCTGATCGGGGCGGAATGCCGCGCCGCGCGCGAAAGCGCGGGGCTTCTGGATATCACCGCCTTCTCGCGCTACGAGGTGAGCGGGCCGGAGGCTGCGGCCTGGCTCGACCGCACCTTCGCCTGCAAACTGCCGGGGCCGGGCCGCGCGGGCCTTGCGCCGATGCTGGGCGAGAACGGCAGGCTGAAGGGCGATCTGACGATCCTGAACTGGGGCGACGGCACCTTCTGGATCATGGGCTCTTACTACCTGCGGCAATGGCACATGCGCTGGTTCGAGGATCATGCCGGTGCGGGCGTGAGCGTGCGCGACATCTCTGACAGCATCGGCGGTTTCGCCGTGGTCGGCCCGAACGCGCGCCAGATCCTGCAAAAGCTGACGCATCAGGATCTGTCGGGCGCCGCCCTGCCCTTCATGGGCTGCCGGAGCGTTGATCTGGGCCTGATCCGGGCGAAGGTCGCGCGCATGTCGGTGACAGGGGAACTCGGCTATGAGATCAACTGCGGCGCGCTGGAACATGCCTCGCTGCGCCGGATGCTGCTCGACGCCGGGAAAGACCTCGGCCTGCGCGAGATCGGCTTCAACGCCGTGCTGTCCCTGCGGCTGGAGAAGAGCTTCGGCATCTGGTCGCGCGAATTCACCCAGGGGTATACCCCGGGCGAGACCGGGATGGACCGCTTCATCGCCTGGGACAAGGGCGATTTCATCGGCCGCGAGGCGGCGCTGGCCGAGCGGGACCAGCCCCCGGCCCGGGTCGTCGTGACGCTGGAGGTGGCGGCGACCGATGCCGACGCCACCGGGTTCGAGCCGGTCTGGCAGGACGGCGCTCTCGTGGGGTTCGTGACCTCGGGCGGCTATGGCCACACGCTCGGCAAGAGCCTCGCCATGGCGATGGTGGACCGCCGGGCCGCCGTGCCCGGGACGGAACTGAGCCTGCATATCGTCGGCCGGGAAGTGGCCGCGCGCGTCATCCCGCCCTCGCCCTATGATCCCAAAGGCGCGGCGTTCCGCGCCTGAGCCCCCGCCCCACCGGGCATCTGGCCAGATCGGAGGCCGCGTCATGACCAGGCATTATTCCGCGCTTTCGCTGGTGAAAGAGGGGCTGAAAGGCCAGAAGGGCTGGGCTCCGGCCTGGACCTCGCCCCAGCCGAAACCGCGCTACGACATGGTGATCGTCGGCGGCGGCGGGCATGGTCTGGCGACCGCTTATTACCTGGCGAAGACCCATGGCATCACCAATGTCGCGGTGATCGAGAAGGGCTGGCTCGGCGGCGGCAACACCGGGCGCAACACCACGGTGGTGCGCTCGAACTACTTCTTCCCCGAAAGCGTGCGGCTCTACGACATGGCGCTGAAGCTTTACGAGGGGCTGTCGCGGGAACTGAACTACAACATCATGCTGTCGCAGCGCGGCATGATCAGCCTCGCCCACACCCCCGCCGAGATGGAGATGGCGGCCCGGGTGGTCAACGCGATGCAGATCAACGGAACCGATGCCGAGTTGTTCGGGCCCGGTGATGTGAAGCGCGTGCTGCCGGTCTACAACTTCGGGCCGAAGGCGCGTTACCCCGCGCTCGGCGGCGTGTGGCAGGGCCGCTCGGGCACCGCGCGGCACGATGCAGTGGCCTGGGGCTATGCCCGCGCGGCCTCGGCCCTTGGCGTCGACATCCTCCAGCAATGCGAGGTGCAGGAGTTCCTGATCGAGGGCGGGCGCTGCCGGGGCGTGAAAACCTCGCGCGGCGAAATCCGGGCGGACCGGGTCGGCCTCGCCGTCGCCGGGCATTCCTCGCAGATGGCGGCGAAGGCCGGGTTCCGGCTGCCGGTCACCTCTTACGCGCTCCAGGCCTGCGTGTCCGAGCCGGTGAAGCCGATCCTCGACACGGTGGTGCTTTCGCCCGGCGCCGGCACCTATGCCAGCCAGTCCGACAAGGGCGAGATGGTGGTGGGCGGCGGGCTCGACCGCATCCCCTCCTACGGCCAGCGCGGCAATCTGCCGGTGCTGGAGACGGTGATCTCGGGCCTTGTGGAGATGTTCCCCTCGTTCCGTCAGCTGAAGCTGATGCGGCAATGGGCGGGGATCGTCGATGTGGCGCCCGACAGCTCTCCCATCATCGGGGAAAGCCCCTTGCCGGGGCTGTTCCTGAACTGTGGCTGGGGCACCGGCGGGTTCAAGGCGATCCCGGCGGGCGGCACGCTGCTGGCGCATCTGCTGGCCACCGGGCAGCACCACGACATCTCGCGCCCCTTCGATCTGGACCGTTTCGCGCGCGGTCGGCTGATCGACGAGGCCGCGGGCTCCGGCATCGCGCATTGAGGTAGACATGCAGATCTTTTCCTGCCCCTTCTGCGGCCCCCGGCCGGAATACGAATTCCACTTCGGCGGCGATCTGGGCAACCACCGCCCCGAGGGCTTCGACGCGGTGCCGGACCAAAAATGGGCCGACTACCTTTATTTCCGAAACAACCCCAAGGGCATGGCGCGCGAGGTCTGGATGCACCTGACCTGCGGCGAGATGTTCAGCATGACGCGCGATACCGTCACCATGGAAGCCGCGCCGGGCGAGGCGCTGGCGGAGGGTCAGCCATGACCGCCCGCCGCCTGCCCTTGGGCGGAGAGATCGAGCGCGCGCGCCCCTTGCGCTTCACCTTCGACGGCAAGGTGATCGAGGGGTTCGTGGGCGATACGCTGGCCTCGGCGCTGCTGGCCTCGGGCCGGCAGGTGCTGGGGCGCAGCTTCAAATACCGCCGCCCGCGCGGGCTGTTCGGCGCGGGCGTGGAAGAGCCGAACATCTGCGCCGATGTGACCGAGGGCGCCGCCTTTCGCCCGAACCAGCGCGTCACCACCGAGCCCGCGCGCGACGGGCTGGTGCTGCGCTCGGCCAGCACCGCGCCGGATGCCGAACGCGACCGGACCGGCTTCATCGACCTTTTCGCCCGCTTCATCCCCTCGGGCTTCTACTACAAGACCTTCATGTTCCCCGACTGGCACCTGTTCGAGCCGCGGATCCGCGCGATGGCGGGGCTTGGCCGGGTGGACCCGGCAAAGACCGGGCCGGTGGGCGATCAGGTCAACCATTTCTGCGATGCGCTGGTGATCGGGGCCGGGCCGGTCGGCCTCGCCGCGGCGCGGATGCTGGCGGGCGCGGGGAAATCGGTCGTGCTGGCCGACGACGGCAGCCGCCCGGGCGGCAGCCTGCTGTATCGCGAGGCCGAAATCGACGGGATGCCGGGCGCGGATTGGCTGGCCGAAACACTGGCGCAACTGGCCGGGTTGGGTGTCACGATCCTGCCGCGCACCACCGCCTTCGGGCTTTACGATCACGGCCTCGTCGCGCTGAACCAGCGGCATGAGGACGGGCGGGCCGATACTTTGTGGCGGGTCAGGCCAGAGCGGATCGTGCTGGCCGCAGGCGCGATCGAGCGGCCTTTGCCGTTTTCGATGAACGATCTGCCGGGGATCATGTCGGCCCAGGCCGGGCTGTCCTACCTTCGCCGCCAGGCGGTGCTGCCGGGCGCGAATATCGTCGTCGCCGCCAACAATTCCACCGGGGCCGGGGTCGCCCGCGCCATGGCAGAGGCGGGCGCCCGCGTCACCCTGGTCGACCGCCGCCCCGATACCGCGCCGCTCTCCGGCATCGCCTGCCATGCGGGGCGCAGCATCGACCGTGCGCTCGGCCGCAAAGCGGTGCAGGGCGTGGTGCTGGACGACGGCACCGAGATCACCTGCGACTGCCTGCTGGTCTCGGGCGGCTTCACCCCCACCATCCACCTTTACGCGCAGGCGAAGGGCAGGCTGGCCTGGGATGAGACGCGGCTGGCCTTCCTGCCCGGCGATCCGGTGCCGGGGCTGACGGTGATCGGCGGCGCGGCGGGGCAGTTCACCCTGGGCGAAGCCTTCGCCACCCTGCCAGCCGCGCTCGGGCTGGAAGGCGCCCCGACCGCCGCGCCGTCGAGCTATGCCATCACCCCCGCCTGGCCCGAGCCCGGCCGCAAGGGCCGGATCTGGATCGACTATCAGCACGATGTGACGGCGAAGGACGTGGAACTTGCCGCGCGCGAGAATTTCACCTCGGTCGAGCATCTGAAACGCTACACCACGCTCGGGATGGCGACCGACCAGGGCAAGACCTCGAACCTGAATGGCCTCGCGCTGATGGGCGCCTTGACCGGCCGCGAGATCCCCGAGGTCGGCACCACAACCTATCGCCCGCCCTTCACGCCGGTTCCCTACACCAGCCTCGCCGGGCTGCGCGGCGGCGAGCGGATGAACCCCTTGCGGCGCCTCGCGCTGGAAGGGCGGCACCGCGCGCTCGGCGCGGCGATGGGGGAATACGGCGGCTGGCTGCGGCCGGTCCACTACGGAGAGGACGATGCCGCGATCCTCGCCGAGGCGAAGATGGCCCGCGCCACGGTGGGGCTGTTCGACGCCTCGCCCCTCGGCAAGATCGAGGTGATCGGGCCGGATGCGGCGGATTTCCTCGACTTCATTTACTACAACACCGTCTCCACCCTGAAGCCGGGCGGCTGCCGCTATGGCTTCATCCTGGCCGAAAGCGGCGTGGTCTATGACGACGGGGTGCTGGTGCGGCTGGACGAGCACCGCTTTGTCGTCTCCTGCTCTTCCTCGCATGTCGCGGGCGTCCATGCGATGCTGGAGGAATGGCGGCAGGACCGCTTCCCGGCCAGGCGCATCTTCATCCACAACGCCACCGCCGGGACCGCGACGATCACCGTCACCGGCCCCGAGGCCCGCGCGGCGATCAGGGCCGCCGGGATCGCCGCCGATCTGGACGACGCGGCCTTCCCGCATATGACCACCCGCCCGGGCCGCCATGGCGACACGCCACTGCGGCTGACCCGGGTCAGCTTCACCGGCGACCGTTCCTACGAGCTGTCGATCCGGCAGGATCTGGCGCCCGGCCTCTGGGACGCGCTGGACGGCGCGGCGCGCGCCCTCGGCGGCGGCCCGATCGGCATCGAGGCGGTGATGATCCTGCGCGCCGAGAAAGGGTATATCGTCATCGGCAAGGACAGCGACGGCATGACCCGGCCGATGGATCTCGGCCTTGCTGGCCCGCTGAGGTCGAAGAAGGCCGAGTTCATCGGCAAGCGCTCCCTCTTGCAGGAAGAGGCGCAGCGCCCCGACCGCAACCAGCTTGTCGGGCTGCAACCGGCGGATGGCGGCGGCCTGCTGCCGGTGGGGGCGCATGGGCTGGATCTGTCGGGCGCGGCGCCGCGCTCGATCGGCTATGTCACCTCGTCTTACCCCGGCGCGGGCCATGACGGCCCGGTGGCGCTGGCGCTGATCGAACGCGGGGCCAGCCGGCACGGCGAGGTGATCGAACTGCACCATCTGGGCAGCCGCCGCCGCGCCCGCATCACCGCGCCCTGCGCCTTCGACCCGAAGGGAGACCGGCTGAATGGCTGACCGTTCCGGCTTCTGGACCACCCCGCCCGAGGCGCTGGCGGGCGAAGGAATCGTCGTCCGGCTGCTGCCGCCCGTGCCGCAGATCATGGTCAGCGGCGATCTCGACGGTTTCGCCGCCGCGCATGGCCTGCCCCCGCCTCTCGGCCTGCTGGCCGCGACGGCGGGGCCGCGCTATGCGCTGCGGCTGGCCCGGAACCGGATGCTGGCGGTGGGGATCGGTCTCGATCCCGCCGCGGGCGGATGGGTCGATGGCGCGGCGCTGACCCCGATGACCGGGGCGCTGGCGGTGATCGGGATCACCGGGGAAAACGCGATGGCGCTGGTCGCCCGCGCCACCGCCATCGACCCGCGCCGACCCTCGGCCTCGGCGGCGCTGATGTTCGCGGGCGCGACCGCGGCGCTCTGCCGCCACGACGGCGGCCTGCGTCTGCATCTCGACCGCGGCCTGGTGCCCTGGCTGATGAGCTGGTGCGCCGCCACCGACCTGTTCCGCGCGCCGGGGAACTGACAGGAACCGCAACGGCCGGGGAGGGCCGCAGACCATGGAAACCGAAGGACAAGCCGCAGGCCGGACCCGCCGCCGCAACCGCGATGCCGCGCCCAAACTGCTGCGCGCGCCCGATTACCGGCAGTTGCGCCACCCATTTCCGGCCCAGACCATGTTCTCGGAAGACGAGGTGGCGGCGATCCACGACACCGCCCTGCGGGTGCTGGAAGAGCTGGGAATGCGCGTGCTGCTGCCCGAGGCGCGGGCGCTCTACGCCTCTGCCGGTGCCCGGATCGAAGAGGATATGGTTTTCATCGGCCGCGACATCGTGAGCGCCGCGCTGGCCAGCGCGCCGAAATCCTGGCGGCTCAGGGCGCCCTCTGCCCTGCGCGATCAGGACTATGCGCAGGGCTCGATGATCTTCATGGCGGGCGTCGGCTGCCCCAACGTGAACGACCGCGAGCGCGGCCGCCGCCCCGGCTCGATCGCGGATTTCGTCGAGACGGTGAAGCTCTGCCAGCATTACGACGTGATCCACATGCTTGGCCCGATGACCGAGCCGCAGGACGTGCCGGTCCATCTGCGCCACTACGCCACGATCCGGGCGCAGCTGGAACATTCCGACAAGCCGCTGTTCCTGTTCTCGCGCGGGCCCGGCCAGGTGGAACAGGGCTTCGGCCTGATCCGGGCCGCACTTGGCCTGTCGGACGACGAATTCACCCGCGATGTCTGGGTCAGCACGGTGATCAACACCAATTCGCCGCGGCTTCTCGACAATCCGATGGCAAAGGGGCTGATCGACTTCGCCCGCGCCGGGCAGATGTGCATCGTGACGCCGTTCTGCCTGGCGGGGGCGATGGCGCCGATCACGCCCTCGGGCGCGCTGGCGCTGCAACATGCCGAGGCGCTGGCCGGGATCGCTCTGACCCAGATCGCCCGCGCGGGCGCTCCGGTCAGCTACGGCGGGTTTTCCTCGAACGTCTATATGAAAAGCGGCGCCCCGGCCTATGGCACGCCCGAGCATATCAAGATGCAGATCGGCGGCGGCCAGCTTGCCCGGCATATCGGCCTGCCCTGGCGCACGGCGTCCGGCGCGGCCTCGAACGCGCCCGACATGCAGGCGGCGCTGGAAACCACGATGGGGCTGTGGGGCGCCTCGCTGGCGCATGGAACGCTGATCGTCCATACCGCCGGATGGCTGGAGGGCGGCCTGACCTTCGGTTACGAGAAATTCATCAACGACATCGAAAGCCTTCAGATGTTCGCCGAGCTTTGCACCCGGCCCTCGGGCACGGCGGCCGAGATCGGTTTCGACGCCATCGCCGAGGTTCCTCCGGGCGGGCATTTCTTCCAGACCGGCCATACGATGGAACGCTATCAGACCGCTTTCTATGCGCCGGTCGTGGCCGATCTGAACAATTTCGGCACCTGGAGCGAGGCGGGCGCGAAAACCGCCGACATGCGCGCGACCGATGTGTGGAAAGCCGTTCTGCGCGACTTCCGGCCCCCCGAAGGCGCGGCCGAGCGGGTGGAGCGGATCCTGCCGCTGATCGAGGCCGGCACCGCCGCAGGCGGTGCGCCCGCGATGGACTGAGCCTGACCGGCCACCCGCGCCTTCCTGTCCGGGCGGGCCGCCGCCTTCGCCGGGGCCGCCATCTCACCCCTCCCGGCCGGGCGGCGGACTTTTCCGGTGCCGGCGGCAGAGCGACCTGCGGTCAGACCGGCACGTTCAGGCTGTGCTTCACCCGTTTCAGGGTGAAGCTGGTGTTGACGGACTGGACGTTCGGCAGTTCGACGATGGCATTCTTCACCACCGCCTCGTAATGGCGGACGCTGGTCGCGATGACCTGAAGCACATAGTCGTATTCGCCGCTGAGCGAATAGCATTGCATGATCTCGGGCACGCTTTCGACCGCCTCCTCAAAGGCCCGCAGCCGCTCGCGCTGGTGATGCGAGATCTTGACGAAACACAGCACCAGGATCTCGAACCCCACCGCCTCGGGGTCGATCACGAAGCGCCGGGGGCTGACCGCGCCCTCGTTTTGCAGCCGCTGAAGGCGGCGCCAGCAGGGGGAATGGCTCAGGCCGGTGACCTCGCCCAGCTCGCGCATGGTGATGTCGGGCTGCGCCTGGATGGCCCGCAGGATGCGGCGGTCCGAATCGTCTGGCTCCATCGGGCGCCCTCCTCCGGGTTACAGGGTCAGGATCCGGCGGCAGCCCTTGCAACAGCGCCGCCGGATTTCCACCTCGTAAAGATACGTTGTGTCTTTCATGGCCGCAAGAAGGTCAGCATCAGAGACCTTGTTTCCGCCTTGCCGGGCTATGATCGCTGTCAGCGACGCTGCGCGGACCTGAGGAGGAGACGCGGGGATGGCCATGACGCCCGACGACAAATACACGGCAGGGCGCGGTGCGGTGTATCTTACCGGCACCCAGGCCCTGGTGCGGCTGCCGATGACCCAGATCCGGCGCGACCGGGCGGCGGGGCTGAACACCGGCGCCTTCATCTCGGGCTATCGCGGCTCGCCGCTCGGCGGCTACGACCAGCAACTGGTGAAGGCGAAGAAGGTTCTCGACCGCCATGATGTGGTCTTTCAGCCCGGGCTGAACGAGGATCTGGCGGCGACCGCGGTCTGGGGCAGCCAACAGTTGCACCTCTCGCCCGGCGCCCGCAAGGACGGGCTTTTGGGAATCTGGTATGGCAAGGGCCCGGGGGTCGACCGTTCGGGCGACGTGTTCAAACACGCGAATGCCGCCGGGACCGCGCCGCACGGGGGCGTGCTGGCCATCGCGGGCGACGACCACACCTGCAAATCCTCGTCTATCCCGCATCAGTCGGACCATGCCTTCATCTCGGCGCTGATGCCGGTGCTCTACCCGTCCTCGGTGCATGAATTCCTGGAGATGGGCCTTTTCGGCATCGCCATGTCGCGGTTCTCCGGCTGCTGGATCGGCTACAAGGTGATCTCGGAAACCGTCGAGATCAGCACGGTGGTCGATCTGCACCAGGAAGAGCGGCAGTTCGTCCGGCCGGTGGATTTCGACATGCCGCCCGGCGGGCTGTCCTTGCGCTGGCCCGATCCGCCGCTGGTGCAGGACGAGAGGTTGCAGGAACACAAGGGCTATGCCGCCATCGCCTTCGCGCGGGCGAACGGCGTGGACATGGTGGTTTCCGACACGCCCGGCGCGCGGTTCGGCATCGTCGCCTCGGGCAAGGCCTATGAAGACGTGCGCCAGGCGCTGGCCGAACTGGGGATCGGCCCCGAGGAGCGCGCCGCCATTGGCCTGCGCTTTTACAAGGTGCGGATGCCCTGGCCCCTGGAGCCGGAAGGCATCCGGCATTTCTCCGAAGGGCTGGAGGAGGTGCTGGTCATCGAGGAACGCCGCGAGATCATCGAGAACCAGATCAAGGAGCAACTCTTCAACTGGCGCGCCGATGTCCGCCCCCGCATCGTCGGCAAGTTCGACGAAAGGGACCGCCCCTTCCTCAGCCTCTCCGCCGGGCTGACCGTGGCCCGCGTCGCCGGGGCCATCGCCGAAAGGCTGTTGCGGCTCGATCTGCCCGAGGGGCTGGCCGACCGGCTGCGCCGCCGCGCCGAACATCTCCACGCGGCCGAGGCGAGGGGCGCGGCCCATCTCCCCCCGGTGATCCGCCTGCCGCATTACTGCGCGGGCTGTCCGCACAACACCTCGACCCGGGTGCCCGAGGGATCGAAAGCCATGGCCGGAATCGGCTGCCATTTCATGGCGCAATGGATGGACCGCCGGACCGAAACCTTCACCCATATGGGCGCCGAGGGCGTGCCCTGGACCGCGATCTCCCGCTTCACCGACGAGACCCACCGCTTCGTCAACCTGGGCGACGGCACCTTCTTCCACTCGGGCCATCTGGCGATCCGCCAGGCGGTCGCGGCGGGGGCGAATATCACCTACAAGATCCTTTACAACGATGCGGTGGCGATGACCGGCGGCCAGCCCCTGGATGGCGAACTGACCCCCGCGCAGATCACCCATCTGATGTATCACGAGCGCGTCGCCCGCATCGTGCTGATGTCGGACCGGCCGGATCTCTATCGCGCCGCCGACCTCGCCCCCGACACTGAAATCCGCCACCGCGACGAGATCGACAGGGTGATGCTGGATCTGCGCGAGGTGCCGGGCGTGACCGTCATCGTCTTTGAGCAGACCTGCGCGGCCGAGAAACGCCGGCGGCGCAAGCGCGGCACGATGGAAGACCCTGACCTGCGGCTCTGGATCAACCCGGAGGTCTGCGAAGGCTGCGGCGATTGCTCGGAGAAGTCGAACTGCATCGCGGTCGAGCCCGAGGAAACCCCGATGGGCCGCAAGCGGCGCATCAACCAGTCGATGTGCAACAAGGATTACTCCTGCCTCAAGGGCTTCTGCCCCTCCTTCGTCACGGTGCGCGGCGGCCGGCTGCGCAGGCGCAGCGCCAGGGCGCCCGGGACGGAGACGCTGCCCGAGCCCGCCCTGCCAGAAATCGACCGCGCCTGGAATCTGGCCATCGCCGGGGTCGGCGGCACCGGGGTGCTGACCATCGCCGCGATCCTCGGCATGGCGGCGCATCTGGAGGGCAAGATCCCGGTGGTGCTCGACATGGCGGGGCTGGCGCAGAAGGGCGGCGCGGTGATGAGCCATGTCCGCATCTCGCGCCCCGACCGCCCTGTCGCCGCGCCCCGCATCGCCGCGGGCGGCGCCGATCTGCTGATCGCAGCGGATGCGGCGGTGGCGGCCTCGAAAGACAGCATCGTGCTGTGCGACCCGCAGCGGACCGAGGCGGTGCTGAACACCCGCCTCACCCCGGTCTCGGACTTCATCCGCGACCGCGATTTCGATTTCCGCAGCGGCAGCGTGGAGCGCGCCGTCGCCGGATCGGTGCGGTCCTCCCGGCATTTCCGCGACTTCTCCGGCCTCGCCGCCCGGCTGACCGGCGACGAGATCGGCGCCAGTCTGATGATGCTGGGCTATGCCTGGCAGCGCGGGCTGGTGCCTTTGGGAAGCGCGGCGATCCTTCAGGCCATCGCGCTGAACGGGGTGGCGGTCGCGGCCAATACCGAGGCCTTCACCTGGGGCCGGGTGCTGGCGCAGGACCCCGCCCGGATGGAAACCGCCCCGCCACCGCCGGGGCCCGGGGCGATGACAACGGCAGAGATCATCGAGCACCGCGCGGCGCATCTGCGGGCGTATCAGGATCAGGCGCTGGCCGACCGCTACCGCGGCTGGCTGGAACGGATCCGCGCTGTGGCCGGCAACACCGACCTCATGCGGCAGGTGGCGATCAGCTATGCCAAAGTGCTGGCCTGCAAGGACGAATACGAGATCGCCCGGCTGTTCACCGCGCCGGAATTCCGCCGCGCGCTGAACGAGACCTTCGAGGGCGATTTCCGCATCGCGCTGAACCTCGCGCCGCCGTTCCTGCCCGGCAAGGCCGCTGACGGGCGGCCGCGGAAGCGCGAATTCGGCCCCTGGATCCTGCCGGTGCTGCATGTGCTTTCGCGCCTCAAAGGGCTGCGCGGCACCTGGGCCGACCCGTTCCGCCACAGCGCCGACCGCAGGCTGGAGCGCAGGCTGATCGCGCTTTACGAGGACGACCTCGCGCTGGCCTGCGCGATTCTGACCCCGGAAAACCTGCCGCTCGTCCGCGAATTGCTGGCCCTGCCCGACCAGATCCGGGGGTATGGTCCGGTCAGGGAGGCGGCCTTCGGCAAACAGATGCAACGGCGGGCCGCGATCCGCGCGGCGCTGGAACAGGGCGGCAGCATGCCCATAGCGGCGGAATGAGGGAGGGGAGATGTTCAACGCATCCATGAGGTTCGACCTCGGCGACGAAATCGGCGCGCTGCGCGACATGGTGCACCGCTGGGCGCAGGAGCGGGTGAAGCCGATGGCCGCCGATATCGACCGGCGGAACGCCTTCCCGTCTGAGCTCTGGCCCGAGATGGGCGCGCTCGGCCTGCTCGGCATCACCGTGCCGCAGGAGTATGGCGGCGCCGGGATGGGCTATCTGGCCCATGTGGTGGCGATGGAGGAAATCGCCCGCGCCTCGGCCTCGGTCGCGCTGTCCTACGGGGCGCATTCCAACCTCTGCGTGAACCAGATCGCGCTGAACGGCACCGGGGCGCAGAAGCGGAAATACCTGCCCGGCCTGATCGCGGGCAGCAGCGTGGGCGCGCTGGCGATGTCCGAGGCGGGGGCCGGTTCGGATGTGGTGTCGATGACGCTGCGGGCCGAGCGGCGGGGCGAGAGCTACATCCTGAACGGCACCAAGTTCTGGATCACCAACGGCCCCGACGCCGATGTGCTGGTGGTCTATGCCAAAACCGACCCCGCCGCCGGATCGAAGGGCATCACCGCCTTTCTGGTGGAAAAGACCATGAAGGGATTCAGCCCCAGTCCGCATTTCGACAAGCTGGGGATGCGCGGCTCGAACACCGCCGAGCTGGTGTTCGACAATGTGGAAGTGCCCGCAGAGAACATCCTCGGAGCAGAGGGCCAGGGCGTGCGGGTGCTGATGTCCGGCCTCGACTACGAGCGGGTGGTGCTGTCGGGCATCGGCACCGGGATCATGGCGGCCTGTCTGGACGAGATCATGCCCTATATGGTGGAACGCAAGCAGTTCGGCCAGAGCATCGGGGATTTCCAGCTGATGCAGGGCAAGATCGCCGATATCTACACCCGCCTGAACCCGGCCCGCGCATATGTCTACGAGGTCGCCCGGGCCTGCGACCGGGGCGAGGTCACGCGCGCCGATGCCGCGGGTTGCGTGCTCTACGCTTCCGAGGCCGCGATGCAGGTGGCGCATCAGGCGGTGCAGGCGATGGGCGGCGCGGGGTTCATGAACGAGAGCCCGGTCAGCCGCATCTTCCGCGACGCGAAACTGATGGAGATCGGCGCGGGCACCTCGGAAATCCGCCGGATGCTGATCGGGCGCGAGCTGATGGGGGCGATGCGGGCATGAGCATCCTCACCTCCTCCATTTCCCCCCGTTCGGAGACCTTTCGCGCCAACCGCGAGGCCAGCCTCGCCGCGCTGGAAGCCGTGGGCGCGGCCGCAGAGCTCGCCATGGCCGGCGGCGGCGCGCGGGCGCGCGATCTGCACCAGAGCCGCGGCAAGCTGTTGCCGCGCGAGCGGATCGCGCGGCTTCTCGACCCCGGCTCGCCCTTCCTGGAGATCGGCCTCTTCGCCGCGCATGAGATGTATGACGGCGCCAGCCCCTCGGCCGGCCTGATCGCCGGGATCGGAAGGGTCGCGGGCCAGGAGGTGATGGTCCTGAGCAACGACGCCACCGTGAAGGGCGGCACCTATTTTCCGATGACGGTGAAGAAACACCTGCGCGCGCAGGAGATCGCGCAGGAAAACCGCATGCCCTGCGTTTACCTGGTGGATTCCGGCGGCGCCAACCTGCCCAACCAGGACGAGGTTTTCCCCGACCGCGACCATTTCGGCCGCATCTTCTACAACCAGGCCAATATGTCGGCGGCGGGGATCGCGCAGATCGCGGTGGTGATGGGCTCCTGCACCGCGGGCGGGGCCTATGTGCCCGCGATGTCGGATGTGACGATCATCGTGAAGGGTCAGGGCACGATCTTCCTGGCCGGACCGCCGCTGGTGAAGGCCGCGACCGGCGAGGTGGTCAGCGCCGAGGATCTGGGCGGCGGCGATGTGCATACACGGCTGTCGGGTGTCGCGGACCTGCTGGCAGAGGACGATCTGCACGCGCTGGCGCTCGCCCGCCGCGCGGTCGCCTCGCTCAACCGGCAAAAGCAGCCGCAACTGGCCCTGCAAACGCCGGAAGACCCGCTTTACGATCCCGAAGAGATCATGGGCATCGTGCCCGCCGGGGTGAAGACGCCTTACGACATCCGCGAGGTGATCGCCCGCATCGTGGACGGCTCGCGCTACGACGAGTTCAAGCCGCGCTACGGCACCACCATCACCTGCGGCTTCGCGCATGTGATGGGGATGCCGGTGGGGATCATCGGCAACAACGGGGTGATCTTTTCCGAAAGCGCGCTGAAGGCCGCGCATTTCGTGGAACTCTGCTCGCAGCGCCGCATCCCGCTGGTGTTCCTGCAAAACATCTCGGGCTTCATGGTCGGGCGCACGGCCGAGAACCGCGGCATCGCCAAAGACGGCGCCAAGCTGGTGACGGCGGTGGCGACCACAAGGGTGCCGAAGATCACCATGATCGTCGGCGGCTCGTTCGGGGCCGGCAATTACGGCATGTGCGGCCGCGCCTACGGGCCGCGTTTCCTCTGGACCTGGCCGAACAGCCGCATTGCGGTGATGGGCGGCGAACAGGCGGCGGGCGTCCTCGCCTCCGTCCGGCGCGATGCCATCGAGAGGAAGGGCGGCAGCTGGACCGCCGGAGAGGAAGAGGCCTTCAAACGCCCCACCCTTGAGATGTTCGCGCGGCAGTCGCATCCGCTCTACGCCTCGGCGCGGCTGTGGGACGACGGCATCACCGACCCGCGCCACAGCCGCCAGGTGCTGGCGCTGTCCCTGTCGGCGGCGCTGAACGCACCGGTGGAAGAGACGCGCTTCGGCGTGTTCAGGATGTGAGGGGGTGCGGATGTTCAGCAAGATCCTGATCGCCAACCGGGGCGAGATCGCAGCCCGGGTCATCGCCACCGCCCGCCGGATGGGGATCCGCACCGTCGCCGTCTTCTCGGACGCAGACGCAGGCGCGCGCCATGTCGCGTTGGCCGACGAGGCGGTGCGGATCGGCCCGGCCCCGGTGGCGGAAAGCTACCTGCGCGGCGAGGCGATCATCCATGCCGCACGGCGCACGGGGGCAGAGGCGATCCACCCCGGCTACGGCTTCCTGTCGGAAAACGCCGGTTTCGCTGAGGCGGTCGCGGCGGCGGGGCTGGTGTTCATCGGCCCGCCCGCCGCCGCCATCCGCGCCATGGGGCTGAAGGATGCCGCCAGGGCGCTGATGGAACAGGCGGGCGTTCCGGTGGTGCCGGGGTATCACGGCGCCGATCAGGACCCGGAGCACCTGGCCGCCGCGGCGCAGGCCATCGGCTGGCCGGTGCTGATCAAGGCCCGCGCCGGCGGCGGCGGCAAGGGGATGCGGCTGGTCGAACGGCCCGAGGATTTCCGCGCGGCGCTGGACAGCGCCCGGCGCGAGGCGGAAGCCGCCTTCGGCGATCCGGCCTGCCTGATCGAGCGCTGCATCCCCCGCCCCCGCCATATCGAGATCCAGATCTTCGCCGACAGCCATGGCAACGTCACCCATCTGTTCGAGCGCGACTGTTCGCTGCAACGCCGCCACCAGAAGGTGATCGAAGAGGCCCCCGCCCCCGGGATGCCCGAGGAGATCCGCGCCGCGATGGGGCGCGCGGCGGTCGGGGCCGCCCGCGCCATCGGCTACCGGGGCGCGGGAACGGTGGAGTTCATCGCGGACGGCTCCGGCCCGCTGCGCGAAGACGGGTTCTGGTTCATCGAGATGAACACCCGGCTGCAAGTCGAACATCCGGTCTCGGAGGCGATCACCGGGCTGGATTTCGTCGAACTGCAACTGCGGGTGGCGGCGGGAGAGCCGTTGCCCTTCCGGCAGGAAGACCTGCGCATGAACGGCCATGCCATCGAGGCCCGGCTCTGTGCCGAGGATGTGGCCAGGGGCTTCCTGCCCGCCACCGGCACCCTGCGCCGGCTGGCGCTGCCCGGTGATACCGGGTTCGCTCGCGGCGCGATCCGCATCGACAGCGGCGTGCGGCAAGGGGATGCCATAACCCCCTGGTATGACCCGATGATCGCGAAGATTATCGTGCATGGCGCCAGCCGGGCAGAGGCGCTGAACCGCCTTGCCGCCGCGCTGGCCGATTGCCGGGTGGCGGGCGTCACCACCAATCTGGAATTCCTCTCCGCCCTCGCCCGCCACCCGGGTTTCCGGGCCGGAGAGGTGGACACCGGGCTGATCGCGCGCGATCTGGCGCTGCTGACGGCGCGGCCCGCGCTTCCCGCCCCTGTCCCGGCGCTGGCCGCGCTGGCGGCGCTCGGCCTGCCGCGGGAAACGGCGGGCGCCGATCCCTGGGACCGGCTGACCGGCTGGCGGGCCTGGGGCGAGGCCGAGGAATTCGTCACGCTCGACAACGGCGGGGAACGCCTGTCGTTCCGGGTGGTGCACCTCGGCGGAGGCAGCTTCCGGGTGGAGAGCGGCGCCGACGCCTGCCGCCTGAGCGTCACGCGGGACGGCAGCGGCCTGCGGGTCACGGCGGACGGCCTGCGGTTCGCGGCCGAAACCCTGGTCGGATCGGGCCGGGTGCTGGTCTGGCACGACGGGTTCTGCCACGCCTTCACCCTGCCCGATCCGCTGGCCATGGCCGAGACCGACGCGGTGGGCGGCAAAATGGGGGGCGGCGACAGCCTCATCGCCCCGATGCCCGGCCTCGTCTCTGCCGTCCGCACCGCGCCGGGCGCGGCGGTGCGCAAGGGCGATCCGCTGCTGGTGCTGGAGGCAATGAAGATGGAGCATATCCTGACCGCCCCGCGCGACGGGATCGTGGCCGATCTCCTGGTGGCCGAACGCGATCAGGTCGCCGACGGCACCCTGCTTTTGCGGCTGGAGGCAGAGGATGGCTGAGCGGGTCACGATATACGAGGTCTCGCCCCGCGACGGGTTGCAGAACGAGCCGCGCCTGATCGGCACCGCCGACAAGATCCGGCTGGTCGACCTGCTCTCCGCCTGCGGCTTTTCCCATATCGAGGTGACCAGCTTCGTCAGCCCCAGGCGGGTGCCGCAGATGGCCGATGCGGCGCAGGTGCTGGCCGGCATCCGGCGCACCCCGGGCACCACCTACGCCGCGCTGACCCCGAACCAACAAGGGTTTCAGCACGCTATGAAGGCCCGGGCGGGTGAGGTCGCGGTCTTCGCCTCGGCCTCGGAAGGGTTTTCGCAGAAGAACATCAACTGTTCGATCGCGGAAAGCATCGAGCGTTTCCGCCCCGTGCTGGCCGCCGCCCGAACGGCAGGCATCCCGGTCCGCGGCTACGTCTCCTGCGTCACCGACTGCCCCTGCAACGGCCCGGTGGCGCCCGAAGCCGTGGCGCGGGTGGCGCAGGCGCTGCTGGATCTCGGCTGTCATCAGATCAGCCTCGGCGACACGCTCGGCGCGGGCACGCCCGAAACCATCGGGCGGATGCTGGAGACCGTGCTGGAGCGCATCCCCGCCGCCCGCCTCGCCGGACATTACCACGACACCCGGGGCCGCGCGCTGGACAATATCCGCATCAGCCTCGCGCGCGGTCTGCGGGTGTTCGACAGCTCCGCCGGAGGCCTGGGCGGCTGCCCCTTCGCGCCGGGCGCCCGCGGAAACGTGGCGACCGAGACGGTGGTGGCGATGCTGCACCGGATGGGCTTCGCGACCGGCATCGACCCCGCCCGCCTGCAAGAGGCGGCAGACTTCGCTCTCAGCCTGAGGAGCCGGCAATGAACTGGCAGACGCTCGATGTCAGGACCGATCCGCGCGGCGTGGCCCGGGTCACGCTGAACACGCCCGCAAAGCGCAACACCCTGTCGGCGGCGATGATCGCCGAACTGACCGAAATGGCGCAGGGCATCGGCCAGGAGGCGCGCGCCATCGTGCTGTCCGGCGCGGGGCCGGTGTTCTGCGCGGGCGCCGATCTCGGCTGGATGCAGGCGCAGATGCAGGCCGGACGGGCGCAGCGGATGCACGAGGCGCGCAAGCTGGCCGGGATGCTGCACGCCCTGAACACCATGCGCGCGCCGCTGATCGGGCGGCTGCACGGCGGCGCCTTCGGCGGCGGCATCGGGCTTGCCTGCATCTGCGACGTGGCGGTGGCCGAAGAGGGCACGAAATTCTGCTTCGCCGAAACCCGGCTGGGCATCATTCCCGCGACCATCGGCCCCTATGTCCTCGCGCGGATGGGTGAGGGCAATGCGCGGCGCGTCTTCATGTCGGCGCGGGTCTTCGACGCGGCCGAGGCCGAAAGGCTGGGCATCCTGGCCCGGGCGGTTCCCGCCCCCGGGCTCGACGCCGCCATCGAGGCCGAAGTCGCGCCCTATCTCGCGGTCGCGCCGGGCGCGGTGGCGGCCGCCAAGCGGCTGGTGCGCGACCTCGGCCCGCGGATCGGCCCCGAGGTGATCGAGGACAGCATCCGCCGCCTCGCCGACATATGGGAAAGCGACGAGGCCGCCCGCGGCATCACCGCCTTTCTGGAAAAACGCGACCCGGGCTGGAGCTGAGCGCCGCCGGAAGCGAGGCCCGGGCGCCGGGCCGCCCGCGGCTTTGCAGCAGGGCCGGACCCCGCCGGAATCCGGTCTTCTCCTGATCCGAAGGGACACTCCGGCCCTTCCCCCGCTTCCCGGGCAATGGGCGTTTCATCGACAGCCGGGCCGTCCGGCGCGGCCCCGCCCGGCCCACCGGACGGGCAAGGAAAAAGCGCGCCGGTTTCCCGACGCGCTTTCTCCGGTCATCCGACAGGGAGGAGGTTCAGTTGACCGTTTCAGCCTTGCCTTCCAGCGCGGGCGTCGCCGTCTTCGCCGGGGCGGCGATCTCGATCCGGCGCGGCTTCATCGCCTCGGGGATCTCGCGCACGAGGTCGATATGCAGCATGCCGTGCTCATGGCTCGCGCCTTCGACGCGGACATGATCGGCCAGCGCGAAGCGGCGCTCAAAAGCGCGGGTCGCGATGCCGCGGTGCAGGAAGCTGCGTTCGGTCTCATCCGCGCTCTTGCGGGCCGAGACATGCAGGCTGCCGTCCTTCACCTCGACCGAGAGTTCCTCGGGGGTGAAACCGGCGACGGCGATCGAGATGCGATAGGCATCATCGGCGGTTTTTTCGATGTTGTAGGGCGGATAGCCGGGCTGGGCGACGTCCGACGTCAGAACCCGGTCCATCAGATCGGCCACACGGTCAAAGCCGACGGTGGCGCGGTAAAGCGGTGCGAAGTCGAAGCTGCGCATGATCATCCTCCTTGGGAAGCGATGCTCTTTGATCTGCCCTCCCCTCGCGGGGCCGGGCGCTTTCGCCGGGCCCGTCATGGCACCCGGCAAGGAATGATCTGGGAAGGCGCCGCGCCGGTTTCAAGGCCCCCGCAGGCGCTCAGGGCGTGATGAATTTCGCCCCGCCCCGGCCCGCGCCGCCATCGGCGCCGCCGCCCGAGATCACCCGCACGCCGCCCGTCGCACGGATGCCGCCGCTGGCGCCAATCTCGCTGCGCAGCCGCGCCAGCGGTTCCTCGACCGGCACCGCCAGCGCCACCTTGCGGCCCATGTAATCGGCCTTGGCCGAGATCACCGACACCACCTCGGCGCCCGTTTCGCGCAAGGCGAAGACCGGCGCCCCGGACGAGCCGAAATCGATATCGCAGGTCAACACCATCGCCTCGGTTTCCAGCGCCATCACCCGGCAGTCGCGCTCGATCGAAGGGACTTCGGAACGGTCCATCGCATAAGAGACCACGCTGACGCTGGCCCCCATCCCCGGCCGCCCGCCGGTGGCGAAAGGCGCAAGCTGCGGCAAGAGGATCGGCTGGTCCAGCTCCAGCAGCGCCAGATCCGAGGCCACCCGGTCCAGATCCTCGGCTCCGGAATAGACGTAATCGGGATGCGCGACCGAGCGGCGCAGACCGCGGTAAGCCTCGGCCCGGCCATTGCGCCAGCCGGCCTGGAAGCTGATCGTCGCATCGGGGATCCGCGCCCCGGTCTCCTTGTCGAACAGGCAATGCGCCGCCGTCAGCACCAGTTGCGGCTCGATCAGCACCCCGGTGCAGAAACCGCGCGCGCCCAGCACCAGCTTGCCCACCGATTGCCAGCCGCGCACCTCGTCGGCGGTGCGCATGCCCACGACCGACGGGTTCTCGGCCCGGGCCAGGCCGGGCGCGAGAACGGCAAGACAAAGCGCGGCGGCGCGAAGGGGCATCGGCGGTCTGGTCCGGCTGGGAAGGGGCTCGCGCCCCGGGGATTACGGCGTTAACCCATCATTCGGGTGAAATTGCGGCGAATGCAACCGCCGCGAGCGAGGGCGGCCTCGGCCCTCCGCTCGCCCAGTCGATGAGTTCCACGGTATGGACCACCGGAATCGCGGTGCCCCCGCCGATCTGCATCATGCAGCCGATGTTTCCGGCGGCGATCACATCGGGCGCGCGCGCCTCCAGCGTCGCCACCTTGCGCCGCTTCAGTTCCGCGGAAATCCCGGGTTGCAAGAGGTTGTAGGTGCCGGCCGAGCCGCAGCACAGATGGCTGTCGTCGGGTTCCACCACCTCGAAACCGGCGCGTTTCAGCAGATCCTTCGGCACGGCGCGGATCTGCTGGCCGTGTTGCAGCGAACAGGCGGCGTGATAGGCGACGCGCAGGCCGCGCGGCGCGCCCTCGGGCAGGCCGAGATCCGCCAGCACTTCGGTCACATCACGCGCGAGTCCCGCCACCCGGGCGGCCTCCTGCGCCAGCTGATGCCCCTCGAACATATGGCCGTAATCCTTCACCGTCGTTCCGCAGCCCGAGGTGTTGATGACGATGGCATCAAGCCCCTCCACCGCCAGGAAGGCGCGGATATTGCGGGCCGCGAAGGCGCGGGCGGCGTCTTCCTTCCCCATATGTTGCGTCAGCGCGCCGCAGCAGCCCATCCCCTCGGGGATCACCACCTCGCAGCCAAGGCGGCGCAAAAGCCGGATCGTCGCATCGTTGATATCGGTGTTCAGCGCCCGCTGCGCGCAGCCGGTCATCAGCGCGACCCGTTTGCGGCGCGCGCCTTCGGCCGGAAACACCTGCGGATCGTCGTTGCGCGAGACCGGCGGGATGCGGGGCGGCGCCATCTCCAGCATGGCGCGCAGCCGCGCATCGGGCACGAGGCGCCGGAAGGGGCGCGCCAGTTTCGCCGCCAGCAGCGCCAGCCGGAACCGCCCCGGCCAGGGCAGCACCCGCGCCAGCACCCCGCGCAAGAGCCGCTCATGCCAGGGCCGGCGATACGTCTTTTCGATATGCGCGCGGGCGTGATCGACCAGATGGGCGTAATCCACCCCCGAGGGGCAGGTGGTCATGCAGGCAAGGCAGCCGAGGCAGCGGTCGATATGTTTCGTCACCGTGGCATCGGCGGGGCGGCCGGATTCCAGCATCTCCTTGATCAGGTAGATCCGCCCGCGCGGGCTGTCGAGCTCATCACCCAGCACCTGATAGCTCGGGCAGGTCGCGGTGCAAAAACCGCAATGGACGCAGGAGCGCAGGATCCTGTTGGCCCGGGCGATGCCGGGGTCCGCAAGTTGTTCGGGGGTGAAATTCGTCTGCATCAGTCCAGTCCAGGGTTCAGAATGCCGCGCGGGTCGAATGTCTCCCGCAGCGCGCGTGTAAGCGCCGCGACCGGCGCCGCCTCGGGCTGGAACAGCGGGCCCTCGCCGCGGATCAGCGTGGCATGGCCGCCCTCGCGCGCGCAGAAGTCACGGGCAAGGCCGGGCAAGCCGGCATATCCCGCCGCCCAGACCAGGCCGCCGCCCCAGTCCGCCAGCAGCGCCGCGCCCGCGCGGTCCAGCACCTCGCGCAGCGCATTGAGTCGCGAGGGCCGCAGCGACAGCCGCATCACGCAATCGTGCCCGGCGAAATCCTCCACGTCGCGGATGCCGCGCCACAG
Organism: Pseudogemmobacter humi; assembly: GCF_900609055.1. Lineage (GTDB taxonomy): Bacteria > Pseudomonadota > Alphaproteobacteria > Rhodobacterales > Rhodobacteraceae > Pseudogemmobacter > Pseudogemmobacter humi. The sequence continues at coordinate 564 of NZ_UXAW01000061.1, read as the reverse complement.
CGCCCGGGACGCGGCTTCCTCCAGCCGCTCCGCCTCGCCGCCTGGCAAAGCCTCCAGCTTCTCCAGCCGGTAGCGGACCGAGTCCGCAAAGCCCTCCAGCCGCAGATGCACCGCGCCCGAGGGCGACATCGCCGCGCCCGAAACCTCGTAAGGCGTGGCCAGAGCCGCCGCCATCACGGCGCCCGGATCGCGCGCGCCATGCAGGGTCAGCGTCGCTTCGGTTTCGGGCATGGGTTGCAGGCGGAAGGCGATCTCGCTCATCACCCCCAGCCTGCCCCATGACCCCGCCATCAGCTTGACCAGATCATAGCCGGTGACGTTCTTCATCACCCGCCCGCCATTGCTGACCGCTTCACCGCGCCCGTCAACAAAGCGCAGCCCGATCATATGATCGCGGCAGGCGCCCACCACCACCCGGCGCGGCCCCGATGCGTTCGCCGCCGCCACGCCACCAAGCGTCGACACGCCTTCGCGCCCCAGAAGCAGCCGCAGATCCGGCGGCTCAAAGGCCAGCCGCTGCCCTTCACCCGCCAGCAGCGCCTCCACCCCGGCCAGAGGCGTCCC
>NZ_UXAW01000058.1 GCF_900609055.1 Pseudogemmobacter humi | reverse complement strand
GCCCGAGCCGCAGGCCGCCGCCGCCCCGCTGGCCGCGAGCCCCGCGCATTCGGCGGTGATATTGGTCGAAAACCGCAGCATGGCGCGCAACAGTTCCGGCAAGGCCTCGCTCTCGGCCCGGGCAAGCTCGTCGCCCGCGGGCAGGGCGGCGGCGGCCTGCGGCTCGGGCAGGGCAATCCCCTGGGCAAGCGCCAGCGTGCGGAACACTTCGGCCGAATAAAGCCCCGGCAGCCGCACCGGCAGCCAGCGCGAGCCGCCCTTGCCGAGCGCCGAGGAGGCGACCGTCCAGTCCTCGCGCGTGGCGGCGCCCTTCCAGGTGAAAAGTGGGCTTTCGCGTTTCGCGACCGCCATGCCGATCATCGAGACCCTGGGCACGAACCGCTCGCCGCGGGCATCCATGGCGATGCTCCAGTCGGCCCCCGCCTTCTTCCATTCGAAATGCACACGGTTGAAATTCAGGTTCAGCCCCGAAATCGCCGGATTGTAGCCGACGTGATCGGGCTGGTCCTCCGCGACGCGGGGCTGACAGGGCAGCGCGCCCTCCCAGAACAGGAACCGGCCGGAAACGCCCTTCACGCCCCGTTTCGCCAGCCGCGCCGCCAGATCGCCAAGCTGATCGGTCTGAAGCGTCGGATCGCCGCCGCCCGCCAGCACCAGATCGCCCTGAACGATTCCGCCGCTCAGAGGCCCGGTCGCCAGCAGCCGGGTGCTGAACCGCCGCCCCGCCCCCAGCCGTTCCATCGCGTAAAGCGCCGTCACCGCCTTGGTGACCGAAGCGGGCGGCAGGGGCGCGTTCTCTTCGCGCGCCTCAAGCACAGCGCCGGTGGCCGCATCGGCCACCACATAGCCCACCGTGCCGGAAAGCTCCGCCGCCGCGACCAGCCGCGCGGCATCGGACACATTGCCCCTGCCCGCCACCTGCCCGCGCGTCCTCGGGCGGGGCGAGCGCTCCATCACCTCGCCCCAGGCGGGCAAAGCCACGCCTGCGAGCATCGCTCCCAGCAATCCGCGTCTGGACAGCACCGGCCGATTCCCCCGTTGGTTTCGCGCTTTTTAGCCGATGCGCGGGGCGCCGCACAGATGGCCCCGCGTCACGGCGCGGTGAAGAGTCACTCGCCGCGCGGGAAGCGCTTCGATTCTTCCAGGATGTTCAGATCCATATGGTTGCGCATATAGCGCTCGGACGCCGCGCGCAGCGGCTGATGATCCCAGGGGAACCAGGCGCCGTTGCGCAAAGCCTCGTAGACCACCCAGCGGCGGGCCTGACTTTCGCGCACCTCGGCATCGTAACCCGCCAGATCCCAACGCTGGTCGGCGAGGCCCCGGAAATACGCCAGAACCCCGGCCGCGCGCGGGTCGTCCGCCAGGTTCACCCGCTCGGCGGGGTCATGCGCCAGATCGAAGAGCTGTTCGGGATCGGCGGCGCAGCGGGTGTATTTCCATGCCCCGTCGCGCAGCGCGACCAGCGGCGTGACCGAGCCCTCGGCGGCGTATTCCATCGGCACCGGCCCGCGCGCCTCGCCCGCGGCCACCGGCAAAAGGTTCACCCCGTCGGTCCAGGGCATGACCTCGCTCATGTCGATCCCCGCCAGCGCGCAAAGCGTCGGCGTCACGTCGATGGTGGAGACCGGCGTCTCGACCAGCCCCGGTGCCAGCCCCGGCGCGGCGATCATCAGCGGCACACGGGCCGCGCCCTCGAAGAAGTTCATCTTGAACCACAACCCGCGCTCGCCCAGCATGTCGCCATGGTCGGAAACGAAGAGCACGATCGCCTCCTGCCGGGTCGCTTCCAGCACGGAGAGGATCTCGCCGATCTTGTCGTCGACGTAAGAGATATTGGCGAAATAGCCCCGGCGGGCGCGGCGGATATGGTCTGGCGAAATGTCGAACGCGCGCCAGTCGCAGGCATCCATCAGCCGCTGCGAATGCGGGTCCATGAGGTCATAGGGGATCGCTTCCGGCGGCTCGCATTCCGGCGCGCCCTCATACAGATCCCAGTATTTGCGCCGCGCGACATAGGGGTCGTGCGGATGGGTGAAGCTGACGGTCAGGCACCAGGGCCGCTCGTCCTGGCCGCGCGACAGGTCGTAGATCCGCTGCACCGCCTGAAAGGCCACGTCATCGTCGTATTCCAGCTGGTTGGTGATCTCGGCCACGCCCGCGCCGGTGACCGAGCCGAGGTTGTGATACCACCAGTCGATCCGTTCGCCGGGCTTCCGGTAATCCGGGGTCCAGCCGAAATCGGCGGGGTAGATGTCGGTGGTCAGCCGCTCCTCGAAGCCGTGCATCTGATCGGGGCCGACGAAATGCATCTTGCCCGACAGCGCGGTCAGCCAGCCCGCCCGGCGCAGGTGGTGGGCATAGGTCGGAATATCGCTCGCGAATTCGGCGGCATTGTCGTAGACCCGGGTGCGGCGCGGCAGCTGCCCCGACATGAAGCTGGCCCGCGCGGGCGCGCAGAGCGGCGATCCGGTATAGCTTTGCGCGAAACGCGCCGAACGCGCCGCCAGCCGCTTCAGATTCGGCGCATGAAGGAAATCGGCGGGCCCGTCGGGGAACAGCGTCCCGTTCAGCTGGTCGACCATCAGGATCAGGATATTCGGGCGGCGGGTCATGCGGCTCTCCTGGCAAATTGCGCGCGACGGCGCGCGGGCCCGGCCCATGCGTGGCGCGGCGCCGGTTCCATCGCAAGAGGTTTTCCGGCCCCCGCCGTCATGCGCGGCGCGTTCGGCACATGAAATGTCGCTATCGGACTTCGGCTTTGTGAAATACCGTTGCTGAATGACAGCGCCACAACAAGGGACATCATGCGCCACGAAATCATCCGCACCGGATTCGTCCCGCCCCCCGGTCCCGGCCCTGTTGCCGGGCCGCTCAGTCTGGACGCGATGCGGCGAAGGGATGCGCGCGGCCTTCGGCTTCCCCCCACCCGGCGGCAGAGACAGCCTCTGCCGGAGAAGCGGAAAATCCCATACCCATCAGCATTTTACACCCTGTGGCCGGTCGCGGCCCTTGACAACACCGGCCCGCGGAACGCAAGCCTGAGACGCGCGCGGCCCGCTGTCTCCGCAGCCTGCACGAGGCCGGATCCGAAGTTTTCGCGATGAGTGCGAAAAACATTGCCCGCCGCCGCGCTTCACGCTTTTATTGACTCACTAATCAACAACAGAATCCGGTGCCACCGGAACCAGAAACCGACAGGGAGAAACCGAATGACCGACATGCTTGACTGGATGGTGAGCCGCGCGCGGCAGGGCAAGATGAGCCGCCGCGAATTCATCGGCCGCACCACGGCGATGGGCGTCTCGACCGCGCTTGCGGGCGCGCTTTACACCAAAGCGGCCCATGCCGAGCCGAAGAAGGGCGGCGTCATCCGCGCCGGTCTCGCGGGCGGCGAAAGCACCAACACGCTGGATCCGGCGCTGGCGGCCTCGGTCGTGCCGCAGGTCGGCAATGCCCATTGGGGCGAGCAGCTCGTCGACATGACCCCGGACGGCCAGGTCGAGATGCGGATCGCCGAAGAGGTCTCCTCCTCGCCCGATTCGAAGGTCTGGACCTTCAAGATCCGCCAGGGCGTGACCTTCTCGAACGGCCAGACCGTGACCGCCGAGGACGTGATGGCGACCTTCAAGCGCCACACGGATGAGAATGCGCAATCCGGCGCGCTGGGCATCGTCAAGGGCATTTCCGAGATGAAGGCCGAAGGCGACAAGCTGGAGCTGACGCTGGAATTCCCCTCGGCCGACCTTCCCTATCTGCTGACCGACTATCACCTGATCATCCAGCCCGGCGGCGGCTACGACAATCCGAATGCCGGGATCGGCGCCGGCCCCTATATCCTGGAGACTTTCGAGCCGGGCGTGCGCTACGTGCTGCAAAAGAATCCGAACTACTTCGACAGCGGCATCGGCCATGCCGACACGATCGAGGTTCTGTCGATCAACGACAACACCGCCCGCACCGCCGCGCTGCAATCGGGCCAGGTGCATATGATGAACCGGATCGACCCCAAGATCGCCGAGTTGCTGGCCGGAGCGCCCGGGGTCGAGGTGCGCCGCGCCGTGGGCCGCGGGCATTACGTCTTCATCATGCATGTCGACAAAGCGCCCTTCGACAACAACGACCTGCGCATGGCACTGAAATACGGCATCAAGCGCCAGGAGATGGTGGACAAGATCCTCGGCGGGCTCGGCTCGGTCGGCAACGACTTCCCGATCAACGCCGCCTATCCGCTGTTCGACGATTCGATCGAGCAGCGCGAATACGACGCGGCGAAGGCAAAGGAATATTACGAAAAATCCGGCCATGACGGCAGCCCGATCATGCTGCGCACCGCACCGGGCGCCTTCCCCGGCGCGGTGGATGCGGCGAACCTGTTCGCGGCCTCGGCCCAGGCGGCGGGGATTCCGCTTCAGGTCCAGCTGGAACCCGACGACGGCTACTGGTCGAACGTCTGGAACGTCGAGCCGTTCTGCGCCAGCTACTGGGGCGGCCGCCCGGTGCAGGATCAGATGTATTCCACCGCCTATCTCTCGACCGCGGAATGGAACGACACCAAATTCAAGAACGCCAAATTCGACGAGCTGCTGATGGCGGCCCGGGCCGAACTGGATCAGGACAAGCGCAAGGCGCAATATTCCGAGATGGCCCATATCGTCCGCGACGAGGGCGGCCTGATCCTGCCGATGTTCAACGAATTCGTCGCCGGCATCCGCTCGAACGAGATCGCCGGCTGGATCGACGATCCCAATGCCGAGATGATGAACTACCGCGCCCCCGCCAAGTGCTGGCTGGCCTGAGGACGGCACGGTGCATCCTATCCTGAAACTTCTGGTCCAGCGCATCGCGCTGGGCCTGCTGTTGCTTTTCGCGGTTTCCGCAGTGATCTTCCTCGGGGTCGAGGCACTGCCGGGCGATACGGCCCAGGCGATCCTCGGACAGTCTGCCACCCCGCAGGCGCTGGAGAATCTGCGCAATCAGATGGGGCTCGATCAGCCGGCTCTGACCCGTTATTTCAACTGGCTCGGCGGTGTGCTCACCGGCGATCTGGGCAAGGCCCTGACCAACGGCGTCGATATCGCCCAGGCCATCGGCCAGCGGCTCGGCAATACGCTGTTCCTGGCGGGCTGCGCCGCGCTGATCTCGGTGCCGCTGGCGCTGATCCTCGGCGCCGTGGCCGCGCGCTATGCCGGGCGCTGGCCCGACAAGCTGATCTCGGGCGTCACGCTGACCACGATCAGCCTGCCGGAATTCGTCGCCGCCTATTTCGTGATCTTCCTGCTGACCATCGTCATTCCGGTGTTCCAGCCCGTCGCCATGGTGTTCCCGGGCATGAGCTTCTGGGCGAAGCTCCAGGCCGTGGCGCTGCCGGTGATCGTTCTGGTGCTGGTGGTGCTGGCGCATATGATGCGCATGACCCGGGCCGCGATCCTGAACGTCATGCAATCGGCCTATATCGAGACGGCCGAGCTGAAGGGCCTGTCGCCGATGACGATCATCTGGAAACACGCCTTCCCCAATGCGGTGGCGCCGATCATCTCGGTGGTGGCGATCAACCTCGCCTATCTGGTGGTGGGCGTCGTGGTGGTCGAGGTGGTGTTCTCCTACAACGCGCTCGGCCAGTATCTGGTCGATCATGTGACCAAGCGCGACCTGCCGGTGGTGCAGGCCGTGGGGCTGATCTTTGCCGCCGTCTATATCGGGCTGAACATCATCGCCGATGTCACCGCGATCATCGCCAACCCGCGTCTGAGGCATCCGAAATGAGAATCCCGGTCTCCGCTCTCATCGGCATGATCCTGACCGCGGGCTTCGTGCTGGCGGCGATCTTCGCCGATATCATCGCGCCCTATCCGCTCGACGCCATCCTCGGCGGCGTGTGGGAGGCGCCTTCCGCCAAACACTGGTTCGGCACCGATTCCATCGGCCGCGACATCCTCTCGCGGCTGATCTACGGCGGGCAGATCACCATCTTCGTAGCCCTGGCGGCCTCGCTGCTGGCGTTTTCCATCGGCTCGTTCTTCGGCTTTCTCGCCGCCGTTCAGGGCGGCTGGACCGACCAGATCCTGTCGCGCGTCTGCGATCTGATGATGGCGATCCCCTCGCTGATCGTGGCGCTGGTGATGCTGTCGGTGCTGCCTCTGAACCTGACGGTGCTGATCCTGGTGATGGGGGTCCTCGATTCCACCCGGGTGTTCCGTCTGGCCCGCGCGGTCGCGATGGACATCGCCGTGATGGAATATGTCGAGGCCGCCAAGCTGCGCGGCGAGCGTCAGGGCTGGGTGATCTTCCGCGAGATCCTGCCCAATGCGCTGTCGCCGCTGGTCGCGGAGTTCGGCCTGCGCTTCATCTTCGCGGTTCTGTTCATCTCGACGCTCTCGTTCCTCGGGCTCGGCGTGCAGCCGCCCTTGGCCGACTGGGGCGGCATGGTGAAGGAAAACAAGGACGGGCTGACCTACGGCAAGGCGGCGGCGATGGTCCCGGCCTTCGCCATCGCGCTGCTGGCGATTTCCGTCAACCTGGTGGCCGACTGGGTGCTTTCGCGCACTTCCAGCCTGAAAGGAGGCCGCGGTGGCTGACAATCTGCTTCTCGACATCCGCGGCCTCGTGATCGAGGCCACCTCCTACCCGCCCGGGGAACCGCCGAAGGACGTGACGCTGGTTCACGGCGTCGATGTGCAACTGGAAAAGGGCAAGGTGCTGGGGCTGATCGGCGAATCCGGCGCCGGGAAATCCACCATCGGCCTGTCCGCCATGTCCTACGGGCGCGGCGGCGTGCGGCTGACCGGCGGAGAGATTCTGCTCAACGGGCGCGACATCCGCCCCGCGGCGGCGTGGCAGCTGCGCCGGTTGCGCGGGCGCGAGGTGACTTACGTCTCGCAATCGGCGGCGGCCTCGTTCAACCCGTCGAAACGGCTGATGGAACAGGTGATCGAGACCTGCCTGTCGCATGGCGTGATGACCCGCCCCGAGGCCGAGAGCCGCGCGGTCGGGCTGTTTCGCAAGCTGGGCCTGCCGAACCCGGAAACCTTCGGCAACCGCTATCCGCATCAGGTCTCGGGCGGGCAGTTGCAGCGCGCCATGACCGCGATGGCGCTTTGCCCGAAGCCCGATCTGGTGATCTTCGACGAGCCGACGACCGCGCTGGACGTGACCACCCAGATCGACGTTCTCGCGGCAATCAAAGAGGCGATCCGCGACACCGGCGTGGCCGCGCTCTACATCACCCACGACCTGGCCGTCGTGGCCCAGGTCGCCGATGAGATCATGGTGCTGCGCCATGGCCGCAAGGTGGAACACGGCACCACCGACCAGATCATCAACCACCCGCGCGAGGATTACACGAAGGCGCTGGTCTCGGTGCGCAGTCTGGAACATGCCGAAAAGCCCGAGGCAGCGCCGATCCTGCGCATCGAGAACGTCACCGCACGCTATCGCGGCACCACATTCGACGTGCTGAAGAACATCTCGCTCGGGCTGCCTCCCGGGCAGACGCTGGCGGTGGTGGGGGAAAGCGGCTCGGGGAAATCGACGCTGGCCCGCGCGATCACCGGGCTCTTGCCGCCCACGAAAGGGCGGATCAGTTTCGACGGCCGCCCGCTTTCCGCCGCCTTCCGCGGCCGCACCCGCCAGGATCTGCGCGAGATCCAGATGATCTATCAGATGGCCGATACCGCGATGAATCCGCGCCAGACGGTGCGCACCATGATCGGCCGGCCGCTGGAGTTCTACTTCGGCATGAAGGGGCGCGAGCGCGACCTCCGCGTCCAGGAGCTGCTCGACCAGATCGAGATGGGCAAGGGCTTTGCCGACCGCTACCCGGCCGAGCTTTCGGGCGGGCAGAAGCAGCGGGTCTGCATCGCCCGCGCGCTGGCGGCGCAGCCGAAGCTGATCATCTGCGACGAGGTGACATCGGCGCTCGACCCGCTGGTGGCGGACGGGATCCTCAAGCTCTTGCTGAACCTCCAGGCCGAGACGCAGATGGCCTATCTGTTCATCACCCACGATCTAGCGACGGTGCGCGCCATCGCCGATAAGATCGCGGTGATGTATAAGGGCGAGGTGGTCCGCTACGGCCAGAAAAGCGACGTTCTGGCCCCGCCGTTCGACGATTACACCGACCTTCTCCTGTCCTCGGTGCCCGAGATGCAGCTCGGCTGGCTGGAGAATGTGCTGGAACACCGCCGGATGGCCAGCGCGGGGAACTGATCCCCGCGCCAGCCTGCCTCAGGCGGAGTAATCGGCTTCCTCGCGGTCGAGGATCGCGCGGATCTCGGCCAGATGCGCCTCGGCGAAACCGGGGTAATCCTCCCATTCGCGGGCGGTCTTTTCCGCCACTGCCCCGGGCATCACCCGCAGGGGCCGCCCGGTGGAAAGCGCGCGGATATAGGTCTCGGCGGCGCGCTCGAAATAATAGAGCCGGTTGAACGCCTCGGCCACGCTGCGCCCGATCACCAGAACGCCGTGGTTGCCCATCACCAGGGTGTGGGTCTTCGGGTCGGCCAGCAGCGTCGCGCAGCGCTCGGCCTCTTCGCCAAGCGCCATGCCGCCGTAATGGTCGTCAACCACGTGGCGGTTGTGGAACATCGCCGAATTCTGGTCGATCGCCGGCAGATGGCTGTCGGCCAGCGCGGCCAGCACCGTGGCATGGACCGAATGCACATGCATCACGCAGACCGCATGCGGGCAGGCGCGGTGGATCGCCCCATGCAGCCCCCAGGCGGTGGGGTCGGGCGCATCGGGGCGGCTCATCGTATCGGGGTCATTCGCGTCGATCTCGACCAGCGACGAGGCGGTGATGCGCGAGAAATGCCGCCCGTTCGGGTTGATCAGAAAGCGCGAGCCCTCGGGGTTGACCGCCAGCGAGAAATGGTTGGCCACCGCCTCGTGCATGTTCAGCCGCACCGTCCAGCGAAAGGCAGCGGCCAGGTCGCAACGCAGGGCCTGATGGGTCAGATTGGCGTGCTGGTTCATGGGTTTACCTCCGTGTAAGGCCATTCGCTTCGCGCGAAGGCGGCGATGGTGTCTGTTATGCGTTGGAAACTTTGCGCCGCGCGCGGCGCCGAATGGCGCGCGCGCAGCCAGCCATGGACAAGGCCGGCATCCGTCACCGCCCTTGCCCTTCCCCCGGCGGCACGGATGCGCGCCGCGTAATCCGTGGCATCATCGGCCAACGGATCGCATTCCGCCGCCACGGCCAAAGTCATCGGCAGGCCGGTGAAATCCCCGTCATCCAGCGGCAAAGCGGTGGGGTCGCCCTTTGCCGCGCCGCGAATGCCCGCGTAATACGCCACATCGGCCCGCGTCAGCATCGGCGCATCGGCATGGGTGACATAGCTGCCCCGCCCGGTATCGCCGCCGAGGAGAGGATAGATCAGCACCTGGCCGAGGATGCGCGGATCGCGCAGCACATGGCAGGCAGCGGCCGCGAGACAGCCCCCCGCGCTGTCCCCCGCCAGCACCAGCCGACCGGGCAGCGCCCCGATCACCGCGAGAACATCTTCCAGCGCCGCCGGATGCGGATGCTCCGGCGCCAGCCGGTAATCCACCGCCACCACCTCAAGCCCGGTCCGGTCGCAGATCCCGGCGCAGATGTCGTCATGACTGTCCAGCCCGCCGACCACGAAGCCGCCGCCATGGCAGTAAACCACGCGAGGGCCCGCGCCCGCGAAGATCCGGCAGGAGACGCCGCCGACGGCCTCGTCGCGGACATGCAGCCCGGGCGGGCGCGGCTGTGCGAAGGCCGCACACATCCGGCCGTAGATCCGGCGCTGTTCCTCCACCGGAAAGGACGCGGTTTCAGGAGGGTAAAAGCTCTCCGTCCTGCGGATGAAAGCCCGGGTCGGGGCGTCGATCAGACTGGCGTAATCCGGCGCGGTCATGCGGCCCTCCTCGCGGCAGTCTGCGCCATTCGCGGCCCTGCTTCAACCGGGCGGAATTAAGGCAAAAAAGTCGCGGAAATTCCTGAATTAACCCTCAGAAACAACCCAATTCTCCGCGAAATTCGGCGTCACGGCATGGAAAATGCGGGGGCTATCATGCAGATTTCTCATTCTTTCGACCAGGATTTCGCGCTGCCGGTGGGCGGCGCGGTGCGGGTGCTTCTGATCACCGGCGCATCCGATGATCCGCTGGCCATCCGGCTGCGCGCCCTGGGCGGGCTGGTCGATGTCGAGACCGAACTTTACGCCGCACTGTCGGAACTGATCGACGATCCCTCGGGCTACGGCCTCGTGGTGATCGACTGCGACCGGATCGGCGGCGCGGAAAGCGGCGAGGCCGCGATCAGAACGCTGAAGGCGGTCGATTCGCGGGTGCCGCTGATCATGATCAGCGAAAGCCATGCCGCCCACAGCTTCCCCGAGGACCGCGGCACCGCAATCCGTCTGCGCGCGCCGGTTTCGGTCGTGGGTCTGCGGGTCGGCTACGAACACGCTTTGCGCGACCGGATGATCTGGAATGCGGCCTGACCGCATCTCCGGCACCTGCCCCCGGCAATGAAAAGAGGCGGCCCCTTGCGAGGCCGCCTCTTTCGCATTCCGTCCCGCGTGGCTCAGGCCAGCGAGAGATTCGTCGCCGATTCCCGGCCGTCGCGGCTGGTTTCGATGTCGAAGGTCACCGGCTGGCCGTCCTTCAGGCTGCGCAGCCCGGCGCGCTCCAGCGCGGTGATGTGAACGAACACGTCTTTTTTGCCGCCCTCGGGGGCGATGAAACCGTAGCCCTTGGTTTCGTTAAACCATTTCACGGTGCCCTTGGCCATCGTGAGTCTCCTGATCGTTTTTTCCGCCCGCGTTATGCGGCGGCCCGGCGCAGTCAGTCTGGTTCGAGGACTGCGGCCGGATCACGGAGACAGGTCGAAAGAAGATAACGTCGCAGAATCTTTTATGCCTGAATATTGGGGTTCTGGCAAGGTTTTGGCCATGAGGCCCGGATTCGGGCCGGATCAGGCCCGGGCGGTCCCTTGCCGGGACCCCGCCGGGGCGCGCGACATCAGCGCCGTCAGCCCGATCAGCGCCAGCGCGGCAAGCCCCGTGCCCCACCATACCGACAGTGCCATCACAAGACCCGACCCAAGCAGAAACGAGACGAGAGCGGCAAAAAACCCGAACAGGCTTGCGGCAAGCACCACGATGATCGCCATGTCATGTCTCCTTCTCTTTCACCTTTGTTTCATTGGAAACCGGGCGAAAATAAGACGGGGTGAAGGCCATCCCGCGAAACTTCTTATCGCCCGCCCGCCCCTCCGGGAACGCGGGCGGGCACGGCTCAGAACACATCCAACAGATAGAGCACGATGATGATCGGGATCGGGATTCCGATCAGCCAGGCGGCGATACCTCTCATGACTTTTCCTTTCGCGACGGTGATGCGCTTTGGGAATCAACACCGCAAAGGGGCGATCAGTTCCCTTCGGGCGCCGCGCGGCATTCCTCGCCCTGCCAGCGGCCTGCGAGAAAATCCCCGGCCCGTCCAAGGATTCGCGGATGGGTGGTCATCAGAAGATGGCCGCCGCCGGGCAGCACGCAAAGCGTGGCGCCGGTTTCACGCGCCAGCGCCGCAACGCCTGCGACAGGAAACACCGGATCCCTGCCGCCATGCAGGAACAGGATCGCCGCCCCCGAAGTCCTGGCCGCGGGCGAGAGCCGCCAGCCCAGCAGATCGCGGGTATGGGCGCGGCCCAGCCCCTTCACCGGCAGGATCAGGTTCTTGCGGTCGCGCGCGGCCTGGGCCTCGGCCTTGCGCCGGATCGCCGGGTCGCGGCGCCAGCCATAGCCGTAAAGCAGCGTCTTGTAATATTCGCCCCAGACCGTGCGCGCCTCCAGGCTGCCGGTGGCCAGCACCGCCGCCGCCAGCGCCAGCGAGCCGCGCAGGGCCGAATCGTAGGCGCCGGGAACAGGCGTCGCGCCCGACAGGATCACCACCCGCAGCTTGCGCCCGGGCCCGATCCGTCCCGCCGCCTCCAGCGCGATGGCGCCGCCGGTCGAGAAAGCGAGGATTTCGAGCTCTGCCCCCGGATGGCGCGCCGCATGATCCGCGATCTCCTGCGCCACCCGCGCGATCCGCATCGGCGGATCGACCGGCTGGTCCTGGAGCCCGGGAAAGCGGTATTCCATCACCAGATGATCCGGCCCCGCCGCCGCGCGCAAAGGCCCGAAAATGCGCGAGGTCGAAAGCGCGCCCGGCAGCAGATAGGTGATCCGGCGCGGCGCGGCTTGCGGCCCGGCAACCGGATGGACCGAAGGCACCGCCGCCACGGGCAGATCGCGCGGGCCGCAACCCGCCAGCAGCCCGAAAACGGCAAGCACCGCGATCAGGCGATGGATGATCCGAACCGTCACGCTCTGCCTCCACAACAACCGGCGCCATTTCAAGCGATGCTGCGGGAGTTCAGCAAGTAAACAGTTCTTTGCCCCCGGATTATGAAAAAGCGCGCCCCGGAGACCGGGACGCGCCCAAGCTCATCAGGCCGGTTTCAGCGGCTGAACTTCTTGTATTTCACCCGTTTCGGCTCGACCGCATCCGGGCCGAGGCGGCGGATCTTGTCCTGCTCGTAATCCTCGAAGTTGCCCTCGAAGAATTCGACATGGGCATCGCCCTCGAAGGCCAGGATATGGGTGCAGAGCCGGTCGAGGAAGAAACGGTCGTGCGAGATGATCACCGCGCAGCCCGCGAATTCCTCGATCGCGGCCTCAAGCGCCTGAAGCGTCTCCACGTCCAGATCGTTGGTCGGCTCGTCGAGCAGCAGCACGTTGCCGCCCGATTTCAGCAGCTTGGCCATGTGGACGCGGTTGCGTTCGCCGCCCGACAGGATGCCCACCTTCTTTTGCTGGTCCGAGCCCTTGAAGTTGAAGGCCGAGCAATAGGCGCGGCTGTTCACCTCGGCATCGCCCAGTACCACGATGTCGAGCGAATCCGAGATTTCCTCCCAGACATTCTTGTTCGGGTCGAGCGAATCGCGCGACTGGTCGACATAGGAAAGCTGCACCGTATCGCCCAGGGTGATGGTGCCGCTGTCGGGCTGTTCGTTGCCGATGATCATCTTCATCAGCGTCGATTTCCCGGCGCCGTTCGGGCCGATCACCCCGACGATCCCGCCCGGCGGCAGGGTGAAGCTGAGGTTCTCGATCAGCTGCTTGTCCCCCATCGCCTTCGAGACATTCTCGAACTCGATGACCTTCGAGCCGAGGCGCGGCCCGTGCGGGATGATGATCTGCGCACGGCCGACCAGTTCCTTGACCGATTCGTCGGCCATCTTCTCATAGGCGCTGATCCGGGCCTTGGACTTGGCCTGGCGGGCCTTGGCGCCCGCACGGATCCATTCCAGTTCCTTTTCCAGCACCTTCTGCTTGGCCTTGTCCTCGCGCGCCTCTTGCGCCACCCGTTTGGCCTTGGCCTCCAGCCAGGAGGAATAATTGCCCTCATGCGGCAGACCGCGGCCGCGCTCCAGCTCCAGGATCCAGGTGGTGATGTCGTCGAGGAAATAGCGGTCGTGGGTCACGGTCAGGATCGTGCCCTTGTAGTCGATCAGATGCTTTTGCAGCCAGGCGATGGTCTCGGCGTCGAGGTGGTTGGTCGGCTCGTCCAGGAGCAGCATGTCGGGCGCTTCGAGCAAGAGCTTGCAAAGCGCGACCCGGCGGCGCTCCCCGCCCGAAAGCGTGCTGACATCGGCCTCGTCGGGCGGACAGCGCAGAGCCTCCATCGCGATATCGACCTGGCTGTCGAGATCCCACAGGTTCTCGGCGTCGATTTCGTCCTGGAGGCGCGACATCTCGTCGGCGGTCTCGTCCGAGTAGTTCATCGCCAGTTCGTTGTAACGGTCGAGCTTGGCCTGTTTGGCCTTCACCCCCTCCATCACATTGCCGCGCACATTGAGCTGTTCGTCGAGCTGCGGCTCCTGCGGCAGATAGCCGACGGTGGCGCCTTTCGCGGCCCAGGCCTCGCCCGAGAAATCCTTGTCCCAGCCCGCCATGACGCGCAGCAGGGTGGATTTCCCGGCGCCGTTGACGCCGACCACGCCGATCTTGACCCCGGGCAGGAAGTTCAGGCGGATGTTCTCGAACACCTTCTTGCCGCCGGGGTAGGTCTTGGACACGCCGTCCATGTGATAGACATATTGATACGAGGCCATGGCCCTTGCTCCGTGCATGCGGGATTTGCACCGCATGTAACGGGCGCAGGCGCGGTCTGCAATGTCTGTGGCCGGTTTCGCCCTTGACAGCCGGGCCGCAGGCGCCCTGTAACCGGGGGAACGCGACAGGAGGGGAGGCCCGAAACATGCGGCAGGGTTTCCCGCCGGCGCTGCCGGGGATGGTGATCGGCCTGTTGGGCGGCTCGTTCGATCCGGCGCATGAGGGTCATGTCCATATCACCCGCGAGGCGCTGAAACGCATGGGGCTCGACCGGGTCTGGTGGCTGATAAGCCCCGGCAACCCGCTGAAAGCCCGCCAGCCCGCGCCGCTGGCCGCGCGCATGGCCCGTGCGAAGGCGCTGATGCGGCACCCGAAAGTCGCGGTGACAGATCTCGAATCGCGGCTCGGCACCCGCTACACCGCCGACACGATCACGCGGCTGAAGGCGCTTTACCCGGGCGTGACCTTCGTCTGGCTGATGGGCGCCGACAATCTGGCGGGGTTCCACAGATGGGACCGCTGGCGCGCGATCATGGAAAGCGTGCCGGTGGGGGTGCTCGCGCGCCCCGGCGCGGGTCTTCGCGCCCGGCTCTCGCCCGCGGCGCAGATCTACGCCGGCCATTCGGTCGGCCGCGGCGAGAACCTCGCGCGGATGCGGCCCCCGGCCTGGGTCTTCGTCAACGTGCCGATGAACGACGCATCCTCAAGCGAGATCCGCGCCCGCGGCGGCTGGCGCAACGGCGAAGGGGGGCCGTCTGCCCCCCAGGGTGCCGCAAGCGGCCCCCTCCCCCCGAGGATATTTTCAGACAGAAAATAGGAACACCCCGTCCCGGGAGTCGGAACGAGGTGCCATTTCCTGCCACGGCCATCGGCGTCCCCGCCTGTTCCGTGGAATCACTATCGCCCGCAGGGGTGAAGACAGGGTTAACCGTGACCTGCCCGCTGCTCATTTTCTGTCTCTAAATATCCCCGCCGGAGGCCCGCCCTTGCGGGGGGCTCGATGCCCCCCTGCAAGGGCGCTGGCCACCGATCACATAGCGCGGCTTGTGGCGCACCGGGAAAGAGACCGAGCGCGCGATGAAGCAAGCCTTGCCGATCCGGTGATGCAACGCCTCCGCCGGCGCCGGAGCGGTCGACTTCGCCCCGGCACGGGGGATCGTCCTCGTAGCCCGTCACCACGATGCCGTTCCCGGCCGCGTGATGCAGGAACCAAAACATATGGCAGGTGGCGAGAGGCACAGCTCCCCGGCTTTGCCGGATCACCGCCCTGAAGCGGATCCTTCGGGCAGGAAACCACCGGCTTCCCCGGCTCTGCGATCTCCCAGGACCGGTCACAGCCGCACCCGGGCCCACAGACGAGGTGCAGTCATGCGCCGTCCGCACCGCGGCGAACAAGGTCGTCGAACTGTGTAACTTCAGCGCCGCGGGCGAGGCCGCGCAGTTGCGGAAAACAAGCCACATCCAGCGGCTCTCCTTCCGGCCGCGCATGATCCTGGCCGGAGCGCGTTCATCGGTCGCCGCATCCGTCGCACGGAGCCGCGACCGATCCATCAGCGCCCTTTCCAGACCGGATCGCGCTTTTCGGCGAAGGCGCGGGCGCCTTCCAGCTGATCCTCGGACGAATAAAGCCGGTCCACCGTCGCCAGCTGCCGTTTGGTGATCCGGTTCAGCGCGTCCTGGAAGCGCATGTTTTCGGCCTCGCGCACCACTTCCTTGATCGCGGCATAGACCAGCGGCGGACCGCTCTCCAGCAGACGCGCCAGATCCCAGGCCTTCGCAAGCAGGTCTTCGGGCTGGCAGATCTCCTTGATCAGCCCCCAGCGGAACGCCTCTTCCGCGTCGAACCAGCGCCCGGTCAGCAGAAGGTCCATCGCGGCATGGTAGGGGATGCGCTTCGGCAGCTTGACCGAGGCTGCATCGGCCACCGTGCCGGACCTGATCTCGGGCAAAGCGAAAGTCGCATTGGTCGAGCACAGGATCAGATCGGCCGAGATCGCCAGTTCCAGCCCGCCGCCGCAGCAGATGCCCTGCACCGCGGCGATCACCGGCTTGTTCAGGTTCGGCAGTTCCTGCAAGCCGCCGAAGCCGCCGAAGCCGTAATCGCCGTCGACCGCATCGCCATCGGCCGCCGCCTTCAGATCCCAGCCCGGGCAGAAGAATTTCTCGCCCTCGGATCGCAGGATCGCCACCCGCAGGCTGTCGTCGTCGCGGAAATCGCGGAACACCAGACCCATGATCCGCGAGGTCGCGAGGTCGATCGCATTGGCCTTGGGCCGGTCCAGCGTGACCTCCAGGATCGCCCCCTCGCGCCGGGTTCTGATCGGCCCATCGGTCCGCATCTGCATTTCCGCCATCATATCCTCCTGATCAGCGCATCCACCGCCACCGCGCCGTCCTCGCGCAACAGAAGCGGGTTGATTTCGATTTCCTCGATGCCGTCGTCCGCCGCCATCAGCGCACCGAGCCGCACCGCAACCGCCGCCAGCGCCCCGGTGTCGGCCTTCGCCCGCCCGCGGTAGCCGTCGAGCAGCGGCCAGAGCCGCAGCCGGCGCAGCGCCGCCAGCACCCCGGCCTCATCCACCGGCCAGACCAAAGTCACCGTATCGGCCAGCACCTCGGCGGTGACGCCACCCATGCCCAGCGTCAGCGTGATCCCATAGACCGGATCGCGGCGCAGCCCGAGCAGCGCCTCGGCGACGATCCCGGTGACCATTTCCTCGGCCAGATAGCCGCTGGCGCCCGGCATCTCGGCCTCGCCCTCCAGCGAGGCAAGCCCGAGCCGCACCGCACCGGCCTCGGTCTTATGCGCGAAACCCAGCCCCTTGAGCGCGAGCGGCGCGCTCAGCCCCTTCGCCGCCTCGGCCACTTCGGCAAGCGTCGGCGCCGAGACCGCGCGCGGCACCGCCACCCCGGCGGCAGAGAGCAGCGCCTTGCCCTCGGCCTCGCTCAGCAACTGCGTCTCACGCGAGGGCAGCGCGGGCAGGGGCTCCCAGCCGGGCTCACCGGCCGACACCTGAGCCGCGCGGATCGCCGCGAGGGCGGTCTCGAAGCCCAGAAGCGTGCAGATCCCCTGATCCATCAGCCGGATCACCCGCTCCTCGCCGAAATTCTCCTCCATCGAGGCGACCGGGAAGGCAGGTTTGCCGGTGATCTTCTGCGCCGCGACAATGGCGTCGAGCGCGGGATAATAGCTCGACGGATCGCAGCGGTCGTCGCGCGGGATGTCGAAGATGTAGAGCCCGGCGTCGTAGGCGTCGAGCATCCCGGCGAAGACCTCGGTGGTCTTTTCCAGATCGCCCCAGATGAAGGTGTTGTAATCCAAAGGGTTGGCGATGGTGACGATCGGGCCGAGCGTCTGCGCCAGCCGCGCCCGCGTGGGCTCCGGCACCGGCGGGAAGTCAAGCCCGAAGGGCGCCGCCAGATCCGCCGCCAGCCCCGCCTCGCCTCCCGAACAGGACAGCGAACAGAGCCGCGTTCCCAGCCCCGTGCCATGGACATGCAGGATCTTCAGCGTCTCGATCAGTTGCGCCGGGCTGTCCACCTCGGCCACGCCGAGCTGACGCAGGAAGGCCGAGGACGCCGCACCGCCGCCCGCGAGCGAAGCGGTATGTGAGGCGGCGGCGGTGCGCGACAGTTCGGTCTTGCCGGATTTGATCGCGACGATGCCCTTGCCCGCCGCCCGCGCCGCATGGGCGAGCCGGGCGAAGGCGGGGGCGTCGTCGATCCCCTCGATATACATGCCGATGGCGGTGACACGCGGATCGTCGAGCAGCGCGCCCGCCAGCTCCGCCAGCCCGACCACGGCGGCATTGCCGAGACAGGCGACATAGGCCACCGGCAGGCCGCGCTTCTGCATCCCGAGATTGATCACCACATTCGAGGACTGGCTGAGGAGCGCCACGCCCCTTTCCACGCGCGCACCGCCATGCTGATCGGGCCAGAGTAGCGCGCCATCGAGGTAATTGATCACCCCGTAGCAATTCGGCCCGAGGATCGGCATCCCGCCCGCCGCCTCAACCAGCTTCGCCTGGAGTTCGGGTGCCCCCGCCTCGGTCCAGCCGGCGGCGAAACAGATCGCGCCGCCCGCCCCGATCCGCGCGAGTTCGGCGACCACCTCGACGGTGGCGAAACGGTTCACCCCGATGAACACCGCATCCGGCGGCTCGGGCAGATCGGCGAGCGAGGCGTAAGCCTTCAACCCACCGATCTCGGTTTTCGTCGGATGCACCGGCCAGACTTCTCCCTGGAAGCCCATCTTGCGGGTCTGTTCGATGACGTTGAGCGCCCATCCGGCGCCGAGAACGGCGATA
The DNA here is from genome assembly GCF_900609055.1 of Pseudogemmobacter humi. Lineage (GTDB taxonomy): Bacteria > Pseudomonadota > Alphaproteobacteria > Rhodobacterales > Rhodobacteraceae > Pseudogemmobacter > Pseudogemmobacter humi. Next base: position 73,238 of record NZ_UXAW01000058.1, on the reverse strand, counting down.
TGGCGGGGGCGAAGCAGACGGTCGAGGCGGCTCATACCCGGCCTCCGCGCCTCTGGCCGATGTGGAGGGGGGCTGTCTGCCCCCCACGCGCGCTGAAGCGCGCTCCCCCCGAGGATATTTTCAGACAGAAAATAGGAACACCTCGCCCCGGAGACCGGAACGAGGTGCCATTTCCTGCCACGGTCATAGGCGTCCCCGCCTGCACCGTGGAGACAGTATCGCTTTCAGGGGTAAAGACGCAGTTAACCGGGATCTGCACGCTGCTCATTTTCTGTCTCTAAATATCCTCGGGGGGAGGCGCCGCCTGGCGGCGCCGCGGGGGGCAGACGCCCCCCGGCCTTGTCAGCCCTCGGGCCCTCCGGGCAGATCGCGCGCCCGGTCCACATGCCCCAGATCGCGCCCGGGCCAGACCCGGTCCCGCACGATCTGCTTTAGCTGTTTCGCATCCGGGAAGCCACCGCGCTCCTTGCGGTCCCAGACCGGCTCGCCATCCACCTCGATGCGGAACAACCCGCCGGTCGCGGGAACCAGCGTCACACTCCCGAGGTCCTGGCCGAAGGTCGAGAGCAGTTCCTGCGCCATCCAGGCGCTGCGCAACAGCCAGTTGCATTGCGTGCAATAGGTGATGCGGATCTGCGGCCGGACGGGCTCCATTCAGCCCCCCACCGCGCGCAGAAGTTCGCGCGAGATGATGTGCCGCTGGATCTCGGAGGTGCCCTCCCAGATCCGTTCCACCCGGGCGTCGCGCCAGATCCGTTCCAGCGGCAGCTCGTCCATCAGCCCCATGCCGCCGTGGATCTGGATCGCCTCGTCGGCGATCATCGCCAGCACCTCGGTCGCCTTCAGCTTGGCCATCGACATATCGGCCTCGCTCACCGTGCCCTGGTCGTATTTCCAGGCTGCCTCGCGGGTCAGCAGTTCCGCCGCCTTCAGCTCCATCGCCATATCGGCGAGCTTGAAGCTGATGCCCTGGAACTTGCCGATCTGCTGGCCGAACTGCTTCCTTTCCGCCGAGTAGCTGATCGCATGCGACAGCGCCCGCTCCGCCCGCCCGAGACAGGTCGAGGCCACCTGGAGCCGCGTCGCCCCCAGCCAGGAATTCGCCACCTCAAAGCCCTTGTGGGCCTCGCCCAGCACCTGGCGCTTGTTCACCCGGCAATCGTCGAATTCCAGCACCGCATTGGTGTAGCCGCGGTGCGAGACGTTGCGGTAGCCCTCGCGCACGGTGAAGCCCGGGGTGCCCTTGTCGACGAAAAAGGCGGTGATGCGCTTTTTCGGGCCGCGGGGTGTGTCTTCCTCGCCGGTCGCCATGAAGACGATGGCGAAGCCCGCCAGATCGGCATGGCTGATGAAATGTTTGGTGCCGTTCAGGATCCAGTCGTCGCCATCCTCGCGCGCCGAGGCCTTCATCCCGCGCAGATCCGACCCGGCCCCCGGCTCGGTCATCGCAAGACAATCCCAGGTCTCGCCGCGAATACACGGCATCAGATATTTCTCGCGCTGCTCGTCGTTCCCGGCCAGCAGGATGTTCGAGGGTCGCGCGACGCAGGTCCAGTGAAGCGCGTAATTCGCCCGGCCGAGCTCCTTTTCGTAAAGCAGCCAGGACAGGGTATCGAGCCCGGCGCCGCCCACTTCGGCCGGCATGTTCGCGGCGTAAAGCCCGGCGGCGATGGCCTTGGCCTGGATCTCGCGGATCAGCTCCAGCGGCAGCACGCCCGAGCGCTCGACCTCGGCCTCATGCGGGTAAAGCTCGTTCTCGACGAAGGCGCGCGTCGTCTCGACGATCATCTGTTGTTCTTCGTTCAGCCCGAAATCCACCCTGCTCACTCCTTTTTCTGGCCGATGGCGCGGCCGGCGCCTTCGGGCAGCGGCAGGCCGGCCTGGGCGTCGGTGATCGCCCGCAGCTTCGCGTAAACCTCGGGCGCGGCGGGCACAGATTTCCCGGCCTTCATGTCGACATGCAGGTAGAACTGCTCGATCGTGGCGACACATTCCTCGCCCTTCATGATCCGCACGAAGGACCGGAACCGCTTCTCATCGGCCGAGAGGATCTGGATCGTGCCGGTCAGCCGGTCGCCCAGCTTCGCCTCGCTCAGATGGCGGATATGGGTCTCCGCCGAGTAATAGCTGTGGCCCGCGCCGACGTAATCCATCCCGGCGCCGATCAGCCGCAGGAAGGCGTCGATGGTCTCCGAACCCGCGAAATAATAGCGGCTTTCGGTCATATGGCCGTTGTAGTCGATCCAGCCCGGCAGCACCTGCATATGCGCCATGACAAGGGGCGCCGCTTTCGGCCCCTGGTCGGTCCCGGCGTGGAAGGCGGCCGCGCGCCGCTCGTCATGTTCGCGCAAGACCTTGCCCGCGCCCCAGTTGCGTTCCTTCAGCGCGCGCAGAAAGCCGACGAGGTTCTGGTCGCGGATCCGCTCCAGCTCGCGGATGCCGTATTGGCCCGATTGCGCATCCGACTGGCTGGCGACCAGATCGACCAGTTCCTCGTTGAACTCGGGCACGTCCATCAGTTTCGTCCAGGGCCATTTCAGCGCCGGGCCGAACTGGGCCATGAAATGCCGCATCCCGGCCTCGCCCCCGGCGATCCGATAGGTCTCGAACAGGCCCATCTGGCCCCAGCGCAGGCCAAAGCCCATGCGGATCGCCTCGTCGATCTCTTCGGTCGTGGCCACCCCGTCCTTGAGCATCCACAAAGCCTCGCGCCAGACCGCTTCGAGGAAACGGTTGCCGAGGAAGGCGTCGATCTCCTTGCGGATCACCAGCGGGAACATGCCGATGTCCTTCATGATCTGCACGGTCTTTTCGACCACTTCGGGCGGGTTCCTGTCCGAGCCCGAAACCTCGGACAGAGGCAGCAGATAGACCGGGTTGAACGGATGCGCGACGATGATGTTCTCCGGCGCGGGCGAGCCCTGTTGCAGGTCGCTCGCCTTGAAGCCGCTGGTCGAGGAGCCGATCAGCACCCCCGGATTGGCCTGCTGCAACTGCGCATAGACCTTGTGCTTCAGCTCGATCCGCTCGGAAACGCTCTCCTGGACGTATTCCGCCCCCTCGACCGCCTCGCCCAGCGTTCCGGCGAAACTCAGCCTGCCCTCGGGCGGCATCGGCACGTCCGAAAGCGCCGGCAGCGCGAGACGCGCGTTCGACAAGACCGCGCTGATCTTGCGTTCCGCCTCGGGGTCGGGATCGAACACCGCCACGTCCCAGCCATTGAGCAGGAAGCGCGCGGCCCATCCGCCGCCGATGACCCCGCCCCCGATGATTGCAGCCTTGCGCGCCATATGCGCCATCCTTCCCTGTTGTCCCGCCCCCGGGGGGCGTCAATCCACGCAGATCGCCAACTGGCGCCCCTGCCCGTCCAGAAGTTCGTAGCAGCCGGACATCGGCTCCACTTTCGAGCAGGTCCGGGTGCTGGCGAGGCATACCCCCTCGCAATCCGTCGCTTTCGTGCAGACCTTCCCCGCATCCTTAAGCGGCCGGAAACAGATCTCGTCGGGCAAGAGCCCGCCGCGCCCGACCGAACCGCCCGCCGCCAGACATTCCGCCCGCTCCGCAGGCGAGAGCGTCTTGCCCTGCCTCACCCCGGGCGGCTCCTCAACGCAGCCGACCAAGGCGAAGGCCAGCGCCATACCGATCCAGATCCGTGCCATCGCCTGCCCCTTTCATCCTGACCCAAATACCCCTGCCGGAGGCACGCGCCCGGCACGGGCGCGCCCCCCGAAACCTCACTTCGCCAGCGGCGCGCGCTTTTCCAGCCCGAGCTTCGCCCGCACTTCGGCGGGCGTGATCACCCGCGCGCCGAGGTTCTCGATGATCGTCACCGCGCGTTCCACCAGTTGCGCATTGGTCGCCAGCACCCCCTTGTCGAGCCAGAGATTGTCCTCCAGCCCCACCCGCACATTGCCGCCCGCCAGCACCGCGGCGGCGACATAGGGCATCTGGTGGCGGCCCAGAGCGAAAGCTGACCAGTGCCAGTGCTTCGGCACGTTGTTCACCATCGCCATGAAGGTGTTCAGATCGTCCGGCGCCCCCCAGGGCACACCCATGCAAAGCTGCACCAGCACCGGATCGGGGATGACCCGCTCTTCGGCGAGGGTCTTCGCGAACCACAGATGGCCGGTGTCGAAGGCCTCGATCTCGATCCGCACGCCCGACTCCACCATGCGCTTCGCCATGTCGCGCAGCATGCCTGGCGTGTTGACCATCACGTAATCGGCTTCGTTGAAATTCATCGTGCCGCAGTCGAGCGTGCAGATCTCGGGCCGGCAATCGACCACATGGGCCACCCGCTCGGTCGCGCCCGCCATGTCGGATTTCTGCGACATCCGGTTCATCGTCTCGGTGCCGTCGAAGATCAGATCGCCGCCCATCCCGGCGGTCAGGTTCAGCACCACATCGGTGCCCGAATCGCGGATCCGCTCGGTCACTTCGCGATACAGCGCCGGATCGCGCGCGGGCTTGCCGGTCTCGGGGTCGCGCACATGGCAATGCACCACCGCCGCGCCCGCTTTGGCCGCGTCGATGGCACTGTTCGCGATCTGCTCGGGGCTGCGCGGCACATGGGGAGAGCGGTCCTGACTGCCGCCCGATCCGGTCACGGCACAGGTGATGAAAACCTCGCGGTTCATGGTCAGCGGCATGGGAATCTCCTCTCGTTCAGCCGCCAGATTACCCGGCTTGCAGGGCTGCGCTTTGCCGGTTACGAAATTCTCATGACGCAAAACGCAATCTTTTCACCCGTCTTCTCTCCGGCCCGCGGCCCGCTGACCATCGCGCTTCTGGTGCTGCCCCAGGCCTCGATCCTTGAGGTCGCCTCGGCGCTGGATCCTCTGAGGAACGCGAACCGCCATCTCGGAGAGGAGGCCTTCCGCTGGCGCGTGGTCTCGCCCCAGGGCGCGCCGGTGCCCCTGACCTGCGGGCTGTCGCTGCCGTCTTCCGGCCCGCCCGCCCATGCGGTCGGGGCCGATGCGCTGATCGTCATCGCGGGCTACCGGCTGGACGAAGTGGCGACCCGCCCGCTGATGAGCGATCTGCGCCGGATCGCGCCGCGTTTCGCGCTGGTGGGCGGCATCGACGCCGGGCCCTGGGTGCTGGCGCGCGCGGGCCTTCTCGACGGCTACCGCGCCACGGTGCATTGGGAGGATCTGGAGGATCTGGCCGACCGCCATCCCCGGATCGAGGTCGTCCCCGACCGTTTCGTCATCGACCGCAACCGGGTGACGATCGGCGGCGCCGCGCCGGGGCTCGATTTCATGCTGCATCTGATCCGCGCCCGCCACGGAGCGCCGCTCGCCCGCCAGGTCGCGAACAGCTTCCTGACCGAGGCCCGCGCGGGCTCGGAACCCCAGATCGCACCGCCGCGCCGCGATCCCTCGCTCGACCCGCGCGTCACCGCTGCGCTGAAACGCATGGAGGCCCGGATCGACCAGCCCGAGACTGCCAGCGCGACGGCCCGCGCCGTCGGCCTGTCGCCCCGACGGCTGGAAAGCCTGTTCCGCGCCGCGCTCGGCGCCACGCCGGCGGCCTATGCGCTGTCGCTGCGCCTGCAAGCCGCGCGGCGGATGCTGAGCGACACCGCCCATCCTTTGACCGAAGTGGCGCTGCGCACCGGCTTTTCCGGCCCGGCCACATTGTCACGCGCCTTCCGCCGCACCTTCGGCCACCCCCCGGGCGCCTTGCGCAAAAAGCGTCACGACCGGGCGGGCTGAGATCCTGATTTTTCCATCTTCGCAATAGATGCCGCTGCGGCTGCAACGACATCACGTCTCCCGGCGCGGGCGTTCGGGTTCTCGCTGTGACAGACCCATGCGGAGCCTTTCCCCGCGCAGGCGATTTGCGTGGCCCTGGGCGGCAGCCCGGACCAGTTCCGCGCCCTTGTCGGATCAAGCGAGGAGGCGCCCATCGGAATACGGCGTACCCTTCCGGGCCGTATCAGGAACACGGCTGGAACATTTTGTGCGGTTTTTTCCGTGTAGTATTTGGTTTATTCTGTCTTTTCTCTCCGGTTTCTGCAAACGGAGCCAGGTAAGTTTCTTTTTTCTTGCAGTATCTTCAGGGTGCGGGTAATCCCGGCGGTGGGACACCTCTCCCCAACGAGAGGCATTTATCTGCAAGGATACCAGATATGGCACTCACCGCCCCGGCCGCGCGCCCGGTCAATCCGCGTTTTTCTTCGGGCCCCTGCGCGAAGATCCCCGGCTTCTCCCTCGACATGCTCTCCGACGCGCCGCTTGGGCGCTCGCACCGCGCCGCGGTCGGCAAGGCGAAGCTGAAAGAGGCGATCGACCTCACCCGTGACATTCTGAACGTGCCGGCGGAGTATCGCATCGGCATCGTCCCCGCCTCGGATACCGGCGCGGTCGAGATGGCACTCTGGTCGCTGCTCGGTGCCCGCCCGGTGGAAATGCTGGCCTGGGAGAGCTTCGGCGAAGGCTGGGTCACCGATGTGGTGAAGCAGCTCAAACTCGACGCCACGGTGAGGAAGGCCCCCTATGGCGGGATCGTGGACCTCGCCACCGTCGATTTCGCGCGTGACGTGGTGTTCACCTGGAACGGCACCACCTCGGGCGTGCGGGTGCCGGACGGCGATGCGATCCCCGCCGACCGTGCAGGCCTGACGATCTGCGACGCCACCTCGGCCGCTTTCGCGATGGACCTGCCGTGGGACAAGCTCGATGTGGTGACCTTCTCCTGGCAGAAGGTGCTCGGCGGAGAGGGCGGCCATGGTGTGCTGATCCTGTCGCCGCGCGCCGTTGAGCGGCTGGAGAGTTACACTCCGGCCTGGCCGCTGCCGAAGATCTTCCGCATGACCAAGGGCGGCAAGCTGATCGAGGGCATCTTCCAGGGCGAGACGATCAACACGCCCTCAATGCTCTGCGTCGAGGATTACCTGGTCGCGCTGAAATGGGCGCAGTCCATCGGCGGGCTGCCCGCGCTGATCGCGCGGTCCGAGGCCAATGCGGCGGCGATCCGCGACTTCATCGCAGACAAGGACTGGATCGCCGATCTGGCGGCGGATCCGGCAACGGCGTCGTGCACCAGCGTCTGCCTGAAATTCACCGATCCGCGTATTACGGATGGCGCCGCCTTCGCGAAAGCCGTGGCGAAACGGCTGGAGAAGGAAGGCGTGGCGCTGGATGCGGGCGCGTATCGCGACGCGCCTCCGGGCCTGCGGATCTGGTGCGGCGCGACGGTCGAGACCGCCGACGTGCAGGCGCTGATGCCCTGGATCGAATATGCCTTCCTGGCCGGGGTCGAGGCGCTGGCGCAAGCCGCCTGATCCCTTTTTAAACCGCTCATCGGCCCTCACGGGCCTCTTCGCCAGCGAAGAGAGCCGTAAGGCTCGATGAGCGCCCCCCCATTTTCTTTAAAAGGAGCCCCCTATGGCCCGCCCCCGCGTTCTCGTCTCCGACAAACTTTCGGAAACCGCCGTCCAGATCTTCCGTGACCGTGGCGTCGATGTCGATTACCTGCCGGACCTCGGCAAGGACAAGGAAAAGCTCGCCCGGATCATCGGCGATTACGATGGCCTCGCCATCCGCTCGGCCACCAAGGTGACCGAGAAGCTGCTGGCCGGGGCCGACCGGCTGAAAGTCGTCGCCCGCGCCGGGATCGGCGTGGACAATGTCGACATTCCGGCCGCCTCGAAGAAGGGCGTGATCGTGATGAACACGCCGTTCGGCAATTCCGTCACCACCGCCGAACACGCCATCGCGCTGATGTTCGCGCTGGCCCGCCAGATCCCCGAGGCCAATGGCTCGACCCATGCCGGCAAATGGGAGAAGAACCGCTTCATGGGGGTCGAACTCTTCAACAAGACCCTCGGCGTGATCGGCGCCGGCAATATCGGCGGCATTGTCTGCGACCGCGCCGTGGGCCTGCATATGAAGGTGATCGCCTATGATCCCTTCCTGTCGGAAGAGCGCGCGAAGACCCTCGGCGTGACCAAGGTTGAGCTCGACGAGCTGCTGGCGCGCGCGGATTTCATCACTTTGCACGTGCCGCTGACCGACAAGACCCGCAATATCCTGTCGCGCGAGAATCTGGCGAAGACGAAGAAGGGCGTGCGGATCATCAACTGCGCCCGCGGCGGGCTGCTGGACGAGGCCGCGCTGAAAGACGCGCTGGACGCGGGCCATGTCGCCGGGGCCGCGCTTGATGTGTTCGAGGTCGAGCCTGCGGTCGACAATGTGCTGTTCAACCATCCGAACGTGGTGGTGACGCCGCATCTGGGCGCCTCGACCACCGAGGCGCAGGAGAATGTCGCGCTTCAGGTCGCCGAGCAGATGTCGGATTACCTGCTGACCGGCGCGGTGCAGAACGCGCTGAACATGCCCAATGTCACCGCCGAAGAGGCCGCCGTCATGGGGCCCTGGATCAGCCTCGCCGGCCATATCGGCAGCTTCATCGGCCAGATGACCGACGAGCCGGTGAAGGCGATCAACATCCTCTACGACGGGCGCGTGGCCGAGATGAACCTGCCCGCGCTGAACCAGGCGGTGATCGCGGGGGTGCTGAAGGCGCATAACCCCGACATCAACCTCGTCTCGGCGCCGGTGGCGGCGAAGGACAAGGGGATCCAGATCTCGACCACCCGCCAGGACAAGTCCGGCACTTTCGACGCCTATATCAAGGTGACGATGGTGACCGACTCGCGCGAGCGCTCGGTCGCGGGGACGGTGTTCTCGGACGGCAAACCCCGGTTCATCCAGATCAAGGGCATCAACATCGACGCCGAGATCGGCGCGCATATGCTTTATACGACGAACGACGACGTGCCGGGGATCATCGGTCTCTTGGGCATGACCATGGGCAAGAACAACGTCAATATCGCGAACTTTACCCTGGGGCGCAGCGCCGTAGGCGAGGATGCGATCGCGCTTCTGTATCTGGACGCGCAGGTCGATCCGAAGGTGGTGGCGACGCTGGAGGCGACCGGCATGTTCCAGCAGGTCAAGCCGCTCCGGTTCGACGTGGCGTAAGGGCGGCTGGCGTCGGAGCGGGGGTTTCACACCCCCGCACCCCCGTGGGATATTTAGAGACAGAAAATGAGAGGGGCCGGGAGGCCCCTTTTCACATGTGCTTGCCCCAGGGACCGTGCGGGATCGGTTTGCCGTCGAGCCTTTGGAAGCCGTGGGCGCCGAAGAAATCTCGTTGGGCCTGGAGCATGTTAGCGGTGCCGCGCGCGCTGCGCATCAGGTCGAACCAGGCGAGGCCCGAGGAGAGCGCGGGCAGGCCGTGGCCGTTCAGCGCGGCGCTCGCGGTCACGCGGCGGAGTGCGCCCTGGTGGCGTTGCAGCAGGGCGGCGAAGGCGGGGGAGAGGATCAGGTTGCGGGCGGGGTCTTCGCCGAGCGCCGCGGCCATCGGGTCGAGCATATCCGAGCGGATGATGCAGCCCGCGCGCCAGACCCTTGCGGCGGCGGACAGGTCCAGCCCCCAGCCCTGCGCCACCGATGCCGCGGCAAGCATGCCGAAGCCCTGGGCGTAGCACAGGATCTTGCCGGCGATCAGCGCGCCTTCCAGATCGGCAAGCGTCAGCGCTCCCCCGAGCGGCTGCGGGCCGGGGCCGAAGACCGCCTCTCCCGCGCGGCGCTCATTCAGCCGCGCCGAGACGTTGCGCGCCATCACCGCGGCCTCGATCACCGGCACCGGGGTGGCAAGGTGCTGCGCCTCGATCGCGGTCCAGCGGCCGGTGCCCTTCTGCCCGGCGGCGTCCAGGATCACGTCCAGCATGGCGGCGCCGGTCTCAGGGTCGGACGCACGGGCCACGGCGGCGGAAATTTCGATCAGGTAAGAGCGCAGCGGGCCTTCGTTCCAGGCCGCGAACACATCCGCGATCTCTGCGGCGCTCATCCCCATCCCGTCGCGCATCAGCCCATAGGCCTCGGCGATCATCTGCATATCGGCATATTCGATGCCGTTATGCACGGTCTTTACGAAATGGCCCGCCCCGCCCGGCCCCATCCAGGCGGCGCAGGGCGTGCCCTGGTGTCTGGCAGCGATGGCCTCCATCACCGGCCGCACCCTCTCCCACGCGGCTTTCGGCCCGCCGCCCATGATCGAGGGGCCGTGGCGCGCGCCCTCTTCGCCGCCCGAAACGCCGATCCCGAGGAAAGGGACACCTGCCGCTTCGGCCGTGGCCGCCCGGCGTTCGGTGTCGTGGAAATCGGCATTGCCGGCGTCGATGATCAGATCGTCCGGGCCCATCAGCGGCCGCAGCGCCGCGATCTGCTGATCGACCGCCTCCCCCGCCGGGATCATCAGGATAACCGCGCGCGGCGGGCGGATGGCCGCGACCAGATCTGTCAGGCTCTGTGTCGGGACGATCCGCGCGGCCAGCGCGCCCGCTCCGGCGTGGAAGGCTTCCGTCACCGCGCCGGTGCGGTTCCAGACCGCGATCCGGTGACCTTTCTCCGCGATGTTGAGCGCCAGCGCCGCCCCCATCACCCCCAGGCCGACCAGCCCGATCTCTGCCTGTTCCATCCGCTTTCTCCGCCCCGGCCTTGCGTTAGCGCAAACGCAGCTTTACCACCCTGCCCTGCTGGATACAAACGCCCGGAAGGAGACTCCCATGCGCAGCTATGCCATCGGCGACATTCACGGCCATCTCGATCTGCTCAAACGCGCGCATGAGCGGATCGCGGCCGATATGGCGGTGCATGGCCCGGCACCGGTGATCCATCTGGGCGATCTGGAGGACCGCGGCCCCGACAGCCGCGGGGTGATCGGCTGGCTGATGCAGGGCATCGCGCGCGGCGAGGACTGGGTGGTGCTGAAGGGCAATCACGACCGGCTGTTCACCCGCTTTCTGGGCGATCCCTGGTGGGAGGATCCGGGCCTGCCGCGCCCGCTGAACTGGCTGCACCCCCGGGTGGGGGGCGCCGAGACGCTCGCCTCTTACGGGGTGCGCGCGCCCGCCGACCGCCCGGTCGAGGCGGTGCATGCCGACGGGCGCGCGGCGGTCGATCCGGCGCATGTGGCTTTCCTTGAGGCCCTTCCGTCCCATCTTCTGCGCGGCGAGACGCTGTTCGTCCATGCCGGGATCCGCCCTGGCGTCGCGCTGGCCGAACAGACCGAGGACGATCTGGTCTGGATCCGTCAGGGCTTTCTCGACGATGCCCGGGACCATGGGCCGCTGGTGATCCACGGCCATACTTCCATCGACGCGCCGCTGCATTACGGCAACCGGGTGAACATCGATTCCTCGGCCGCCTACGGCGGGCCGCTGACCGCCATCGCCGTCGAGGGGCGCGAGGTGTTCCACCTGACCGACCTCGGGCGGGTGCCGCTGCTGCCCGGCTGAAGACGCAACGTCACGCTGCGGGCCGCGCGGGGTTTCGCGCTATGCTCTCCCCCGACGACAGAGGGAGAGATCATGACCGGCATCTTCATTCTTTCCGCCGCGCGCACCGCGGTCGGCACTTTCGGCGGCGCGCTGTCGGGCTTCGCGCCGCATGAGCTGGCGGTTCCCGCCGCGCGCGAGGCCGTCGCCCGCTCGGGCGTGGACCCCGCCGGGATCGACGCCGCGGTCTTCGGCCATGTGATCAACACCGGGCCGAAGGACATGTATCTCTCGCGGCTTGCCGCTCTGGGCGCCGGGATGGCCGAGGGCTCGGTCGCGATGAACGTCAACCGGCTTTGCGGCTCGGGCGTGCAGGCGGTGGTCTCGGCGGCACAGGCGCTGACGCTGGGCGAGGCGCAGATCGCGCTCGCCGGCGGGGCGGAATGTATGAGCCGCGCGCCCTATGCCCTGACCTCGGCGCGGTGGGGCCAGAAGATGGGCGACACAAGCGCCATCGACATGATGACCGGCGCGCTGACCTGTCCGTTCGGCACCGGCCATATGGGGGTGACGGCCGAGAATGTCGCCGCCCGCCACGGGATCAGCCGCGAGGATCAGGACGCTTTCGCGCTGGAAAGCCAGGCCCGGGCGGCGCGGGCCATCAGTGAGGGCCGGTTCGCGTCGCAGATCCTGCCGGTCGAGATCGCCGGGCGCAAGGGAACGGTTGTCTTCGAGACCGACGAGCACCCGAAACCCACCACCGCCGAGGGGCTGGCGAAGCTGAAACCCGCCTTCCGGAAGGACGGCACCGTCACCGCAGGGAATGCGAGCGGCATCAACGACGGCGCGGCGGCGCTGGTGCTGGCGCGCGAGGATGCGCTGGCCGGGCGCCGCCCGCTGGCGCGGATCATGGGCTGGACGGTCGCGGGGGTAGAGCCCGGAGTGATGGGCCTTGGCCCGATCCCGGCGGTGCAGGCGCTTTGCGCGAAGCTGGGCGTCACGCCGCAGAGCTTCGATCTGGTGGAATCGAACGAGGCTTTCGCCGCTCAGGCCATCGCGGTGAACCGGGCGCTGGATCTGGACCCGGCCCGGGTGAACCCGAACGGCGGCGCCATCGCGCTCGGCCATCCGGTGGGGGCGACCGGGGCGATCATCATCACCAAGGCGCTTTATGAGCTGGAGCGCATGGGCGGCAAAACCGCGCTGGTGACGATGTGCATCGGCGGCGGCCAGGGCATCGCGCTGGCGCTGGAACGGGTGTGACAGGCGGGGCCACGCCGCGCTGATAATCGGATGCAGGTCGTTCTGCGCTGACGCGACCGGGTGAGCTATGCGGTCCGGGAGATCGTTCCCCTGCCCGCTTTCGATCCCTTGATCAACACCGACGAAACCTCGGAAGCGGAGGATCCCTGGCCCGCAGCCGGCGCCCGGCCTGCTGACCTGCCCCCGCCGGGATCAGCTTCGACGAGACGCAGCAGGTGTTTGCCGGGTCGCGGCTGGCAGGAGCGGAATATTACTGCCGGGGAAAACAGGTTCCCGGGCTTTATTCCAACGGGGGTGCAAAGTTCGTCTGTATCAGCCAGGGCGCGGAAACATCGGCGCTGGTGAAGGCCGCGCCCGGGATCGGCGAGCAGCGCAGCGGTCAGCCTACCACAGCCGCACCCGGCTGCGGGCCGAGCGGCCCTCGGCGTCGATCACGCTCAGGGTGACAAAGCCGGTTCCGGGCAGCGCCAGCATGGTTTCGCGCTCGCGCAAGGCCACCGCGAGCGGTTGGCCATCGGCGAGCCAGGTGAAAGGCGCGGTGCCGCCCGAGACCTTCACCTTCAGCCCCGCGCGCAAGAGCTCCACCTCGGCGCCGTCGGGCGGGAAATCGAGCTTCGGCCCGCCCTCGGCCAGGAAGGCGGCCCCTCTCGGGCGGAAGCGTTGCAAGGGCTGCGGCAGTTTCCGGTTGGCGACCAGCAGCGTCGAGGCCGGGGCGGGCGGCTGCGGGTCCAGCGCCGGTTTCAGCCGCGAGAAGGCCTGGAACAGCACCGGCGCCGCAGTATCGGCGCCGAAGGCGCCCGGCACCGGCGTGCCGTCGGCGCGGCCCATCCAGACCCCGATCACATGCCGCCCGTCATAGCCGATCGCCCAGGCATCGCGGTGGCCGTAGGAGGTGCCGGTCTTGTAGGCCAGCCGGTTCGCGGGCGCGCCGGGCGGCGGCGCCAGCCCCGCGAGGATGTCGCCCACCTGCCAGGCCGCCACGGCGGAGACCAGCCGCTGGCCCTCGGCCGCCTCGCCCTCGCGCCAGATCAGCGGCCGGACCACGCCGCCCCGCGCCAGCGCCGCGTAAAGCTGCACCATGTCTTGCAGGCTGACCCCCACGCCGCCAAGCGCCACCGCAAGCCCCGGCTGATCGCCGGGGATGCGGTAGCCCATCTCGGCCTTGCCCATGGCCGAGATCAGCTTCGCCGGACCCATCGCATCGGTCAGCGCCACCACCGGGATGTTGAGCGACAGCTGCAACGCCTCGCGCAGCCGGATGTCGCCGCGATACTGGCGGTCGAAATTCTGCGGCGCATAGGTGCCGAAGCTCATCGGCCGGTCCGAGATCATCGTCTCGGGATGCGCCAGCCCCTCGTCGAAGGCCATGGCATAGACCAGCGGCTTCAGCGTCGAGCCGGGCGAGCGCAAAGCGGTGGTCATATCGACGAAACCCTGGCGCGCATCGTCGCGGAACCCGGCCGAGCCGACCGAGGCGAGGATTTCGCCGGATTTGTGATCGGCGACCACGATGGCGATCTGCAACTGCGCCGCCGCGCCCTGAACCGTCGCCGCGGCCAGCGTCTCAAGCCGTTTTTGCAGATCGAGATCCAGCGTCAGCCGATGCTCGCCCGCCAGCGGGTCCGCCGTCCGGGCGCGGTCCGCCAGATGCGGCGCATGGGCGGGAAAGGGTTTGCGCAGGCCGGGAACGGCTTCGGTGAACGCGGCTTCGGCCTCTTCCGCGTCGATCAGGCCGAAGCGCACCGCGCGTTCGAGCACCCGGTCGCGCGCAGCCCCGGCGCGGTCGGCCGCGCGGTCGGGGCGGCGGGTCTCGGGCGATTGCGGGATCGCGACCAGCAGCGCCGCCTCGGCCGGGGTCAGTCGCGCGGGCTCTTTGCCGAAATACGACAGCGAGGCCGCCCGCACCCCTTCGAGATTGCCGCCGAAAGGCGCAAGCAGCAGGTAAAGCGCCAGGATCTCATCCTTGGTCAGTTCGCGCTCCAGCTTCCAGGCGACGCGCATCTGCCGCAGCTTGCCGCCCATCTCGCCGGTGGTGCCCTCTTCCAGCAGCCGCGCCACCTGCATCGTCAGGGTCGAGCCGCCCGAGACCACCCGCCCGTTCCGCGCCGCCTGGGCGAAAGCCCGCGCCAAAGCATAGGGATCGACGCCCGAGTGATCGCGGAAGCGACGGTCCTCGTAGTTCAAAAGCATGTCGATATAGCGCGGATCGACCGAGGAGAGATCGGCGCGCAGCCGCCAGCGCCCGTCGGCCACCGTATAGGCGCGCACCAGCCGCCCCTCGCGGTCCTTCACCTCGACCGAGGTTTCCAGCACCAGCGGCGGCAGTCGGGTCGCATCCACCCAGGCGTCGAACGCATCGCGCCCGGTGGCGGCGAGCCAGAGCCCCGCCGCCAGCGCAAAGATCCAGCGCGCGCGCATGGCCCCCTGCCTCACTCCGCCCGGATGGTGACCGATCCCGCATCGGTGCGGGCACGGAAATCGGGGCGATACATATCCTCGACCGAGGCCGCCGGATGGTGGAAGGTGCCGGGGCTGATCGCCCGCACGATATAGGCCGCGCGGAAGCTGTTCTGCGAGGTCCAGTCCACCTGGGTGATGAAACGGTCCTGGCGGAACTCGGCATGTTTCGCGCTGTTCGAGACATCCTGGCCCTCAAACCCGTCGAGCCAGCCGAGTTGCGACACCGCGCCCCCGGAGATCAGGTTCGGGTTGTCGATCTCGAACCCGGCGGGCAGCGGATCGGCCACGATCAGACGGCCGTCCGAGTGATCCCAGGGCGTCACCGTCAGCACCGCCACCAGCCGGTCGCCGGTCTTCACCTGTTCGGGCGAGACCGGCTCGCCGTCCATCGTGTAATAGGCCCGCGTGATCGTATAGCCGTTGCCGCCCGCCGGTTCCGGCTCGGCCGGGATACCATAGGTGGTGACGGTGAGGATCGTGTCGCGCCCCTCGTTCTTCACCACGACCGGCGCGTCGCCGTCCGAGATGATCCGCACCAGCGGCCCCTCGGCCGGGGCGCCGTCGATGGTCACGCCCGAGACATCCGGCCGGTCGATCAGCGCATTGGTCGCCATCAGCGCCCAGGTCATCTCCTGGGTCGAGAGATGGCCCGACCGCCGCACCATCCGCGAGGTCAGTTCCTCGGCATCAAGCACGGTGCTGCCCGCCTCGACCGCGAGGGTCAGGATCGCGGCGGTATCGCGGTAGTTGGTGCCGTAATCGGCGCGCCAGATCTGGTCTTTCTCTTCCAGAGAGAGCGCCTCGATCCGGCTGCCCGCCTTGCGGAACATCGCATCCGCCCGCGCCTGATCGCCGTAAGAGGCCAGCGCCGCGCCAAGCTGGGCCTGGGCCAGCGGAGTGGCGAAATCATCACCCTTCACATCGGCGTAATAGCGCAGATCGCCGATCGCCGCTGCGCCTTCGCGCGCCAGCACCATCAGCGCATAGGCGAGGTCCGAGCCGCCGTCCCGGGTCTGCGCGTCGAATTGCGGCGCGTAGTTCACCCGGTTGCGCAGACTGGACAACGCGTTGCGGAACGCGAGATCCGGCACCGCATAGCCCTGCGCCCGCGCGCGGCTGAGGAAGTCGGTGACATAGGCATCCAGCCAGAAATCCCCCGAGCCGGGCGACCACAGGCCGAAGCCGCCGGACGAGCTTTGCCGGGTCAGGATCGCCGTCACCGCCTCATCGATGCGTTGCTGGATGTTCTCGGCGCCTTTCAGATCCATCACCCGCGCCACCTCGTCGAAGTAAAGCAGCGGCAGCGCGCGCGAGGTGATCTGTTCGGTGCAGCCATAGGGATAGCGGTCCAGCGCGGCCAGCATCCCCGGCGCGTTCAGCCGGGCCAGCGGGCCGATGGCCATGGTGGATTTGCCGGTGCCCGCGACCATATCGGCAAACACCGCCTGATCGAAGGTGAAGCTCTCGCCCGCTTTCAGATCGAAGCGCGAGATCTTGGCGATCTCGGGGTCGTTCACCTGCACCGGCAGCAGCAGATCCTTCACCAGCGCCTTGCCGTCGGGGGTGGTGAGCGTCACGGTGATCTTGTGCAGCCCCACCGCATCGGCGGTCACAGGAACCTCGATCACCTGTTTGCCCTTCTCGGCCAGGGTGATTTCCCCCGGCAGCGCGCCGAGCGTCACGCCATCGCCGCTCGCGGCCAGCGTCATCCGCCCCGCGGGGCCGGTGGCGTGGACGATTTCCAGCAGCAGGCGGCTTTCATCCCCCGGCGCCATGAAGCGCGGCAGCGAAGCGGTCACGACCACCGGATCGCGCACCAGCACGTCTTTCGACGCCTGGCCCACGCCGGTCTTCGACCAGGCCACCGCCATCAGCTTCACCGTGCCGTTGAACGAGGGCAGGTCGAACGAGGTCCGCGCATAGCCATCCGCGCCCACTTCGACCGGGCCGGTGAAATAGGCCACCAGTTCCTCGGTGGGGGGCGGAGCCTGGAGCCGGGCCTGGGCACCGGCGTCGCCGCCCGAGCGCACCTCTCCCTCGGCGCCGTTCAGCCCGTCGATCAGACGGCCGTAGATGTCGCGGATGCCGACGCCGAGCTTCCTTTGCCCGAAGAAATGGTCCTGCGGATCGGGCGCCCTGAAGGCGGTCAGGTTCAGGATGCCCTGATCGACCGCGGCGATGGTGACATAAGCCTTCTCGCCGGGCTGGACACCATCGACCTTCACCGCGACCTCCATCGTGCCGCGCGGGTCCACCTCGTCGGCGGCCTCGATCTGCGCGGCAAGCGCGCGCTTGCCCGGGTCGATCTTCGCGTAAGACAGGCCGAGCGCGCGCGAGGGCACGCGGCCCGCCGCAACGTCCATCGGCCGCAGCACCGAAGCGGTGACATAGACGCCCGCGCCCCAGTCGTCGGTGACGGTCAGCGGGATGATGTTCTCGCCCTCGGTCACTTCGACCGCCTTCATCTCGACCAGCCGGTTCGAGAGCACCGTGATCAGCGCGGTGCCGCCCGCGCGCGGCACGATGCGCAGCTCGGCCGTGTCGCCGGATTTATAGGCGGGCTTGTCGAGCGACAGTTCCAGCGTGTCGGGCGTCACCGAGACATCGGCGGGCGCATACCATCCGGCCCAGAAGGTGGTCGAGGTGACGGCGCTCTCGCCGCCGATCCGCTCGACCTTCAGCTCATATTCGCCCCAGCCGACGGCGGCGCCGATCTCGACCGGCCCGCTCCCGAGACTGGCGGTGCCTTCGGCCACCGCGCTGCGATATGTCACCGGCTCCCAATACCAGTTGCCGTAGCTCTGATACCATTGCCAGTCGTTCTCCAGCCGGGTGAGGGTCCATTTCACCTCCATCGGCGCGGGCGCGAGGTCGGGGCCGATGCCGATCAGCCGGAAGCGGGCGTCCGAGCCTTCGGCCACCACGCCGTCGAATTCGGGCTTCACCCCGATCAGCGCCGCGGCGGGCGTCACGTCCTTCTCCAGCCGCCGCTCGACCGGGCGGCCCGAGCCCTCGGACACCCGCACCACGACGCTCGCGGTCAGCGGCCGGTCGGCCTCTTCCACGTAAGGCAGGCTGACTTCGAGCCAGGCCTTGCCGTCCTCCAGCGTTTCAGCGACCGGGATGGACTGCATCACCGTATTGAACGACTGATCGTGACGGCCGAAAACATAGCCCGGCCAGGACGCCAGCCCCTGGGCCGCGCGCAGCAGAACCTCGCCCTCGATGGCCAGCCCGCCCGCCGGGGCGCCGAACAGATATTTCGCGTCCAGCGTGACCTCCATCACCGGCTCGGCCAGCGAGAGGGGGCTGTCCGGCGCGGTCAGGGTGAAGTCGATCCGCTCGGGCAGGAAATCCTCGACGAGGAAGGTCTTGCGGGTCAGCGCCCCGGCCTCGGGGTCGGCATGAACGGCCAGCGTCCAGACGCCGCGCGGCGCGGAACCGGCGACCGGAAGCTGGAACACATAGCCGCCGGCGCCCGCATCCGTCACCTGCTGACGCGAATATTCCACCCCGTCGGGGCGGGTCAGGATCGCGGTCAGCGGCAGGCCCTCGACCGCCTCGGCGGTGGGATCGCGCGCGATGGCGGTGGCATAAACGGTTTCTCCGGCGCGATAGGCGCCGCGTTCGGTGGTCAGGAACACATCCACCGGCGGCGCGGGCTCGCGCCCCTCGACGCCGCGGTCGGACAGATCGAACTCGGGATCGGTCAGCGACAGGAAGGAGATGTCCTCCTCCCCCTCGCGCACAATCACCATCGCAGCCGTTGCACCGCCCTGGCCGCGCAAGAGGCCGGGCTCGAACCGTGCGTAACCCTGGTCGTCGGTCGCCGCGCTGGCCAGCACGCTGTTCGAGCGGCTCAGCAGATCGACCGTCACCCCGGGTTTCGCCCCGGCGCTGGCGAGGCTGCGCACGAAGACATGCAGCCCGTCGACCCCGGACATGGTGGTCACGCCCAGATCCGAGATCACGAACCATTGCCAGGCGGGCGGGAAGTCATAGCTGTCCACCCCCGGAATCGCCGCGCGCAGGGCGTAGATCCCGGCCTCGCGCCCGGCCAGCGCCTCGTTCATCGGCAGGCGGGTGGTCACATCGCGGTTGACCTCGCGCGTCAGCGTGGCCGCGCCGTCCCAGACCTTCTCGCCGATATCGCCCTCGAAGCCGTATTCCTGGTAATAGGCCATCGGCGAGCCGAAATAGCTTTCCTGGATGGCGCGCAGCATGTTGCGGTCGGTGACGCGGTAAAGTTGCAGCTCCAGCTTGTCGGTGTTCACCGTCTCGACCGGCAGCGCCGCGTCACCGGTGTTCGGGAGCACATAGCCGCGGCCCGGGAAGCGCACCGCCGGATTGCGGTCGCGGATGTACATCGTCAGTTCGATATCCTTGGCCAGTTGCTGGCCGTCGGCGGCGGGCAGCCCCTCGCGGAAGGTCAGGACATAGCGCTCGCCATGGCTGACCCCGGTCACGCAAAGCTGGCGCCGGTCGGGCATCTCGACCGCGAGCCCCGTGGCGGGCATGCGGATGTAATCGCTGTATTCCACCCCGGTTTCGACCAGATCCTCGGTGAAGCGCGCGCAGATCCGCGGGCGCGCGAGATCGGCCTCGACCACATGCTCCTCGATGCGGAACCCATATTTGCCGATCGCCTGATCGAGCAGCGCCGCGGTGTCGGAGCGGTTCTGGAGCGACTGCGCCAGCCGCAAGGCCTGGACCATCTCGCGCCCGTTGCCGCGCTGTTCCATCACCATGGCCATCTGCACCAGGATCGAATGGCGCAAAGCGGGCGATTCGGCGCGCAGATAGCCGTTCACCGCCGCGTAATAGGCGCGCTCCAGATACCAGTGGCGGTTGTTCTCGTTGCCTTCCGCCGCGAGAGCGGCGCGACGGGCGTATTCCAGCCACAGATCGGCGCGGTCCCCGACGTTCAGCGCCGCGCCGGTGAAGGCGGTCGCCATGGTCCAGTCGTTGCGCGACTCGGCCTCGGCGGCCGATTGCAGATGCTCATCGACCGTCCATTCGCCGCTGGTATGGGTGCGGCCAAGCTCGGCGGCAATCCACCGCGCGGCCTCCATCTCGTAATCGGCCAGGAAGCTCAGCTCGCCGCGCCGCGTCTTCGCCAGCGCCTCGGCCTCTGGCGCGGCATCGATGATTCGCGCCGAAAGCGCGCCCTGGAAATAAGCCGACGCCCCGGGATCCGCCTTCAGAAAGCAGCTGCCGTTGCGGCTGTTGAAGGTGAAGGCCTCGCAGCGGCTGTTGGTGAGGCAGGCGCGTTCGCAGGCCTCGACATCGGTGTCGAAGACCGAGGAAATGTCGCCTCCGGGCAGGTCGCTGTCCTGAAGCACCACCGAACGGCGGTCGGGAATCAGATCCTGCGCCGGCGCGATCCCCGGAATGGCCAGCATTGCTGCCGCGACAAACGCCCTGACGAACCCGGTCATCACTCATCCTCCCGATCAACTGCGGACAGTTTCGCACGGGCTCCGGCACCGGACAAGCGCCAGCGCATCCGGTGTTCCCCGTCAGCGTTAAGTGTTGGTTCACTTTGTCCGGTGAATCTAGTGGCGAAAACCGGATGTCTCGCCCCCTGGCGGACGGCAGCCCCTGAACCGACGGCCCGAATGGAACTGACCGAGAAACTTGCTCTGGAACGGCGCGCGCGGCTGGCCGCGGAACGGCTCCTGGAAAAGCGCACGCGCGAGCTGTTCGCCGCCAACGAAAAGCTGGCGCTGCACGCCCGTTCGCTCTCGGACCAGATCGTCGAACAGCGCGAGGTGGTGCGCCATGCGAAGGATGAGGCCGCCACCCTGAAGGGCGAGCGGCGGCGGGTGCTGAGCGACCTGGAGCGCGCCCATTCCGCCGCCGTCATGGCCGAACGGCGGCTGTGGGAATCGATCGACACGTTCCGCGACGGTTTCGCGGTGTTCGATTCGTCCCTGATGCTGGTGACGGGGAACCGCGCCTTCAGCCGCTCGTTCGGCGATCTGCGGCTGGAGCCGGGCGTCAGCTACGGCCAGCTTCTGCATGAGGTGGTCCGCCGCGGCCTCGTGGAGCCCGGCGGTCTCGGCCCCCAGGCCTGGATCCGCGAGATGAACGAAAGGCTGGACCAGGATCCGATCCCCGACCGGGTGGTGAAACTTTCGAACGGCTCGTGGATCCGGCTGACCGACCGCCGCGCCCAGGACGGCGATCTGGTCTGCCAGGCCATCAACATCACCGAACAGATGCGCATCTGGGCCGCCATCGAGGCGATCCCCGACGGTTTCGTGCTTTTTGACAGAGAGGACAGGCTGGTGATCTGCAACCAGAGCTATCGCGACATTTACAAGACCTCGGCCCCGATCATCGCGCCGGGCGTCAGCTTCGAGGAAATCCTGCGCCACGGCCTGAGCATGGGCGAATACCCCGAGGCCGGGGGCCGCGAGGAGGACTGGCTCGCCGAGCGGATGGCCCAGCACCGCAGCCCCTCGTCCGAGGGCGAGCAGCAGCTCAGCGGCGGGCGCTGGCTGCGCACCATCGACAAGGAAACCCCCGACGGGGGCCGCGTCGGCCTGCGGGTGGACATCACCCAGTTGCGCGCCCAGGCCGCCGCGCTGGAAGCCGCCCGCCAGGCCGCCGAGGCCGCGAACCGGGCGAAATCGGCCTTTCTCGCCAATATGAGCCACGAGATCCGCACGCCGATGAACGGCGTCGTCGGCATGGCGGAACTGTTGTGCGACACCGCGCTGTCGGACGAGCAGCGCCTCTTCGCCGAGACGATCCGCTCCTCGGGCGAGGCGCTGCTGGTCATCATCAACGACATTCTCGACTATTCCAAGATCGAGGCCGAGCGGCTGACGCTGCACCCCGAGGCCTTCGATCTGGAGCGCGTCATCCATGAGGTGACGATGCTTTTGCAACCGCGCGCCCAGGCCCGGGGCCTCGATCTGATGATCGACTACGACGTGTTCCTGCCCACCCGCTACATCGGCGATCCGGGGCGGCTGCGCCAGGTGCTGACCAATCTGATCGGCAATGCGGTGAAATTCACCGAGACCGGCCATGTGCTGACCCGCGTCGTCGGGCTGGAGGTCGAAGACGGCCGCCACCAGCTGCACGTCACCGTCGAGGACACCGGCATCGGCATCCCGCCCGAACACCTCGACCACATCTTCGGCGAGTTCAACCAGGTCGAGGACGAGCAGAACCGCAAATACGAGGGCACCGGCCTCGGCCTCGCCATCACGCGGCGGCTGATCGAGCGGATGGAGGGCGCGGTCTGGGTCGACAGCGAGCCCGGGAAGGGCTCGGTCTTCGGCTTCCGCGTCACCCTGCCGGTGGCGGAAAGCGCCGAAGCCCCCCGCCTGCCCGTCACCATCACCACGGCGATGGTGGTGGACGATCAGTTCATCAACCGCACCATCCTGGAACGCCAGCTCACCTCCT
This sequence comes from Pseudogemmobacter humi, assembly GCF_900609055.1. GTDB lineage: Bacteria > Pseudomonadota > Alphaproteobacteria > Rhodobacterales > Rhodobacteraceae > Pseudogemmobacter > Pseudogemmobacter humi. Next base: position 50,803 of record NZ_UXAW01000058.1, on the reverse strand, counting down.
GCGGGATCGAGGTCGCGCTCTGCCGCTCGGGCGCCGAGGCGCTGGCGCTGATCGAAGACGGGGCGCGGCCCGATGTGGTGCTGACCGACCACGACATGCCCGGGATGGACGGGCTGACGCTCGCGCTGAAGCTGCGCGAGGCCGGCTACGACCAGCCGGTGGTGCTCCTGTCCTCGAACCCCGCCGCCGCGCGCGAGAGCGAGGGCGCGGCGGCGATCGACGTGATCTTGCAAAAACCGCTCCTGCGCGCCGATCTCTATCGTCAGTTGCAGACCCTGACCCTGCCGGTCGCCACGGCGGTCGAAGAGCCGCCGCCCGCGCCCGCGGAGGCCGAGCTGCGCCCGATGCGGGTGCTGGCGGCCGAGGACAACAAGACCAACCAGCTGGTGTTTCAGAAGATGGTGCGCAGCATGGACATCGAGCTGCGCTTCGCCGCCGACGGGCGCGAGGCGCTGGCGGCCTGGCGCGACTTCCGCCCCGATCTGATCTTCATGGACATTTCCATGCCCGAGATGGACGGCAAACAGGCCGCAAGCGCCATCCGCACCGCCGAGGCCGCCGAAGGCCTGCCGCGGGTGCCGATCCTCGCGCTGACCGCCCATGCGATGGACGGCGATTCGGGTGGCATCCTCGCCGCGGGGATCGACCGGCACCTGACCAAACCGCTGCGCCGCTCGGAAATCTGCGCCGCGCTGGCGGAATACCAGCCCGCCGCCTGCCGCCCCGCCGACCCCGGCACCAGCGACGCCGCCTGAGGCGCCGGGCGGCTCCCTGGCCCCGGACAGATGCGCCGCCCCGGCCCGGCCCGCCGGGCGAAAACGACAAAATGCACCGCCCGATCGAAGGCGGCGCCCCCTTTCACGCCCCCACTGGCCCGACCGCTCCACGCCGTTGCGTCCTCGCGACCAGAGCAACCGGATCCCGCTGGTGACGGCGATCCGCTTCTGTTCGGGGCCGGTCTCGCAAGACACGCCGCCCCGATACCGCTCCCGGCTGCCTGCACCGGCGTGCGCGCCGCGCTGACAGGCAGGGTGACAACGGATGGAGCAAACGCCGTGACGGATCCGGGGGCTTCGGTGAGCGGTGAGCGGTGAGCGGTGAGCGGTGAGCGGTGAGCGGTGAGCGGGCCATCCACCCGCCGGGGGCCGGTGCAACAGTCTCGCCGCGTCTCAGCCCTCGCCTTCACCGTGCAGGATCGCCAGAAAGGCCGTGCCGAAGCGTTCGGCCTTTTGCGGCCCCATGCCCTGGATGCGCTCCAGTTCCGCGAGGGTCCGCGGGCGGCGCTCGGCGATCTGACGCAAAGTCGTGGCCGTGCAGGACAGGTGCTTGCCGGTGCCGTCCGGCCCACGCGCCAGCCGCAACTGCGCGGCGGACAGCCGGTCGAAGACCGCGCCTTCGGAACGCCCCGCCAGCGCCATCCGCGCCGGATGCGGCGCCTCGGCCGCGCCCGCGATCACGTCCAGAAAAGCCAGACCGTAGCTTTCCAGCTTCTTCGCCCCCACGCCGGTGATCCCGGCCATCTGGTCCAGCGTCTCCGGCCGCCGAGTCGCCATTTCGATCAGCGTCCGGTCGGCGAAGATCACATAGGCCGGCACCCCCGCCGCCTCGGCCAGCGCCCGCCGCCGCGCCTTCAGCGCCGACAGCAGCGGCGCATCCTCCTCCGCGACCAGCGCCTTCACCGCATATTTCGGCGCCGGGGCCTGGGGGCGGCGCAGCACAACGCTTTCCTCGCCGCGCAAAACCGGGCGGGCGGCCTCGGTCATCCGCAGGGCGCCGTGGCGCTCGATATCGGGGCGCAGCAGATCGCGGCCCATCATCTGGAGGAACACCCCGTTCCAGGCCGCTTTCGACAGATCCCGCCCGACGCCGAAGGTCGGCAACTGGTCATGGCTGCGGGCGCGCACCTTCTCGGTCGCGCTGCCGGTCAGGATATCGATCAGATGGCCCGCGCCATAGCTTTCGCCGGTGCGCAGCACGGCGGACAATGCCTTGCGCACGGCCTCGGTGGCGTCGAACGTCGCCGGCGGGCTCTCGCACAGATCGCAGTTGCCGCAGGGATCCGCCGTCTCGCCGAAATAGCCCAGCAGCACCTGGCGGCGGCAGGCCAGGGCCTCGGCCAGCCCGAGCAGCGCGTTCAGCCGCCCGTGGTCCGCCATCTTGCGTTCCACCGGCGCGGCGCCTTCGTCGATCTGGCTGCGGCGGTAGCGGATGTCCTCGGCGCCGTAGAGGGTCAGCGTCTCGGCCGGGGCGCCGTCGCGGCCGCCGCGGCCGATCTCCTGATAATAGGACTCGATCGATTTCGGCAGATCGGCATGGGCGACCCAGCGGATATCGGGCTTGTCGATCCCCATGCCGAAAGCCACCGTCGCCACCACGATCAGCCCGTCGTCGCGCTGGAAGCGGATCTCGACCGCGCGCCGCTCTCCGGCCTCCATCCCGCCGTGGTAATGCAAAGCGTCATGCCCGGCCTCGCGCATCGCCGCCGCCAGGCTCTCGGTCCGCGCGCGGGTGCCGCAATAGACGATGCCGGACTGGCCGCGTCGCGCGCCCGCGAAACGCAGAATCTGCTCGCGCGGCCCGTCCTTCGGCGCGAAGGCGAGGTGGATGTTCGGCCTGTCAAACCCGCGCAGGAAGGTGGCGGGGGCCTCAGCGCCGAACAGCCGCGTGACGATCTCGGCCCGGGTTTCCTCGTCGGCGGTGGCGGTGAAGGCCGCCAGCGGCACGTTCAGCGCCCGTTTCAGCTCGCCGATGCGCAGATAATCGGGGCGGAAGTCGTGGCCCCACTGGCTGACGCAATGCGCCTCGTCCACCGCGATCAGCGAGACCCCGGCGCGGCGCAGAAGCGAGACCGTCGCGCCCGAGGCCAGCCGCTCGGGCGCCATATAGAGGAGTTTCAGCCGCCCCTCGTCCAGAGCGCGCAGGACGCCCGCGTTTTCCTCATCGCTGTTGCCGGAGGTCAGCGCCCCCGCTTCGACCCCGGTCTCGCCAAGAGCGCGCACCTGGTCGCGCATCAGCGCGATCAGGGGCGAGATCACCAGGGTAACACCGGGCCGGCAGAGCGCAGGCAGTTGATAGCACAGGGATTTTCCGCCCCCGGTGGGCATGATCGCCAAAGTGTCGCGCCCGGCGCTGACGGCGGCGACGATCTCTTCCTGGCCGGGGCGGAAGGCCGGAAAGCCGAAGATCTCCGCCAGCAGCGCGGCGGGCGTTGGCCGGGCGCCGTCGGCCATCAGTAGAAGGCGGCGGCGTTGTTCATCAGCACGATGCGCAGCGCATAGATCGCGACCAGCACGATCAGCGGCGCGAAATCGATCCCTGCCGTGGCCGGGATCAGCCGGCGCACCCTGTCATAGACCGGCTCAAGGAAACGGTTCAGCCCATACCAGATCTGCGCCACCAGCGGCTGGCGGATGTTCAGCACCTGGAAGTTGATCAGCCAGGACAGGATCACATGCGCGAGCACAACGAATTGCGCAATGTCGAGGATCAGCATCAATATCTGGAAAAGCGACGTCATCCCGGTCCTCATGCGGCTGGCTGCACCAGAGGTAGCGCGGGCGCCTGCCGAGGGCAATCCCCAGGGCAGCGGACGCGGGGTCAGTCTTGACCTTCGCTCCGGCTTTCGCGAGACCGCCCGGGTCCGCAGGAGAACGCCGATGTATCCCTGGTTTCGCATGATGAAGGATGTGCTGCGCGCCCGCCGCGCCACGCCGCTGACCCCGTTCCAGCCCCATATCAGCCGCCACATCTGCTGGCCCTGGGACATCGACCCCTGGCTGGAGCTGAACAACGGCCGCACGCTGACGCTTTACGATCTGGGCCGGCTGCCTCTGGGCGAGCGCACCGGCCTGCACCGGATCGCGAAAGCGAAACGCTGGGGCATGGCGGTCGCAGGCGCCTCGGTGCGCTACCGCCGCCGCATCCGCCCCTTCCGGCGCTTCACCATGAAGACCCGGCTGATCGGCTGGGACGCGCGCTTCGTCTATATGGAGCAAAGCATGTGGCTGGGCGAGGAATGCGCCTCGCATGTGCTGATCCGCTCGGCGATCACCCGCGGCGCGCGCGGCATCGTGGCCCCGTCCGAAATGGCGCTGGCGCTTGGCCTGCCGCCGGAAAGCCCGGCGCTGCCCGCCTGGGTGGAGGCCTGGATCCAGGCCGAAGCCACGCGGCCCTGGCCCCCGATGGCGGATATCTGATCACGCGCCCGGACCGGCCGCCGCTGACAGGGCGCGCCGCGCGAGGAAACATTTGGCCAACAAGATCGTGTCATATCGTTCCGAGCGAGGCCCGTGCTGAAATACATCTGTCCCGACGGAACCCATTGCTACCGCGCCATCCGCACCGCGCATGCGGCTTTCCGCAACAGGCAGGGCGGCTGATCGCCCGGGCCTTTACGGGTTCGGGATCATAGGGTTTGAGCCCCCGGCCCCCGGCCGGTTCTGCGACTGACCACCGCGACGCGCTTGCGCCCGGGACCGTTTCGCGATTCACTCCGGTCCAAACAGAGGGCGGGTGAATGGTCAGTGCAAAGAAACGGATCTGGGGCTGGTATTTCTTCGACTGGGCCAGCCAGCCCTATAACACGCTGCTTCTGACCTTCATCTTCGGCCCCTATTTCGCCGAGGTCGCCCGCGGCTATTACATGGGCCAGGGGCTGGAGGCCGACGATGCCAGCGCCGCCGCCCAGAGCTTCTGGGGCTGGGGCATCGCCGCCTCTTCGGTGATCATCGCGGTGCTGGCGCCGATTCTCGGCGCGGTGGCGGATTCGACCGGGCGGCGGCTGATCTGGGTCTGGGTGTTCTCGGCCTGCTACGTCGTCGGGGCCTGGGCTTTGTGGTGGGTGGCGCCGGGGGGCGAGGCCGGTGTGCTTTACTGGGCCGTCGCGTTCTTCGGCCTCGGCTTCATCGGCATGGAATTCGCCACGATCTTCACCAATGCGCTGATGCCCACGCTGTCGGATCACGAGGAACTGGGAGCGATCTCGGGGTCGGGCTTCGCCTTCGGCTATCTCGGCGGCCTGATCGCGCTGGTGATCATGCTGGGCCTCTTCGTCCCCAATCCCGAAGTTCCGTCCGCAAGGGATATGGAAGCGGCCTCGGCGCTGGAAGAAGGCGAGCCGCTGGTTCCGGTCGAGGAATCCCTCGCGGGCGTGGAGCCGGCCGCAGAGGACGGGGAAGCCCCGGGCGTGCGCACCTATCTCGGCGTTCCCCCGCTGCTTGGAGAGGACAGCGAGACCCGGATCGGCACCCGCATCGTCGGCCCGTTCACCGCGGTCTGGTATATCGTCTTCATGATCCCGTTCTTCCTCTGGGTGCGTGAGCCCCGCACCCAGGCCCGGCCGCTGCAAATGGGGCGCGCGATGGCAGAGCTGAAAAGCCTGCTGGTCTCGCTGCGCTTCCGCCGCAGCCTGACCGCCTATCTCGGCTCGTCGCTTCTGTATCGCGATGCGCTGAACGCGCTTTACGCCTTCGGAGGCGTCTATGCCTCTGGGGTGCTGGGCTGGTCGATCGGCCAGATCGGCATTTTCGGCATCGTCGGCGCGGTGGCCGCCGTGGGCGCGGCCTGGCTCGGCGGCCGCGCCGACCGCGCCTTCGGGCCCCGCCCGGTGATCGCCTTCTCTATCGTCGTGCTGATCCTCGTCTGCCTCGTGCTGGTCGGCATGACGCGCGACGGGGTCTGGGGCATCGCCCTCGACCCGGCCTCGTCCGCGCCGGACAATCTGTTCTTCCTTTGCGGCGCGCTGATCGGAGCGGCGGGCGGCTCGGTCCAGGCCGCAAGCCGGACGATGATGGTGCGCCATACCACCCCCGAACGCGCGACCGAGGCCTTCGGCCTGTTCGCGCTGTCGGGCAAGGTGGCCAGCTTCATCGCCCCCGCCATGATCGCGCTGGCGACCTGGGCCAGCGGCTCGCAACGGATCGGCATCTCGCCGCTGATCGGGCTGTTTCTCCTCGGCCTGATCCTGCTGGCCTTCGTCAACCCCAAAGGGGAGCAGTCACGATGAACCCATTGTCCCGTCTCACCGCGGCATTGCTGGCCGCCGCGCTTCTCGCCCCGCCGCCGGCAGAGGCGCAGCAACTCGCCAAGGATCTGTTCGGCGCGCATAAGCTGCCCTCGGCGCAGGAGCCGACGCCGATCGGATCCTATTCCAAAGGCTGCGCGGCAGGCTTGCTGAAAATGCCCGAGAACGGCCCGCACTGGCAGGCGATGCGGCTGTCGAGAAACCGCAACTGGGGCCATCCGGTGATGGTCGAATTCCTGATGGACCTGTCTTACGCCGCCAGCCAGATCGGCTGGGGCAAGGGGCTCTATATCGGTGATATCAGCCAGCCGCGCGGCGGGCCGATGCTGACCGGCCACGCGAGCCATCAGATCGGGCTCGACGCCGACATCTGGTGGCTGGCGCCGCAACGGCTGGATCTGTCGGTCGCGGAACGCGAGTCGCTGTCGTCGATCCCGATGCGCTCGGCCGATCAGAAATCGGTGACCCGGGCCTGGGGGCCGACCGCGCATAACCTGCTGAAGATCGCGGCCTCGGACCCGCGGGTGGACCGGATCTTCGTCGCCGCCGCGATCAAGCTGGAGATATGCAGGACCGCGAAGAAATCCGACACCGCCTGGCTGCAAAAGATCCGCCCGGTGGCGGGCCACGACACCCATTTCCATGTCCGGCTGAAATGCCCGGCCGGGACGCGGTTCTGCGAGACCCAGACGCCGACCGTCTCGGACCTGTCGAAAGGCGGCAACGGCTGCGACGAGACGCTGACCTGGTGGGTGACCGACTATCTGAACCCGCCCAAGGCGACCGGCAAGAAGGATCCGAACGAAGAGGATCCGCCGAAGAAAAAACACCCGCGCCAGTTCACCCTGGCCGATCTGCCGAACCAGTGCCAGGCCGTCCTCGCGTCGGACTGATCGCGCCGTCCCCGGTGCCGCAGGCGGCAGGGGAAGGGCCTGCGACGGGGATATTCAGGGCAGGATAAAAGCAGCGCCTGTCCCGTCCGGTCGCCGGCGACAATCGGCGGAAGCCTCCGGCGGGGGTATTTGGGTCAGGATGAAAGCCCTTTCACCCTGATGCAAATACCCCGGGGGAGTCGCGGCACGCGACGGGGGCGGCGCCCCCTGCCCGGCCCCGGCAAGGCGCGGCGATTGACGGGGCGCGCGCGGCGGCGTATGCGGGCCGCCGTCCCCGGACCTGAGATCAGGAAGCCGGGGCCAAGTCTCCGCTACCTTGTCAAAACGGAAAACAGATCCATGACCCGCCTTCTGCCCGGCATCATTGCCATGGCCGCCATCGTGCTGGCCTCGAACATCCTCGTCCAGTTTCCCCTTGGGGAATGGCTCACCTGGGGCGCGCTGACCTATCCTTTCGCCTTCCTGACCACCGATCTCGTCAACCGCATCCAGGGCGCCGACGCCGCGCGCAAGGTGGTACTGGCGGGTTTCGTCACCGGGGTGATCTGCTCGCTGATCGGCACCCAGATCCAGGGAGAGTTCGGCCCGCTCGTCACGTTCCGCATCGCGCTCGGCTCGGGCACCGCCTTCCTCGTCTCGCAGATGATCGATGTGGCGATCTTCACCCTGCTGATCGGCCGGGTCTGGTGGCAGGCGCCGCTGGTCTCGACCCTGGTCTCCTCGTCTCTTGATACGGTGATCTTCTTCTCTCTGGCCTTCGCCGCGCGTTTCGCCTTTCTGGAGCCCGCGAACGATACATCCTGGGCCACCGGCGCGGTGCCGTTGCTGGGGATGGGGGCCGAAATGCCCTATTGGGCCTCGCTCGCGCTGGCCGACTGGTGCGTAAAAATCGTGCTCGCCCTGGCCGCCCTTGTGCCATTCCGGATCATCGTCGAAAAAGTCATCGCAAGAGTTGCGTGATTTTTGTTGACGAACACAATATCTGTGCCAGTCTCTCCTTATCGGAAACTTTTCGAAAGGAGGTGATCCAGTGTCGAGAGGGATATTGGAGAGAGGTGTCGGGACAGTCAGGAGGGGTGTTTTCTGAGGGCAGCCCCTCAGGTGACGAACGACTGATTGGGCCTTTCAAATCCTAACTGGCCCATCTCCTACGAACTCGGAAAGGGTCGCCTTACAAGGCGGCCCTTTCTCTTGTAACCTCTCCGCCATGCTGCATGTCACCGACACCATCATCCTTGCCGCCTGGGAGCTGAGCGAAAGCTTCATCCGCGCTTCGGGGCCGGGCGGGCAGAACGTCAACAAGGTTTCGACGGCGGTGGAATTGCGGTTCGAGGCCGAGCGCTCGCCGCATCTGACCGCGCCGGTCAAGACGCGGCTGAAGCGGATCGCCGGGCGGCGCTGGACCCAGGAAGGCGCCATCGTCCTTCAGGTGGACGAGACCCGCAGCCAGGCCCGCAACCGCGAGATCGCCCGCGAGCGGCTGGCGGAGATGATCCGCCAGGCCCTGGTCGCACCGAAGCGGCGCATCGCGACGAAGCCCACCCTCGGCAGCCAGCGCCGCCGTCTCGCCGCGAAAACGGTGCGCGGCGAGGTCAAGGCCCTGCGCGGCAAGGTCGGCGACGAAGACTGAGCGCGCTCAATGCGCCAGCATCTCGTGCAGGATCTGCTCCCTGCTCAGGGCGGCGGGGTAATAGGTCGGCCAGTTGGTCACTTCCTCCAAAAGCGCGGCGCGGTCATCGCCCCAGTAGAGATGGTAGTGATCGGCGGGTTCGGGCGCGATCCGGTGGTCGCTGAACTGGATGAACCCGGGCGCCGCCGCATCGCCGCCGGTCTTCGCGAAGACATAGCGCACGCCGCGGTTGCCCGCCTTGTAGGTCAGCACCTCATGGCCGTCCGAAGCATATTGCCCGCTCACGGCGCCGCCCGCATTGTGCAAGGTGACGTTTTCGCCCTCGATCTCGATGCGATCGACATCGGTGTGGTAGCCGGTCTCGTAATAGGCGCGGTAGTCTTCGGCGCTCTTGTCGCCGTGTTCGGCCTTATGCGCCATCACCGGATCCAGGGTGCCGTCCTGCAACAGCGGGTAAACCGACTGCCAGTCGCCCTGCCAGTCCGACAGCGGACGGGCCGCGATCTGGCTGTCCTCGAAATATCCTTTGTAGACGGCATCATCCGCATGGCTGTGGGAGTGATCATGGTCGTGTTTCGCCGCCCCGCCGGTCTGGGCCGGGGCCTGACCGGCAAGAAACAGCGCCATGAGCGCGGCGGCGCCGGGGAAAAGGGTCTTCTGCATCTTCGGAAATCCTTGCTGGTGGTCGGAAAACAGGGGCAATTCTGATTCGTTATGTCATAACATAACAATCAAGATCTGCCCCCGTTTTCCCGCCCTGTCAAGCGCCCCCGCCCTCAGACCAGGACGTCGCGCGCCACCTGCTCGCCGACCGAGAACACCCGCTTGTAGCGCGCGATCTGATCCGCCGGGCCCATGGCCTTGTTCGGGTTGTCGGACAGTTTCACCGTGGGCCGCCCGTCGGCCGAGATCGCCTTGCACACCAGCGAGAACGGCGCCAGCGCGTCGCCCGGCACGAGGCCGCGGAAATCATTGGTCAGATTGGTGCCCCAGCCGAAGGACACCTTCACCCGGCCCCGGAACCGCTCTTGCAGCGCAAGGATGGTGTCCACATCCAGCCCGTCCGAGAAGATCACCAGCTTCTGGCGCGGATCCTCGCCCTTCCCGCGCCACCAGCGGATCGCGGTCTCGGCGCCCTCGGCCGGGTCGCCGGAATCGATGCGGATCCCGGTCCAGCTGGCCAGCCAGTCGGGCGCGCGTTCCAGGAAGCCCTCGGTGCCGTAGGTGTCGGGCAGCATGATGCGCAGATTGCCGTCATGTTCGTCGTGCCAGTCGGCCAGCACCTGATACGGCGCCTGCGCCAGCTCGGCGTCGTCGCCCGCGAGCGCTGCATAAACCATCGGCAGTTCATGGGCATTGGTGCCGATCGCCTCGATATCGCGCTTCATCGCGATCAGGCAGTTCGAGGTGCCGGTGAAGGCGCCGCCCAGCCCCTCCTGCATGGCCTGAACGCACCAGTCCTGCCACAGGTAAGAATGCCGCCGCCGCGTGCCGAAATCGGCGATCTTCAGATCGGGCACGGCCTGCAACTGCTCGACCTTCTCCCAGAGCCGGGTCATGGCGCGGGCGTAAAGCACCTGCAACTCGAACTTGTGCATGTCCCTGAGCACGGCGCGCGAGCGCAGTTCCATGATCACCGCGAGCGCCGGGATCTCCCACAGCATGACCTCGGGCCATTTGCCCTCGAAGGTCAGCTCATACTGGCCGTCGCGCTTTTCCAGGTGATAGGGCGGCAGGCGCAGGGCCTCGAACCATTCCATGAAATCCGGGCGGAACATCTGGCGCTTGCCGTAGAAGGTGTTGCCGCGCAGCCAGGTGCTTTCGCCACGCCTGAGCGAGAGCGAGCGGACGTGATCGAGCTGTTCGCGCAATTCGCCCTCGTCGATCAGATCCGCAAGCCGCACCGGACTGGTGCGGTTGATCAGCGAGAAGACCACATTGGTGTCGGGGCTGTTCCTGAACACCGACTGGCACATCAGCAGTTTGTAGAAGTCGGTATCCAGCAGCGACCGGACAATCGGATCGATCTTCCAGTTGTGATTGTGGACGCGGGTGGCGATATCGACCATTCGGGTCTCCTCCGGGCAGGCCGCGATGTTAAATCAAGCCCGGCGGCCGGTGTCCAGCGGGCGGGCGCCCGTCCCTTTGGCTGCCTGCCGCCTGCCGCGGCCGGGGACCGCTCCGCGGGGGGTATTTGGGTCAGGATGAAATGGGCTTTCATCCTGATATAAATACCCCCGCCGGAGGCGCAGGCTGGCAAGCGGGCGCCCCTGCGTCAGGCTGGCGGCTTGATTTCGCCGCCCCGGCGGTCCATGTCCGGCCCATGCTGACTGTTGCCGCGCTTTATCATTTCACCCGTTTCCCCGATCCGGCCGCTCTGCGCGGCCCGCTGCTGGATCTGTGCGACCGGCAGGGGGTGAAGGGCTCGTTGCTGCTGGCGACCGAGGGGATCAACGGCACCATCGCAGGCGCGCGCGAGGGGATCGACGCGGTGATCGCGCATCTGCGGGCGCTGCCGGGCTGCGCGGGGCTGGAGTGGAAGGAGAGCCCCGCGGAGGCGATGCCGTTCGGGCGGATGAAGGTGAAGCTCAAGCGCGAGATCGTCACCATGGGGGTTGAGGGCATCGATCCGCGCGCGGCTGTCGGGCATTACGTTCAGCCCGGCGAGTGGAACGAGCTGATCCGGGCGCCCGACGTGGCGGTGATCGACACGCGGAACGATTACGAGGTGGGGATCGGCACTTTCGAGGGGGCGGTGGATCCCGGGACGCGGTCCTTCCGCGAGTTCCCGGCCTGGTGGGAGGCGAACCGGGAGCGCTTTCACAACAAGCGCATCGCGATGTTCTGCACCGGCGGCATCCGCTGCGAGAAATCGACCAATTACCTGCTCAGCCAGGGGGTGGAAGAGGTTTACCACCTGAAAGGCGGCATCCTGAAATATCTGGAACAGATGCCGGCGGAAGACTCGCTCTGGCGCGGCGAATGCTATGTGTTCGACGGCAGGGTCTCGGTCGGGCACGGGCTGGTGCCGGGGGACTACACCTCTTGCGGGGCGTGCCGGCGGCCGGTTTCACCGGCGGACCGGGCGCAGCCGGAATATGAGCCCGGCGTCTGCTGCCCGGCCTGCGCCGGCGAATATACCGAGGCCGACCGCGCCCGGTTCCGCGAGCGCGAGCGGCAGATGCGGCTGGCCGAAGCGCGCGGCGAAAGGCATCTCGGCGCCGCCCCGGGCTGATCAGCCCGCCAGCAGATCGCGCACCATCGGCATGACCTGTTCGCCGTAAAGCCGGATGCTCTCCATCATCGTGGCGTGCGGCATCGGCCCGGTCGCGTATTTCAGATCGAACCGCTCCAGCCCCAGATCGCGCACGGTCGCGGCGATCTTGCGCGCCACCGTCTCCGGGCTGCCGACATAAAGCGCGCCGTGGCGGATTTCGTTCAGGAAGCCGTCCTTTGTCACCGGCGACCAGCCGCGCTCGCGCCCGAGGCGGCCGAACATCTCGGCATAGGCGGGCCAGAGCTGCTCCTGCGCCGCCTCGTCCGTCGCGGCGATATGGCCGGGGGAATGGACACCGACCGGGCGCAGCGGCTGGCCGAGTTCCTGCGCGGCGCGGCGGTAGAGGTCGATATAGGGCACAAAGCGCCGCGCATCGCCGCCGATGATCGCCAGCATCAGCCGCAGATCGCGGCGCACCACCCGGACCACCGATTCCGGGCTACCGCCGACGCCGACCCAGGTGACCATGCCGCCGGGCGCCAGCGGCGGGTAAACCGCCTGATCGGTCAGCGCGCTGCGGGTCTCGCCCGTCCAGGTCACACGTTCCTCGCGCAGGAGCCGGGCGAAGAGGTCGAGCCTTTCCTCGAACAGGAGATCATACTCCGCCATGTCGAAGCCGAAGAGCGGATAGCTTTCGGTGAAGGAACCGCGCCCGAGGATCGGCTCGGCCCGGCCGCCCGAGACGGCGTTCAGCGTGGAAAACCGCTGGAACACCCGCACCGGATCGTCGGTCGACAGCACCGTGACCGCGGTGCCCAACCGGATGCGCGAGGTGCGCCCGGCGAGGACGCCGAGAATCACCTCGGGCGAGGAAATCGCGAAATCGGGCCGGTGATGCTCGCCGAGGCCGATGAAATCGACGCCCGCCTGATCGGCGAGAACGCCCTGCTCCACCACCTCGCGCAGCACCTCATGCTGCGGCTTCGGCTGGCCATTGGCATCCGGCGTCACATCGCCGAACGTGTGCAGCCCCAGTTCGATCCGATCCATCGCGCCCTCCTGTTCCGGCCCCGAACATAGGCGCGGCACAGCCGCAGGGCACCTGCACATTCGGGCAGAGAGACCCCGCCGCCTGCGCAGATCAGCGGCGCGATTCCATCAGCGTCTTGAGAACCAGCACCACCAGCGCGATCAGCGTCAGGGTCGAGGCGGCGGCAAAAGCGCCGGTCACGTTCAGATCCTGGAACAAGAGCTCGATCTGCAACGGCAGCGTATTGGTCTGGCCACGGATCTTGCCCGCCACGACCGAGACGCCGCCGAACTCGCCCACCGCGCGCGCGCCGCACAGAACCGCGCCGTAGAGCAGCGCCCAGCGGATGTTCGGCAGCGTCACCCGGCGGAAGATCTGCCAGCCGCTGGCGCCAAGCGTCAGCGCCGCCTGCTCCTGTTCCGAGCCCTGCGCCTGCATCAGGGGCAGCACCTCGCGCACGACGAAGGGGGCGGTGACGAACATCGTCACCATCACGATCCCCGGCAGCGCGAACAGGATCTGGATGTCGTTCGCCAGCAGATAGGGCCCGATCAGCCCGTTGCGGCCGTAAAGCAAGAGGTAACAGATCCCGGCGATGATCGGCGAAATCGAGAAGGGGATCTCGATCAGCACCAAAAGCGCCTTGCGCCCGGGGAAGGTGAAACGCGCGATGGCCCAGGCGGCCGCGACGCCGAAGGCGATGTTCACCGGCAGGACGATCACCGCGGTCAGCACCGTCAGCCAGATCGCATGCAGCGTGTTCGGCTCGGTGATATTGGTCAGGAAAACCGCATATCCGGCGGCGAAAGCACGATGGAAGATATAGGCCATCGGCACCACGACGAACACGGCCGTCAGCAGCAGCGCCAGCCCGATCAGCAGCCGCGGCACCAGGCGCGATTCGCGCGGCGCCAGGGCGGCGGGGGCGGGATCGGCATGGGCGCTCATGCGGTTTTCCCCTTGTAGCGCAGGGCGCGGGCCTGGAGCAGGTTCGACACCACCAGAAGCAGCAGCGCGATCAGCAAGAGCACCAGCGCGATCACCGCGGCGCCGTTGTAATCGTATTCCTCCAGCCGGATCACCGCCAGAAGCGAGGCGATCTCGGTCTTCATCGGCAGGTTGCCCGCGATGAACACCACCGCGCCGAATTCGCCCAAGGATCGTGCGAAGGACAGCGTCACGCCGACGAGGAAGGCGGGCAGGATCGCCGGAAAGATCACCCGGGCGAAGATGGTGAACCGCCCGGCGCCCAGCGTGCGCGCCGCCTGCTCATACTGCGGATCCAGATCCTCCAGCACCGGCTGCACCGCGCGGATCACGAAGGGGATCGAGGTGAAGGACATCGCGATCGCCACCCCCCAGATGGTGAAGACGACCGGCAGGCCCATCGGCTCCAGAATCGCGCCATACCAGCCGTTCGCCGCGAACAAAGCCGAAAGCGCCAGCCCCGCAACGGCGGTGGGCAGCGCGAAGGGGATATCAACGAGCGCGTCAAGGATACGCTTGCCGGGAAACTCGTAGCGCACCAGCACCCAGGCCATCAGGAGGCCGTAAAGCGCGTTGAAGATCGTCGCCATGGTCGCCGCGAGCAGCGTCAGTTGCAAAGCGGCAAGCGTGCGCGGCGCGGTGGTGATGGCCCAGAACCGGGCCGGGCCGATCTCGGCCCCTTTCAGCACCAGGGCTATGACCGGCAACAGGACGATGACGCCGAGATAACTCAGCGTCACGCCCATGGTCAGGCTGAATCCTGGAAGAACCCGCTTCGACCGCCGGGCCGAAGCGGGAACCGGAGCGGCGGTCATTGGTTCACGAACACCTGGTCGAGGATCGCGCCCTCAGCGAAATGCTCGGACTTCACCTTGTCCCAGCCGCCGAACACCTCTTCCACCGTCACCAGCTTCAGCTCGGGGAAGCTGTCGGCGAATTCGGCCTTCACCGCCTCGTCATGCACGCGGTTGAAGCGGGTGGCGAGGATGCGCTGGCCCTCGGGCGAGTAGAGGAAATCGAGATAGGCTTTCGACACCTCCTCGGTGCCGCGCTTCGCGGCATTCTCGCTGACCACCGCCACCGGGAATTCGGCGTAGAGCGACAGCGACGGCGTGACGCGGACGAAGTTCTTGTCGGCATATTGTGCGGCGATACCGCCGGTTTCGGCCTCGAACGTGATCAGCACATCGCCGATCTCCTTCTCGGCGAAGGTGACGGTGGCGGCGCGGCCGCCCTGGTCGAACACCGGCACATTGGCGAACAATTGCTTCACGAAGTCCTGCGCCGCCGCCTGGTCGCCGCCGTTCTTGTCCAGCGCGAAAGCATAGGCCGCCAGATAGGTGTAGCGCGCATTGCCCGAGGTTTTCGGGTTCGGGAACACCACCTTCACATCCTCGCGCACCAGATCGTCCCAGTCCCTGATGCCTTTCGGATTGTCTGCACGGACGAGGAAGGCGGGCAGCGAGTAATAGGGCGAGGCGCCGTTCGGGAATGCCTCGCGCCAGTTCGGATCGACCAGCCCGCCCTCGGCCAGCACGTCGATATCGGTCACCTGGTTGAAGGTGACCACATCAGCCGGAAGCCCTTCCAGAATGGCGCGGGCCTGGGCCGAGGATCCGCCATGCGACTGGTCGACAGTCACGTCGCGGCCGGTGTCAGCCTTCCATTTGGCGGCAAAGGCCGGGTTGATCTCGGCGAAAAGCTCGCGGGCGATGTCGTAAGAGACGTTCAGGATCGCATCCTGGGCGCTGGCGGGGGCGGCAAGGCCAAGCGCGAGCGCGGCGGCGAGAAGACGGGATTTCACTGGAGTGACTCCTTGGTTTTCAAAGATGGGACGGCGGCGGCCTGCACGGGGCCGGGCCCGCCGGGGAAGATCTGCCCCGCTTCGGGGCGCAGCCGGACCCTTTGTCCGGGGATGAGGCCGGGGACACCCGCGCGGCGCGGCAGCTCGGCCTCGGCGATACAATCCGCGGGGCCCTCCAGCCGCAGCCGCAAAAGCGCGCCGGTCGAGACCGCCTCGGTGATGCGGAAGGCGCCCTCGGGGTCGGGGACAGGGGTGATGTCCGAGGGGCGCAGGAACAATGTCGCAGGCCCGTCGGCCATGGCGCGGCGCGAAAGCGCCGAGCCGTCGAGCCCCGGCGCCTCGATCCGCCCCGCGCGCAGATTGACCGGGATCTCGACGGTCAGGCCGAGGAAGCGCGCGGTGAACGGGCTGGCGGGGTGGTCGTAGATCTCATCCGGGCGGCCGATCTGCTCGATCTGGCCCGCACCCATCACCACCACCCGGTCGGCCAGCTCGAACGCCTCTTCCTGGTCGTGGGTGACGAAGATCGTGGTGGTGCCGGTCGCGTCATGCACCTCGCGCAGCCAGCGCCGCAGATCGCGGCGGACCTGGGCGTCGAGCGCGCCGAACGGCTCATCCAGCAAGAGCACCTCGGGGTCGATCGCCAGCGCCCGGCCAAGCGCCACCCGCTGGCGCTGCCCGCCCGAAAGCTCCGAAGGATAGCGGTCGGCGAGATGCGGGATTTGCAGGAACTGCAACAATTCCGCCACCCGCGCGCGGATCTGCACCGGGGGGGGGCGGCGGTCGCGCGGCAGCACGGTCAGCCCGAAGGCGATATTGTCGCGCACCTTCATATGCGGGAACAAGGCATAGTGCTGGAAAACAAAGCCGGTGCGGCGCTCCTCGGCCTTCTTCGCCAGCCAGTCCCCGCCCGCGACCGTCAACTGCCCGGCATCGGGCCAGTCCAGCCCCGAGATGATGCGCAAAAGCGTGGTCTTGCCCGAGCCCGAAGGCCCGAGCAGCGCGACGAGTTCGCCCTTCTCCACCGTCAGATCGATACCGCGCAGCACTTCGGTCTGGCCGAAGCGGCGGGTCAGATTGCGGATGGTCATTGTCATGGCGGCGCGGCCCCTGGTTCCGGTGGGTGAAGCTATCCGCCACAGCCTCCAGGGGACAAGGAAAGGGAAGGGGTGATTTATGCTACAAAAAGAGAATAATATTCTATCAACCAGCCTGCCCATTCGGGAATTACAGCAAAAACCGCCTCGAATCAGCGCGCGACCAAAGCTGCATCTTCGCCAGCGTGAACCCGTGACCGGCGGCACAAAGCCCCGATCCGGCGGCACAACCCCAGCCCCACCCAGGGTATGTTTTCAGACCGGAAAAAAGCAGCCCGGGCTCTTTGCCATTTTCTGTCTCTAAATATCCCACGGGGGTCCGGGGGTGTGAAACCCCCGGTCCGCGGTTGCGATCAGAACTCGACGACGGCCCGGATCGACTTGCCCTCGTGCATCAGGTCGAAGCCCTTGTTGATGTCTTCGAGCTTCAGCTTGTGGGTGATCATCGAATCGATCTCGATCTTCCCTTGCATATACCAGTCGACGATCTGCGGAACGTCGGTGCGGCCGCGCGCGCCGCCGAAGGCGGTGCCCTTCCACACCCGGCCCGTCACCAGCTGGAACGGCCGGGTCTGGATCTCGGCGCCCGCCGCCGCCACCCCGATCACCACCGAGACGCCCCAGCCCCGGTGGGTGCATTCCAGCGCGTCGCGCATCACCTTGACGTTGCCGGTGCAGTCGAACGAGTAATCCGCGCCGCCGATCTGGTCGAACGGGGTCTTGGTCATATCGACGATATGCTGGACAACGGACCCTTCGATCTTCGTCGGATTGACGAAATGGGTCATGCCGAACTTCTCGCCCCATTCCTTCTTGGAATCGTTCAGATCGACGCCGATGATCATATCGGCCCCGGCCATCTTCAGGCCCTGGATCACGTTGAGGCCGATGCCACCCAGACCGAAGACCACCGCCTTCGCCCCGATCTCAACCTTCGCCGTGTTGAGCACCGCACCGATCCCGGTCGTCACACCGCAGCCGATGTAGCAGATCTTATCGAAGGGCGCCGAAGGGTCGACCTTCGCCAGCGCGATCTCGGGCAGAACGGTGTGGTTCGCGAAGGTCGAGCAGCCCATGTAGTGATAGATCGGCGTGCCGTCGAGCATCGAGAACCGCGTGGTGCCGTCGGGCATCAGCCCCTGGCCCTGGGTCGAGCGGATCGCGGTGCAGAGGTTGGTCTTGCGCGACAGGCAGGACGGGCATTCGCGGCATTCCGGGGTATAAAGCGGAATGACGTGATCGCCGGGTTTCAGCGTGGTCACGCCCTCGCCGACCTCGATCACCACGCCCGCGCCCTCATGCCCGAGGATCGAGGGGAAGATCCCCTCGGGATCGGCGCCCGAGAGGGTGAATTCGTCGGTGTGGCAGATGCCGGTGGCCTTGATCTCGACCAGAACCTCGCCCTTCTTCGGGCCTTCGAGGTTCACCTCCATGATCTCCAGCGGTTTGCCGGGGGCGACGGCGACGGCGGCACGGGTGCGCATAGCGGTAGTTCTCCCTTAACAATCCGCGCCAGGGTGGGCCAAACGCGCGCGGAAATCAACGCAGGAAACGGGCTGGCGCCCGGCGTTTCCCGCTTGCCGGGGGCCGTTATCCGCGCACCGCCACCTGCGGCGGCTGACCTGAGGCCACGCGGCCCCTTTCTCCGCCCGCCAGCCGCATCGGACGAGCCATCTGCCGCCGCGGCGGAAGTTGTCAGATCCTCCGCCGCCCGGATCTGTCAGGAAGATATGCGGTTATGGTTTTCATCCTGCCCGGGATATCCCGGGAGAGGCTTCGCCTGCGAAGCCGGGGCCGGCCCCCTCTCCGGCCACACAGGCCAGGCTCTTCCGCGCCCATGACGGCGATTCCGGGATCCTCCCGGCGCGAAATGTGTTTAGGATCAGGCGGAAGGAAAACCCGGAGGTCAAGGATGCGCAAAATCACCAGGATTGCCGGTCCGGCGCTGGCCGCGCTGGCGCTGGCCGGATGCGGCGGCGCGGGCGGCGGCGGGGCGCCCCCCGCGACGACCGATCCCGCGCTGTGCGGCGCCGATAGGCTGGCGGGCCTGACCGGACAGCCGGTGACCCTGCTGCCCGGGGACGAGGTCGGCGGCCCGCTGCGCCTCATCCGCCCCGGCGATGCGGTGACCGAGGATTTCAACCCCGCGCGCCTGAACGTCTCGCTCGACGCCTCCGATCACATCACCCGTCTGTCCTGTGGCTGACATCAAAGGAGACAAGTCCATGTCGATATTCCGTATCGCGGCACTGGTGCCGCTCGCGCTGGCGGCCTGCGTGCCCGTCACCCCCGTCGATCCCGGGACCCCGGCCTTTCCGGTGGGCGCCGGCGACACCTGCAACGCGGCCCCGCTGGTGTCGCTGATCGGGCGCGATTCCTCGGCGCTCGCCACCGTCGGCAACCGGCGCGATCCGATGCGGGTGACCCGCCCCGGTCAGGCGATGACGATGGATTTCAACCCCGCCCGGCTGAATGTGGAACTGAACGCAGCCGACCGCATCGTCCGGCTGTCCTGCGGCTGAGGCCCCCGCCAAAGCCCGGACAGTTTACTCGCGATAGACCGAATGGCAGGCCTTGCAGGTGCCGCTCAGCGTGGCCATGCCCGTCCTGAGCCCGTCGGCCGAGGCGGTGTCCACCCCCTCGGCCGCCACGCGCAGATCCGTGGCTTTGGCAGTGAAATCCTCCCAGCCGGTCCAGATTTCCGGCCTGGCCTCGGAGACCGGATCCTCCGCGCCCTGAACCTCGAAAGCGGCGGGCGCCGCGGCTGCGGCGGCGATCAGCGCCGCTTTGGCCGCTTCGGCGGCGGCGGCATCGAAGGCGGTCTTGCCCTGAGCCATTTCGCCCAGGATCTTTGTATTCTTCCCGACCTCTTTCATCACATTCGCGCGGGCGATCGCCTCGGGCTGGGTCGGATCGGCGGCCAGCGCCGCAACGGGCGCAAGGATCAGCAAAAGGGCGGCGGTGCGGGCGGCTTTCATCGTCTGGCTCCGGTGCTGGACATTTCGCGCAAGTTAAACATGCCGCCGCCGCTGCGGCTACCGGACGCAGGGCCGGGCCGTTCACAGCCGCGTGAGCGGCGTGACGCCGCGTAGCGGGTGACTTGACGCGCGCGTAAAGGCAATCTGGCCGCTGCGAACGGAGGCCAGCCATGAGTGAATTCCGCCATCTCCTGCAACCGATCACGCTGAACGGCGTGACTTTGCGCAACCGCAGCCTGATGGGCTCGATGCACACCGGGCTGGAGGAAACCGGCGACTGGGGCCGGGTCGCGGCCTTCTATGCCGCGCGCGCGCGCGGAGGCGCCGGGCTGATCGTCACCGGCGGCATGGCGCCGAACCCCGAGGGCGGGGTGTTTCCCGGCGCGGCCGGGCTGTTCACCGCGAAAGACATCGCCAGTCACCGCCGGGTGACAGATGCGGTTCATGCGGAAGGCGGCCATATCGCCATGCAGATCCTGCATGCCGGACGCTATGCTTACGGCAAGGATTGCGTCGCGCCTTCGGCGGTAAAATCGCCGATCTCGCCCTTTGTCCCGCATGAACTGGACGAGGCAGGGATCGAACGCCAGATCCAGGACATCGCCACCGCCGCCGCCCGCGCCGTCGAGGCGGGCTATGATGGCATCGAGGTGATGGGGTCCGAGGGCTATTTCCTTAACCAGTTCCTCGTCACCCATACCAACCGGCGCGAGGACCGCTGGGGCGGCAGCTATGAGAACCGGATGCGGCTGCCGGTCGAGGTGGTGCGGCGGGTGCGCGCGGCGCTCGGCCCCGGAAAGGTGCTGATCTACCGCATCTCGCTGATCGACCTGATCCCCGAAGGCTCGGCCTGGGATGAGGTGGTGACGCTGGCCCGCGCGGTTGAAACGGCGGGGGCGGATGTGCTGAACACCGGCATCGGCTGGCACGAGGCCCGGGTGCCGACCATCGCCACCTCGGTGCCGCGCGCGGGCTTCGCCTGGCTGACCGCAAAGCTGCGCCCCGAGGTGGGGATTCCGGTGATCGCCTCGAACCGGATCAACACGCCCGGGATGGCCGAGACGATCCTGGCCGATGGCATGGCCGATATGGTCTCGATGGCACGGCCCTGGCTCGCGGATGCCGGGTTCATCGCGAAAGCGGCGGCGGGGCGGGCGGATCAGATCGCGCCCTGCATCGCCTGCAACCAGGCCTGTCTGGATCACACTTTCTCGGGGCGGCTGACCTCGTGTCTGGTCAATCCGCGCGCCTGTCATGAGACCGAGCTGGTGATCGAACCCGCGCCTGCGCCGAAGCGGATCGCCGTGGTGGGCGCCGGTCCGGCGGGGATGACGGCGGCGATCACCCTGGCTGAGCGCGGGCATCGGGTCACGCTCTGGGATGCGGCGGGTGAGGCCGGGGGCCAGCTCAATCTCGCGAAACAAGTGCCGGGGAAGGAAGAGTTCCACGGCCTTGTCGCCTGGTTCCGCGGGCAGCTCGATCATCCCCTGATCACCCTGCGGCTCGGGCAAGAGGCCGGGGCGACGGATCTCGCGGGCTATGACGAGGTGATCCTCGCCACCGGCGTCACGCCGCGCGATCCCGGCATTCCGGCGGCGCCCGGCGCGCGGGTGCTGTCTTATGTCGACGTGCTGAAAGGGGCGGAAACCGGCCCGCGCGTGGCGGTGATCGGCGCGGGCGGCATCGGCTTCGACGTATCGGAATACCTGGTCGAGGCCGGAGACAGCCCCACGCTGCACCCGGAGGACTGGCGGCGCGAATGGGGCGTCACGCCCCCATGGGCCGCGCGCGGCGGCGTGACCCAGCCCGCGCCGGAGCCCCCCGCCCGCGAGGTCTGGCTGTTGCAGCGCAAGGCGGAAAAGCCGGGCCGCAAACTGGGCAAGACCACCGGCTGGATCCACCGCGCCACCCTCGCGGCAAAGCGGGTGCAAATGATCGGCGGGGTGAATTACGAGCGCATCGGCCCCGAGGGGCTGCACATCAGCCACGGGCCGGAGCGCACCGATCCGCAGGTGATCCCGGCGGATACGGTGGTGCTTTGCGCCGGTCAGGAACCGGCCCGCGGCCTGTCAGACGCGCTGACGGCCGCGGGCATTTCCCATCATCTGATCGGCGGCGCCGATGTGGCAACTGAGCTTGACGCGAAACGCGCGATAGATCAGGCCATGCGGCTGGCCGCACGGCTCTGACCCCCAGGCGCGGTTACTGCGCGGGCGAATCCTGCTCGACCGGGCGGATCACGCCGTTGTCGAGCGCGGTCTGCAACTCTTCCTGGCTGACCGCGCCGCTGGCATCGGTGTCGATCGCGGCGAAACCTTCCTCGGTCAGTTCGGGCCAGGCGGTCTGAAGTTCGGTCAGCGACCAGTCGCCGCTGGCATCCGCATCCTCGATCTGCGGCAGCACGGACTGCGCCATCGCAGCACCGGCGAACAGGCCAAGGGGAAGAGCAAACAAAGCCATGCGTTTCATCGGATGTATCCTTTTCGGTTGTCCGTTTCGTTTCTGGCAAAGACCGCAGCACGGCGGCCCGGGGTGCAATCTGGGCATGGATGCGGCGGCGTCCAGTCTCTTGCCATTCAGGCGGAGAACCCCCGCCGGAACGGCGCTTCCCGGCGGAAAAGCCCCGCCCACGGCGGGTTTTGCCCCTTTTCCCGCCCATCCTCCGCCGGTCCGGCGGCACCCAGCCGCGTGTTTCCGGGCCTCGGCACACGTTTCCGTGCCATGAACGATCCGCGTTAATTCCCCGGATCGGTCGCGGCTCTGCCCCGATCCCGCCCGATTTGGCGGTCAATCACTGTCAACGACCTCAAATCTGCTGCCTGGGGAAACCGATGGACCGACTGACCGAAATGGAAGCATTCGCCACCGTGGTGGATCAGGGCGGATTCACCGATGCCGCTAAGAAGATGGGGATTTCGAAATCCGCCGTCTCGAAACACGTCTCCTCGCTTGAGGCGCGGCTCGGCGCGCGGCTTCTGAACCGCACCACCCGCCGCGTCAGCCCGACCGAGATCGGCCTGGCCTATTACGACCGGGCGCGGCGCGTCCTGAACGACGCGGGCGAGGCGGATGCGCTCGTCACCTCGATGCAGTCGGCGCCCTCGGGGCTGCTCAGGATATCGGTCGCGACCGATTTCGGGGTGAACCTGCTGTCGCCGATCCTGGGGGATTTCCTGCTGGAATACCCCGACATCACCGTGAACATGGTGCTGAACAACCGCTATGTGGAGCTGATCTCCGAAGGGTTCGACATGGCGATCCGGGTGGGCGAGCTGGAGGACAGCAGCCTGCGCGCCCGCAAGCTGACCGAGACCACCAAAAGGATGATCGGCTCGCCGGCCTATTTCCAGAAATACGGCCGCCCGCTGAAGATCGACGATCTGAACGAGCACAAGCTCTTGCATTACTCGAACCAGGCCAACGGCAACGTCTGGAAGATCACCGCGCCCTCGGGCGAGAAGCGCCAGGTCCGCTCGAACGGCTGGCTGACGGTGAACGACGGCCAGAGCCTTCTGAACGCCGCGCTGGCGGGGCTGGGGATCGCCTGCCTGCCCTCGTTCCTCTATGCCGATGCGATGCGCCAGGGCCAGATCGAAGAGGCGATCCCCGGGCTGCCGGTCGAGGTCCTGGGGATCTACGCGGTCTATCCGCCGGGCCGCTTCACCCAGCCCAAGGTGCGCGCCTTCATCGACTTTCTGGCGCGGCGCTTCATCGACAAGGGGCCCGACAACTGGTGAGCCCGCGCCGCATGTAATCCCTCGTGTCCTTCCGTTTCACGCCTTCGGAAGGGTGCAAACTCAGGTCGGGGCCGGAACGGCCTCGACCCTTCTGTTTTTCTGCCGCCCCTCTTCGGTCGCGTTGCTGGCGCGCGGCGCCAGCGGTCCGGCCCCCTCGGCGCTGAGGCGCCCGGGCGCGATGCCGTGGTCACGGATCAGCGCCTCGCGCACCGCCGCGGCCCGGCGTTTCGACAGCGCGATATTGGCCTCCATCGCGCCCGACAGATCGGTATGGCCGACAAGGATCAGCCGGCGCGAGGCATCGGCACGAAGCCAGCCGGCGATCAGCGCCAGCGAAGGATAATCCCCCGCCGCCAGCGCGGCCGAGCCGGAATCGAACACCAGATCTTCCAGCGCCAGCGGCAGACCCTCGTCGAGCGGTTCCGCCCCCCCGCCGCCCGCTGCGATCTGCGGCACCGGCGTCAGCGGCACAGGTGTCACATCGGGCGCGCGCAGCGCCACGGGGCCGACGGTGATGATCTGCACGAAGGCGGCGCTGGCCGAGCGGCTGACCATCAGGCTGACCGCCGCCCCGCCGCGCCGGGCCGAGACGAAGCGGAACTCGTTCAGATCGACATGCATGCCGGGTTCGGGCAGCACTTCGGTGTTGAAACGGAAATCGAAACCGCCGCAGGCGCGGGCCTCGCAGTCGAGCAGCACCTCATAGCCCCCGGCGACAAGCTGGTCGCGCAGCGGCGCCATGACTTCCAGCAGCGAGGCCCCCGGCGCGTCGAGCCGCCAGGCGCGGCGATCGACCTGGCCCTCGACGGCGACGGCGGGCAGACCATCGGGCCGCCAGGGCGCGGTGGGCAAAGCATAGCTGTCGTAGACCGCGGGGCGGGCCTCGGCCCCCAGCACCGGAAAGGCGAAGCGCGGCTCGAAGGCCTGGGCAGCGGCGGGCGAGAGCCACGCGAGGGCAAGAAGGAAGCGGAGAGGCGTCACGCCGGAGGGCACCGAAAGTCAGGGTTTGGGCGAAAGCGCCCGATAATGATATTGTCCCACAACCGCCATCCCGGCGCGATCATAAAGCGCGCGGGCGGCAAGGTTTTGCTCTTTCACCACAAGGGACAGCCGCCCTGCCCCCTGCCCCGCCGCCCAGATCGCCGCCGCCGCGATCAGCGTGGCGCCGACGCCCTGGCGCCGCCAGGCCTCGGGGACTTCCAGCGCGTGAAGCATGGCCTCGCCCTCCAGGCAGGCCACAAAGGCCACCCCGGTGGGGCGGTCCTTCATCCGGCCGAGGATCGCGACCTTCGGACCCCGCACCCGCTCCATCACCGCAAGGCGCGAGGGGCCGATGCCGCCCCGCGCCCAGATCCCGCGCGCGACCTCCAGCGGCGGCCAGTGCGGGAAGGCGGCGAGCGGCGGCACCTCGCGGGCCAGTGCCGCCACGTCACCGGCATAGGCCAGCACGGAATCGGCGATGTCATAGCCGCGCGCCGCCAGCGCCGCGTCCAGCGCCTCGTCGCCCGGGTGCAGAACGAAAAGCGGCTCGGCCATCGCCGCCTCGGCCCGGTCCAGATCGGCCCCGGTCCAGGGGCCGGAGACCGATGCCGCCGAAACCCTTTTGCCGCCGCCCGCGCCCTCGCGCAGACGGAACGGGCCGAGATCGCGCACCGAGGCCGGGGGCCAGGTCGCCTCCAGCACCGCGGCGAGCAAAGCGGGCGTCATCCGAACAGCCCCACCAGCCGCATCATCGCCTGGTCGATCCGCGCCGGATCGGTGCCGCGGATCACCAGATTGGTGCCGAAAGCGCCGCTTTGCTGGAACGGATAGGACCCCATCGACAGATCGGGAAAATCGGCCGCCAGCCTGCCGAATTCGCCGGCGATCTCGCCCTCGCCCCGCATCACCCGCAGGTTCTGCGACAGAAGCGGCGCGCCGCCGGTCAGCCGCGGCATGACCGAGGCCAGCATCGCCTCGAAAATGTTCGGCACCCCGGCCATGACATGGACATTGCCGAGGATGAATCCCGGCGCGACCGAGATCGGATTGTCGATCAGCGCCGCCCCGTCGGGGATGCGCGCCATCCGGGCGCGGGCCTCGTTGAACGGCAGGCCCTGGCGTTCGTAATGCGCTTTCAGCAGCGCCATGGCGTCGGGGCGGTGGCCGATCTTCGCGCCCAGAGCCTCGGCCACCGCATCGGCGGTGATGTCGTCATGGGTCGGCCCGATTCCGCCCGAGGTGAAGACGTAATCATGCGCCGCGGACAGCGCCCGCACCGCCGCCACGATAGAGGCGTGATCGTCGCCCACCACCCGCGCCTCTGCGAGGTCGATCCCGGCGCGGGTCATCTCGCCCGCCAGATACCACAGGTTGGAATCGCGGGTGCGGCCCGAGAGGATCTCATCCCCGATGACCAGCATCGCCGCCGTGGGATTGGGCATGGGCGTCTCCGTATCCTGCGTTTACGCCAGATATAAACCGCGCAGGCGGGGGTTTTCCACCCCCGCACCCCCGGAGGATATTTAGATCAGGATGAAGATCAGAAGGTCAGCATGTCGGCCTCTGGCCTTTTTCCGCCGGATTGCCTATCTAAACGCGCGAAAGAGAGGCCGGATGGACACGCGCGGACGGATCACGAAGGATGGTATCCGCATCTACGAAGATGCGGATTTTGCGGGAATGCGCGAGGCCGGGCGCCAGGTCGCGGAAATCCTCGACATGCTGGCGCCTCTGGTGAAGCCGGGCGTCACCACTGCGGAGCTGGACGATTTCATCCGCGAGGAGATCGCGCGGCGCGGGCTGATCTCGGCCACGATCGGCTACAAGGGCTATCAGCACGCCTCGTGCATCTCGATCAACCATGTGGTCTGCCACGGGATTCCGGGGCCGAAGGTGCTGCAAGAGGGCGATATCACCAATATCGACGTGACGGTGATCGCCGACGGCTGGTATGGCGATTCCAGCCGGATGTATGTGGCCGGCGCGCTGCCGCGCAAGGCAGAGCGGCTGATCGAGGTCACCCATGAGGCGCTGATGCGCGGCATTGCCGAGGTGAAGCCCGGCAATACCTTCGGCGACATCGGCCATGCGATCCAGTCTTTCGTCGAGGCGCAGCGCATGTCGGTGGTGCGCGATTTCTGCGGCCACGGGCTGGGGCTGGTGTTCCACGCGCCACCCAACGTGCTGCATTACGGCCGCCCCGGCCGCGGCCCGGTGCTGGAGGAAGGCATGTTCTTCACCATCGAGCCGATGGTCAATCTGGGCCGGCCCGAGACCAAGATCCTCGCCGACGACTGGACCGCGGTGACGCGCGACAAATCGCTCTCGGCGCAATACGAGCATTCCATCGGCGTGACCGCGACCGGCTGCGAGATCTTCACCCTCTCGCCCACCGGCAAGTTCTTCCGCACCTGGGAATAATGGCAGCGACCCGCGGCACGCAGATGCTGACGAAGGCCGGGGTGGCCTTCACCCTGCATCCCTACGACTACGACCCGGCGGCGGACCGGATCGGCATGGCGGCGGCGCTGGCGCTCGGGCTCGATCCGGCGCTGGTGCTGAAAACGCTGATGGTCGAGGCGGACGGGCGGGCGGCCTGCTGCGTGATCCCCTCGGATGCGACGCTTTCGATGAAGAAGGTGGCCCTGGCATTCGGAGCGAAGGATGCCGCGATGATGCCGCCCGCGAAGGCTGAGAAACTGACCGGCTATCATGTCGGCGGCATCTCCCCCTTCGGCGCGATGAAACGGGTGCCGGTCGCCTTTGAGGCCGCCGCCTGCACGGCGGCAAAGGTCTGGATCAACGCGGGCCAGCGTGGTCTTCTGCTGGGGATCGCACCGCAGGACGCGCTGCGGGTGCTGGGGGCGAAAGCCGCCGCGCTGA
This sequence comes from Pseudogemmobacter humi, assembly GCF_900609055.1. Taxonomy (GTDB): domain Bacteria; phylum Pseudomonadota; class Alphaproteobacteria; order Rhodobacterales; family Rhodobacteraceae; genus Pseudogemmobacter; species Pseudogemmobacter humi. The sequence continues at coordinate 23,544 of NZ_UXAW01000058.1, read as the reverse complement.
CCGCCTGAGCCATGCGTTTTTCGCAACAGGATTGCGTTTAAGTCATATCAGGGTTGCCCTGCACCGTGCCAGACAGCGATTGCGCAACCCGCCCGGCAGCGGCAGATGAGGCCCGAACCACCCGAGGAGGATTTCATGCACGACCGTATCCGCCACGAAGCCCTGCACGCGCGCGTCATGTCGGCGTCCGAGGCGGCGGCGCTGATCAAAGACGGGATGGTCGTCGGCATGTCGGGCTTCACCCGCGCGGGCGAGGCGATGGCGGTGCCGCTGGCTTTGGCCGAACGCGCAAAGCATGATCCGCTGAAAATCACCCTGATGACCGGGGCGAGCCTCGGCCACGACCTCGACAAGATCCTCGCCGAGGCGAAGGTGACGGCGCGGCGGATGCCGTTCCAGTCGGATGCCGGGCTGCGCCGCGCGATCAACGCGGGCGAGGTGATGTTCATCGACCAGCATCTGTCGGAAACGGTGGAGCAACTGCGCCGCGGCCAGATTCCGCCGGTGGATGTGGCGGTGATCGAGGCGGCCTCGATCACCTCGGACGGCGGGATCATCCCCACCACCTCGATTGGCAATTCGGCGAGTTTCGCGATTCTGGCGAAACAGGTGATCATCGAGATCAACACCGCCCAGCCCCTGTCATTCGAGGGGCTGCACGATGTCTATATCCCCAGCTATTTCCCGAACCGGATGCCGATTCCGGTGGTGACCTGCGACAGCCGGATCGGCACGCCCTGGATCCCGATCGACCCGGCGAAGATCGCCGCCATCGTGATCACCGAAAAACACGACAGCTCGGCCGCGATCCGGCCGCCCGACGACGAGACCCGCGCCATCGCCGGCCATCTGATCCGGTTTTTCGAATCCGAGATGGCGGCGGGGCGGCTGACGCGGCGGCTGGCGCCGTTGCAGGCCGGGATCGGCACGATTGCGAATGCGGTGCTGCACGGGCTGATCGACAGCCCGTTTGAGGATCTGCGGATGTATTCCGAGGTCTTGCAGGATTCGACCTTCGATCTGATGGATGCCGGCAAGCTCAGCTTCGCCTCGGGTTCCTCGATCACGCTTTCGGCCGAAAAGAACGCCGAAGTGATGCCGCATTTCGACCGCTACAAGCCCAGGCTGATCCTGCGCCCACAGGAAATTTCCAACCACCCCGAGGTGGTGCGCCGCCTCGGCCTGATCGCGATCAACACCGCGCTGGAATTCGACATCTACGGCAACGTCAATTCCACCCATGTGATGGGCACGCAGATGATGAACGGGATCGGCGGCTCGGGCGATTTCGCGCGCAATGCGATGCTGTCGGTGTTCGTGACCAAATCCATCGCCAAAGGCGGCGCGATCTCCTCGGTGGTGCCGATGGTGAGCCATGTCGATCACACCGAACATGACGTGGACATCCTCGTGACCGAACAGGGCCTCGCCGATCTGCGCGGCCTCGCGCCGCGCGAGCGCGCGGTGAAGATCATCGGGAACTGCGCCCATCCCGACTGGCGCGAAAGCCTCGCCGATTACTACCGCCGTGCGCTCGCCTTCGGCGGCCACACCCCGCATATCCTGGAAGAGGCTTTGTCCTGGCATGTGCGGCTGAGGAAAACCGGAAGAATGTAAGTGGTCCGCTCCCTGAAGGGAGCGGATGCGCGCCGCGCGGGGATATTTAAGAGACAGAAAATGACAGGGGCAGTCCCGGGTTCATTTTCTGTCTGAAAATATCCTGGGGGAGTCTTCGCGAAAGCGAAGACGGGGGCAAAGCCCCCTGCGCCGGTTCAGCCCTGCGCCATGGTTTCCAGGCAATGCCGGCGGAAGGCGCGTTTGAGCATGTCGAGTTCGGCGCGCAAAAGGTCGAACTCGGCGCGCAGATCGTCCTCCATCGCCACGCCGGTGATGATGGTGAAATGCGCCAGCACCGTGTCGCCCGCCCCGTCTTCCTTGCGACGGATCAGGAAGGTCTGCACCCCCTCGCTCAGCACATCCGCCGGGATCGGCACCCTGACCGCATATTCGCCGCTGCGGCCCGCGACCGGGGTGACGGACAGGCCCGCCAGCGCGCGTTCGCGCAGGGCGACTTCCAGCGCGGGGGGCACATCGCCCGCACCCGACAGGATCCCCTCCCACACGCCCGCGCGGATGCGGGTCTGGGACAGTTTCACGCAATCGCTCATTCTGCACCCCTCACAATTCCGCCCGCGGCCTGCGGCTGATCGTCAGATCCCGAAGGATGACCTGGTTCATCTCGGGGCCCTCGAAAATCAGGTCGATCCAGAGTTTCTCGACCCGCTTCTCGTTGACCCTGGTATAGGCCAGGTCGAATTCCACCATCATCTCATCGCCCGAAAGCGGCAGCTCACGCACCACCTGTTCGACATTCGGCCCGTGCTTGATGTTGAGCCGCACGAAGATCTCCAGCGGCTTCTCCATCTCGACGATGGCGTCGAGCCGGATCAGATGCCGCAGTTTCAGCCCCTGCGCCGCCTCTTCCGGCAGATCGAGCACCAGCGAGAGAAACGAGCCGTCGAAGCGGAACACGTCCATGCGGAAGCCGAAGGGCGCCACATCCTCTTCGCGCGTATTGCGGATCTGGCGCACCGTCAGTTCCGAGCGGCGGCAGTCGTGGAACAGGGTCGTGCCAGCGCTGATCAGCGAGCGGCCCTGGACCGAGGCCATGCCGGGGACCGGGATCGGCCCTTTCCACAGATCGGGGCGCCAGGCCCAGTCGGTGCCGGGCAGCCGGCGGAACGAGTTCGAACCGATCACCGGCAGCCCCAGCCGGTATTCCGCCTCATGCAGCAGGCGGTCGATCTGGCGGCGGGTCTGGCGGGCCACGCCGCGCAGGGCACGCAGTTCGGACAGGGCCATGCCCGGGGTCTCTGCCGCGCTGCGCGACCAGCGCGCCAGCGCCCGGCGGAACAGCAGCCGGTCCAGAACCCCCCTCAGCCCCCCTGCCATTGCCCTGTCCTCTTGCCTCGCCTCCCCCGGCGGGGCGCGCGAATGTCTGCGGAATGGAAACCGCCCCCATATCGCAGGAAAACGATCATTCTGCCAATAGCTTAATCGGTGGTTGCCGCGGGTTTCGCCGCCGCGCTGCGGTTGGCCGCGCGCATCGAGGCCATGGTCCGCTCCAGAATCTCACGCCCGGCTTCTTCGGGCAGGCTGGCGCCTTCGGGGGCCATGACCGAGATGGTGACGAGCCGCCCCTTCAGCCCCAGCACCGCGCGCCAGTAGCCGCCGACCGCCCGGTCCTCGACCCGCAGCACCAGCGCGCCTTCGGAAAGCGCGGTCTTCGCCACCCGCACCGAGCCGGGCCGGCCGTCGCGCGCCAGCGCGGCGCGGCCGGGGGGAGAGACGAAATAGTCCGACAAAGCCTTCGCACCGTTCTTCAGCACCGCCGAGGATCCGGGCGCCCCAAGCGTGACGGTGATCAGCGCCGGGACGGCGGCCCCCTTCCCCGGGCAGCGGCCCATCAGGATCACCGCGCCCTGGCCGGAATCGTGGCTGGCGCGCGGATCGGTGCAATAGCCCGACGGCGGGACCGCGCGGATCTCGCCGTTCAGGAAACTGACGCTCGCCCCGCTGCCCCCGCCGGTGGTGGCGGGAACGCAGGCCGCAAGCAGCAGCGCGGGGAAGAGGAACTTACTGATCCATATAGACATGGGTCTCGGACTTTGCCCCCGGATGGGTGACGGCGCCATAGCGGGCCGAGCCGACGAGTTTCGCGTATTTCCACAGCGATCCCGAATTGTAATCGGTCGGCTTCGCGCCTTTCCACTCGGCCTTGCGCTTCGCCAGTTCCTCGTCCGACAGCGCCACCGACAATTCGCCCGTCACCGCGTTCAGGGTGATCATGTCGCCATTCCTGAGCAGCGCGATCGGCCCGCCATGCGCGGCCTCGGGGCCGACATGGCCGACACAGAAGCCCCGCGTCGCGCCCGAGAACCGGCCGTCGGTGATCAGCGCCACCTTCTTGCCCATGCCCTGGCCCGACAGTGCCGCCGTGGTCGAGAGCATCTCGCGCATCCCCGGCCCGCCTGCGGGGCCCTCATTGCGGATGACGATCACATCGCCTTCCTTGTAGTCGCGGCGCTGCACCGCCTCGAAGGCTTCTTCCTCACATTCGAACACGCGGGCCGGGCCGGTGAAGACCTGTTCGGCCTCAGACATCCCGGCGACCTTCACGATGGCGCCATCGGGCGCCAGATTGCCGCGCAGACCGACCACGCCGCCGGTTTTCGTGAGCGGCTTGTCGATGAAATGGATCACCTTGCCGTCGGGCTCATGGGTGATGCGGCCGAGGCTTTCGCCCAGTTCCTCACCCGAGGCGGTGAGGCAGTCGAGGTGCAAAAGCCCCGCCTTCGCCAGTTCCTTCATGACGACCGGCACGCCGCCGGCCTCGTGCAGGTCCTTGGCGACATATTCGCCGCCCGGGCGCAGGTTCACGAAATAGGGCGTGTCGCGGAAGATATCGCAGACATCGAACAGGTCGAAGTCGATCCCGGCCTCATGCGCGATGGCGGGAAGGTGCAACCCGCCATTGGTCGAGCCGCCGGTGCAGGCCACCACGCGGGCGGCGTTTTCCAGCGCCTTCCTCGTCACCACGTCGCGGGCGCGGATGTTCTTGTGGATCAGGTTCATCACCGCCTGGCCCGAGAAATCGCCATACTGGTCGCGGCTCTCGTAAGGCGCGGGGGCGCCCGACGAGTTCAGGAGCGCCAGCCCGATGGCCTCAGACACGCAGGCCATGGTGTTCGCGGTATATTGCCCGCCGCAGGCCCCCGCGCTCGGGCAGGCGACACGTTCGAGGATCTGAAGCTCGGCATCCGACATCGTGCCCGCGGCGTGTTTGCCGACCGCCTCGAACACGTCCTGGACCACCACATCCTTGCCGTTCAGCTTGCCCGGCAGGATCGAGCCGCCGTAGACGAAGACGCTCGGCACGTTCAGCCGCACCATCGCCATCATCATCCCCGGCAGCGATTTGTCGCAGCCCGCAAGGCCCACCAGCGCGTCATAGCAATGGCCGCGCATGGTCAGCTCGACCGTATCGGCGATGGCATCGCGCGAGGCCAGCGACGAGCGCATCCCCTCATGCCCCATGGCGATGCCGTCGGTCACGGTGATGGTGGTGAATTCGCGCGGCGTGCCGCCCTGCTTCTTGACGCCCATCTTCACCGACTGCGCCTGACGGTTCAGCGCGATGTTGCAGGGCGCGGCCTCGTTCCAGCAGGTGGCGACGCCGACCCAGGGCTGATGGATCTCTTCCTCGGAAATGCCCATAGCGTAGAAATAGCTGCGGTGCGGCGCGCGGGCGGGGCCCTCGGTCACATGGCGGCTGGGAAGTTTCGATTTGTCGAAACGCTCATTGCGCATGGGCTGTCCTCCGGGGAAATGGCTGGCAAAGCCATTAATCCCGTCTCCCGGAAGGGGCAAGCGTCAGAACGCCGCCGGGAGCTGATGCCGAAGGGGTCGCGGCAGCGATGCCGCAGGGCGTTACGGCCCGGTGGCGCCCGCCTGCAAAAAGGCGATCGCGGTCAGAGCCATCATCAGGCAAAGCCCCCATACCGGGGGCCGGCGGCGCGGACGGCCAGGAGGGCGAAGCCAGATATTCATGGGCCGGGTTTATCACGATATGCGCCGGGCCGCGCCCCACAACCCCGGCAACAGCCTGTTTCCGGTGCCGGGCGAATCCCATCTGCTTTCCCTTTTCCCGCCTTTGCGCTAATCCCTGCGGCTGAACGCCTGTCGCTTGCGGAAGTTACCGATGAAATTCACCCTCTCCTGGCTGCGCGATCATCTGGACACCGAGGCTTCGGTGACGGAAATCGCCGATACGCTGACCGATCTGGGCCTTGAGGTCGAAGAGATCGGGGATCCCGCCGCCGCGCTCGGCGCCTTCCGCATCTGCCGCGTGATCGAGGCGGTGCAGCACCCCAACGCCGACCGGCTGCGGGTCTGCCGGGTGGCGACATATCCGGGCGGGCCGGGTTCCGATCCGGTCGAGGTCCAGGTAGTCTGCGGTGCGCCCAATGCCCGCACAGGGCTGGTGGGGGTCTTCGCCCCCCCGGGCACCCATGTGCCCGGCACCGGGGTCGATCTGAAACCCGGCAATATCCGCGGCGTCGATTCCAACGGCATGCTCTGCTCGGAACGCGAGCTGATGCTGTCCGACGCGCATGACGGCATCATCGAATTGCCCGAGGATGCCCCCCTGGGCGCAAGGTTCGTCGATTATCGCGGGCTGAACGATCCGGTGATCGAGATCAAGATCACCCCGAACCGCCCCGATGCGCTCGGCATCCGCGGCGTGGCGCGCGACCTTGCGGCGCGCGGTCTCGGGCGGCTGAAACCGCTGGACATCGTGCCGGTGCCGGGCAGCTTCCCCAGCCCGGTCTCGGTGCGGATCGACGACAGCCTCAAGGCCAGGGGTGCTCCGCATTTCGCGGGCCGGGTGATCCGTGGCGTGAAGAACGGGCCCTCGCCCGACTGGCTGGCGGCGCGGCTCAAGGCCGTGGGGCTGCGGCCGATCTCGGCGCTGGTCGATATCACCAACTATTTCACCTATGGGCTGAACCGCCCGCTGCACGTCTTCGACGTGAACCGGATGGCGGGCAGCGAGTTGCACATCCGCCCGGCGCGGGAAGGCGAGAGCCTGCTGACGCTCGACGGCAAGACCCACAGCCTGCGCGCGGGCGACATGGTGATCGCGGATCAGCGCGGACCGGAGAGCCTTGCCGGCATCATGGGCGGCGAGGACACCAGCTGCACCGATGAGACCACCACCGTGTTTCTGGAAAGCGCCTGGTGGGATCCGATCACCGTCGCCGCCACCGGCCGCGCGCTGAAGGTCAATTCCGACGCGCGCTACAGATTCGAGCGCGGCGCCGACCCGGCCTTCACCCTGCCCGGCCTGGAACTGGCCACGCGGATGATCCTCGACCTCTGCGGCGGCGAGGCCAGCGAGGTGGTAGAGGACGGCGCGGCCCTGGACAGCACGCGGGCGTATCGGCTGGACCCGGCAAGGGTCGTCAGCCTCGTCGGCATGGAGATCCCCGAGGCAGAGCAGATCCGCACACTGGAGGCGCTCGGCTTCACCATGGACGGGCTGATGGCCAGCCCGCCCTCCTGGCGGCCGGACGTGCAGGGCGAGGCCGATCTGATCGAAGAAGTCGCCCGGATCGCCAGCCTGACCAAACTGCAAGGCGCGCCCCTGAGGCGGACCCAGCCCGGCGTGCTGCGCCCGATCCTCACGCCGATGCAAAGCCGCGAGAAGACCGCGCGCCGCACCATCGCCGCGCTCGGCTACAACGAATGCGTGACCTACAGCTTCATAGACGCCCGCGCGGCGGTGCTGTTCGGCGGCGGATCCGATGCGGTCAGGGTGGAAAACCCGATCTCATCCGAGATGACCCATCTGCGCCCCGATCTGCTGCCGGGCCTGCTGGCGGCCGCGGCGCGCAATCAGGCCCGCGGCTTCCAGGATCTGGCCCTGTTCGAGGTCGGCCCGGTGTTCGACGGCGGCGAGCCGGGCGAGCAGCATGTTCAGGCCGCAGGCCTGCTGGTCGGCGCGACGGCGCCGCGCGACCCCTGGGCCTCGCGCCGCCCGGTCGATGTGTTCGACGCAAAGGCCGATGCCGAGGCGGTGCTCGCCGCCCTCGGAGCGCCTTCGCGGGTGCAGATCAGCCGCAAAACCGACGGCTGGTGGCATCCGGGCCGCGCCGGGGTGATCGGCCTCGGGCCGAACCAGCTTGCCACTTTCGGCGAGATCCATCCCCGGGTGCTGAACGCCATGGGCATCAAAGGCCAGGCGGTGGCCTTCACCCTGCGCCTCGCCAATATCCCGGCACCGAAGGTGAAAACCCCCACCCGGCCCGCGCTGACGATCCGCGATCTGCAAGCGGTCGAGCGCGATTTCGCCTTCGTCGTCGATGGAAGGGTCGAGGCGCTGACCGCGGTGAACGCCGCCCAGGGCGCCGACAAGGCGCTGATCGAAAGCGTACGGGTGTTCGACCAGTTCACCGGCGACAAGGCCGAAGCTCAGATGGGCGCGGGCAAGAAGTCGATCGCGCTGACCGTGCGTCTGCAACCGACCGACAAGACCCTGACCGAGGCCGATATCGAGGCGGTCTCGAAAAAGATCGTCGAAAAGGTGACCAAGGCCACCGGCGGCGCGCTGCGCGGGTAAGAGGCCAAATTCCTTCCAAGGAATTTGCAATTTTCTTCGAAGAAAATTGCCCGGAGTTTTGGAAAACTCCGGGCGCCCCGCATCAGCGTTTCGGCTTCGATTTCCAGCTGTCGAGCCAGGAACGGAACCGGCCCCAGAGCCCGCGCGCGCCCGCCCGCACCTCATCGGCGCGCGCATCCACCCGGTCGAACGCCTGTTCCGCCCGCACCATGGCCGGATCCACCATCCGCTCGCGGAACTGCATCCACATCCGGCGGATCATGAACAGGATGAAGGCCAGCGTCACCAGGACGATGATCGACACCCAGGGAATCACCGTGACATCCGGCCCCGCCACCCGTTTCACCGAGACCGCATTGGGGAAGATGGTGAAGAACTTGTTGCGCCAGCCGTAATGGGTGACCTGGACCCAGACCGGATCCGAAGCGGTCGAGACCAGATCCTTCGTCCGGGTCTGAAGCCCGAAACTGTCGATCTTGAAATAGGGCGGCCAGCCCCAGCCGGTATCCTCGTTGCGGTATTCCATCGTCTTGCCGTTCGGATAGACGGCATTGATGAAGAACACGTCGCGGCTGGTGGAATCGGTCATCCCCACCTCGGCACGCGACCAGAAGATCGAATTCTCGCCGATGTCGATACGGCGATTCTCGATCCCCACGATCCGCACGATGTCATGCTGCGGCAGGGTGTAGTGCAGAAAGCCCCCGACCAGGACGAAGATGAGCAGCCAGAAGGTCCATTTCACATATCGCATCGGCTCAGTACCAGTTCACATAGAAGAAGATCGCGGTGAAGGCGACCATGGGGATGATATAGATAAGCCACAACAGCCGCCGTTTCAGCCCCTTTTCATAGCCACGCATCCCGGCCTCGATAAAGGCCGTGCGGTCGCCCTCCAGCCCTTTGGCGTCCCAGTGCTTCTCCAGCTTCTCGCGACGGACCGAGCGCGAATAGATCGAGGCCAGCAGATAGGCCACGGTCAGCCCGATCAGCATGAAGAAGGCCAGCCTCACCCAGTTGATGATCATCGTCGCTCCCCCTGCGCGCGCCCCTGTCCCGGGCGCATGGCGCCCCAGGGGCCGACGATATCACGCAATTCGCGGGTTGGCTTCGGCCCTTCACGCATGTCGGGGCGGGCCAGTTCGTCCATCTTCGGCTCTGGTCCGAACAGGGCCTCGCGCGCGCCTTCCTTGTCGACCTGATATTCGCGGGCGAGGAAATCGGCGACATATTCGCGCTTCTTCTCGCTCCAGCCGCGATAATCCTCGTAGAACCGCTCTTTATGGGTGATGAAAAGCTGGCGCACATCCATCGGTGACAGTTCCGAGAGCAGCATGTTGACCAGATCGCGGTCCGGCCCCGGCCGCCCGCGCAGAGTGTAGAAATAGGCCGGATGCTCGCTGGAGATCTGCGGCCAGGGCCCGGCCTCCTCGACCCACCGCAGCATCGCGGCGAGGCCGAGGAATTCGTCCGGCAGCGCCGGGCCGAGCTTGTAGGCCACCTTGCGCAACTCGGTGCGCCGCGCGTCGCCCACATCGATCCCCAGGCTGTCGGCGGCATCCAGCAGGATGAAATCCATCTTCTGGCGCAGGATCGCCCCCCCGTTGGTGCCGCGCGCCTGGACGATGGGCTCGACGAGGCCGTTCCTCTCCAGCCAGTCGGCGATATGGTTGCGGTGGGTGAAATCCATCACCTGGCCGACCGGCATCTGGCCAAGCCCCGTCACGCCCCCGCGCGAGATCACCGCGGGGAATTTCTGGCCCTGAAAGACATAGAGCCCGCCGAACAGGCTGGTCCAGAAATCCGGCTGCTCGAAACTCATCGCGGGCAGATGGATCGGCACCCGCGTCACATCGCCGGTGCGGCGCGCAAGCTGGATCATCCCGGCGATCAGCGCCTCGTCGCGCCAGCCGTCGGGCTCGCGCCGGAAGCGTTCGATCAGCCCCGCGAGCTTTCCGGCATCCGCCACATGGCCGCCGATCGTATCTGCCTCGACCGTGACGCGCCGCAGATCCAGCAGTTTCGCCGGGCTGTCCACCGCATAGACCGAGCCCTGCAACTCGCCCGCCACCACATCGCGGGCGGTCAGCGCGAAAAGCTGCGCCTCGTTCGCCTCGATGAACCGGGTCAGGATCGAGCGCGAGGTGGAAAAGCGGATGTTCAGAAGCGGCGCCTCTTTCTGCGCCGTGGTCAGCAGGATGAACTGCCGGTTCGCCCCGTTCGGGTTGAGATAGAAATGATCGCCGAATTCATCGCCGATCTCGGGCGAATAGCCCGACAGATCGATATGGAAATCACTCAGCGCCGTCTCTCGCCCGATGAGCATCCTGAGCGCCCGGTTATACCGCGCGACAAGCTGCGGCGAGGAAACCTCGATCAGATTGCCAAACATCAGGCCGCGGGTGATGAGGCGTTTCATTTTCCTCCCCCAGCCGGCGCTCCGGCACTCCGGAGATCGGTCAGAACCATATCCCATTCGCTGAGTTTGCAGGCTTCCAGAAAGATCCTTCGGGCCCCTGCCAACTGCCCTGTATGCCCAAGCATCCGCCGGATCAGGTCGTGCAATTCGGCCAGAAGCACGTCGCCTGTCCGCTCCATGGATTCTCCGCTCCGCATCGCTTTCATTACCTGGGAATGACAATGCTTACGCACGGCCCCAAGGGCACGTGACATGAATTCGTCATCGCGCAGGTCCCGAAGGTTGGTATCTCCTCTCTCGTAGCCCAACACCCTCGGATCTTTGCCTTTTACGAGCCATTTGATCGGACGATATTCAGGATCGACAGGGAAACGACGGCGGAACGTGTTGATGAGTTCCTGAACGACGGCCCAGGACTCGGCCTGATTACGGCGCAGTTGTTCATCCTCGAAGATTGCGGCCTCTCGCGCCAGGGATCGCGCCATATCCTGTGTCGCTTTGCGCTGCTCTTCCATCTCTTTTCTGGTCAGCCGCAACTCCTCGCGCTGCGCACGTAATTGCGCAGACTGGAGGGCAACCGTCACCGCAACCCAGATGAAGGCCAGAACGCCCGCGAAGCCGGCGAGAGCGTCCCCCACCTCGTTGGGGGATGAGGCGAGAAAAGCCTGCCATTTGACCATGCAGATCAGTTCACCGCTGTCGGAACTATAGCACCAGTCTCGCCTGGCCAGCCAGATGGTGACACCTGCCAGTGCAATACTGAACAAAACACCCCAGAGGGTAGGGTTTCCCGGTCGCCAGAAGCGCCATTCCGCCTCTTCGCTCACCCCTTGCCCTCCAGATAGCGCCGCTTCGCCTCTTCCTGGCGGCCGAAGTCGCGCACCATTCCCTGAATCGCAACCTCATCCGAATTGTCGGCATAGCGGAATTCGGAATCGGCGTAGCGGTTGACCTCCTGGATCACCATCTCCACCGTGACCGGCGTCATCAGATCGCGGATCATCGCCAGCTTGGTGTCGTAGGGTTTGAACAGGAACAGATCCGGGTCCTCCATCCACTCATCCGGCAGCTCGAAATCCATCGCCCGGACCTTCACCGCGTCGGTGATGTTCCTGATCGCCCGGCCGGTGAAACGCTCGTCGGCCTCTTGGATCGCCTTGAGATAGGCGCCGATCTTCGCCAGCGTGTTCAGCGGGCCGAGCAGCCCCTCCACCTCCTGCCAGACCTTTATCAGGCCGGATTCGTGCGGGCGGGAATGGCCCTCGTAACTGGCCGCGACGGCCTTCCTGATCTCCTGCGCGGCGAAAAGATCGTGATCGCCGAGCGGGATCGAATGGTTCCTGCCCAGCAGCAGCGAGAGGATGTCGATGTAATCCTCGCGCGTCTGCGGCCCGTCGACCAGGAAGCGGGCGCCGGCGCGCTGGCGAAGCGCGTCGTCGACGTTCTCGGGGTAGTTACTGAACATCCCGAAAGTGCAGTTGCCGCGCACCACCGTGCCCGCCCCGGCGAAGGCCTGCATGAAGACCGCCGTCACCTCCTGCTGACCGGCCGAGGACTGCCGGTCACCGCGTTTCCCGGCCACCTGGTCGATGTCGTCGATGGTCCCGAACCCGATCACCCCGGGATCGAGCACCGCGTCGATGAAGGCCTTGGCGTTCTGGCCCGATTTGCCCTGATAGCTGTCGATCTGGTCGATGGAAAAGTTCTGGTAGCGGAACGGATAGCCCGCCGCCTGACAGTAGTCGTTGAGCAGCCCCGCCATCATCTGGATCAGCGTGGTCTTGCCGGTGCCGGGCTTGCCGTCGCCCATGAAGGTGAAGATGAAGCCACCGAGTTCGGCGAAGGGGTTCAGCCGGCGCTCGAAATCATAGGCCATCAGCATCTTCGCCAGCCGCAGGCTCTGGTATTTGGCGATATGGTTGCCCACCACCTCATGCGGTTTCTTGAAGGCCATGGCGATCTGGCCGCCTTTCGCGGCCCGCGCGGGCCGGAACCCGGCGATGGTCAGCTGATCGGCCTCGACCTTCCACGAGCCCTGGGTGAAAGCCGAGACCCGCGCCACACCCTCGGCCCGAAGCGCGACCTTGGCCATCAGCGCCTCGGCAAAGGCCGAGATCGTGGCGACGAGGCGGGCGTCGTCCGAGGCCAGCACCGCGATGTCCTGGTCGAGTTCCCACAACGCGCCCTGCAAGGCGAGCGGCGCGTTGTCGGTCAGCACCTCCCCGACCTCGCCGATCGCGACGCTCTGGCTGCCCAGATGCGGCGCGATCAGAAAGGCGCTCGCATTGGCGAAGGTGAAGAGCACGACCAGCGCCTCGGCCTGCAACAGCTCGCCAAATTCGGCGCGCTTCCCTTCGGGGATCCGCCCCTCCAGATTGGCGCGCTTCAGTTCGGCCAGCCCCGACTGCGCGGCGAAAGTCTCGCCCATGGCAAGCGCCACCGCGACGGCCCGGCGCAAGACGTTCAGCGCCGCCGCCTGTTCCGGCGAGACCAGCCCATCCGAGAGCCCGCCGATCCGCTCGACCAGCCGCACGCTGCCAGGGCGCGCGGTGACATGCGCCGCCATCCCCGGCACGGTCGAGCGGAACCGCGGCCGGGCACCCACCCCGGGCGAGCGTTCCGCCACCGGCGCCGCCTCCAGAGGTTTCGCCAGCCGCGGCGCGTGATCGAAGCCCGAGATCAGCCCGAGCGCCGCCTCATATTGCGCGCGGATCGCCTCTTCTTTCAGTTCCATCGTATCGCGCGCAACCATCGCTTACCTTTCCGGCCAAATCTTCCGGCTCAAACCTGCGCCTCCGGCGGGGGTATTTGGGTCAGGATGAAAACCCCTTTGCTTTCATCCTGACCTAAATACCCTGGGGTCCGGGGCAAAGCCCCGGCGTTCTCAGGCGCCGGGAATGAGGCGCCCCCCCGCCCCCACCACGAATTTCCTGATCCCGCGCAAACCGGGCGGATCCTGCTCCACCAGCACCTGATAGGGCCGCTCGGGCAGCACGATCATCCGTTCCAGCCGGGTGGCGCCGGTGTCCGCCCCGGTCAGCGGGTCAAGCCGGAACACCTGGCGGCGGCGCGACGAGAACCAGCCGTCCTTCACCATCTCTTCGCGGTCCGAGACCAGATCCTCGATGGTCCAGACCAGCGCCCAGTCCTCGCCCTCGGGCGCGCGCGCATCTTCCAGCACCCGCGAGATCGGCCCCGATTGCAGGGTGAAGCCGGCGGAATACATCGGGCCGAGCGTGATGCGGCGCAGCCGGACCGGGCTCGCCTCGTCGAAATCCTTGTCGAATCCGGTGGCGACCGTCACCAGCTTCAGCCCCGCGAGCGACTGCGCCAGCAGCTTCTGCTGCATCCCGGGCCAGCGGTATGCGTCCTCGGGCAGCGGACGCTTGCCGCTGTCAAGCACCTCCATCAGCCAGACCACCGGCAGGTTGACCTGGGCATCCCAGACCGCCCAGTGCAGCAGGAAGCGCCGCCGCTCGCCCTCCTGGCCCAGCCATTGCACATCCGGGCCGTTGCGGGCCTGGAACAGGCCCCCGGCCTGCAAAGCCTCGTAATAAAGCCGCTGGCTGAGCGCGAATTGCAACGCGGTGGGCACTTTCAGCTCGCCCACGATGATGCGCACCATCCGGTCACGCAGTTCCGCCACCGAGGGCATACCGGCCAGATGTTTCGCCGCCTGCTGGGCGTCCACCGCCATCATCAGCAGTTCCTGCGCCACCGGAAAGCCGGATTCGTGACGGTCGATGGTCAGGCCCGGAGCGCCCTCGGCGCGGCCGGTCATCAGATATTTGTGGTTCAGCGCCCGGAAGGTGCCGATCAGCGCGTTGAGATACTGGCCGAGGATCCGGGTTTCGGTCCGGTTCAGGCGGTTCTCTTTCTCCAGCTCCGCCGCGATCCGGGCGAAACAGCCGCCGATCCTGCCGAATTTCGCGAAATAGCGTTGCGCCACATTCGGATCGTAAAGCGCGGCATGGTCGCTGACCAGCGCCTCTTTGACGCCGTTCTCAGCCATCGCCGTCCCCCCCGGCGGGCGTCAGCAAAAGCGCGATCACCGCCACCACGGCCATCACCCCGCCGAGGCTGAGCGCCACCAGCCCGCCCTCGCCCAGATACCACTGGGCGCGGTGCAGGTCGTAATGGTCAAGCACCGCGCCAAGGCCGATGAGCACGATGCCGAGCGCGATCAGAAGAAGCCCGGGCGGAAAAGCCCGGCTCAGAAGCCCGGCCACCCATCATCCCCCATAGGCGTTCTTGTCGTGTTTCTCGACTATTGCGGCGAAACGGCGGGCGAAACGCTCGTCGGCTTTGGCCTTTTCCTCAAGGATCTTGCGGGCAAAGACCATATGGCCCTCATGCGCTTCCAGCATGTCGGCCATTTTCGCATTGGTGGCCGAGCCGATGGCGGCCATCGCCGCCTGGGCCTCCTGGTCGGTCTTGACCCCGATCTCGTTGATGCGGTGCGCCACATCCTGCTGCTGCGCGGTCTTCAGCGACGAGGTCAGCGCGTCATAAAGCACCACCCGCTGCCTGGTGTCGGTTTGCAGCTTGTTGATCAGCACCAGCTGGGTCGCGGCCTGGTTCGTCAGGCTGTCGACCCAGGTCTTGCCCTTCTCGATATAACGCTCCAGCGTCTGGCTGCGGGCCAGCTTGACCTGTTCGTCCTGCACCAGCGCATTGTGCTTCGCATTCAGCCCGGCCAGTTCGGTCTCCAGCTTGGTGCGCGCGGCCGCGTCGGTTTCCACGGCGATCCGGTTCTCCAGCTCGATCAGCCGCGGGTCCATCGCGGCGATCTCGCGGCGCACCGCTTCCAGAGCGGCCACGGTGTCCTCGCGGTCGGTGAGCGTGCCGGAGAGATTGGCCTCGACCTTCGCCTTCTGCCCGTTCAGCAGATCAAGCTGGCCCTGCAACAGCTTCACGATCACGTCGGATTTCGAGATCAGATCCTGCAATTTGTCGTCGATCGAGGCGGCGCGCAGCCTCTCCTGCCGCAGGGATTCGGATTTCCCGGACGAGAAGATGCCGACGAAGCTCTCCCAGCCGGTTTTCGAGCGCATCTCGTCGAAATCCCTGGAAAACGCCGCCGTCACATCGTCGAGCCCCATGATCAGCTCGGCGATATTGGCGTTCATCACATCGGTGTGCCTGTGCACGTCTTCAAGCGTGGCGTTTTCCACGTCGATCCCGATGCCCTGTTCGGCCTTGATCCCGGCGGTTTCGATCACCGCGGTCAGGGCGGTGATCTTCTCCTGAGCCGCGCGGACCTGCTTTTCGCTCTCAAGGATCTGTGTCTCGAAATCCGCCATCGCGCCCTCCGTGGCCGGTCAACCTGCAATCACCCCGGCGATGTTACGCAAAACGCCTGCCCGCCGAAACGGGAAAGTGGTTGCGCCGGCATGGGCTTGCAAGGTGTGAATTCCCTATGCCCGATGCGCGGCCAGGAAATCGCGCGGCTGCGCCGCAAGCCTTTTGCCTCGCCTCCGGCGCTCGCGCGCCAACCGGGGCGTGCCTCCGGCGGGGGTATTTCTATCAGGGAGAAATCCCATTCACCCTGATAGAAATACCCCGGGGGAGTCGCTCCGCAGGAGCGGCGGGGGCAGGGCCCCCTTCTTCTTACACCGGGATATTGTCGATCAGCCGCACTCCGTCGAGCCAGGCCGCGGCCAGCATCCGGCGCGGGCGCCGGGGATCGTCCGAAGGCATCAGCGTTTCCGCGTCGCGCAGCTCGATATATTCCACCCGCTCGAAACCGGCGCGGCGCATGGTTTCGGCCGCCTCGCGGATCGCCATCCGGTCGGACTGCCCGGCCCGGATATCCGCCGCCGCCGCCGAGATCGCCGCGCAGAGCACCGGCGCCGTGGCACGGCCCGCGGGCGTCAGCCGGACGTTGCGCGAGGACATCGCCAGCCCGTCCGCCTCGCGCACGGTCTCGCAGCCGACGATCTCGACCGGCAGGTTCAGGTCCCTGACCAGCCGGCTGACGACTTGCAACTGCTGCCAGTCCTTCTGGCCGAAATAGCCGCGCTGCGCCTCGGTCATGCCGAAGAGCTTGGTCACCACCGTCGCCACCCCGTCGAAATGGCCCGGGCGCATCCGGCCCTCCAGCGGCTCGGACACGCCGCCCACCGAGACGGTGGTCGCGAATCCCTCGGGATAGACCTCATCGACATCGGGGGCGAAGATCACGTCCACCGGCACCTGGCGCAAGAGCGCCGCATCGCTTTCCAGCGTGCGGGGATAACGGCTGAGGTCGTCGGGGTTGTTGAACTGGCGCGGGTTGACGAAGATCGTGGTGATCACCCTTCCGCATTCCGCGCGCGCGCGGCGGGCAAGCGACAGATGCCCCTCATGCAGCGCACCCATCGTGGGCACCACACCGATCAGCGTGCCTTCCGCGCGCCAGGACCGCACCAGGTCGCGCAGCTCCGCCTTGCCGTGAACGATGCGGGTCATCCGCCGGCCTTCGGCAGGCTGTCGGCGAAAGCGTGTTCCGGGGCGGGGAACTGCCGGGCGCGCACGTCGGCGGCATAGGCGGCGATCGCCTCATCGGCAGTGCGGCCCAGTTCGGCATAGCGTTTGACGAATTTCGGGCGGAATTCGGTGAACAGGCCCAGCATGTCGTCGACCACCAGCACCTGGCCGTCGCAATGCACGCCCGCGCCGATGCCGATGGTGGGGATATCGAGCTGCTGGCTGATGCGTGCGGCCAGACCCTCGGGCACCTTCTCCAGCACCACGGAAAACGCCCCGGCCGCCTGCGCCGCCCGGGCGTCCTCCATCACCTTTTCGGCCTCATCGGCCCGGCCGACCACCTTGTAGCCGCCCAGCGTGTTCACCGATTGCGGCGTCAGCCCGATATGGGCCATCACCGGCACCGAGCGCGCGGTCAGGAAGGCGATGGTTTCCGCCATATGCACCCCGCCCTCCAGCTTGACCGCCACCGCGCCGGTCTCGGCCATCAGGCGGCTCGCGTTGCGGAACGCCTGCTGCGGGCTTTCCTCGTATGAGCCGAACGGCATGTCGATCACCACCATGGCCTTCGAGGCCCCCCGGACCACGGCGCGGCCGTGCAGGATCATCATCTCCATCGTCACGCCCAGCGTCGAGGGCAGGCCATGCAGCACCATGCCGAGGCTGTCGCCCACCAGAACCACGTCGCAATGCGGGTCGACCAGCCGCGCCACCGGGGTGGTATAGGCGGTCAGCACCACGATCGGCGCCACGCCTTTCATGGCCCTGATGTCGGGCGGCAGAACCGCCCTGGCGGAAGAGGTGGCGCTCATGGCAGCTTCCCGTATTCGTGAACTGCCCGGCATAAGGGCACAGCGCCGCAGCTTGTGCAAGGAATTACGCCGCATTGCAGCACCGCGCAGCCCCCGAACTGACCCTTGACGGAGAGGGGCGCCGCAGGGCCAATGGCCGCGGAATCCGCACAGAAGGAAACAAGCGATGACCCACCCCCTGATCCTGCGCGTCACCCGCGACGGAACGACCCCCGAAACCGAGCGCCCGGCGCCGGAACTCGTGCTGGCCGGCGATCCGGTCCACACCACCTGGAGCCTTGAGGAGACCGACGGGCTTTACTCGGGGATGTGGCAGGCGACGAAGGGCAAGTGGAAGATCTCCTACGCCGAATGGGAATATGTCTACATCCACGAGGGCCATTCGATCCTGACCGACAAGGACGGCAACCAGACCCATCTGAAAGCGGGCGACAGCTACATCATCCGCCCAGGCTACGAGGGCACCTGGGAGGTGGTCGAGACCACGCTGAAAGACTATGTGATCCGCGCCTGAATCTGACAGGCTGAGAAAGCGAAAGGGCCACCCCGGCGGGTGGCCCTGTTTTCGTTCAGGCTTCCGACGCCACCGGCACCGGACAATCGGCGGGGTCGATCCCCTTGCGCTTGCACTGACGCAGGCGTTTGGCCTCGGCCTTCTCAGCGGCCTTCCTCTCGGCGGCCTCGGCTTTGGCCTTGCGCTCGGCCTCGGCCTTTTCGGCGGCGGCAACGGCCACCAGGTCGCGTTCCTTCTTCGCGATGTTCTCCGGCGTCTCGGGCACGGCGCGGCCCCAGGCGTCGTCCATCTGCGGGCCCTCCAGCTCCAGGCTCTCGGCCTCGGTGCGCACCCGCACGCGGGTGCCGCTGTCGGCGCGCTCGTAAAGGTCCATCACGTCCTGGTTGAACAGCCGGATGCAGCCCGCGCTGGTCGCCAGCCCGATCGAGCCGTTGTCGATCGTGCCATGGATGCGGAACATCGTGTCCCGCCCGCCGCGGTAGAGGTAAAGCGCGCGCGAGCCGAGCGGATTCTCCAGCCCGCCCGGCAGGCCGCCGGCGAATTCGGCATACATCTCGGGCTGGCGGCGGATCATATTGGCCGTGGGCGTCCACGACGGCCAGTGCGCCTTGCGCCCGATATAGCCCTCGCCGCGGAACGAGGTGCCCTCGCGCCCGACCGCGATGGCGTAGCGGATGGCGCGGCCCTCGGGCAGCACCCAATAGAGCTTGCGGGCATAGACATCGACCACGATGGTTCCGGGCGCGTCCTCGCCGTTATAGGCGACTTCGGCGCGGCGGTGATCCTCGATCAGATATTGCGGGGCGACCGCGGGGATCTGGAAGCTGCCGTCCTCGACCGCCTCATAGCCCGGCAGTTCGTGCTGCGGGGATTCGACGGTGGATCTGGCGCCGCAGGCCGCCATGAGCGGCAGGGCGATCAGCGCGATCAGGCGCGGAAAACTGAAGGTCACGGGGCTGTCTCGACTATGAGGATACGACTCGGGCGGCGCCAACGCGGCCGCGATGGCGCACCTTGCGCCATTCCGGGGGCCGGGCGTCAAGGTTCACACGGAAATTTTGCCCGCCGCCAGCGCCCAAAGCGGGAAAAGTGTTGCCGATCTGGCAACATTATCGGCGGCCGCGAATTTCGGCGCGTTCCCAAAGGGCTGGCACCGGCGGCCGGAACGCGGCAGACTCGGGCCGGAACCCGACGAGAGGCGTGACCATGCGGCCCGGCCCGCGCAACCTGATCACCGATGTCGCCGGCCTTGTGGTCGGCAATGCCCATGACGCCGGGCTGCGCTCTGGCGTGACGGTGCTGACGGCCGCACGGCCCTTCACCGCGGCGGTGCATGTGATGGGCGGCGCGCCGGGCACCCGCGAGACCGACCTGCTGGCCCCCGACCGGCTGGTGCAACAGGTGGATGCGCTGGTGCTGTCGGGCGGATCGGCCTTCGGGCTGGACGCCTGTTCCGGCGTGGCCCAGGGGCTTCGCGCCATGGGGCGGGGCTTTGCGGTGGGCGATCAGCGCGTGCCCATCGTGCCGGGCGCGATCCTGTTCGACCTGCTGAACGGCGGCGACAAGGGCTGGTCGGCGTCCCCCTATCCCGCGCTCGGCGCCGCCGCGCTGGCGGCCGCGGCGCCCGGGTTCGGCCTCGGCAGCGCGGGAGCGGGGTTCGGAGCGATGACCGGGCACTGGAAAGGCGGCCTCGGTTCCGCCTCGGCGGTGCTGCCGTCGGGGATCACCGTGGGCGCGCTGGTGGCGGTGAACGCGCTCGGCAGCGTGACCGCGGGGGACGGGCCGTGGTTTCACGCCGCGCCGTTCGAGGAAGGGGCGGAGTTCGGCGGCCTCGGGCCAGCGCCGCGCATGGCCCCGCCGGACGCACCGCTGCCGCTGAAACGCCAGGGCGAGGCCACCACCATCGCCGTGGTCGCCACCGACGCCCGGCTGGACAAGGCGCAGGCGCTGCGGATGGCGGTGGCCGCGCATGACGGCATGGCGCGGGCGATCCTGCCGTCGCATACGCCGCTCGACGGCGATCTGGTTTTCGCGGCGGCGACCGGGGCGCGTGAGATGCAGGATCCGCTGACCGACACATTCCAGATCGGCCATGGCGCCGCGACCTGCCTCGCCCGCGCCATCGCCCGTGCGGTGTTCCTCGCCCGCCCGCTGCCCGGAGATCCGCAGCCCTGCTGGTCGGAGCGGTTCGGCGGCTGAGGGCAGCCGCGTCGTTGTTGACTTACACATTCGGGATCGGCCATGCGGCGGCCTCCACCACCCGCACCATGCCCCGGGCGAAGTCCCCCACGCGACCTCAGCAGCCCGGCGGGTCACAACCTTCGGCGGCTGCGGCGAGGGAAGCGCCGTCTGGCTGGCTCCGCCGGGTTTTCCTCACCCGGCCGATCCCGGGAGTTCAGCCCGCCCAGCGCCCGAGCGCATCCTCGTCGCTGTCTTTCGCCGCGACCCATTCGGCGCCGTCGGCATGGTATTCCTTCTTCCAGAACGGCGCGCGGGATTTCAGGTAATCCATCAGGAACTCCGCCGCCGCAAAGGCTGCGGCGCGGTGGCGGGCGGCGGTGGCGACCATCATGATCACCTCGCCAGGCGCCAGATCGCCGTGGCGGTGGATCACCAGAGCGTCGCTCAGATCCCACCGTTCGACAGCCTCCGCCGCGATGGCGCCGATGGCCTTGCCGGTCATCGCGGGGTAATGTTCGATGCTAATGCCGCTGAGCCGCCCGCCCTCGTCGCGCACCACGCCCGAGAAGCTGACCACCGCCCCCGCACCGGCCGCGCCGGCCGAGAAGGCGTTGAGCTCCGCCCCCGGATCGAAAGCGTCGGCCTGAACCGAGATCTTCATCCGTCCCCTCTCAGCCGCCGGTCATCGGCGGGAAGAACGCCACCTCGCGCACCCCCGCCAGCGGCGCCTGGAAATCGGCCAGTTCCTGGTCCAGCGCCACCCGGACGCTGGCGAGATCGGCGAAGGCAAGGGCGTAACGCTCTTCTCGCGCGATCAGTTCCTCGACCAGCCCGGCCACGGTTTCGGCCCGGGTCTCGACACGCTCGCGCGGCACCCCGATCCGCTCGCGCAGCCAGGCGAAATAAAGCACCTCGATCATGGATCGTCCCGCAGATAAGGCCGCGCCTTCACCAGATAATCCCAGCCGGTCAGCGCGGTCAGCACGGCGGCGATCCAGATCAGCACCAGCCCGATCAGATTGGCGAAAGAGGCGCAGTCGCGGTTGCCGCAGGCGCGGATCGGATCGGCCAGCCCCTCGCGCACGGCATCGACATATTGCTCGGGCGTCATGCCCTGCATGGCGACGCCGTTCAGATATTCCAGCCCGGTGCCCAGAAACAGCGTGGCGATGGCGACCATCTGCGCCGAGGTCTTCCATTTCGCCAGTTTCGTCACCCGCAGCTGTCCGGCCGTGGCGCCGACGAACTCGCGCAGCCCCGAGACGAAGACCTCGCGGAACAGGATCACGGTGGCGGGCAGAATCAGCCAGGGGGTCATGCCGTTGTAGCCGGTCAGCACCATGATCGCGATCACCACCATGGCCTTGTCGGCGATCGGATCCAGCATGGCGCCGAATTTCGATTCCTGCTTCCACAGCCGGGCGAGATAGCCGTCGAAATAATCGGTCACCGCCGCGCCGACGAACAGCGAAAGCGCCAGCCAGTCGGCCCAGGGCCGGTGGAAGTAGAGAAACATCACCGCCACGCCGGGCGCCGCAAGGAGCCGCAGGAACGTCAGCGTATTTGGTATCGTCCAGCGCATGGGGCATTGGTAGCCCAAGCCAGGCAGGGGGGAAAGGGGGCCGTGCCCCGACATTCGGGCCGCGACCTTTATACATCAGGCCCCGCCGCGGCGGAAACGGCAGAGCCGACCGGAGACGGCGGCGGGGCATACCGGCCAGCCCGCCGCGCGGGCGCGCGCAGCAGGCCGAGAGCATGGTCGATCGCGGTCGCCCGCTCCATCAGCGCCCTGAGGCTTTCGGAGACCGAGGCCTGAACCTCGTCGATCCGGTCGATGGTCGCGGTCAGCGCCGCCTGGCTTTCCGCGGTCTTGCGGCTTTCCACCCGGGCGAGGATGCGGATCGTGTCCAGCCCGAGGATCATCCGCCGCAGATCCATGCTGGAATCGTTCAGCACCGAAGCCAGCCGCCCCGCCTCTTTCAGTGAGGCCTGGGCCGAAATCCGGCTGTCGTGAATCACCCGTTCCAGCACCTTGCCCTCGACGCGCCGCTCGTCGCCGTCGCGGCCCTGATCGCGCCTTTCGCAGCGGTAATGCTCGGCCAGTTCCCCCTGGAGCCGCGAGGTTCCGGCGAGAATCAGGCTGCGCCGCACGGCATGGGCCATCCGTCCGCAGAGATTGCCCTTGCCCGAGACGAATTCCGCCAGTCTGCGCGCGATTTCCTCCGAGGCGGTCTTATAGTTGACCGCGATCTGGCTGATCGGCCCGCCCTGCGGCTCCAGCCGGGCCGCGACCAGCCGCATGTTCACCGGCAGCAGCGCCAGATCCGAGAATTGCGCCACCAGCCGCGCCTGTTCGGACAGCGTCTCGTCCAGCAGCGTCAGCAGCGAGGACAGCGCCTCGGCCTCGCGGTCGACCGGCCTTCCCAGTTGCAGATCGCGGCTGCGGATCTCGCCCGTCAGCATATGGGCGGCAAAGGCGTCGTAATCGGGAAACCCCAGATCCCCGAGCCGCGCCGTCAGCGCCAATGCCGAATCCGCGGGCGAAAGCGCCTCGTCCTCCTCGCGCGCGCGCAACCCCGCGTATTCCGCGCGCAATGGGCCGAACAACGGGCCCGAGGGGCGCATCCGCACCGAGAAATAGCCGCCTTCGCAGGGCATGGCGGCAACGAGCACCCAGTAACCGCCACCGCCGGTATTGCGGTTCAGGACATAGCCGACCGCCGGTTCGCCGGCCCCGAGCTTCTGCCAGAACAGATGGTAAAAGCCGCGCGGCATGTCGGGATGGCGCACGACGTTGTGCGAGGCGCCGATCAGCTCGCGCCATGGCAGGCCCACGAGGCGGCGGAACACCGAATTGCCCGAGAGAATCAGCCCGCGCGGGCAGGTGCGCGAATAGCTCAGCTCGGGGGCGGCAAATTCCGGGGCGGCGGGCGGCGGGATGTGCCGCAAGGCCGACGGGGGTGTCGGC
>NZ_UXAW01000057.1 GCF_900609055.1 Pseudogemmobacter humi | reverse complement strand
CCCCGGATCGCCTCCGCCAGTTCCGCCTCACTCCCCGGCCGCATCATTTTCTGTCCTCAAATACCCCGGGGGAGTCTTCGCCTGCGAAGACGGGGGCACGGCCCCCTTCTTGCGGCCTCATCCCGCCCGCCGCCCGGCACTCAGCGCCAGCGGGAACACCTTCGCGGGGTTCAGAAGCCAGCCCGGGTCGAACACATCCTTGATCCGCATCTGCGCCTCCAGATCGGCGGTCGCGAACTGCACCTCCATCAGATCGCGCTTCTCGACGCCGACCCCATGCTCGCCCGAGAGGCACCCGCCCACTGCCACGCAGAGCTTCAGGATATCCGCCCCCATCGCCTCGGCGCGCTCCAGATCACCGGGGCGGTTGGCGTCGTAAAGGATCAAAGGGTGCATATTGCCGTCGCCCGCGTGGAACACATTCGCCACCCCGAGCCCGTAATGCGCGGAAAGCCCGCCGATCCCGCGCAAAACCTCGGGCAGTTTCGAGACCGGGATCGTGCCGTCCAGACAGATGTAATCCGCGATCTGCCCCATGGCGCCGAAGGCCGATTTGCGCCCGAGCCAGATCCGCCGCGCCTCGTCCTCGTCCCGCGCCTCGCGCAGCTCGACCGGATCGTGGCGCAGGGCGATTTCCCGGATGCGCGCGATCTGGGCGGCGATCTCGCCCGGGCTGCCCTCGACCTCGACGATCAGCAGCGCCTCGCAATCCGGGTAGCCCGCGCGGGCGAACGCCTCGCAGGCGCGGATACAGGGCCGGTCCATGAATTCGATCGCCACCGGCGAGAGCCCGGCGCGGATGATGTCGGCAACGCAGGCGCCCGCCACCTCGTTCGAGGAAAACCCCATCAGCACCGGCAGCGCGCCTTCGGGCTTCGGCAGGATCCTGAGCCAGGCCTCGGTCACCACGCCGAGCTGCCCCTCGGAGCCGCAGACCACGCCCAAAAGATCAAGCCCCCCGGCATCCATCCACGGCCCGCCGAGCGTCACCACGCTGCCGTCCATCATCACCAGCGTCACGCCCAGCAGATTGTTCGTCGTCACCCCGTATTTCAGGCAATGCGCGCCGCCCGAGTTCATCGCGATATTGCCGCCGATGGCACAGGCGAGCTGGCTCGACGGATCGGGGGCGTAGAACCAGCCCCCGGCCCCCACCGCGGCCGAAACCGACAGATTGGTCCGCCCGGCCTGAACATGGATCGCACGGCTGGCGAAATCGACCTCCAGCACCGCGTTCATCCGGGCAAGGCCGATCACCACCGCATCCGCCGTGGGCATCGAGCCGCCCGCGAGCGAGGTTCCGGCGCCGCGCGGCACCACCTTGACCCGCTCCTCATGGCAGATGCGCAGGGCCGCGGCGGCCTCTTCGGTCGAGCCCGGCAGCACCACCGCAAGCGGCGGGCAGCGGTAAGCCGAGAGTGCATCGCATTCATAGGCGCGCAGGCCGGTGTCGTCGGTGATCACCGCAGATGCGGGCAGCGCGGCCCTCAGGCGCGCGGTGATCGCGTCCTTTCGCGCAAGGATCTGCGGATCGGGAACGGGCATGTCCATCGGCTGGCTCCTGCTTGCGCTTCAGGGGTAAAGCCGCGCGCCCGCCATGGCAATCGCCCGGCGCCCCTTCAGGGCGAGATTTACGCCCTGACCCGCCCGCGGAAAACAGCCTACGCCGCCATGCGCGCCCCATGCGCCCCCGTGGCGGGAACATCCTTCGGACATCCGGCCGCCCTGCGATCCGGCCCGCCCCCGGCCTGCGGCGGATTTTCCCCTGCGGATTTTCCTCTTGTGCCACGGGGGGGATATCTGCCACCTCTGGCCCATGGGCTGGGTCAAGATCATACATATCCTTGCGGTCATGGGCTGGATGACCTCGATCTTCGCGGTGCCGCGCGCGCTGATCTACTGGAAGCGCGAATGGGCCCGGCTGGGGGAGTTCGGCCCGCTCGGCGATCTGACGGTGCGGCTTTACCGCTTTTCCGCCGGGCTGATGCTGATCGCCATCGCCACCGGGCTCTGGCTCGCCTTCGGCTGGTGGGGGTTCGATCCCTGGCTGCATCTGAAGATCACCCTCGTGGTGGCGCTGGTCGCGCATTATCTCTGGACCGGGCGGCTGGTCATGCGCGCGCGGCGCGGAGAGTTCCGCGAAAGCGATCTGTTCCTGCGCATCTTCAACGAAATCAGCGTGGTCGCCGTCATCGCCATTCTCTGGGCGGTGGTGGCGAAACCGTTCTGAGGGAGGCGCCATGCAGGGGCTGATCTCGCTCGGGAACCTGCCCGCCGCCGATCTGGCGGCGCTGATCTTCATCGTGATCGCCTGGGCGCTGACCGGCTGGCTGGTCGAGCATCCGCCGAAGAGCCGCCCCTCGGTCACCATCCTGATGCAGGAGTACCGGCGCGACTGGATGCGCGCCTTCGTCACCCGCAGCCCGCGGATCTTCGACGCCACGCTGATCGACTCGCACCGGCAGAGCTCGGCCTTCTTCGCCTCGGCCTCGATGATCGCCATCGGCGGCGGGGCGGCCCTGATCGGCAATTCCGCGGCGATGCAGGAACTCGCGGCCGATCTGCCCTTGGATGCCGGCCAGGTCGGGATCACGGTCAGGATCCTGCTGCCGCTGGCCTTCATGGCCAATGCGCTGCTGAAATTCATCTGGTCGCATCGCCTTTTCGGCTATTGCTCGATCCTGATGGCGGCGGTGCCGAACGCGCCGGACGATCCGCAGGCCTTTCCGCGCGCCGCCCAGGCGGCCGAGATCAACATCACCGCGGCGAAAAGCTACAACCGGGGCATGCGCGCGGTCTATTTCGCGCTGGCGGCGCTGGCCTGGGTGCTGGGCGCGGGGGCGCTCGGGCTGGCGACGGCGATCGCGGTGCTGGTGATGCTGCGGCGCGAGTTCCGCTCATATTCGCGCGAGGTGATCCTGCACGGCGGCCAGGGCGGGCACGGCTCTTCCGCCCTCACGGGCGTCATCGCCAGCGAAGAGGCCCGTCAGGGCCGATGAGCGGGTCCGGGGGCGCCCCGGCTCAGAGGTCCCCGCCCCAGCGGATCAGGATGCCACTGCCCGGATGGTGACGCAGTTTTGCGAAAAGCACGGGCGGCGCAGGCGGATCGCCCGCAGCGACGATCCGCGCTCCTTGCGAATTTCACCATGCGCCCGGCCCCTCTGCCGAAGCAATCCATTGCAGCCGGCACGCGGGTTCTGCCCAGCGGCCGCTTGCCAGGCGGCGGCCATGCCGCCCGCGCCCCGTCACGCCTTTGCGCCGCGGCGGCCTTCGATCAGCCAGGCCGAGACGCTCAGCCCGGCGGCCAGCGCCAGCCAGATCCATCCCGGCAGCAGCGCGGCCTGGCGCACCTCGGTGGTGACCCAGGCCTCGCGCGGCGTGATGCCGATCCAGCCGCGGCCCGTCACCGGACGGCCTTCCGAGACACGGCGCAGGTCGGGCAGGCCGGGCTCCAGCCGGGTCAGCGAGCCCCAGGCGGCGCCGTCGCGGCCCGTGGTCACCGCCTCGCCCGAGGCGATGGTTTCCTCGAATTCGCGCGGGCTGGCCGGACCCAGACCGATCACCCGGGTCAGATCGCCCTGTTCCAGCCGGTAAAGCCCCTGCGCGGGCGCGTCCCAGACCACCTGGAACTTGCCGGGCGACAGCGCCTGCATCTCCAGCACCACCTGCGCGCCATCGGGGCCGGTCACGGTCAGCGGCCCCGGCGGCTCTTCGGCGAGGCTGCGCCGCGTCACGGTCAGCCGGTTTCCTGCTGCCGTGGCAGTCAGCGCCTCTTCCTCAAGATCGGGCTCTTTCAGCATCCAGTGCGCCAGCCGGCGCAGGAGTTCGAGTTGCGGCCCGCCGCCCTCGTAGCCGCGCCCCCAGAGCCAGGCATGGTCCGAGGTCAGCACCGCGATCCGCCCCTCGTCCACCCGGTCGAGCACCAGCAAAGGCACCCCGTCCGGCCCCTCCATCACGGTCTGGCCCGAGAGCTGCTCGACCTCGATGGCGCGGAACCAGCGGCCCCAGCCGGGGGTGTCGCCATCCGCCGGAAGAGGCGCGTATTTCTCCAGCCCCTCGGTGACCGGATGGCGGCGGCCCAGATCGGTGATCTTCGGGCGGAAGCCGCGCTCGATCACCTGGGCGGTGGGGGCGACCGGCAGCACCTCGGAGAGCGGCGAGCGGTAAAGCGAATCCACCGCGCCGAATTCCGGCCCCGAGGCCACCAGCACCGTGCCGCCCTCGCGGATATAGCGCACCACATTGTCGATATAGGACATCGGCAGAATGCCCCGCATCCGGTAGCGATCGAAAATGATCAGATCGAATTCGCTGATCTTCTCGACGAACAGCTCGCGGGTGGGAAACGCGATCAGCGAAAGCTCGTCCACCGGCACGCCGTCCTGCTTTTCCGGCGGGCGCAGGATGGTGAAATGCACCAGATCCACCGAGGCGTCGGATTTCAGAAGGTTGCGCCAGACCCGCTCGCCCGCATGGGGCTCGCCCGATACCAGCAGCACCCGCAGCCGGTCGCGCACGCCGTTGATCTGCACCACCTGGGCGTTGTTGCGGGTGGTCAGCTCGCCCCCGGTGGCGGCGATCTCGAATTGCAGCACGTTCAGCCCGCCATGCGGCAGCACCACCGGCAGTTCCAGCTCCTCGCCGACCGGGACCGTGTAGGTCTGCGGCGGCTCGGCATCGACGGCAATGGTCAGATCGGCGAAGCGCGGCACCGAGGAAGGCACCCTTCCCTGGTCCTCGACCATCAGCTTCAGGATGAATTCCTCGCCGATGATGGCGAAGGCGGGGGCGTTCCTGACCACGAGGCGGCGGTCCCAGTCGGCCTCCTCTCCGGTCAGCAGCAGATGGAAGGGCGCGGGCAGGTCGGGGCGCATCTCCAGATCGTGCACCCTTCCGTCCGAGACGAGGATCACCCCGGCGACGCGGGCGCGGGGTTCCTCGGCCAGCGCGGCGGCCATGGCGGTCATGGCCAGCGTTCCGGTATTGTCGGCGCCGTCGGCGATGCGCTTGACGCGCAGTTCGGTGTTTTCCATCGCCGCGACCTGGGCCTCGATCCGGGCGACCGCGGCGCGGGTCTGGTCGCTGCGCGCGCCGAGGCCCTGGCTGGCGCTTTCGTCGATCAGCAGGAGCACGATGTCGGAGAGGCCCTGGCGGTCCTCATTTTGCAGGGACGGCCCGGCCAGCGCCGCCAGCAGCGACGCCAGCGCGAGGCCGCGCAGGAACCAGCCCGGCAGACCGCGCCAGAGCGCGAGCGCCAGCATCACCGCGGCCACACCCGCCAGCGCCCACAGGACCGGCCAGGCGATCAGCGGATCGAAAACCAGATGCGCGATCATTGGCCCAGCCTTTCCAGCAGCGCAGGCACATGGACCTGATCGGATTTATAGTTGCCGGTCAGCACATGCATGATCAGGTTGATCCCGAAGCGCCAGGCGATCTCGCGCTGCTGCTCGCCGGCGGCGCCGCGGCCCACCGGCAGAAGCGGCACGCCGTTGTCGTCGGTGGCCCAGGCGGCGGCCCAGTCGTTGCCGCCGATCACCACCGGCGTCACACCGTCGTTGAGGTTGCGAAACGGCATGCCCTCTTCCAGCGCGGCGTCGGCGGGGGCGGCCTCGACCCAGATCGTGCCTTCGGCGTAACGGCCGGGGAAGGTCTGGAGCAGGTAGAAGGTGCGGGTCAGGACGTGATCTTCCGGCACCGGCTCCAGCGCGGGGATATCGAGCCCCGCGGCGATGCGTTGCAGCGCCTGGCCCTCGGGCGTCTGCGCGCCATAAGAGGCCACGCCCGCGTCGCGGGTATCGAACAGGATCAGCCCGCCGCTGCGCAGGAACTGGTTCAGCCTCGCATAGGCGGCGTCCGAGGGCGTGGGCGCATCCGCCGTCACCGGCCAGTAGAGGAAGGGGAAGAAGGCCAGCTCGTCCTTCTCAAGGTCGATGCCGATCGGGCGCTGAGGCTCGATCGCGGTGCGTTCCCACAGCCGGTCGCCGAGGCCGAGAAGCCCGTATTCCGACAGTTCGTCAATCTGCGCGTCGCCGGTTTTCACGTAAGCCAGCACCACGCCATAGGTGGCCTCGATGGCGAAATCGTCGCCGGGCAGCGGCTCCTCCTGGGCGCGGGCATCCGGCGCGGCGAAGAGCGCCACCGCCAGCACCGCAACACCCCGGCGCCAGCCCGAAAGCCGCCCGCCAAGCCAGAGCGCGGCGAGGATATCGACCAGCAGGGCCACCAGCGCCCCGGTCAGAAGGCCGCCCTTCAGCGAGCGTTCCGGCTGCGCCGCCAGCCCCTCGACCACCGCCTCCGGCGGCCATTCGGCGGGGGTGAGCACGGTCTCCGGCCCCACCACATTCAGCGCGACGCGGCGGTCCTGGCCCGCGTAAAGCCCCGGCGGCTGTTCAGGCCCCGGGCCGTCGGTCATCGCCCTGGCCAGCACCTCGCCCGCCACGCCCGGCACCTCGCCCGCGTCGCGTTCCTCGCCCCAGGCGTTCAGCATCACCTCGGGCACCCAGATCTGGCCTTCCAGATCGCGGGCCTCGGGCAAAGCGGGCCGGGTCGAGATCGCCAGCCGCTCCAGCATCTGGACGAACAGGCCCGACAGGGGCAGCGTCGACCATTCCGCATTGGCGGTGACATGGACCAGCACCACCTGGCCCTCGCCCAAAGTCTTGCGCGTCACCAGCGGCGTTCCGTCGTCCAGCGCGGCGATGGTGCGCGCGGCAAGGTCCGGGTCGGGCTGCGCCAGCACCTGTTCGGCGATCTGCACATCATCGGGGATGCTCAGCCCGAAGAACGGGCTGCCCTCGGGGAAAGGCGCCAGCGATTTCGCGTCGCCCCAGCTGAGCGCGCCGCCGAGCGCGCGGCCACCCTCGCGCAGCCGCACCGGCATCAGCGGGTCTTCCTCGAACCGGCTGACATCCGAGGCCGCCAGCCGCGGCCCGGCAAAGCGCAACAGAAGCCCGCCCTTTTCCACCCATTCGACCAGCGCCGCCTGTTCCGAGGCGGTCAGCCGCGCCACATCGGCAAGCACCACCGCATCGGGGTTCGCGGGCAGCGCGGTCGAGACCGGCGCCTCGATCAGATCGGCCACCGGCGCCAGCGCCTGGCGCAGATAATGCAGCGGCGACAAGAGTTGCAGCCCCTCGGCCGCCGGGCCCGGACTGATCAGCGCCACTTTGCGCCGTTTCAGACTGTCATCGGTCAGCGAGACCGCGCCGGCCGAGCGCAGCCCGGCAATCCCGAACCGCGTGACGCGGTTCCTGAGTTCCGGCGGCAGATCCATCGCCGCCCCGGCCTTCGTCTCGCCCGCCGCGAAGGAAATCACCGCGCGCGCCAGTTCGCGCTCGATCCCGGCGGGATCGGGGCCGTGCCCCGTCACCTCGACCTCCACCGCCTCGCCCGCCGTCAGCCGCGAGGCCGTGACCATCACCGCCCCGTCGCGGAACTGCGCCGGATGCAGCGCCAGCACCGGCGCATCGCCCTCAACCACCGTCAGAAGCCCCTTGTCGGTGAACAGGGCCGCCAGCATGTCGCGCCCCTCCCAGTCGATGCCGTCCGACAGCCAGAGCGTATCGAACCCCTGCGCCGGGAAATGCTCGACCCAGGCCTCCATGCCCTGCGGCGACCAGGGCGCGGGTTCCAGCGCCGAAAGCCGCCCGGTCCAGGCGTCGGCGGCCTGGAAGGCGATCTCCTGCGGCCGGTCGGTCAGCCGGATCACCGCCACCACCCGCCCGTCGCGGCCCGCCTCTTCCACCGCCCGGGCGGCGCGCTCGACCCGGCGCGCCCAGTCCCGCGCATCGGCCCAGCCCCCGTCCAGCACCACCAGTAGCGGGCCGGAGCCCGCCTGGCGCTGCTCGGGGTTCAGCACCGGCCCGGCGAAGCCGATGATCGCCGCCGCCACGGCAAGGATGCGCAGCAGCAAAAGCCACCAGGGCGTGCGGTCGGTCTCGGCATCCTCGTCCTTCAGGCCAAGGAGCAACGCGACGCCGGGGAAGCGGCGGCGGACCGGCGCGGGCGGCACGGCGCGCAAGAGCAGCCACAGCACCGGCAGCGCGACGAGACCCCAGAGGATCCAGGGGGTCAGAAAACCGATCGGACCGATCATGAACATCAGCGCCCGCCCTCCAGCGCGCGGTAAAGCCACAGGAGCGCAGTCTGCGCCGGGGCTCCGGTGTGATGCGTGGAAAAATGCCAGCCGGTGGCGCGGGCCAGCGTCGCCAGCCGGTCCTTGCGCTCGGAAAGGCGCGCGAGATAGCGCGCGCGCAATTCGCCCGCCTGCTGCGTCTCATGCCGGAGCCCGCCGCCCATCGACTCGAAGATCACCCTTCCGTCGAAGGGAAAATCCTCTTCCGCCGGGTCGAGGATCTGGCAAAGCGCGCCCTTCACGCCGCGATCAGCGGCGCGCGCCAGCGCGGCCTCGATCCCGTCGAGGGGGCCGAGGAAATCCGAGAAGAACACCGCCCGGCCATGGCCGACCATGCCCGCGGTCTCGGGCACACCGTAATCGCCCTCGCCTTCCTCGCCGGAAAGCCGCGCCGCAAGCCGCAGGATCTGGCTGCGCCCGGCGCGCGGCAGCGCCAGCCCCGCCAGCCCGACCCGCTCGCCGCCCCTGAGCAGCAGAACCGCAAGCGCCAACGCCAGCAGCCGCGCGCGCTCCGCCTTCGGCGCGCGGTCCTTCGCGCCGGAAAATGCCATGCTCTTCGACGGATCGACCCAGAGCGTGACCGACTGCGCCGCCTGCCATTCGCGCTCGCGGATGAAATGCCCGTCCGAGCGGGCCGAGCGGCGCCAGTCGATGGACCGCGCCGGATCGCCGGCATGGGCGGCGCGGTATTGCCAGAACTCGTCGCCCGAGCCCGCCCGCCTGCGGCCGTGCTCGCCCAGCATCACCGTCGCCGCCAGCATCTCGGCCTCGGCCAGCAGCGGCGGCAGCGACTGGCCGAGCGCCTCGGCCCGGGCTTGCAGATCCTGGATCACGCGGCGGCCTCAAGCCCCAGAACGCGGGCGCTGGTGCGGGCGATCACGCCCGAAAGCGTCTCGCCCCGCGCCCGCGCGGCAAAGGACAAGGCCATCCGATGAGTCAGCGTGGCCTGGGCCAGCGCCGCCACATCCCCGACCGAAGGCGCGAGCCGGCCATGAAGCAGCGCCCGCGCCCGCACCGTCAGCATCAGCGCCTGCGCCGCGCGCGGCCCCGGCCCCCAGGCCAGGCTGTCGGCGAGATCGCGGCCCTCGGCCTCGCCGGGGCGGCAGGCGCGCACGAGATCGAGGATCGCCCCGACCACCTTCTCGCCCACCGGCATCCGCCGGATCACCGATTGCGCGGCGATCAGCGAGGCGGCGTCGAAGACCCGCGTCGCCTCGGCCTCTTCGGCGCCGGTGGTCGCGAGCAGGATCGCGCGCTCCACGTCGCGGGTGGGGTAATCGACATCGACCTGAACGAGGAAACGGTCGAGCTGCGCCTCGGGCAGCGGATAGGTGCCCTCCTGCTCGATCGGGTTCTGGGTCGCCAGCACATGGAACGGCCGGCCGAGCGGGCGGTGCTGGCCGGCGATGGTCACCTCGCGCTCCTGCATCGCCTGCAAAAGCGCCGATTGCGTTCTGGGGCTCGCGCGGTTGATCTCGTCGGCAAGCAAGAGCTGGCAGAACACCGGCCCCTCGATGAAGCGGAAGGCGCGCGAGCCATCCGTTGCGGTCTCCAGCACTTCCGAGCCGAGGATGTCGGCGGGCATCAGATCCGGGGTGAACTGGATCCGCCCGGCGTCAAGCCCCATCACACGGCCCAGCGTATCGACGAGCCGGGTCTTGCCCAGCCCCGGCAGACCGACGAGCAGCGCATGACCGCCGCAGAGCAGCGCCGAGAGCACCAGCTCCACCACCTTCTCCTGGCCGATGAACCGCCGCTCGATCGAGGCGCGCGCCGCGGCGAGCCTCTCCCCGAGCCCTTCGATCTCGGCCACGAGGGCAGTATCACCGGCCGCGGAATATGTCATGACAGGGCTCCTGATCTCATACTGGGCGCATTAGAGCGAAATCGCCCGCCGACCACAAATGGCAAAAGCCGCCTTGACACAAATGATTGTGAGAGAGCGCGGTCTTCCGCCGCCCGCCCTGCCGCAACGTCGAAGAGGGGGCCCTGCCCCCGTCCCCGTTCCGGGGACTCCCCCGGGATATTTAAGGACAGAAAATGAGGAGACGCGGCTCTGATCATTTTCTGTCTCTAAATATCCCCGCCGGAGGCATTTCCGCGCCCTGGCGCGGAAACCTCTTCGGATGCGGCGAGGAGCTTGCCCCTTGCGAGCGGCCCCTTGCGATCTGCCGCGCGAGGGGCGACATTGGCCCCGAAAACAGGAGCCTTGCATGCAGGACGGCCAGCAGCCATCAGCGGAGGGGATCGCCGCCTCGGCCCGGGCGGCGGCGAAATCGGGGGGGCTGCCCCCGGTGCATCTGTGGAATCCGCCGTTCTGCGGCGATCTCGACATCCGCATCGCCCGCGACGGCACCTGGTTCTATCTCGGCACCCCTATCGGCCGTGCACCGCTGGTGAAGCTGTTCTCCTCGATCCTGAAACGCGAAGGCGAGCGGTATTTCCTCGTCACCCCGGTGGAGAAGGTCGGCATCACCGTCGAGGACCTGCCGCTGCATGCCGTGGATGTCGATGCCACGGGCAGCGGGCGCGACCAGCGGCTGACCTTCGCGACCAGAACCGGCGACAGCGTGACCGCCGGGTCCGGTCATCCGATCCGCGTCAGCCGCGATCCGGCCAGCGGCGAACCCGCGCCCGCCATCCTTGTCCGCGCCCCGGCGGGGGGCGAACTCTGGGCGAGGGTAGACCGCAAAAGCTTTTTCCGCATGGTGGATTTGGGTTGCCATGAACCCCATGACGGGGATAGCTGGTTCGGCCTCTGGTCCTCGGGGCGGTTTTTCCCGGTTATCCGATCCTCAGAACTGGCCTGACACCCGATCCATGCCCCTTTTCGCCGCCAATCTGACGCTTCTCTTCAACGAAGTCCCGATGCTCGACCGCCCCGACTGGGCGCGGCGCACCGGGTTCGACGGGGTGGAAGTGTTGTTTCCCTACGACCATCCGGTGGCCGACTGGGAACGCGCGCTCGGCGATCTGCCGATGGCGCTGATCAACACGCCGCCAGGCGACTGGCTCTCGGGCGACCGTGGTTTCGCCGCGCGGCCGGGCGACGAGGCGGTGTTCCGCGACGGCTTCCTCCATGCCGCCGATTACGCCACGCGGCTGAAGGTGCCCACCGTCCATGTGATGGCGGGGGTGGCGCGCGGACCGCAGGCCGAGGCGACCTTCACCGAAAACCTGACCTGGGCCGCGGAACAGGCGCCCGGGCTGCGGCTTTCCATCGAGCCGCTGAACCCCGAGGACATGCCCGGCTATTTCCTCAACGATTACGACCAGGCGGCGCGGATCATCGACGATATCGGCAATCCGCGCATCGGGCTGCAATTCGATCTCTGGCACGCCGCGCGGCTGCACGGCGACGCGCATCTGGTCTGGCGGCAGCACCGGGACCGGATCAACCATGTCCAGATCGCCGGTTTCCCGGCCCGCAACGAGCCAGGCGGCGGCGGCTTCTCGCTGCCCGATCTTTGCGATCAGGTGGCCGGGATGGACCGGGTCTGGATCGCCGCCGAATACCGCCCCTCGCGCGGCACCGCCCAGGGGTTGTTCTGGCTGAACGCACTTAAATCGCGCGGCACGCCGATCGGGGACTGAACGCCCGGGCGCCAGAGGCGGACCGCTTCCGCGAGGGCAACCTCCTCCGGGCCGCGTCAGTCGCCGCATTTCCGCGGATGACACCCCGGCCCGCCGGCAGGGCTTTCCGGCGGCATCTTGCGGCAACAGCTTGCAGACATCTTGTGCCGACACCGAAGCCACCGTAAAAAGTCTCGTTTCCGCAAGTCTGCGAGCGGCCGGTCTCTGTCCGCTTCCGCTTTGTCCGTCAGGCCCCACCGCCGACATCCAGAGAAATCGCCAGTATGAGCATCTATCGTTTCGGCGCCGATCTCGAACTGGCGGCCAGCATGCCACGGCATGACATGCGCGCAAGGGAAACCGTGAAGATCGGGGTACTGGCGCCGCTGACCGGCCCCGCCGCATCCTGGGGCAGACCCGGCTATGAGGGCTGCCAGATCTGGGCCGACCGGGTCAATTCGGGCGGCGGGGTGAAGATCGGCGGCCAGCGGCGGCTGGTCGAGGTCGTCGCCTACGACGACCAGTACGATCCGGCGCGCGCGATCCTTGGGGCCAAGCAGCTTGTCCTCGACGCCGGGGTCAAGATCATCCTGATGCTTGGCGGCGACACCGTGCCGGTGATCGCCGATTTCCTCACCCGCTCGCGGATGCTGGCCACGACGCTGCTGCCCAGCGATCTGTCGCCCGACATCCCCTATCTCATTGCGCCCTGCGAGCTGCATCCGATCTATGTCGTGACCGGGGTGGACTGGCTGGCGGAGAACCGGCCAGAGCTGCGCACCGCGGCGCTCTGCGCCCAGAAGGACGCGCTCGGCCTGCCCTCGCTGGCCACTTACCGGGCCGCATTCGAGGCGGCGGGGATCACGATCGTCAAGGAGGTGCTTTACAGCGGCGCCCCCGAGGACCCGGTTGCAATCGCCGATGCGATGCTTGCGGCGAAGCCCGATATCCTGTGCTGGGACACCGCTTACGAGCCTTTCGTCCATGCGCTGACGGAAACCGCCTACCGGCGCGGGTTCCGCGGGCAGATCCTGTCCTGCACCTGCGACAATTATCCCGCGCTTGTCGCGCGCACCAGCCGCGCGTTCATGGAAGGCTTCATCTTCCATTTCCCCGAATTCGACGACCCGGCGCTTGACCGGCTGGACATCGGATTTCCCCGGCCCCGCGATTTCTACGCCGAGTTCAACCGCCGCTTTCCAGGGCAGTGGAGCGCGGTGTCATGGGAATATTGCGCCATTCTGGAGATGTGGCGCAAGGCGGTCGAGCAGATCCAGACGGTGGAGCCTGCCGTCGTTCTCTCGGCCATGCGGATGGGCGGGGGCAGCCACAACGTCTTTGGCGAGGCGCGCTGGTGGGGGCGCGAACTTTTCGGCGTCGACAATGCGCTGGTCGGGTCCTGGCCGGTGGTGCGGATCACCGACGGCGTGGCCCGCATCGTCGAGCTGCGCTCGATCCTCGACTGGTGGGAGAAGCATGGCCCACTGCTGTTGCGGCACATGCGGGCCTGCGGGCAGATGTGGGATCAGCGCCTGACCGCCGCCACCATGGACGCCGCCGCCATGGGCAGGGATCAGCCCCCCGGCATCAGCTCCTGATGCGCATCCGCCAGCATCAGCCGGACGAATTCCACCGCCTTCTCGATATCGCGGCTTTCTATCGCCTCGCAGAGCGAGCGGTTTTGCAGCTTGTATTCCCTGATCCGCGCGGGTGACAGCCGCCACCGCCGCTGCACCGACCAGCTTGCGTCGCGCCTTACCTGGTTGACCATGGCATAGACCGCTTCCAGAAGCGGGCTGTGCGTGCCCGAGGCGAGCCGCATGCGAAACGCATCTTCCAGCGCCGCATATTTCTCGCCATCGGTCATCACCTCTTCCATCTCGGCCTGAATGGCCTTGATCGCCTCGATATCCCGCGCCGTCATGTTGAGGATGGCGAGCCGCGCGATCTCGGGCTCGATGATCGAGCGCACGACGCCCAGTTCCAGCGGGCTGGTGGACTTGCCGATCTCGGTAAGATCCAGGATGCCGGACGGGGGCGCGCCGTATTCCGCCTTTGGCTGGCGCCGGCGGAAACAGACCACCGACCCGCTGCCGACCCGCCGCTCGATGATGCCGAAGCTCTCCATAAGGCCCAGGGCCTGGCGGACGATGCTGCGCGGCAGGCCATGGGTTTCGGACAAGACGCGCTCGGCAGGCAGACGGGTTCCGAACCCGTATACGCCACTGGCTATTGCGGCAAACAGCGTATCGGCCAGGTGCCGGGCTTTGGCGGTGACGGGATGGCGCACCTCGCCATCGGTCTCCCACGGCGGATCGGGAAGTTCGGTCATGATCCCGGCTCCTTGTGCAAGGCGTTTCCAGGGGTGATTCGCCGGCTGTCGGGACAAGCGTATCGCAGGCGGGCAGCATCGCTACGGGATTGGCAACCAATAGCCGGATGGGCCGGAATTGGTCTTATTTGGCACATCGTTGAGGCGCAAGGGAAAAATCAACCCGATCAGCCCAGTTCATACCACTCTCCCACCAAACACGGCCAATTTTTAATATATGTGACATACTTCTTATCATTTCAGCAGATTTCCGGTTACTTTTGCTGACGATCTGGCTGCATCCGAAGCTCACGATCTGGAGGGAAGTGATTTCGGGTGGAATTGGTCTAAATCGGCATAAGCAGACCATCAAGACTGCAGGCGGCTATCTCGGGGAGGAGATATGCTAACCCACGCGACGGAACGGCCGCCTGCGACAGCGCAGGGCGGTAACGGGGAAGGTTTGCGCGATTTGCCAGCCGATCCACGTGGTGGCAATGCTTTCGGCGGAGAAGAACCCGGCGCAAGCAACTGTTTTTCAGGTATTTTTCACGAAACCCGTTCGGCGGCATCCCTTGCGGGAGGCCAGCCCCGCCCGGCCCATACCGTCTGCTGGCGGGATTGCGATCTGAACTGGGAGCGTCTTCAGGAGCGCGCGCTCGGCGCGCTGCGCGACGGCAGGCCCGCCCTCGCCGCGTGGAACTGGCGCCTCGCCTGGCTCGTCGCCCGGATGCGCTTTGACCGGCGCGATCCGCGACAGGCGGCCAGCCTCGCCAATCTCGGCCTCGCCGCCCGTCTGGCCGGGCGCGAGCGTCTCGCCTGCCGCCGCTACGCCGCGGCGCTGCGGCGGTGGGGAACGGTTCCCGCCTGGATCGACACTATGACCATCGCCCGGCGCGGGCGCAGCTCGCTCTTTCATCTGCAAAGCGAGGCGCTGCACTGGGACGCCTACGAGCGCAGCCTGCGCAGCGATGCGATGCGGCTTGCCCGCGATGTCGCCTCGCGGCTGAACGCCGCCTCCCGCAGCCAGCCGCCGCCCGGACGGACGGGCGACCGCTGGCCGGGCGAGAAACCGGCCACTTTCGACGACCTGCGCAAATTCCTCGGCGCCGCGCTGCTTATCGCCGCCGATACGCCGGGTCCTGACGACAACCAAGACTGACGCTTCGTCCCGCCTGTGCGGCGGAATCCAGAGGGAGAAGAAGACCATGACCAACGCAAGACCGGCCAAATACGACATCCTGTTCGAGCCGATCCAGCTCGGTCCGAAGACCATGAAGAACCGTTTCCACCAGAGCCCGCACTGCATCGGCGCCGGCACCGACCGGCCCGGCTTCCAGATGGCGCATCGCGGGGTGAAGGCGGAAGGCGGTTGGGGGGCGATCAACACCGAATATTGCTCGATCCACCCGGAATCCGACGACACGATGCGGGTTTCGGCCCGGATCTGGGACGCGGGCGATGTGCGCAACCTGCGCGCCATGTGCGACGAGGTGCATAAATACGGCGCCCTCGCGGGCGTCGAGCTCTGGTATGGCGGCGGCCATGCCCCGAACATGGAATCGCGCCAGACGCCGCGCGGCCCCAGCCAGTATGCCTCGGAATTCGAGACGCTGACCTATTGCAGGGAGATGGACGAGGACGACATCCGCCAGGTGCAGCAGTTCTACGTCGATGCCGCGCTCAGGTCGCGCGACGCCGGGTTCGACATCGTGAACGTCTATGGCGGCCATGCCTATGGCCCGATGCAATGGCTGAGCCCCTATTTCAACAAGCGCACCGACGGCTATGGCGGCTCGGTCGAGAACCGGGCGCGGTTCTGGATCGAGACGCTCGAAAAGGTCAAACGGGCGGTCGGCGACGATTGCGCCGTCGCCTCGCGCTGCGCCATCGACACCCTCTACGGCCCCGGCGGGCTTGAGGTCGAGGTGGACGGCGTGCGCCTGATCGAACTGGCCGACGACCTGGTCGATGTCTGGGACATCAACGTCGGCGATATCGCCCAGTGGGGCGAGGATGCGGCGCCGTCGCGCTTCCACCGCCAGGGCCACGCGATCCCCTGGCAGCGTTTCGTCAAGATGCACTCGAAGAAGCCGGTCCTCGGCATCGGGCGCTTCACCGATCCCGAGAAGATGGCCGAGGTGATCCGCAACGGCGAGCTGGACATCATCAGCTGCGCGCGGCCCTCGATCGCCGATCCGTTCCTGCCGCAGAAGATTCAGGAGGGCCGGCTGGACGACATCCGCACCTGCATCGGCTGCAACGTCTGCATCTCGCGGTGGGAGATCGGCGGGCCGCCGATGATCTGCACCCAGAACGCCACCGCAGGCGAGGAATACCGCCGCAGCTGGCACCCCGAGAAGTTCGAGCGCGCCGGCTCCGACGACACGGTCCTGGTGGTCGGCGCCGGCCCGTCCGGCTCGGAGGCGGCGCGGGTGCTGCTGGAGCGCGGCTATGTCACCCATCTGGTGGACAGCGCCGAGAAGGTCGGCGGCCATCTCAACGATGTCGCCACGCTGCCGGGCCTTGGCGAATGGGGCTATCACCGCGATTACCGCGAGGTGCAGCTCGATAAGCTGATGAAGCGGGTCAAGGGCTCGCAGCTCGCGCTCGGCCGGAAGCGGCTGACCGCCGACGACGTGCTGAACTACGGCGCCGAGAAGGTCGTCATCGCCACCGGCTCGTCCTGGAACACCGATGGCACCAACTGCCTCAGCCACGATCCGATCCCGGGCGTGGATGCCTCGCGCCCCGATCAGGTGACGCCGGAACAGATCTTCCGCGGCGAGAAGCCGATCGGCAAGCGGGTGGTGATCCTGAACGCGGACACCTATTTCATGGCCCCCTCTCTGGCCGAGCGGCTCGCGACCCAGGGTCATGAGGTGACGGTGATCAGCGGCGTCGAATTCGGCCGCTACATGCACTTCTCGCTGGAATACCCGAACATGCGCCGCCGCATGGTCGAGCTGAACGTCAATATCATCGGCGACGCCTGGGCCTCGCGGGTCGAGGACGGGCGCATCGAATATTACGATGTCTGGGCCGAGGGCTCGCGGCGCGAATATCGCGGCCCCGGCAAGCTGCCGCGCGACGAGAACAAGAGCCATCAGTGGCTCGAATTCGACACGCTGGTCCTGATCACCGGGCGCCATTCCGACGACACTTTGTTCCGCGAGATCAAGGCGCGTCAGAGCGAGTGGGAAGCGAACGGCATCAAGGCCGTCTATGTCATCGGTGACGCCTGGGCGCCCAAGCTGATCGCCGATGCGACCTTCGACGGCCACCGTATCGCCCGCGAGATCGAGGACGCCGATCCCCAGCACCCCCTGCCCTACAAGCGCGAGGTCATCTCCTGGGGCACGGCCTACCAGCCGGGCGGCGAATACAGGCTGGAATGGCGGCTCTGAGCAACTGACGGCAGCCGCAGGGCCTGACCCCGCGGCTGCCGGTTCCCGATTCCCCAATTCCCGAATTCCCGGCGGGGCGCCCGATGCTGCGGCGCCGAAAGAAGACAAGAGGACCGACGGCGATGATCTCCGATCCCAACCCGCAAGACGTGACCCGCATCCTGTTCGAGAGCTTCCCGCTCTGGATGCTGGTGACATTCTACGTGGTCGCCATCGGCGCGATCCTGGTTTTCCTTTACGGAATATGGTCGCAGATCCGCAAATACCGCCGTGGCACGCGGTCGGGGGCCTGGACGCCGTTCTGGCCCCGCCTTGGCACGATGTTCCGGCTGGTCCTCGAACATACGACGATCCGGCGCCGGGCGCCGGTCGCGGGCGCCGCCCATATGTTCATCTTCTACGGCTTCACGGTGCTGTTCATCGGAACCAGCACCATCACGCTTGACCAGGACATCACCGGGCCGGCGACGGGGCTGCATTTCTGGAAGAACGGCTTCTATCTGATCTTCTCGCTGGCGATGGATCTGGCCGGGCTCTCGCTGATCGGCGGCCTGCTTTACATGATGTACCGGCGGGGCTGGATGGCGCTGCCGCGGCTTGACTACCACCGCCCCGACCGCTCGCCCGAAGATCCCGATTACGACCGCTCATTCTACCGGCGCGAGGACTGGGCCTTTCTGTGGCTGCTGGTCATCATCGGCGTGACCGGCTTCCTGGTGGAGGCGGTCCGGCTGGTCTGGCTACAGCACAACCCGCTGGTCTGGGACTATCGCTGGTGGTCGCCGGTGGGGGCGCTGCTCGCCCAGCTTATGGCCGGGCTGGGCATGGAGCCCGAGGGCGCCGCCGGTTTCCGCATGGTCCTGTGGTGGACGCACGGCATTCTCGCCCTCTCGTTCATCGCGGTCATTCCCTATACCAAGATCAAGCACATCTTCACCGCCATGGGCAGCCTGATGGCGCGCGATGCGCAGGCCAAGCAGCGGATGCCGATGGCCGATGTCGAGGCCGAGCGGATCGGATTCTCGCAGCTCACCGATTTCAGCGACAAATACCTGCTGAACGTCGATGCCTGCACCAAATGCGGGCGCTGCCACGAGGCCTGCCCGGCGAATGCCTCTGGCTATCCGCTCTCGCCCAGGGATCTCGTGCTCAGCCTGCGGGAACTGGCCAACGACACGCTGAACGGGGCCAGGATGCCCGCCGGCCCGATCGAGGTGATCGGCACCGGCGTCAACATGATCCGGCCCGAGACGCTGTGGTCCTGCCGCAGCTGCGCCGCCTGCGTCGAGATCTGCCCGGTCGGCGTCGAGCACCTGCCGATGATCGTGCAGATGCGCCGGTCGCTGGTCGAGGCGGGCGAATTCGACACCATGCTTCAGCCCACGCTGAAGAGCCTGCAAAAATCCGGCAACTCGCTGGGCGAGTCGAAGCGCAAGCGGCCGCGCTGGACCCAGAAGCTGGACTTCCAGATCAAGGACGCCCGCACCGAGCCGGTCGATGTGCTGTGGTATGTCGGCGACTACGCCTCATTCGATCCGCGCTCGCAGAAGGTCACGATCACCTTCGCCCGGATCCTGAAGGCGGCGGGAATCGACTTCGGGATCCTGTTCGAGGACGAGCAGACCGCCGGCAACGACGTGCGGCGCGTGGGCGAGGAAGGTCTGTTCCAGGCGCTGGCCGAGGCCAATATCGAACTGCTCAACGACTGCACGTTCAACAGCATCGTCACCACGGACCCGCATACCTTCAACACGATCCGCAACGAATACCCGGAATTCGGCGGCAATTACACCATCGAACACGCCAGTTCGATGCTGGAACGGCTGATCCGCGAGGGGCGGATTCCGCAGCCCGCGAAACTCGACTACCGTGTGACCTATCACGATCCCTGCCATCTGGGCCGCATCAACGGCTGCACCGAGGCGCCGCGCCAGGTGTTGCAGAGCGTGGGCGTCGAGCTGGTCGAACTGGGGCGCAGCCGCGACAATTCGTTCTGCTGCGGCGCGGGCGGCGGCCGCATCTGGCTGCCCGATCCGCCGGAACTGAAAAAGCCCGCCGAACTACGCGCGGCCGAGGCGGCGGAGATCCCCGGTCTCGATGTCCTGGTGGTGAACTGCCCGAAATGCCTCAACATGCTTGAGGACGGCGTGAAGGGCACCGGCAACGAGGGCAATTTCCGGGTTCTGGAACTGACCGAACTGCTGGCCGAGGCCATGGGGCTGGACAAGAAGGGCGCAGAAGAAGACGGCGCCGACGAGCCCGGCAGGTCTGCGGTATCGGCATGATGGCGGCGGCGACCGACATCCGAGGGGCCGGGGGGCAGGACGCCCTCGTCGCGCGGGTGGTCGCCGGGGGCGATCTCTATGCGGCCCTCGGCCTTTATGCCGGTGCAGGCCCCGGGGCGCGGGCCGCGCTTGAGCCGGTGATATTCGCATCGCCGCGCCAGAAGCTGATCACCGCCGCGGCCGCCTTTGCTCCGGCCTCTCTTCTCGACCGTCTCGCGGCCGATGCCGGGGAGGCGCTGGCGCTGCGGCTTGCGAAGAATCCGGCAACGCCCACATCGGCGCTGCGCAGGCTGCTCGGCCGATGCGGCGATGCGCGCATGGCGCGCTGTCTCGCGGCCCATGACCATGCCGATGCCGCGATCCTCGACGAACTGGCTTCGCACCCGGCGGTCGAGGTGCGGCGCGCGGTCGCCGGCAACCCGGCCGCCCCGGCCGGGGTGATCGGGCGGCTTGCGGCAGACGACGACGGGCTGATCCGGCGCGCGGCGGCTGCGGCGCCGGAAGCGGATGCCGGGACGCTCGCCCGGTTGTGGCAAACCGGCGACGACGGGGTCAGGGCCGAAATCGCCGCCCATCCGAACTGCCCCGCGGATCTGCTGGCCGCGGCGCTGCGCTCGACCGACGCCCGGCTGCGGCGCAGGCTGGCCTCTAACCCAAGCCTCGGCGCCGCGGAACTGGAGCAGTTGCTGGCCGATCCCGATGACGGCGTTCGTGCGGCGGCGGTCCGCAACCCCACGGTCTCAGACGCCGGGATCGACACCGGGAGAGAGCCCTCGGCCCGCATCCGCCGCCTCATCGCCCGCCGCCACCAGCTCGGCGCGGATGTCATCGCGCGGCTCGCCGCCGACCCCGACCCCTGGGTCCGGCGCTGGATCGCGCGCCATCCCGACCTGCCCGCCGGTCTGCTGGCGCGGCTCGCCCAGGACGACGACCCCGGGATCCGCCGCAGCGTCGCGCGCAACCCCGCCAGCCCGCCGGACCTTCTGGTCCGCCTCGCCCAGGACACCGCGCCCTGGGTCCAGGCG
Organism: Pseudogemmobacter humi; assembly: GCF_900609055.1. Taxonomy (GTDB): domain Bacteria; phylum Pseudomonadota; class Alphaproteobacteria; order Rhodobacterales; family Rhodobacteraceae; genus Pseudogemmobacter; species Pseudogemmobacter humi. The sequence goes on along the minus strand of NZ_UXAW01000057.1, from coordinate 16,454 downwards.
GGTGTGGCGCTGCGCGAGGACGCGCCGCCCGAGGCCGTCGGCGCGCTTCTGTCCAGCCGCGACCGCGACGTGCTGGGTGCCCTCGGCCGCAATCCGGCAACGCCCGCCACGACGCTCAAAGCGATTGCCGCCAGCGGTGATGCCGATGTGCGCCGCTCCATCGCCTTCAACCGCGCGGCGCCGCAGGCAGCCGTCCTGCTGCTGGCCGCCGATCCCTATCCGCTCAACCGGGCGATGATCGTCGGGCATCCCCTGCTGGACGACGGCGCCCTCGCCGACCTGCTGGACGATCCCGACCCGCAGGTGCGCTTTGCCGCCGCGCGCAGGCTCGGGCGGCGGGCGGCTTCCTTCCCACCCCGCAACAGTGACGGAAAACCTGGAGATGACGAATGAAGATACTTGTTCCGGTAAAGCAGATCGCCAGCCTTGATGACCAGTTCGAGATGCGCGATGACGGTCGCGATGTCGATGACGACTATTTCGAGAAGGATCTGAACGAGTTCGATCACTTCTCGGTCGAGCAGGCCCTGCTGATCAAGGAAGCCGCCGGCGACGGGGTCGAGGTGGTGGTCGCCATCGTCGGCGACGACGACGCGGATGATGCGCTGCGGACCGTCCTTGCCAAGGGCGCTGATCGCGGCATCCGGGTCTGGGACGACGCGCTTGCCGGGGCCGACGGGATCGTTGTCGCAAAGATCCTGGCGAAGCTGGTCGAACGCGAGAAGCCCGACATGGTTTTCACCGGCGCCCAGTCGACCGATTTCGGCTCGGCCGCCACCGGCATGGCGCTGGCCGGGATCCTCGGCTGGCCGCATGCCGCGGTGGTGAGCCATCTCGACTACACGCCGGGGGCCCCCTCGGCGACCCTGCGGCGCGAGCTGGAAGGCGGGCTTGAGGAAGTGATGTCCATCCGCTGCCCGGCGGTGCTGTCGATCCAGCTTGGCATCAACCAGCCGCGCTACGCCTCGCTGCGCGGCATCAAACAGGCCAAACAGAAACAGGTGGACGAGTTGTCGCCCGATGATCTCGGCCTTGGCGAGGACGACCTCAGGCCCGCCTCGAACGTCCGGCGCATGTATGTGCCCGAGCGCGGCAAGGCCGAACTCATCACCGGCACTGCGGCCGAACAGGCGGCGCGGCTGGCAGAGATCATCAAAGAAATCCGGGGGATGTGATCATGAGCGGAACCATCGTCATCGCAATGCAGCGCAACGGCGAGCTGCTGACCAGCTCGTTCGAGGCGATCACCGCCGCGCGCGGCGTCAAAGAGGCGGGCGACACTCTGGCGGTCGTGATCGTCGCCGCCGATCCGCAGTCCCTTGCCGGCCCGCTTTCGGTCGGGGGCGTGGACGAGGTGATCGCGGTCAGGGCCTCGGATGATTTCCAGCCCGATCTGATCGAGGCCGTCCTGGACGACCTGATCGGGCAGCGCAAACCCGCGCTGATCCTCGTCCCGCACGGGGTGGATGCCTGGTCCTTTGCGCCCGCCACCGCGGCCAGGAACGGCCTCGGCTTTTCCACCGACGTTCTGGCTTTGCGCCGCGAGGGGGGCGATCTGGTCGCGACCCGCGCGGGTTATGCCGAGAAGGTGCTGATGGATATCGACTTCCCCGGCAAGGAAACCGTCCTGCTGACTTTGCGCACCAACGTGTTCGAGCCGGCCGCGGGCCAGGCCCAGGCCACGGTGACGGAACTGGCGGCGCCTTCGGCCGACATCGCCACGAAGCATGAGGGATGGAAGCCGCCGGCCGATGCGGGCGGCATCGACATTCCCGGCGCCGAATTCATCCTGTCGATCGGCCGCGGCGTCGCGGATGAGGCGAATGTCGAGCAGTTCCTGGAACTGGCCGACAAGATGGGCGCCACGCTCGGATGTTCGCGGCCGATCGCCGACAACGGCTGGCTGCCGAAGGCGCGGCAGGTGGGCCAGTCGGGCCGGCTTGCGGCGAACTGCCGGCTTTATGTGGCGATGGGCGTGTCGGGCTCGGTCCAGCACCAGTGGGGCATGAAGCATGTCGAGAACATCGTGGCGGTGAACACCGACCCCGAGGCCTCGATCTTCAGCATCGCGCGCTACGGCATCGTCGGCGACATGTTCGAGATCGCCGCCGAGTTGGAAAACCACTTCTGACCCCCCGCCCGGCGGCCGGGCTTCGCCCCGCTGCCGCCGGGCTCCTCTTGCATGAAAAGGACACGACATGACCAGGCGGGTATCCGAGCTTGAGAACGAGCATAAGAAGCTGGGGGCGGGCCTCGGCGACTGGAACGACATGGATGTCGCATGGAGCTATGCGACCCCGGCCGAGAAGGAACATGACGCGGTGCGCGAGGCCGCGGGCCTGTTCGATGTCTCGGCGCTGAAGAAGATCTGGATCACCGGCGCGGGCGCCGCGGCGCTGGCCGACCATATCGCCACGCGCGACATGAGCCGCATCTACCGCGGCAAATCGGCCTATAATCCGCTGCTGACCGATGAGGGCACGATCTGCGACGACAACATCATCTTCCACATCGACGATCAGAAATATCTCTATGTCCACGGTGCGGGAAAAAGCCTTGAGCGGCTTCAGGAGGCCGCGAAGGGCCGCCGCGATGTCGAGGTCCGGTTCGACGACGAATTGCACGATCTGTCGCTTCAGGGCCAGAAGGCGCTGCCCTTCCTGCAACGGTTCACCCCGGCGGATCTGGCGGGCCTCGCCTATTTCCATCAGATCGAGACCGAGCTTTTCGGCCGTAGGGTGATCCTGTCGCGCACCGGCTATTCGGGCGAGCGCGGCTACGAGATCTTCACCGACCGCAAGGATGTTGTGGATCTGTGGAACAACATCCTGGGCGAGGGCGAAAAGGACGGCATCATGGCCTGCTCGTTCAACTGCCTCGACAAGATCCGCATCGAAGCGGGCCTGCTGTTCTACCCCTACGACATGAGCGAGGCGTTCACGCCCTGGGAAGTCGGGCTTGGCTGGACCATCTCGCGCAAGAAGGCAGGCTTCATGGGCCGCGACGCGCTGCTGGCGAAGGAGGGCCAGGAAAAGGTGAGGATCGCCGGTGTCTCCACCGGGGAGATCACGGACCCCTTGCCCGCGGGCGCGAAGCTCTGCCTCGACGGCCGCGAGGTGGGCACCATCAACAGCCCCGGCTATTCCCACCGCATGAAGAAATCGCTGGCGCTGGTGCATATCGAACCGGCGATCGCGGACGGCACCGTGCTTACGGTGGGCGAGGGGAAGGACGCCGTCAGCGTGACCGTCTCTGCCCTGCCGTTCTTCGACCCTGAAAAGGCAAAGACCCACGAATAGGGCGCAAGCCATATCTGCAACACGGCAGTCCGGGCTCTCACGCGGCGATGCGCATCCAATGCGGACAAGACCGCGGAACCGGCTGCCGAAACCATCCACGGGAGGATTGAATGGCGACTGGCGTGACACTTGAGGCTCTGAGAAGAAAGAGCCGGAACTATCAGGTCCGATGGGGCTTCATCTGGGCGCTCTGGTGCGCGGTTCTCTGGGCCGCGTGGTATGTGCCCGGCTATGCGGTCTATTACGAAGAGCCCTTCGTCCGGCTGACCGAGGGCGGGAATGCCGACAACATGCTGGCGGCGATGGTGGTCGCCTTTCTCAATGCGATCGCCGTGCTGTTCTTTATGTTCGTCTGGGTCGGCACGCTCGGCAAGACCGGAGAATATTTCCGCACCCTGCGTCAGCGCAGGATCTCGATATGGTATCTGCCCGCCGGGCTGACGGGCGGCTGCGCGATCTTCGGCACCTATGTCGCGATGGTCTATGTCGGGCCGGGCTTTGCCGCCGTGGCGGGGCTGCTCTATCCGCTGGTCGGCGCCATGCTGGCACGGCTCTGGTATAACGAGCGCATCACCGCGCGCGCGGCGGTCGGGCTTCTGGTGCTTGTCACCGGGGCGGTGCTGATCTTTCTGCCCAGCCTGCTGGCCGATCTGAGGGCGGAGGGCGACAGCAGCCGCTGGATCGGCTATCTGGGCGGCGCCATGGCCTTCATCGGCTGGGGCCTCGAAGGCGCCGTGGCCGGACGGGCGCTCGATGTGAGCGACCCCGATGTGGGCCTTACGCTGCGGTTCTCGGCCGAGATGCTGATCTGGGTCGTGGTCGGGCTTCCGCTGGCGTGGCTCCTGGCGGGCGACCAGCTCTGGCTTGCGATCGGGACGGCCCTTGCCCAGCCCGGAGTCTGGCTCATGCTGCTGCTGATGGGGATGACCTTCGCCTTCTGCTATGTCTCCTGGTATAAGTCGTTCCCGCTGATCGGGGTCGGCCGGGGCCAGGCCATCGCGGCCCTGTATGGACCGCTCTCGCTGGTTTACCTGTGGATCTTCGGCGGCCTCACGCCCGATATCTGGTTCGCGGCAGGCGCGATTGTCGCCGTGATCGGCAGCTTCGTCCTGTTCACCGAGGGCCGCGGCGTTCTTGAGGTGATCCGCGCAGTGGAGGAGGGCTGAACCATGGCAAAGGTACATATCAAGGGCCGCATCCTGCAACTTCTGGAACGCGCGGATTCCCTGTGGGATCACGAAATCAGGGACGTGATCCTGCGGGAATACCGCCTGGACGGCGGCCCCTACTGGAGCGGCACCATTCGCATGACGCTGACCGATCTCTATGCGGGCGGTCTCATCAGCCATGTGAAATCGCAGATCGACCCGAATACGGCGCCGGGAAGCGAAAAACTTTTGAATTGTTACCGGCTGAATGCATTCGGACGCACCAGAATGCGCCAGACCGGCCTGTCGGAGGAACTGCAATGATCGCCTTTTTCGCCTGGGGCACGACCGGAGTCGTCGTCGCCACCATCGTATGCACAGGCCTGCCGTTGCTCGCGCTTTATCACGCGCGAACTTTCGTCACCAGGATCTGATCGCCCCCGCAGAGCGGTTCCGCCCGCCCGACGCCAGAAGGCGCGCCACGGATTCTGCCTGGCTCTCTTGCAGATCCCGTGGCGTGGCGGGGAAAGACGCCAGGGCCCGGTGCGCCCCTCCGGCGGACCGGGCCTCTTCCGGCCTGCGGGCGAAAAGGAGGCGCGGACGAACGGCGACAGGAAGGGGATGCCCGTCTGCGGTATGGAAAGAGGTGCCGTCTCCCGGGTCACGAAGCACTGCCGCAAGCTGATCCGCCAGGTGTCATGCGACAGAAACAGGGGCCACAATCGGCGCCTGTTGGCCGCAGGGTAAGCCACTCACCTGCTTCCCCCGCCGCAAAAGCCGTCAGGCAAAATCGGGGCCGAGACACACGACATTCACGGCCTCAGCCATGCTGCGGCCGCAGAGTTGGCAGCCGCCGGTTGCAGCGATGAACCGATCTCCGCAGTCACAGGCCACAAGACCAGCGCAATGGCCGCCCAATATGCCGGTCCAGCCCGGCAAAGGCGCGCGAGGGCCGCGCAAATCAAGCGCGGAACAGAACAGGAATGAAACACGAATGCTGCCAGAGTGTCATGGCAACTTTTCTCAGCCAGATAAACTGTTGAAAGATGGTGCCCGGAGACGGATTTGAACCGCCGACACGCGGATTTTCAATCCGCTGCTCTACCAACTGAGCTATCCGGGCACCTTTGGTGGGCGGGTGATACCCAGGGGGCGCGGGGCTGTCCAGAGGGAAAACACCTCAGGCTGCAAACTCCGTCGAGTACACCGGCTGGCCGGATTTTCACGCCGACCGAAAGCCCTTCCGCGTCCAAAGATGAAGCGCCCGACACTCTGCTTCGGGAAGGGAGGCACCGCCGAAGCTTTGCCTGCGCCAGAACTCCGGCGCCGGCACACCCACCGCATGCACCTGCCGCCTGAAGGGCCGGCGTCGGATCGCTGCCCGCTTGGCACAACATCAAAACTTGATGGGCGCCGTCGCCGCAGCCGTCATCTGCTGGCTGGAGCCCGGCCCTAGTGCCGGCTCTCCGGCCCCGCGCCGTCAGGCTCCTGGTCGGGCAGAGATTCTTCCGCATCCTCGCCCGCGATCCGGTAGCCGCCGCCCAGCCAGCGCGCCAGATCCACATCGGCGCAGCGCTTCGAGCAGAACGGCCGCGAGGCGGTTTCCGTCTTCCTGCCGCAGATCGGACAGCTCATGGCCACAGCCCGGTCAGCGCCGGCCGGTCGCGCCGGCGGGTCAGTTCGTAAAGGCCAAGGCCGGTCCAGCCGGCCAGCGTCACCTCGCCCCCCGCCCTGAACGCGGCGCGGATCACCTGGTCGAGGATATTGCGGTCGCGTTTCGGCATAGGCGCGAAGTCGATCACCACCTGGCCGCCAAGGCCGCGCAGCCGCAACTGGCGCGGCAGATCGCGCGCCGCGGCGATATTGACCTTCAGCGCCGCCGCCGGCGACGTGTCCGCGCCGGTGTTCACATCCACCGCCACCAGCGCGCGGGTGGATTCGATCCAGAGATGGCCGCCGCCGGGCAGATCGGCACGGGCTGCGGCCAGCGCGTCCAGCTGATCGGCCACGCCATGCGCGGCGAAAGCGCCATCCTCGTCCACCACCTCGTCGGGCGCGGGATCGCCCCAGTCGCGCCAGGCCAGCTCATGCGCCCCGGGCGCATCGACCAGCAACTCCGGCCCGCCGTCGAGATCGGCCAGGACCACCTCGGCAAGGCGGCGCAGCGCGGCGATGTCTTCCGCGATGTCCTCATCCCCGGCCTGATCGCAGACCGAGCGCAGGATCAGCCCCAGATCCGGTGCCGCGCCCTGCATGGCGCCGGACGCGAGACGCTCCAGTTCCGCGCGCAAAGCCTCGTCCCGGATGCGGCGCGAGATGTTCAGCCCCGGAGCGCCCGGAGTGATGATGGCATAGCGCGACTTGAACAGCACGCGGATGGTGACCGGCAGCGCCTTGCCGGGCTCGGCCGGACCCGAGACCTGGACGATCAGCCTTTGCCCCGGGGAAATGCCCGAGATCTGGCGCAGAAAGCCCTGGCCTCCGGGCAGTTTCACGAAGATGCCGCCCTGGCCCTTCATCGGCCGGTCGGCCACCGCGCGGCAGATCGCGCCCGGCGCCAAAGCCAGATCCGGCGCGTCGATGGCGATGTCTTCGAGTTGCCCGTCCACCATCAGCGCCGCCGCCTCGCGTTCGCCGATCCGGTCCAGAATGATCACCCGGCCCTTCATGCCTGCCTCCAGACCGGCCAGCCGGCCGAGGCCAGCAAAGCCGCGGTTTCCGCCAGCGGCAGGCCCATGATGCCGCTGTAGCTGCCCGAGATCCAGGGCAGGAAGGCCCCGGCCAGGCCCTGGATGCCGTAGCCCCCGGCCTTGCCCTGCCATTCGCCGCTGGCGAGATAGCCGTTCATCTCATCGTCCGAGAGCCGCTTCATCTTCACCGCCGAGACGCTTTCGCGCGCCCAGATCCGCGCGCCACACCGCACCGCCACCGCGGTGATCACCTGATGGCGCCGCCCGCCCAGTAGCGCGAGGAAAGCCGCCGCTTCCGCCGCATCGGAGGGTTTGCCGAGGATGCGCCGCCCGAGCGCCACCGTGGTATCGGCGCAAAGCACCAGATCGCCCTCGCCCGCCTCGACCGCCATCGCCTTCTCGCGCGCAAGCCGCGCGGCATAGGGGCGCGGCAGTTCGGCCTTGCGCGGCTCTTCGTCGATATCGGGGGGCAGGATGAGATCGGGCACGATGCCGATCTGCGCCAGAAGCTCTTTCCGGCGCGGCGAGGCGGATCCCAGGATCAGTCGCAAGGGAAGGGCTTATTTGAAGCGGTAATTGATGCGCCCTTTCGACAGGTCGTAGGGGGTCATCTCCACCTGCACCTTGTCGCCGGCCAGAACGCGGATGCGGTTCTTGCGCATCTTGCCTGCCATCGTCGCGATCAGTTCATGGCCATTGTCGAGTTCGACCTTGAATGTCGCATTGGGCAGGAGTTCCTTCACGACACCGGGGAATTCGAGAATGTCTTCCTTGGCCATGTTCACTCCGAATAGGCATGAGCCCGCGGGATGCGCAGGCTTTCTGCCGGCGGATATGCGCCTTCGGTCCGTGATTTTCAAGGGGATTCTGCCCGGGCGCCGCCGCGGGGCGGCCGGCCGCGCGGGGGGCGCTGCCCCCGTCTTTGCTGCGCAAAGACTCCCCCGGGATATTTAGAGACAGAAAATGGCAACAGGCGCCTGTGATTTTCTGTCTCTTAAATATCCCCGCGCGGAGCGCTTCCCCGGCCGGGGATCAGAGCCGGCGGATCCAGAACTGGAGCGGCTTTTCCGTCTCCTGCTGCTGATCCACGTCCTGCCAGGTGAAATGCGCGATGGCGCCCGGCAGGGGCGCATAGCCGCGTTTGGTCCAGAACACATCGTTGCCGCGGTAGGATTCGGGGCGCAAAGGGTGATCCGCAGGCCGCATCACCGAGCAGAAGGCCACATGGCTGCGGCCCAGAGCGCGGGCATGTTCCTCGCGCAGGTCGAAGAATTTATGCCCCACCCCCCTGCCCCGGTATTCCGGCAGCAGCACCGATTCGGCGCCGTAGAGGATCTTTTCCAGCGCCAGCCCCGTCTCGCGCAGGGGTTCCGCGAATTCCGCGGCGTGATCCTCCATCGGCGCCGAGGTCGAGGCACCGACGATCCGGCCGTCATCTATCGCCGCCACCAGCATCGCGCCGGGGCTGTCGCGATAGGTTTGCAGATAGTTGCGCTCGTAATCGAGAGTGCCGTGGTAGAGATAGGGCCAGTCGCGGAACACGGTGATGCGAAGCCGCGCCATGTCGTCCAGCGCGGCCTCCAGTTCCGGGCCCCTCAGAGCGCGGACCGTCAGCGTCATGCCGAGACCTGCCGGACCCAGTCGCTGAGGTTGTAGAAGGTGGTGACGCGGGTGATCCTGCCGCCCTTCACATCGAAGAACGAGCCCGCGGGCAGGACGTATTTCTGCCCCTTCGCCTCGGGCAGGCCCGGGTCGGTTTGCAGATATTCGCCGTGGACGGTGAATTCGGCCGCCGCGCGGCTGCCGTCCTCGTTCACGAAGATCACGATGTCCTTCAGTTCTTCGCGGTACGAGACCCCCATATGGGCGCCGAATTCGGCGAATTTCGCGCGGCCGCGGCGGGTCTCGCCCTCGTTCACGCGATGCTCGATATCGTCGCTGACCAGCGCGGTCATCCCTTCGGGATCAAGCGCGTTGAAGGCGGTGTAATAGGTTTCGATCAGATTGCGTGTCTCATTGGCGGACATGGCTCTCCCTTTCCTTTTGGCGCGAAGATAGCCCGTTGCCCCGCGGAAGAAAGCCCGAAAACGTCCCGAAGCGGCGCCAGAACGGCACCGCCCCGGGAGCGGGGCTCAGGCCAGCGCCGCCGCCACCGTCGCGGCCAGCGGCGTGGTCGGACGGCCGATCAGGCGCGAGAGGGTGCGGCTGTCGTCGAACAGCGCGCCCTTCGCGGTCTGCGCGTCGCTGTCGGCAAGGATCGCGGCGAAAGCGGCGGGCAGGCCGAACCCCTCCAGCGCTTTGGCATAGTCTGCCTCGGGCAGGTTCACCCAGGCCACCGGCCTGCCGGATTGCTTCGCCACCTCGGCGGCAAGATCCGCGCCGGTGAAAGCGGTATCGCCCGCCAGTTCGTAGACCTTGTTCGCATGGCCGGGCTGCGTCGCGGTCGCCGCGATCGCCTCGGCGTAGTCCTTCCGCGCGGCTGCGGCATAAAGCCCCTCGCCCGAGGCCCCCAGAATCGCGCCGTGTTCGATGGCCGGAGCGAGCGCGGCGGTCAGATTCTCAGTATACCAGCCGTTTCTGAGGATGGTGTACTCCAGCCCCGATTCTTTCAGCGCCGCTTCGGTCGCCACATGTTCCGCGGCCAGTTTCATCGGCGAGGTCTCGCCCTTCAGGATCGAGGTGTAGACGATCCGCTTCACCCCGGCGGCTTTGGCGGCGTCGATCACCGCCTTGTGCTGGGGAAAGCGCCTGCCGATCTCGTTGCCGGAAATCAGCACGAGCGTGCCGATACCGCTCAGCGCCGCCGGATCGGGCCGGTCGTAATCGAAGGCGCGCGCGCCGGGGCCGGCCTTCTCCGGGCTGCGCGCCAGCGGAACGGGGGCGGCGCCGCGCGCCTTCAATGCGTCGATGGCAAGGCGGCCGAGCTGGCCGGTGGCTGCGGTGACGGCGATGGTCATTGACTCTCTCCATTACATATTGACGGGTCAGAGATAGCCGAATACTTACGAAAGAGAAGTACGCACAAATTTGTTAGTATGGAAGACAGAGGATGGCGCGCCGGGACGCAGCAGAGAAACTGATCGCAGACTGGGGCCGCGGCAATGTGCTGGCGGCGGAATGTCCCTCGCGCGCGGTGCTCGGGCATCTGACCAGCCGGTGGGGCACGCTGGTCATGGTGGCGCTGGCGACCGGGCCGCACCGCTTCGCGCAATTGCGCCGCCGGATCGGCGGGGTCAGCGAGCGGATGCTGTCGCAGGTGCTGAAGGATCTGGAAGCGGACGGTTTCGTCCTGCGCGAGGCGCGCGCGGTGGTGCCGCCGCATGTGGACTATTCGCTGACGCCTCTGGGCGAGGAGGCCGCCGTCCATGTCATCGCGCTGGTGGGCTGGATCGAGGAAAACCTGCCGAGGATCCCCCACGCCCGGGCTGATGCGGCCGGGACGGCGGTGTGACGGCCGGTTCTGGCGGGAGCGGAGCCGGAGTCGAACCTGAATGCCGGAAGCCGCATTGTTTCGCGCAACCCAGGAGACAAGATGCAGGGATCACCGACCGATAGGATCAGGGAAACTTTCGGATGGAATGGCTTTCCAGATTCGCTGTTCCACGAGGCAAGTTATGTTCTGCGTTTCGATCTTGGCGGAGAGCAGAATTCAGACCCCCTCAGGTTTATGAGGGCGATAGATCGTGCCAGAGAAGTGGCAGCGTCGGTGTTCGCGCAATCTCGCAGCATGACAGCCATCGTAGGATACTACGATGGTGCGCGCAGGTCACCACGCGCGGCATCTTCCTTCAAAGCATTGGCAGGCATCGGATTTCAGGGAGAATTCAGCAAGCCGGAGCGCGTGCCGCTGAAAGACAAGGACCATATCGCTGCGTTTGGAGAAGATCTTTGCGCATATTGGTGCAGCGCTGAAATGTCTACGTCCTGTGAACAAAGAGATGCTTTGCTTTGGGCATGTATCGCGCGTGAGATCGACATTTCCCCAAAGGCGAGATGGCTGGAGAGGATCTACATCGTCGATTTCGAACAGGGCATCGTCCTCAACGTATACGATGACCGGGGCATGGACCTTGCCGCTCTCGATCCCGGAAAGCTGCGCCCTATCTACCTGGCATTCAATGACTGGCTTTCGGATTATGATCGCGAGCGAATGGCCAGGACCTTCACCTGCAATGACGCGATTAACCGCTAAGGGCAAATCCCCGCCGCACCGATCCGCCTTACGTCCCGCCGCGCCGCTCAGGACGCTACGTCTTCGGTGGGCGGGCCGAAGCGCTCGATCATCCGCGCCCGGATCTGGTCGCGCGCCTGGCGGTAGGCCGCGAGCTTCGCCTCACGCGTCTCGCCCAGCCCCGTGGGGTCGAGGATCGGCCAGTATTCCACCTCCAGATGATGCCAGCGCGTCAGTTCCAGCGCCTGGCGCTGGCTGGCGGGCGAAAGCGCGATCACGAGGTCGAACTGGCCCAGATCGTCGCCCCATTCCTGCATTTCCTCGAAACTGCGCGAGCGGTGGCGCGCCAGCTCCACCCCGATCTCCTGGCAGACCGCGACCGAGAAACCATCCACCTCCATATCGTTCTTCACGCCGGCCGACTGCACATAGGCGCGCTGGCCGTAAAGCTGCTTCATCAGCCCCTCGGCCATGGGCGAGCGCACGGCATTATGGTCGCAGCAAAACAGGACGGACTGCGGGAAATCGCCCAAGCCTTACCCCCAGTGCAGCACGCAGATCAGGGTGAACAGCCGCCGCGCGGTGTCCTTGTCGACCTCGGCCTTGCCCTCCAGCCGCTCCTGGAGCACCCGCGCCCCCTCGTTGTGGATACCGCGCCGCGCCATGTCGATCGCCTCGATCTGGCTGGGCGGCAGGCGTTTGACCGCCTCGAAATAGCTCTCGCAGATCTGGAAATAGTCCTTCACCACCTGGCGGAACGGGCCGAGGCTGAGGTGGAACTCGCCGACCGGGCTTTCGTCCTCGCGGGTGATGGCGAAGACGAGGCGGCCCTCGCGGATCGCAAGGCCAAGCCGGTAGGGGCCTGCGGGCACCGCACGCCCCTCGCGCGCCGGAAGGCCGAAGGAATTCTCTTCCAGCAGATCGAAGATCGCGACCTTGCGCTCCTGCTCGATCTCGGGCGTGGGGCGGGCAAGGCCCTTCTCGTCGATCTCGATATGGCAGATGCGGTTGGTCATGGCGGTCTTCCGGCTGGGCGCGTCACGCCTTGATGCCCGAGAGCCCCCGCCCTTGCAAGCGCCAGGCCGCCCGCCGCCGCCAGAGCCCGCGGCGCCATCGGGCCCCCGGCGCCATCGGGCCATAGGGCGCGGCATCGTCGCAAAAGTCGGACGGGGGCCGGAGGTTTCCCTTTCCCGGCTGACCTTGTGCCGCACGTCCGGTCCCGGCGGCGCCGGGCAAATTGAAGCGACACATCAGCGCGATGCGGATCCTCGCTCCGGCGGTTCGGATACAGGTGAAATCGGCCAGCCGCCTCGGGTCCCGTCCTTCGGCCTGGCCGAGGATGAACGGGCCGCGGTCGGGGATATTGCCGGCCATGACCTGGCGCGCGCCATCATCCCCGGGCCGGCCCGCAGGCCGTTCGATCCGGCGCGAACCGCAGGCCAGGAGCAGGCCCCGCAGCCTGATCTCTCTCTCGCCTGCCCGGCGGTTGCGCCCGGATGAACAGCCCCATGTCCCCGGGGCCGCCTTCTCTCGCAGATCATGAGGCAAGGAGGCCATGAACGGGTTCAGGCCCTTCCCGGTCGCGCAATCATCCGCGACGGCCATCTGTCCCCGCTCTATGGACCCGACTGCCGGTCTCTGCCAATACTGGCGCCGCGCAGGACGGAGAGCGGCGACATGACATTCGGCAAGGGCCACCATCTGCATCTGATCGACGGCTCGGCCTATATCTTCCGCGCTTATCACGCGCTGCCGCCGCTCACGCGCTCGGACGGAACCCCCGTCGGCGCGGTCGCGGGATTCTCGAACATCCTGTGGGGCGAGATCACGAAAGAGCGCTCTTCCGGCGCCGCGACCCATATCGCGGTGATCTTCGATCACTCGGCCAGGACCTTCCGCAACGAGATCTATCCCGAATACAAGGCCAACCGCCCGCCGCCGCCCGAGGACCTGCGCCCGCAGTTCCCGCTGACGCGCGAGGCGACCCGCGCCTTCAACGTCGCCTGTATCGAAGTGCCGAATTACGAGGCCGACGACATCATCGCCACCCTCGCGCGCCAGGCGGTCGAGGCGGGCGGCTCGGCGACGATCATCTCGTCGGACAAGGATCTGATGCAGCTGGTGCGGCCCGGGGTGGATATTCTGGAGCCGATGAAGAACCGCCAGATCGGCCCCGACGAGGTGGTCGAGAAATTCGGCGTGGGGCCCGAGCGGGTGGTCGATGTCCAAGCTCTGGCGGGCGATTCCATCGACAACGTGCCGGGCGCGCCGGGGATCGGGCTGAAGACCGCGGCGCTTCTGATCAACGAATACGGCAGCCTTGAGGAATTGCTCGACCGCGCGGGCGAGATCAAACAGCCCAAACGGCGCGAGTCGCTGCTGGAGAACCGCGAGCAGATCCTGACCTCGAAACGGCTGGTCTCGCTGGATGCCTACACCCCGCTCGACATCACGCTCGACGATCTGGAGGTGGTGAGGCCCGACCCGGAAAAGCTCCTGAGCTTCCTGACCGCGATGGAATTGCGCGGGCTCTCGCGCCGGGTGGCCGAAAAGCTGAAGGTCGCGGCGCCGGTGATCGAGGCGCCAAAAACCACAACCGACGCGGCGCCCGAGCCCGAACAACTGCCCTTCGCGCGCGACACCTATGTCACCATCCGCGATCACGCCCTGCTGGATCAGTGGATCCTGCGCATCCAGGACATCGGCCATGTGGCGGTGGATACCGAGACCACCTCGCTCGACGAGATGCAGGCGGAACTGGTGGGGATCTCGCTTGCGGTCGATCCGGGCCAGGCCGCCTATATCCCGCTGAACCACCGCCAGGGCGGCGGCGATCTGTTCGGCGCCTCGGAGCGGGTCGAAGGGCAGTTGCCGCTTGACGAGGTTCTGGCGAAGCTGAAGCCGGTGCTGGAGGATCCGGCGATCCTCAAGATCGGCCAGAACATCAAATACGACTGGAAGATCTTCGCCCGCCACGGCATCCGCATCGCGCCCATCGACGATACGCTCCTGATGAGCTACGCGATGTTCGCCGGCCTCCACAACCACGGGATGGACGAGATCTGCGGGCTTTACCTCGGCCATCAGACCCTGCCGATCAAGGATCTGATCGGCTCGGGCAAGGCGCAGATCACCTTCGACCGGGTGGAAATCGCCGATGCCACGAAATACGCCGCCGAAGACGCCGATGTGACCCTGCGGCTCTGGCAGTCATTCAAGCCGCGGCTGCACCGCGAGAAGGTCACCACCGTCTACGAGACGCTGGAGCGCCCGCTGGTGCCGGTGCTGGCCGGGATGGAAATGGCCGGAGTCCGGGTCGACCGCGACACGCTTTCGCGGATGTCGAACGCTTTCGCCCAGAAACTGGCGCAATACGAGGACGAGATCCTTGAGATCGCGGGCGAGAAATTCAACCCCGGCAGCCCCAAGCAATTGGGCGAGGTGCTGTTCGACCGGATGGGCGTGCCGGGCGGCGAGAAGGGCAAGACCGGGGCTTACGGCACCGGCGCCGATATTCTCGAAGACATCACCACCATGCAGGACAGCCATCCGCAGGGGGCGAAGCTCGCAGCGAAGATCCTCGACTGGCGCCAGATCGCCAAGCTGAAATCGACCTATACCGATGCGCTGCAAACCGCGATCAACCCGGAAACCGGCCGGGTCCATACCTCTTATTCCATCGCGGGGGCCAATACCGGCCGTCTGGCCTCGACCGATCCGAATTTGCAGAACATCCCGGTGCGCACCGAAGAAGGCCGCCGCATCCGCGAGGCCTTCGTCGCGCCCGAGGGGCGGGTGCTGGTCTCGCTCGACTACAGTCAGATCGAGCTCCGGATCCTCGCGCATATCGCCGATATCCCGGCGCTGAAACAGGCGTTCCGGGACGGGCTCGACATTCACGCCATGACCGCCTCGGAAATGTTCGGGGTGCCGGTCGAGGGGATGGATCCGATGATCCGCCGCCAGGCCAAGGCGATCAATTTCGGGGTGATCTACGGGATTTCCGGCTTCGGCCTTGCGCGCAACCTGCGCATCCCGCGCGCCGAGGCCCAGGGCTTCATCGACCGCTATTTCGAGCGTTTCCCCGGCATCCGCAGCTATATGGACGAAACCATCGCCTTCGCGAAGGCGCATGATCATGTAGAGACCCTGTTCGGCCGCAAGATCCACACGCCGCAGATCAACGCCAAGGGTCCGGGCGCCGGATTCGCGCGCCGCGCGGCGATCAACGCACCGATCCAGGGCACGGCGGCCGATGTGATCCGCCGCGCGATGATCCGGATGCCCGCGGCGATCGCCGGGCTCGATGCGAAGATGCTGTTGCAGGTCCATGACGAACTGCTGTTCGAGGTGGACGAGGCGCAGGCCGACATATTGATCGCGCGCGCGCGCGAGGTGATGGAGGGCGCGGCCGAGCCCGCGGTGAAGCTGACGGTGCGGCTGGTGGTCGAGGCCGGACGCGGGCGCAACTGGGCCGAGGCGCATTGATGCGCGCCCTGCCCCGCTCTTCTCAGAGGGTCAGTCAGCGGCCCGGTTCAATGGTCGTCATGCGCATGGGCGCGGTCGATCTCGAACCGGCGGTCGCAATAGCCGCATTCGACGAATCCCTTGTCGCGGGGAATCGTCAGCCAGACCCGGGGATGGCCGAGCGCGCCCTCGCCCCCGTCGCAAGCCACTTTCCAGCTGGTGACGAGGATGGTTTCCGGGGCGGGCAGAGACATGGCTGAGGTCCTTCGACAGGCGGGTTCCGGCTTTCGCGCCATATTACCCAAGGCCACCGTCGGGGCAAGAGAGCGGCCGATCCGGGGCCGGGCGGAAAAACATGCAGCTTGTCTGCTGAAATCATCCATGCGTGTTGACCAACAGGAATATCTATTTATTATCGAGAATAATTCGACTCCGAAGGTGTCAGGAATTCCGGCAGCCCCTCTCAGGGGGGACGAAGAATTCGGCGGCGGAACATCCGCCGCCCGCCCGAACGGTGCGAGCGGGGAGAAGCGTCGCGAATCCCGCGGGATCGCGGCAAAGGATGCGGACTGGCCAACGGGAGAGCCACATGTCTTTCAAGTCTGATATTGAGATCGCTCGAGAAGCGCAGAAGCGGCCGATCCAGGAGATCGGGTCGAAGCTTGGGATTCCTTCGGAG
>NZ_UXAW01000056.1 GCF_900609055.1 Pseudogemmobacter humi | reverse complement strand
CGCAGAAGGCATTCGAAACTGGGCTACCTCAGCCCAATGGAGTTCGAGGCCCGCGCTATGCTAGCTTAACCTGCTGTCCACGAAACCGGCAGCAGCTCAAGAACCGCCGACTAGCGCCAGGGCGTCTTATCGAACGTCCGCCAGCCCACCCGCACATACGGCCGCCCCTGATGGACGGAATACTTTGCCGGATCGGTAAAGTATGGCGACCTCGGAAAATCTGTGGCATGTTCAGCGAGGCTTCGGCACGAATATCTGCACTGTAAAATCATGCAATTTCAGTATCTTACCGCAAAATGCAACTGGCTTTTGCAGGTTGCGGGCCGATTTGCATGTTCCGAGCCGTTCTGGTGCCATCTTCCGCCCACTCGCGCCCTGCGAGGCTCTGGACTTTTTGCCGATTTAACGGGTAGTTAAACGGTGCCCTCGTGGCCGGTGCCCGACCTCGGCGAAACGGGCCCGCAAGGCCATCTGGACTCGCATAAGGCGCAATATGCAATTTATGCAATCATGGCCGAAGGGACCGGATACGACCACTTATCTCACTGTTTTATCATCCATTTTCAGATGATCCCGGCTGTTCCCGGATAATCCCGCTTCCGTGCAGATACTGGTGTCAACTTACACCCCTTGTAGCGTGACACGGAATTTTGCACGGTTTGACACGAAGACTTGCAGCAGCGCGATTTTGGCCGGGGGCTGAGCGGCCCGCTCGCCCCCGGCTTAACGCCACCTTAAGGGCCGGGTTAAACGGCCATCAACTCCCCTCTCAGAGATCGCCACGCGCGCGCCGCAGCCAGCGGGACCACTCCGTTACCGGCCGCAGCGGATCGGTCCAGCCAGGAGGCCAGCCCATCATCCGGTCGGTGAATGCCGGGTTTAAGCTCAGGGTGCCGTCCGGGGACCTCTCCCCATTCAGCAAGACGACCCGGCATGGGGGGGGGGCAGAGACCGGCCGCCGGGGCTCCCGGCCCGCTGCCGTCATCAGATCCCACATCAGCGTCCAGGACAGGGCTGCATTGCTCAGCCCGATCTGACTGCCGCTCTGGTTCAGGTCGGTGCGGAAGCGCAGCCCCTGCTTCGGATCCAGGTTGATGCAGGCGCGAGTCCCCGCGCTCTTGGCCGTCGGAGTAGGCCAGAATGAACAGTCGGATGCCGGTTCCGCGCGGCCAGCATCTTCGCAACCCGTTCCTCTCCCGGTGCGGCGTGCATCGCCTCCGCGAGGCCCCCTGGCGTTCCGGCCCCCCTGCCCGGCCACCTCGGCCTGCCCGGAGGCGATACGCAGTGCCGGGCGCCCGAACGAACCGCGCTTATGGCCGGGACTGAAGACCCCGACCCGTTGAATATAAAGGAAAATCCGAGCGGCGCACTCCAAAGGAACGGGCGGACGCGCACCATCGTCTGCGCATGTTCCGCGACCAGCGCCAATCCCTTTGACATCGTCAAGAGGCCGATCACCCCGGACGGCCGGGGCGTCTTTCTCCTCCGTCCGGCAGGGTCAGTATCCGTATTCGCGCAGCAGGACCCTGAGCCGGGCCGTCAGTGCATCGGAATTGCCGACGATGGTGATGTCGTCGCAGACCTCATGGGCGATCACGCTCGCAAGATCCCGCGGCATCCCCGGACGGACCTCCTGGATGAAATCGATGAACTGCGAACGCGAATGGTTGATCGTGTTCCAGTAGGGAACGGGCCCGCGCTCGCAGGGATTGTCAAAGACATGCACCCCCTGCGCAAAAGCGGGCGCCGAGAGAAGCGCGGCAACTGTAGCCCAGGACATGAACCTGATCATTCGTTAACTCCGGTTTAACCTGTGAGGCGCGATCATCATCGCGCATCAGGCCGGCCGATGTCGAGTCCGGGGATGCCTCTGGCCTCGTCGATTGTGGCATAAATTGGCCCTAACTATGAATGGATTAGGGCTTATCGCACGGCTGAAACAGGCAATTTCCTTTTGGGAAACAGTCTGCCGGTCGCATAACGGCGCTCCGGCGGGGATGATCAGGCGATCCCGCGGCGATTGCGGGGCCGCAGCGAATCCCGCCGGTCGCGCTGCGGACCGGATCAGCGCGCCTTCCCCGACCGGCCGGGCACCCCTGGACGACGGGTTTCACCGCCGCCCGGACAGGGCTTTGACGCGCTGTCCGGGTTCGGGCCGGATCACGCCCTTCCCCCTGCTTTCGTCCGCACATGCGGACAGTCCCGGGCCTGGCGCGTGCATTGAGGCGAGACAATCTCCCCGTATCGAAAAGCAGCGGCAGCGGCGCATCTGTCCTGATCCGGTGGCTGGCGGCGAGGCCGTCCGACAATGGCGGAACCCCGACATTGGGATGTCCCCTTCAAACCAGCACATACAGCAGCGCGCCGGAACACCAGGTCCCTCGCCCTGCCCATTTTCTGTCTGAAAATATCCTCGGGGGGAGAGCGGCCCATGGGGCCGCTCCGGGGGGCAGACGGCCCCCCGCTCCGACACCAGCCGCGCCTCAGCCCCGGTTCAGCCGCTCCAGCCGCGCCCGCACACTCAGCCCATGCGCCTGAAGACTCTCCGACACCGCCAGCACTTCCGCCGCCGGACCGATGGCGCGCAAGGCTTCCGGCGTCATCTTCGCCAGCGTCGTGCGCTTGAGGAATTCCAGCGTCGAGAGCCCGGAGGAGAACCGCGCCGAGCGCGCCGTGGGCAGCACATGGTTCGGCCCGCCGACGTAATCGCCGATCGCCTCGGGCGTCCATTGACCGAGGAAGATCGCACCGGCATGGGTGATCTTTCCGGCCAGCGCCTCCGGGTCTTCGGTGCACAGTTCCAGATGCTCGGGCGCCACCCGGTTCGACAGCACCGCCGCCTCGTCCAGATCGCGGGTCACGATCACCGCGCCGTTGTCGCGCCAGCTCGCCCCCGCGATCTCGCGCCGCTCCAGCGTCGTCAGCCGCGCCTCCAGCGCCGCCACCACCGCTTTGGCGAAATCCGCATCCGGCGTCACCAGGATCGCCTGGGCCGAGGCATCATGCTCGGCCTGGCTCAGCATATCGAGCGCGATCCAGTCCGGGTCGGCGCTTGCGTCGGCGATGACGAGGATCTCGGACGGCCCCGCGATCATGTCGATCCCCACCCGGCCGAAGACCCGGCGCTTGGCCGCGGCGACCCAGGCGTTGCCGGGCCCGGTGATCTTGTCGACCGGCGCGATGGTTTCAGTGCCGTAAGCCAGCGCCGCGATGGCCTGGGCGCCGCCGATCCGCCAGATCCGGTCGACGCCGGAGAGGCGCGCGGCAAGGATCACCAGCGGATTGACCTCGCCCCCGGGCGTCGGGCAGGCGATCTCCAGCCGCTCCACCCCGGCCACCCGCGCCGGAATCGCATTCATCAGGACCGAGGACGGGTAGGACGCGAGCCCCCCCGGCACATAGAGCCCCGCCGCCGAGACCGGCGTCCAGCGCCAGCCGAGCGTGGCGCCCTGATCGTCGGTCCAGCTCTCGTCCCGCGGCAACTGGCGCTGGTGATAAGCGCGGATGCGGGCGGCGGCGAGCGCGAGCGCCTCCGCCTCGGCCAGGGGCACTTTCGCGCATTCGGCCTCGATCTCCCCGGGGGAGAAGCACAGTCGGTCGGGCGTCAGTTCCAGCCGGTCGAAGCGGACCGTCAGTTCGATCAGCGCCGCATCGCCACGGGCACGGACATCGGCGATGATCGCGGCGACCGCCTCGTCCACCTCGGGCGCATCCTCGCGCTTCATCCCCAGAAGTGCGGTGAAAGCGGCTTCGAAATCCCGGTCGCTGGTGGAGAGATACTGCGGCATGGCGGCCTCCTGACGTCGGGCCGGGCATAGCGCGGGGGCAGCCAGGCTGTAAAGGGCGCGCGGGTGGCTGGCCCCGGAACGGGGGGCCGTCGGCCCCCCGCGGCCTGCGGCCTCCCCCCGAGGGTATTTCCCTCAGGATGAAAGGCATGGCGGCTTTCACCGGGGGGCTCGTCGCGGGGGCAAGAGGCTCCGCCGCCGCATAGTGCGCACCGTCCTGGCGGCAGATGGCTGTCGATCACCTCGCCACGGGCAATCGCCGGGAAAGCCTTCAGGCGGAGCGCCGCGCCCACGGGGACTGCCGCGCCTTGCGCATCAGAGCGCCAGCGGCCCCGGATTTCCTCTGACTCGCGGGGATTTCGCCCGCGGCCCGGGCGCCCTTCGGCCAGACTGCCGCCTCGTCCGTTCTCCTCTTGACCCAAATCCTCCTGCCGGAGGTATCCACGGCCGGAACAGGCACTCGCAAACCGGGACGCCTATGCCTTTCATCCTGACCCAAATACCCCCGCCGGAGGCATCCGGCGCCGGGATCAGGCGCCGTGGTCGGGGAGTTTGCGCGAGGGCGCCACATAGGGCCGGCTCACGTCTTCCAGATGCAGCTCCAACGCCTCGGCGCCGAGTCTGATCGCGCCGTCGCCGGCGAGGATCAGCGTCAGCTGCCCCGCCCCTTCCTCGCCCGGCTCCCAGGCCACCGACAGCACCGACAGCACCTGATCGGTGTCACCGGGGGCGATGCCCTGGCTCTGCACCGCCAGCACATCCATCACGCTGAACAGGCTGCGCACCCGTTCGGGCGCGGGCGTGCGATCCTCGCGGCGCAGGCGGTTCACCAGCGCGGTGAAGCGGCGGCGGCGGCGGTCGTAATGCAGATCGGCCGCGGTCAGCACCGCATCCTGCAAAAGCGCCGAGATCACCAGCGCATCCTCCGCCGTCACCGCTGTCAGATACAGCGGCCCGGTGGACCCGTCCTCGTATCGCGCATCCGCCATCGCCGTCAGCCCGCCCTGATCCGCTCGATCTGCGCGCCGCAGGCCGAGAGTTTCTCTTCCACCCGCTCGTAGCCCCGGTCGAGGTGATAGACCCGGCTCACCACCGTCTCGCCCTCGGCGGCAAGACCGGCGAGGATCAGCGAGACGCTGGCGCGCAGATCCGTCGCCATCACCGGAGCGCCGCGCAGCTTTTCCACCCCGTGGACGGTGGCGGTGCCGCCATGGACCTCGATCCGCGCGCCCATCCGCATGAGCTCCGGCGCATGCATGAAACGGTTCTCGAAGATCCGCTCCTCCAGCACGCTGGTGCCCTCGGCGGTGCACAGAAGCGCCATCATCTGGGCCTGAAGGTCGGTCGGGAAGCCCGGGAAGGGTTCGGTCACCACATTCACCGCCCGGATCCGGCCGTTCCTGCGCGCGACCTTCAGCCCGGTCGGGGTTTCCTCGACCGAGATCCCCGCTTCGTCCAGTTTCTCGCAAAAGGCCGAAAGCAGCGCGATCCGGCCGCCGAGGCATTCCACCTCGCCGCCGCAGATCGCCGGGGCCAGCATATAGGTGCCCAGTTCGATCCGGTCGGTCACCACCGGATGGGTGGCCCCGCGCAGCGCGGAGACGCCCTCTATGGTGATCGTATCGGTTCCCTCGCCCTCGATCCTGGCGCCCATCCGGCGCAGGCACTGCACCAGATCGACGATCTCCGGCTCGCGCGCAGCGTTCTTCAGCACCGAAGTGCCCTTGGCGAGCGTGGCCGCCATGACGAAATTCTCGGTCGCGCCGACGGAGGCGAAGCGCATCTCATGCACCGCGCCTTTCAGCCCGCCGGGGGCTTTGGCATGCAGATAGCCGTCGCGCAAGTCGATTTCCGCCCCGAGCGCGGTCAGCGCGTCGATATGGATATCCATCGGCCGCGCGCCGATGGCGCAGCCGCCGGGCAGCGAGACCACCGCATGGCCGAGCCGCGCGAGCAAGGGCCCCAGCACCAGATTCGAGGCCCGCATCCTGCGCACGATCTCGTAATCGGCGGTGGGGTTCAGCCCGCCATGCGAGGACATGGTGATGACCTTGCCCTGGTGCAACGCGCTGACCTCGACGCCGAGGCTTTGCAGAAGCTGCGTCATGGTGCGGATGTCCGACAGCCTCGGCGCATTGGTCAGCGTCAGCGGCTCTTCCGACAGAAGCGTGGCGGGCATCAGCGTCAGGCAGGCGTTCTTGGCCCCCGCGATCGGAATCACCCCGTTGAGCGGCCCGTTACCCCTGACCAGAATCGAATCCATGAACCTGCCTCTCGCTCGTTATCCGTTGTCCTGCCCGTCAGGGCCGCCCGGCTCTTCGCCCCCGCCCGCCTCTCCGGCGGTGCGCGCCCTGGCCTGGGCCTTGCGCCGCGCCATATTGGCTTTCAGCGCGGCTTTCAGCCGGTCTTCCCGCGCCTTTTCCGCAGGAGATTTCCGTTTGCCGGGGGGCGCTCTGTCGACGGGTTCGGACATGCGGGCAGGATTAGCGCAGCCCCGTTGCGCGGTCCAGTGCGGGCGTCGAAAAGGGGCTTGCAGAGGCGAAGCTTTGCGTCTATCTCCCCGCTCACCGAAACGGCGCTGTGGCCGGGCACTTCCCTGATACGGGGCGTGACATAAGCCGCAGTCGGTTGAGGTGAAAGGGCTTTTCCGGAGCCCGCTTGTATCGGGGCAACCGCCCGGGCAGCAATCTGGAAGAAAAAGGCTGTGGTAGCTCAGTGGTAGAGCACTCCCTTGGTAAGGGAGAGGTCGAGAGTTCAATCCTCTCTCACAGCACCATTTATCTCTTGCATGTCATGATCCTGGCCGAATCCCGAAAGATTTCTGGTCGGATTAGTGCAGATCCTTACGTGAACGAAGCGAACCGACCCGGCTTCGTACAAATCACGTACAATCGGTTCTCGGCTGGTTCTTCTCTCAATGCTTTGATTAAGGCTGGCGAGACCTTATCCCCAGCCACCACCGGCAGGCCTTGCCGTGATCCCGCGATCCGGGCCGGCCGCCCGACCTCATCCGGCCAGTCAGCCGCTGCCCGCTTCTCATGTGCCAGCCCTGCCCTGTCCAGCGCGCGCCTGAGCGCAACGCACGGGCCATAAGCCCGGCGAGGTGGAGAGGATGTTCATTGGCGGCACCCCGCGCCGCCAGGAAGCAATGAGCCTCAGACCCGACACCATCGCCCGATCATCCGCATGGGGTCGCCAGATGGCTCAAGACAGGACCAATGCAGCGGGCGCGGTATGGTGTTCGAAGATCGAAGATCAGTCATCTTTCGGGATCCGGTTCGCCACGTGGTCCTCATACTGCTCGGTCTGGGTGTTCTTACCGTCATGCCCGCCCTTCCGGGGTGTCTGTTGCTTGTCCCGGTTCGACAGCACCTCGTTGGGCGGAATCTTGTCGATGTCGGATATGGTCATTGCTCCCGAGGCATCACCCTTCCCCTGGACGCCCTTGCCGAATTTCTTGTGAGATGCGTTAGCCATGATGTTTCCCCTTCCATGGAGACAACGGTCCGTCGCGCAGGAGGTTCCCGTTGCAGCCCGCAGCGCCGTGGGGTCAGTTCAGCGCCGCAATCCTGCCCGGCTGAAACCCGGACCAGTGCTGCCCCTCGGTCGTGACCACCACCGGCACTTGCCGGTAGCCGAGGCTCCTCGCCCGATTGCGCGGCGGCGAGCAGGAATATGTCGGAGAAAGGCTTTACGCGCGCGCCCCGTCTGGCCGGGAGGGGGCGCGGGGCTGAAAGCCCGTGAGCCCGCAACGCTCCGGCGAGAGGCGCTGATCCAGCCGCGCAATGGACGAGACCACCGCCTTCTTGCCCGGCAGCGCAGCGGCGCGTTCCGGCGGCCCCTCGGGCCAGGTCACGCCGCGCGCGTCCGCGATGGCCGGCCGGATCGCCGCTCCGGGGCCGGCCGATATGGCCCCGGAGCGGATCCGGGCCGGGACCGGACAGCCCGCTGCACCCATCAGTTCCGCACCGATCACCTTCGGGATGTCCTCGCCCCCGGCCGGAACACCGCCGCCATCGCAGATGATCACTCGCCGTATGGGATCCAGATGTTCTTGACCTGGGTCGCGCGGGTCAGGAACGTGCGTCCCTGGCCTTCGGCCCCGGCCCAGTTGCGGGCGGCGCCGTCCTCGCACCAGGTCTGTTTCAGATTGCCGACAGACGCCTCCTCGACCATGCGGCCGCCCGCGGCGGTGCCGAAATACCACAGCCCGTCCACATCGTCATGTTCGGCCAGAACCTTCGCCAGAGCGTCGCGCGCGCCGGTGACGATGTTGATCACGCCCCCGGGCAGGTCAGACGTGTCGATGACCTGGTAAAGATCGGTCGCCGCCAGCGGATGGATCTGCGACGGCACCGCCACCACGCGGTTGCCCATGGCGATGGCGGGCAGCACCAGCGACACGAAACCCAGAAGCGGGAAGGCGTTCGGGCAGGCGATGCCCATGACCCCGACCGGCTCGTTCATCGCCAGCGTCACATGCGCCGATTTCGTCGAATGCACCGCGCCGTCGAATTTGTCGGCTTGCGCCGCATACCAGAAGATCCGGCGGATCGCGGTCCCGACCTCGGCCTTCGCCGCCGTGGCCGACTGGCCGAAGCTGCGCAGGCGCCCCTCGAACTCGGCGGCGCGGGCCGAGAGGTTCTCGGCCAGGTAATACAGCACCTGGGCGCGGTTGTGGCCGGTCTGCCCGCCCCAGCCCGTCGCGGCACGGGCGGCTTCGACCGCGTTGCGGATGTCCTTGCGGTTGCCGAGCGGCGCGAGCCCCCCCGCCACCGCACAGGAATAACCGCTGTCGGGCCGCGCCTGTTTGCCGCCGATATAGAGTTTGGCGGTGCGGTCGACCGCCGCGGGGGGCAGGCTTTCGGCAGGGCTCGCGTCAGGGGCGGGCGGCGTCTCTTCGGGCGTCTGCGCCACCGGGGTTGGCAGGGTCAGGCAGGCCGCCATGCCCTCGCGCCCGCCCTCGCGGCCGAAACCGCTTTCGCGATACCCGCCGAAACCCGCGCCCGCGTCGAACAGGTTGGCCGAATTGATCCAGACCACCCCGGCCTTCACCTTCGCGGCGATATCGGTGGCGAGGCTGATGTTCTCCGACCAGACCGAGGCCGCCAGCCCGTAGCGGCTGTTGTTGGCCAGCGCCACCGCATCCGCGGGCGTGCGGAACGCGGTCAGCGTCGCCACCGGGCCGAAGATCTCTTCCGAGGCGAGAGTCGAGGCCGGCTCCACCCCGGTCGCCAGCGTCGGCGGGTAGAAACAGCCCTCGGGCGCGGTGCCCTGATGGATCCGGGCCCCTTCGGCCCGCCCCTGTTCGACCAGAGCCCGGATGCGCGCGAGCTGAACCGGATGGACGATGGCGCCCAGATCGGTGTTCTTGTCCAGCGGATCGCCCACCGTCAGCTTCGCCATCCGGCGTTTCAGCAGGTCGGTGAACCGCGCGGCGACGCTTTCGGCCACCAGGATGCGCGAGCCCGCGCAGCAGACCTCGCCCTGGTTGAACCAGATCGAATCCACCACCCCCTCGACCGCCGCATCCAGGTCGGCGTCGGCGAAGACGATGAAGGGGGATTTGCCGCCCAGCTCCAGCGTCAGCGCCTTGCCGGATCCGGCGGTCTGGCGGCGGATCAGCCGGCCCACTTCGGTCGAGCCGGTGAAGGCCACCTTGTCCACCCCCGGATGGCCGGTCAGCGCGGCCCCGGTCGCCCCGTCGCCGGTGACGATGTTCAGAACCCCCTTCGGCAGCCCGGCCTCGCGCGCGATCTCGGCAAAGGCCAGCGCGGTCAGCGGCGTGTATTCCGCGGGTTTCAGCACCACCGTATTCCCCGCCGCCAAAGCCGGCGCCACCTTCCAGGCCAGCATCAGCAGCGGGAAGTTCCACGGGATCACCTGGCCGCAGACGCCATGCGGCCGCTGCCCGGGAAACTCGTCGGCGATCAGTTCCGCCCAGCCCGCATGGTGGTAGAAATGGCGGGCGACCAGCGGAATGTCGATGTCGCGGCTCTCGCGGATCGGCTTGCCGTTGTCGATGGTCTCCAGCACCGCCAGAAACCGCGCGTGTTGCTGGACGTGGCGGGCCAGCGCATAGAGATGGCGCGCCCGGTCATGGCCCGGCAGCGCCGCCCATGGCCCCTGGGCGCGGCGGGCGGCCTTCACCGCCGCATCGACATCTTCGGCGCTGCCCTGGCTGACCCGGGCGATCTGTTGGCCGGTCGCGGGTTCGGTGACCGCGAAAGTATCGGCCGCCGCGGTGAAGGCTCCGTCGATGAAATGGCCGAACCCGGCCTCGTGGCGTTGCAGCCAGTCGCGCACGATGCTGCTGTCTTCCGGGGCGGGGCCGTAATCCATGGTCGAAAGAATATCCGTGATTCTGGTCATAGCCGCTTTCCTCAGGCGATCGCGTGGCGCGACGAGGCCGCGTAGCGTCCGGTGACGTGATGTTCCAGCTGGCGCTCGATATCGCCCAGCATCGACGAGGCCCCGATGCGGAACAGATCGGGCGCAAGCCAGTCGCGGCCCATCTCCTCTTTCATCAGGATCTGCCAGTTCAGCGCGTCCTTCGCCGATTTCATCCCGCCCGCGGGCTTGAAGCCGATCCGGTGGCCGGTCGCGTCGAGATAGTCGCGCAAGGCGCGGGTCATCACCAGGCTGACCGGCAGGGTCGCGTTGACGCCCTCCTTGCCGGTCGAGGTCTTGATGAAATCCGCCCCCGCCTGCATCGCCACCATCGAGGCGGCATAGACGTTGCGCAGGGTCTGCAACTCGCCGGTGGCGAGGATCGCCTTCAGATGGGCCGCGCCGCAGGCCGCCCGCATCGCCGCCACCTCGTCGTAAAGCGCCTGCCAGTTCGCGTTCAGCACATGTTCGCGGGTGATCACGATGTCGATCTCAGAGGCGCCCTCGGCCACCGCCCAGTGGATTTCCTCAAGCCGCAGGTGAAGCGGCATCAGCCCGGCGGGAAAGCCGGTCGCGACCGAGGCCACCGGAATCCCGCTGCCCGCCAGCGCCTTGACCGCATGGGGCACCATGGTCGGATAGACGCAGACCGCGCCGGTGGTCAGCCGCATCGCGCCCGCGCCCAGCCCCTCGGCGATATGCGGCGCCAGCGGCTGGCGGGCCTTGGCGCAAAGCCGGGCCACCCGCGCCGCGGTATCATCGCCCGCCAGGGTGGTCAGGTCGATGCAGCGGATCGCATTGATCAGCCAGGCGGCCTGGAACTCCTTCTTGACGCCGCGCCGCGCCACCAGCGAGGCCGCGCGGCGCTCGGCCGCCGGGCGGTTCACCGCCTGGCCCGCGAACATCGCGGTGTCCAGCGCGATGCCGGGATTGCGCCGGGCATTTCCGGCGGGATGGGGCGGCTGCACGCCTCCGGCCCCGGCGTCCGGCCCGGAAGTTTCAGCGGTCATGAGCATGCTCCAGTGCGAGAATTGTGGTTGTCCCGTCGGTGACGGGGAGATCGAACGGCCCGGCCTGCACGGCGCCGGGCGGGATGGCTTGTTTGCCGCCCCTTCGCGGCGATCCCGCCGCGCCGGTCGATGGAAGGGCCCGGCACATCGCGCAGCCCGAGGCCGCGCAAGGAAACCGCCTCCGGCGCCGGATGACGCAGAAGGCGCCGCACGATCCGCACCGTCGGATGCGCGCGGCTTTCACCGGCCGGCAGGCGGTTTGCGGGCGCGCCCTCGTCTGTGGTTCCGGGTTTCATCGCTCGCCTCCCCTGGCTTCGTCGGCCAGAGCATGGCGGATCCGCGCGGCGACCGCCACCGCTTCGCGACAGAAGTCCCGCGGCCACGATCAGCGCCACCACCGGCAGAAAGCCCCGATGCCGGGGGCGCCGGATCAGATCCGGCAGGCCAGGGCCGCGCAGAGAGAGCACGCCCGGCTGCCGTCGCTCCGGTGCCGGTCAGCGGATGGCTCAGCTCTGTCAGCCCCTTGCCGATCGCGAGGAAGCGGATCGTAACCGGCCAGACCCGCACGCACCTCCCATCGTCGCCCTGGGGATCGGGCGTCTCCGGCGGTGGAACGGAAGGATCCCTGTGGCGATGATCGTTGCCCGGAGACAATGGCGGACCGCCGCTCAGAACCGGCCAGCGCCTTCAGCCGGGTGATGGTGGTTTATGCCGGGACGGCGATCTGATCGCCGCAGCCAGCCGGAGCCGCCGAAGTATCCGGTTCCGGTTGCGGCGATGACCGCAAGGGCCGGCATGGCCCGACGCCATCTGGCCGCGGGCCCGGAGAGGCCGGGCTCATCGCCTGTCCGTCCTTTGCCCGGCTGCGGGGCAGACCGGCCTATGCCCCGGGGCGGCGGATCAGCGACTGAAGCGTATAGACAAGGATCGCCGTCCCCGCCGCCCCCAGAGCCGCGACACCCAGCAGGACGATGACATCGATCGGCCCGCCGATGTCGCCGAAGCCGGAATGGGTCATCCGCTGGACGAACAGCACCGCCGCCACCGCGCCGAAGGGCATGGAAAGCTGCGCCCGGAGGAACTTGCGCCAGGACACCGCGCGGTCGCGGATCAGCACATAAAGATAAAGCACCGTGATCAGCACCGCGAGTGCGGCCATGGTCCGGAACAGGCCGCGGCCGAACATCTCCTCAAGCACGGCGATCAGGGTCGGGAAGGTCAGTTCTTTCATCGGAGCCCCTCCTTAGGCCCTGCCACGCAGCATGGCGTTGTAGGTGGCCTTCAGCGCCACCTCCTTCATCAGCCAGGAGATCCACAATTCCTCCAGTGGCGCGATCACGCCGGGGAACGAGGGCACCAGGTTGTTGTGATAATCGAACTCGACCAGCATCGCCCGGCCCACCCGGGTGATCAGCGGGCAGGAGGTGTAACCGTCGTAGACCTCTGTGCCCTCGCGGCCTTCGATGGCGGCGACCAGATGGTCCTCGACCACCGGCGCCTGCCATTTCACGCTGGCCGCCGTCTTGCCCTTGGGCACCCCCGCCACGTCGCCGAGCGCGAAGATCTCGGGGTAGCGCAGATGGCGCAGGGTCTTCTGGTCGCATTCGACCCAGCCCTGATCGGTCCATTTGTCGGCCCAGGACAGGCCCGACTGCCGGATCACCCCGGGCGCGCGCTGCGGCGGGATGATGTGGATATAGTCATAGGGCATCTCGACGGTGGATTGCGTGACCTGACCGGCGGCATCGGTGCCAGAGGCGGTGAAGGTAGCGGTCTTCCGGCCCGGCTCGATGGCGCTCAGCGTATGGCCGTAATGGGGAAGGATGCGGCGTTCGCCGAACAGCATCCGCACCTTTTCCGAGACGATGGGCACCGAGAACAGCACCTGCTGCGGGCAGGCGTAATGCATCTCGTATCTGCCCTGGGCGCCGCCCCGGCTGGCGATGTCCTCGATCAGGAAAGCGTGTTTGAGCGGCGCGCCCGCGCATTTCATCTCGGTCGCGGGGCGGGTGAACAGGCCGATGCCGCCCTCGTCAGCGAATTTCGCCGCCGCCGCCCAGGTCCGCGCGGCATGGTCCGGCCCGGCGTAAAGCGCGCCGATGCCGTCTTTGCCCACCAGATCGGGCGAGAAGCCCCCGATCGCGTCGTAATCCAGCACCAGCCCGGGGGCGAGCACGAGGAAATCATACTCCAGCCGCTGCCCGTCTTCGGTCGCCACGGTTTTCGCCACCGGGTCGATGGCCGCGGCGGCGGCGGCGATCAGGGTGACGCCGGGCGGCAGCCAGCCGGCGGTGTCCGAGACGACATAACCCGCGGGTTTCAGTCCTGCCGCCACCAGAGACAGGCCGGGCTGGTAGAGATGTTCCCTGCGCGGATCGACCAGGGTGATCTGCGCGCCGTCGAGCCGCTGCATCAGCCGGTTGGCCAGCGTGGCTCCCCCCGCCCCGGCGCCGATGATCACGATCCGCGCTTTCGTGGCGATCCGGTTCGCCCGGGCGGCGGGCAGGCCCAGACCGGCGGCGAAGGCGCCCGCAAGCGCAAGGCCGAGGACAGCCCGGCGCGACGTTCTCATCTGTTCGGATCCTGCCATTTCCGCCCCCTCTTCCCCGGATCTGTCCGGGGCCGCTCCTTTTGCCGGACGGCGGACAAGCCGCCTGACGGGCGGCGCAGAAAACACTGCCGCCCCCCGGGAAAACAGCCCTTGTGGACATCTGCATCAATTCGATACGTATATTCGATTATACGAAAATATCAATGCCCGTTTTCGCCGCAGCCTGTGCCGGCTGGCCACTGACACGGGCCGGGGCGGGAGCGCGCCCCCGGGTTCCGGACAGGTTCGTGCGGAGGCCATCTGTGGGGACCGCCCGGAGCGGCAGGGCGCATCAGCCCGCCGGAAGGCGAGCGGTTCAGGTCAGGACAGTTCGATCCCAAGCCTGCCGATCATCCGGTCGCGCTCGCGCAGGGCGCGGCGGGCGGCTTCGGGGCGGGCGGCGGCGCAGGCGTTGATCAGGCATTCGGCGGCGACGATGAAGGCGCCGATGCTGTTCGACAGAAAGCTCGACTGATGCGGCACCAGGATCGCGGCGCGGGAACTGTCCACCAGCGGCGAGCTGGCGCGGTCGGTCAGCGCGATGGTGCCGAGGCCGATGCCGCGCGCCGCGGCGGCGACCTCGACCACCTGGGCCGAATAGGGCGCGCAGCTGGTGGAGAGCAGCACCCCCCCCTCGCCCATCAGCGACAGCCCCTCGGCCACGCCCAGCCCGTTGGCGTCGATCAGCGCCACATCCGAGCGGATCATCCGCAGCCCGTAGACAAGGAAGCTGGCCACCGAATGGAACTGGCGGATGCCGTGGACGGCGACGCGCGGCGCGGCCATGATCATCTCGGCGGCCATCCCGAAGGCGGCCTCGTCGAACTGCTCGACGAACCTGTCGATATTGGCCTGGTTCTCGTGGCAAAGCCGGGCGGCGCGGCTGCGGATGGAGCTTTCCCCCTCCAGCGCATTGAGCGCCTGGCGCGAGTAGAACTCGCCCGGGGTGGCCATCGAGGCCGAAAGCAGCACCTGCTGAAAGGCCGGAAAACCGGAATAGCCCAGCGAATGCGCCAGCCGCGTCAGGGTCGAGGGATTGACCTCAAGCGCCCCTGCGAGGCTGGTGATCGACAACAGCGCCGGATCGCCCGCCATGTCGAGGATCCGGCTCAGGGCGGCATGGGCCTTGGCCCCCAGCGAGACGCGCGCCGCGCCGCGCGCGATGGCGACGGCAAGGTCACGCAGCTCCGCCAGCGTCTCAGGCGGTGCCGCTGTAAGCGGGGTCTCCGGCGGCGCGGTCATGGATGCTCCAGTGCAGGCCCGGGGCGCTCAGCCGCAGAACGGCCGTGCCGAGGGTATTCTCTTCGTCGGGGTCGTCCGCCGCATCCCGCCGGATCGGCAGGCCCCCATAATGCCCGGGCCCGCCGGTATCGCGCAGGATCGCCAGCGGTGCGGCCCCGGCGGCGGCCAGCGCATCGCCCCGCGCCTGGCGGTCGCGCGACGAATCGGTGACGATCTGTGCCGCCAGCCCGCCCGGCAGATGCAGGGCGTGATTGGCATGGACCGCCGGCGCGTCGATCTCTTCCACCGAACAGGCGCCGCCGCCGAATTCGACCGACAGGATACGCGGATCGCCCCGCTGCATCAGCGCGAAATGGAACCCGCCCGAGGGCGCATCGCCGAGCAGATCCAGCGCGCTGTCAAGCGTATCCGCCGCCAGCAGCGCCCGGCCCAGCACCATGCGCGGCATTTCCGCCTCGACCCCGGTCAGGCGCAGGTTGTTGACCGTCTGCACGAGGCCCGCGCCGTTGAAGGCGAAGGTATGGCCGGGGATCGAGCCGGGATAGCAGAAGGCGTGGAAACCGGGCCGCCCCTCGGGCTGCGCCTCGGCGATGAAGCACGATCCGCGGAAGAACGGCAGCCCGTCCTCGTTATGCGCCAGCAGCGGCTCGGGGCCGGGCAGCATGACGGTGGTGCAGCCGTCGGGGGTTGAGGCCAGCAGATCGCCGCGGCAGTTCCAGGCGAAGACCTGCTCCACCGGCAGGCCCAGCCCTTCGGCAAGGCCCTCGATCTCGGCCCAGATCCAGGGGAAGCGCGCCCGGGTCGCCCCGGCCATACGCGCCACCCGGGCGGCATGGGCGGGGGCGTTCACCATCTGCCAGAGCGGATGGCCCGGCAGATGCCGCCCGACCGCATCGCGGCCGGCCTCTCCAAGCGCGAGGCCAAGATCGCGCGGGCTGCCGGCCAGCCTCAGCCAGCCCAGATCGCGGGTGACGGTCTCATTCGACATGTTGCAGAAAGTCCCTCAGACGGTCGCTGGGCGGGTTGGCGATCACCTCGGCCGGGTGCCCGTCCACCGAAATCTTGCCGTGTTCCATGAAGATAAGCCGCGAGCCGACCTGGCGCGCGAAAGACATCTCATGGGTGACGACGACCATGGTCATCCCCTCTTGCGCAAGCTGGCGCATGACGTTCAGCACCTCCTGCTTCAGTTCGGGGTCGAGCGCCGAAGTCGGCTCGTCGAACAGCATCA
Organism: Pseudogemmobacter humi; assembly: GCF_900609055.1. Taxonomy (GTDB): domain Bacteria; phylum Pseudomonadota; class Alphaproteobacteria; order Rhodobacterales; family Rhodobacteraceae; genus Pseudogemmobacter; species Pseudogemmobacter humi. The sequence continues at coordinate 71,047 of NZ_UXAW01000056.1, read as the reverse complement.
CCTTGGGCCGCACCGCCAGCGCGCGGGCGATGGCGACGCGCTGCTGCTGGCCGCCCGACAGCGCCGAAGGCACATGATGCGCGCGTTCCTTCAGCCCGACCTTCTCCAGCAGAAGCAGGGCCTGGGATTCGGCCTCGGCCCGCGACAGGCCGCGCACCTTGCGCGGGCCGAAGGCCACGTTCTGCAAGGCGGTCATCTGCGGGAACAGGTTGAACTGCTGGAACACCATCCCGGCCTCCTGCCGGATCTGGCGCAGTTTGCGTCCGCCCGCCCGCACCGAGATACCGTCGACGATCAGATCGCCGCCGGTGATCTGCTCAAGCCCGTTGATGCAGCGCAACAGCGTGGATTTGCCCGAGCCCGAAGGCCCGATCAGCACGACGACCTCGCCCTCTTCGATGGCCAGATCCACCTCGTCGAGCACTTTCAGATCGCCGAAATGCTTCGAGGTCTTGTGGAATTCGATGATGCTCACAGGATCCTCATGCGTTTTTCGATCACCCGCAGGATGAAGGTCAGCGTGCCGGTCATGATGAGGTAAAGCACCGCCACCGCGGTCCAGATCTCGACCGCGCGGAAGTTCGAGGCCATGATCTCCTGCCCGGTGCGGGTCAGTTCCCCTACCCCGATCACGATGAACAAAGACGTGTCCTTCAGCGAGACGATGAACTGGTTGCCGAGCGGCGGGATCAGCCGGCGGAAGGCCAGCGGCCCGACGATATGGGTCAGCACCTTCCATTGCGGCAGCCCCATAGCGAGGCCCGCCTCGGTCAGCCCACGCGGGATCGACAGGAAGGCGCCGCGCACGATCTCGGCGATATAGGCGCCGGCATTGACCACGATGGCAAGGATCGCCGCCGACATCGGATCCATGCGGATGCCCAGCAGGATCGGCATGGCGAAATACAAAAACATCACCTGCACCACGATGGGCGTGCCGCGGATCAGCTCGATATAGACGAAGGCGATGGCGTTGATCACCCGCCCGCCATAGGCGCGCATCAGCCCGGCGATCAGCCCGAGGATGGTGCCGCCGATCAGCCCGGCAAGCGCGATGAGGATGGTGACACGGGCCCCCGCCGCAAGCTGCGGCAGAAAGCCCGGAACGACGGACCAGTCAACTTCCAAGGGAAGCCCTCCGTGACGCGGGATACGGGGAAAGCGGCAGGACGGCCGGGGCCGCCCCGCCGGGGGATCGGATCAGTTGCCGGGTTTGACGCCGAACCACTTCTCATAGATCGCGTCGTAGCGGCCGTCGGCCTTCAGCTTCGCCAGCGCCTCGTTGACGCGCGGGGTCAGTTCGCTGCCCTTCGGGAAGGCGATGCCGTATTCATGCGCCATCATCTGCTCGCCCACGGCCTTGACCGCGCCGTCTCCGGCGGTGGCGATGTAGTAAAGCACATTGGGCGTGTCGTGCATCGCGGCATCCACGCCGCCGGTGCGCAGTTCCAGATAGGCGTTGTCGATATTGGGGAACTTGCGCAGCGTGGTGTCCTTGAAGTTCTCTTCCGCGTAATCCGACGAGGAGGTGCCGGTCTTCACCGAAAGCGTCTTGCCCGCCAGATCGCCGTAGCCGGTGATCTCGCTGTCGGTGGGAACCATCAGCAAGAGGCCGCTGTCATAATAGCCGTCCGAGAAGTCGATCACTTCCTGGCGCTCGGGCTTGATGGTGATCCCGGCCAGCGCCACATCGACCTGCCCGGTTTGCAGCGCCGGGATGATGCCCGCGAAATCCATCGGCCGCAGTTCATAGGTCACGCCGATCTCCTGGGCGATGGCGTCCCACAGGTCGATGTCGAAGCCGACGTATTTGTCGCCTTCCTTGAACTCGAACGGCACGAAGGCGGTGTCGGTCGCGACCACCAGATCGTCGGCCTGCGCCGCGCCGATCCCAAGCGCGAGGGTCGCCGCGGTGGCGAGGGTGAGAAGTCTTTTCATGGTCGGTCTACTCCCTGTGTTGCGGCGCCTGTCTGTCGCTGTCGGCACCCTTGATGCAAAATAGTTTGCACGATTGAAATTATAGTGCAATTAAATTTGCGCACATCCGGCCCCAGAAAAGGATCGAAGACGCCATGCCCGGCCATATTTTCGGACGTTCGACCAAAGGCGCGCTGCCGGTGGCGGTGCGCGGAGACGGCTGTTACATCATCGATTCGGGCGGCAAACGCTATCTCGACGGCTCGGGCGGGGCGGCGGTCTCCTGTCTGGGCCATTCCGATGCCGCGGTGCGCGCCGCGCTGCACGGGCAGCTCGATTCGCTCGCCTTCGCCCATACCGGGTTCTTCACTTCGGAACCGGCCGAGGCCCTGGCCGATACGCTCGTGGCCCATGCGCCCGCGGGGATCGACCGGGTTTACCTCGTCTCGGGCGGCTCGGAAGCGGTCGAGGCGTCGATCAAGCTCGCGCGGCAGTATTTCATGGAGACCGGCCAGCCGCAGCGCCACCGCGTCATCGCGCGCCGCCAGAGCTATCACGGCAACACGCTCGGGGCGCTGGCGGCGGGCGGCAACGAATGGCGCCGCGCGCAATTCGCGCCCCTGCTGGTCGAGACCTCGCATATCGCGCCCTGCTACGAATACCGCGACCGCCGGGACGGCGAGACGCCCGAGGCTTACGGCCTGCGCGCCGCCGACGAGCTTGAGGCGGAAATCCAACGCCTCGGCCCCGAGACGGTGATGGCCTTCATCGCCGAGCCGGTGGTGGGCGCGACCTCGGGCGCGGTGCCCGCGGTGCCGGGCTATCTGAAGCGCATCCGCGAGATCTGCGACCGCCACGGCGTGCTTTTGATCCTTGATGAGGTGATGTGCGGCATGGGGCGCACCGGCTATCTCTTCGCCTGCGAAGAGGATGGCATCGCGCCCGATATGATCACCATCGCCAAGGGCCTCGGCGCCGGATACCAGCCGATCGGGGCGCTCCTGACCTCGGGGCGGATCTACGATGCCATCGCGGCGGGCTCGGGATTTTTCCAGCACGGCCACACCTATATGGGCCATCCGATGGCGGCGGCGGCGGCGAATGCGGTGCTGGAGCGCATCCTGAACCAGGGCCTTCTGGCGCGGGTGCGCGAGCAGGGCGCGAAGCTGGACGCCGCCTTGCGCGCGGAACTGGGCCAGCACCCGCATGTCGGCGACATCCGCGGCCGGGGCCTCTTTCGCGGCGTGGAACTGGTCGGGGACCGCGCGACGAAAGCCCCCTTCGATCCGGCCCGCAAGCTGCATGCGAAGGTCAAGGCGCTGGCCTTCGAGGCCGGTCTGATCTGCTACCCGATGGGCGGCACCATCGACGGCCAGCGCGGCGATCACATCCTGCTCGCCCCGCCCTTCATCATCGAAGACGCCCAGATCGGTGAGCTGGTCGGCAAGCTCTCGGGCGCGATCCGGGGCGCGCTGGCATGAGCCTGCCCTTGATCATGGTCGCCCCCAACGGCGCGCGGCGCGGCAAGGCCGACCACCCTGCCCTGCCGGTGACGATCCCCGAGATCGTGGCCTGCGCCGCCGAGTGCTTTGCCGCCGGCGCGGGCGGCATCCACGCCCATGTCCGCGACGCCGCGGGCGCGCATGTGCTGGATGCCGGGCTCTATGCCGAGTTGCTGGCGGAACTGGCCCGCGCGGTGCCCGGCATGGCGGTGCAGATCACCACCGAGGCCGTGGGCCGCTACAGCCCGGCCGAGCAACGCGCGCTGGTGGCGCGGCTGCGGCCCGCCTCGGTCTCTGTCGCCCTGCGCGAGATCACGGCGGAACCCGACGAAGCCGTCACCCGCCGCTTCTTCCATGACTGCCATGAGGCGGGCATCGGGGTGCAGCATATCCTCTACGACGCCGAGGAGGTGGACCTGCTGGCGCGGCTGATCGGCGAAGGCGCGATCCCCGCCGGAGGGCTGCAACTGCTGCATGTTCTGGGCCGCTACAGCGCGGGCCAGGTCTCGCAGCCCGCGGATCTCGACGCGCCGCTCGCGCGCCAGCGCGCCGCGGGGCTGACGGCCGACTGGGCGGTCTGCGCCTTCGGCCCGGCCGAAACCGACTGCCTGCTGGCGGCGGTCGCGCAGGGCGGCAAGGCGCGGATCGGTTTCGAGAACAACCTGATGAACCGCGACGGCAGCCGCGCCGCCTCGAATGCGGACCGTGTGCGCGAACTCGCCGCCGCCATCCCTGCGGCAGAGAGCGCCCCGGGCTGACCCTCCGCCCCCCCGTTCAGCGGGGGATGCCCAGCTCGTCCAGCAACAGACCGGCGATCTTCTCGCTGCGCGCGCCGCGCTTCCAGGTCAGCAGCATGCGCTGGTCGTGCCCGGCGGGCAGCGGCAGATACGGCAGGCCGGGGCTGCGGCTCATCACATGCGCCGGCAGCACGCTCAGAAAGCCGCGCTCCTGCACCATGGCGACGATGATCGGCAGCGAATCGATCTCGATCAGCGTGGCGATCTCGCGCCAGTCGCGCCCCACGCTGCGGACGAACCAGGCCTCGGCCCGCTGCCTGAGCCCGCTGCGGCGCGACTGCATGACCAGCGGATGGCGGCCAAGCGCCGCGCGCAGCCCCTGGGGCGTCGCGGCGGTTTCGCTCAGCCCGGTGCCGAACAGGGCCACCGGGCCGCGCATCACCTCGGCCTGGTTGTAGGACCGCTCGCGCAGCCGGGCATCGAGGAACACGCAGTCGAACCGCCCGCTGTCGAGGCCCAGAAGCAGATCCTCGGCCAGCGTCGAGACCAGCGAGAACCGCAGCCCGTGGCGCGTATGCAGCCCGGCGCTCAGCCCGGCCAGCATGCGCGACAACGCGCCGTCGGGCGTGGCCGGAATCACCGAGCCAAGGCTGAACGGGCGCGAGGGGATGGCCCGGACCGGCTTTGCGCTGGCGGTCAGGCCGTGCCATTCCTCCTCCAGCCGGGTGATCAGCGCCAGCAGGGCGCGCCCCTCATCGGTCGGCTCCAGCCCCGCCGCGCCGCGCCGGGCGACGCTGAACCCGAGGCTGCGCTCGATCTGCGTGATCTGGCGGGTCAGCTGCGGCTGGCCGAGGCCGAGATGCAGCGCCGCGCGGCGGACCGAGCCGATGCGCAGCGCCGCCGCCAGCCGCAGCAGCGCCTCGATCCCGACCGAGGTGCCGGGCACCCTGTCCGCCGGGCAGCGGTGCATCTCCTGCAACAACCCGGCGATCCGCCCGATGGCCGGGCCGCAGCGGCGCCCCTCCAGCGTCAGCGCCAGCCCGTCGTCGGTGCGGCGCAGCAGCACGAGATCCAGCGCCGCCTCCAGCCGGGCCACCGCGGTGCTGGCGCTGGACACCGGCTGGCCTGTCAGCCGGGCGGCGGCGCGGATGCCGCCATGGCGCAGGACCAGACCGGCCAGAATGAGCGTGGAACTGCGCATTGATTTCCTGCATCCCGGAGTCCGTAAAAAGGCATATGCCCCGGCGGGGATTGTTCCGCTAGCATGATCGCAGGCACAAGCGAGAATCCCGATGCACGAGCCCCGTCATCCCCTTCCCCTTACGGGTGCGCCGCTCGACATGGCGGCGCTCAGGGCGGTGCTGGCCGGGCCGGTCGCGGCAAGCCTGCCCGAGGCGGCGGGGCAGCGGATCGCCGCGGGCCGCGCGGCGCTGGAACGCGCGCTGGCCGGGGGTCAGCCGATCTACGGCACCACCACCGGCGTCGGCGCGATGAAACGGACCGAGCACCACGGCGAGGCGCTTCGCGATTTCAACGCCGGGCTGGCGCTGGCGCATCAGGTGGCGGTGGGCGAAGAAATGCCTCCGGGCCTTTCGCGGCTGGTGCTCGCGCTGCGGCTGAACACGGTGGCGGGCGGGCGGGTCGGCGTCACGCCCGGCTTCTCGGCGTTTCTGGCGCAGATGCTGAACCACGACCTGCTGCCGGTACTGCACGCGCGCGGCTCGGTCGGCTGCGGCGATCTGGGGCAGATGGGCGAGGTCGCGGCGGTGATGGCGGGCCATGGTATGGCGGTCCTGAAGGGCGAGACGATGCCTGCCGCCGAAGCTCTGGCCCGGGCGGGGCTGGCGCCTTATGCGATGCAGCCGCGCGAGGGGCTGGCGGCGGTGGCGGTGAACGCCTTCGGCCTCGCGCGCACCGCGGCGGCGGTGATCCGCGCAGCGGATGCGATGCGCCAGGCGATGGCGCAATCGCTCACCACGGCCGCGGCCTGGGGCCTTGACCGCGCGGTCTGGCAGGCGGCGCGCCAAAGCCTGATCCCGGGCGAGGCGGCGCTGGCGGACTGGCTGCTGGCGGCCACCGAAGGCACCGCCTGGCCGCGGCGCGACAGCGTGCATGACGCGCTTTCGGGCCGGTTTCTGGTGCAGATCTTCGCCGCTTCGCTGGGCGCGGCGGTGGAGGCCGCGCGCTCGGTGCAGCTCCACTCCGCCCAGGTGGACGACAATCCGGTGATCCTCGACGGGCGGGTGGTGGCCTCGGGCGCGAGCCTGCTCTCCGATCTGTCGCTGCGGCTCGCGACGCTGCAACTGGCGATGGCGCAACTGGCGCGCAATGTGCTCAACCGCTGCCTGATGCTGACCGGCGGGCAGTTGCCGGGGCTGGCGGTGAACCTGGTGCCGCCGGGCATCATCGGCACCGGCTACGGGCCGCTGATGAAGCTGGCGCAGGAACAATCGGTGCGCATCACTTTGGCCGCGCAGCCGGCAGCGCCGCTGAACCTGCCGCTGGCGGCGGGGCTGGAGGACGAGGCGCTGCTGATCCCGCTCGCCGCCGAGCGGCTGGACCAGCAGGCCCTGGCGCTGGAATGGCTGCTCGCCATCGAGGCACTGCTGGCGGTTCAGGCGCTGGACCAGCGCGGCCTGGCGCCGGGGCGGATCGCGGCGCTGCAAACCGCAATCGTCCGGCGCCATTTCGCGCCTTTCACCGAAGACCGGCCGGTCTCGGCGCCGCTGAGCGCCCTGCGCGCCGATCTCTGCGCGGCGCGCGGGCAGCTTTTCGCCGCCGCGCCCTTCCTGCCCCTCGACGAGGAAATGGCCCTGCCGTCCGACCCGCCGCAAAGAGAAGGATCTTTCCCCGCACGGGCCGGGAACACTATCGCCAGCCCTGACCCCGTCCAATAAAAACAAAGCCGTAGCAACATCCCCGACAGGAGGAACCCGATGATCAGAACCCTTACCCTCTCAGTGGCCTTCGCCGCTGCCGCCGCCACCGCCTTCGCCGATCCGGTCGTCGTCTCGTCGAAGATCGACACCGAAGGCGGGCTGCTTGGCAACGTCATCTATCTGGCGCTGGAAAACGCGGGGATCGAGGTCGAGAACAAGCTGCAACTGGGCGGCACGCCCATCCTGCGCGATGCGATCATCGCCGGGCAGATCGACATCTACCCGGAGTATACCGGCAACGCCGCCTTCTTCTTCAACGAGGCCGACAGCGAGATCTGGAAGGACGCGGCGGCAGGCTATGCCCGCGCGGCCGAGCTGGATCTGGCGGCGAACAAGATCGTCTGGCTGCCCGCGGCGCCCGCGAACAACACCTGGGCGATTGCGCTGCGCGGCGATGTGGCCGAGCCCAACAACCTGAAAACCCTGACGGAATTCGGGGCCTGGGTCGCCGGGGGCGGCAATGTGAAACTGGCGGCCTCGACCGAATTCGTCACCGCCCCGGCGGCGCTGCCCGCGTTTCAGGAGACCTATGGCTTCACCCTGACCCCCGATCAGCTTGTTCAGCTTTCGGGCGGCGACACCGCGGCGACCATCGCGGCGGCAGCGCAGCAGACCTCGGGGGTGAACGCGGCCATGGTCTACGGCACCGACGGGGCGATTTCCTCGGTCGGGCTGGTGGTGCTGGAGGACGACAAATCGGTGCAGCCGGTCTATCAGCCCGCGCCGATCATCCGCCAGGCGGTGCTGGAGGCCAATCCGCAGATCGCCGAAGTGCTGGCGCCGATCTTCGCCTCGCTCGATCTGGTCACGCTGCAAGAGCTGAACGGCCGCATCCAGGTCGGCGGCGAGCCGGCCGATGCCGTGGCGCGCGACTGGCTGACCGGCCAGGGCTTTCTGAACTGAGCCCGGCGGGAAGGCGGGTCTTCCGCCTTCCCTCGTCCGCCGCTGCGGGCTGCCCTGCCCCTTTCGCCCGCCTCGCGCCGCCAGTTTCACCGGACCGTCACGGTCCCGTCCCGAGGCTCATCCCCTAACCGGAAGGCCGCATGACCGATCTCCAGATCTCTGCCACCGGAGGCACGGCCGGGCGTTTCGCGCTCAGCCGGACCGGGCTTCTGTTCGCGGCTCTCGGCGCCGCGGGGCTGGCCTTGCCGCTGGTGCAGTTCAAGCCGAACCGCATCGTCCTGGGGGATGCGCTCTGGCTGCCCGGGGCGCTGCCCTTCGGCTGGCTCGCGGCGGCGCTCATCGCTTGCGCGCTCTTCGCTGCGCTGCCGCAGCGGCTTTCGCATGGTCTCAGGCTGGCGCTGGCGGTGGCGGGGCTGGTCATCACCCTGGCCTCGCTGGGTCTTGCCGCGAAGGGGCTGATGCCCGAAGGGAACCGGATGGCGCGGGTGGCGCCTGCCGCGGGGTTCTGGCTGCTGTTCCTTGCCTTCGCGCTGATGGCGGCGGATGCGCTGGCGCGGATGCGCCCGGGGCTGAAGACCCGCTGGGCGGTGCTGGCGGGCGGCATCCTGCTGGTCGGGCTCGCGCTCGGCTCGGGGCTGCTCGATCAGACCTCGGTCATGGTGGAATATGCCGCGCGGGCCGATCTGTTCGGGCGCAGCCTGCGTCAGCATCTGTTGCTGGCCTTCGGCTCGCTCGGCATGGCGCTGGTGGTGGGGCTGCCTTTGGGCATCCTCGCCTTCCAGGTGCCCGCCTTGCGCCGCGCGGTGCTGTCGGTGCTGAACCTGTTGCAGACCATCCCCTCGCTGGCGCTGTTCGGGATCATGATCCCGCTGTTCGGCTGGGTCGCCGCGAACATCCCCGGCGCCGCGCAACTGGGCGTCGCGGGGATCGGCATCTTCCCGGCGCTGATGGCCCTGTTCTTCTACTCGCTGCTGCCGGTGGTCTCGAACACGCTGGTCGGCCTGACCTCGGTCGCCCCCGAGGTGCGCGACGCGGCCTTCGGCCTTGGCATGACGCGCGGCCAGGTGCTGGCCCGGGTGCAACTGCCGCTGGCCTTGCCGGTGGTGCTGGCCGCGGTGCGCATCGTTCTGGTGCAGAACATCGGCCTTGCCGTGATCGCCGGGCTGATCGGCGGCGGCGGCTTCGGCACATTCGTCTTTCAGGGCCTGAACCAGACGGCGATGGACCTGATCCTCCTGGGCGCCCTGCCCACCATCTTTCTGGCCCTGATCGCGGGGATCGCGCTCGACCTTTCGGTCGAGGCGCTCAGCCGCCGGGGCAGGAGCGCGCCATGATCCGTATCGAGAACCTGACCAGGATCTACGACCGCACCCCCGTGGTGAATGACGTGAGCCTGACGGTCGGGGCTGGCCAGATCGCCGCGCTGGTCGGCACTTCGGGGTCCGGCAAGACCACGCTTCTGCGGATGATCAACCGACTGGTCGAGCCGACCTCGGGCCGGATCTGGATCGGCGAGACCGATGCCGCCACCATCGCGCCGCATCTTCTGCGCCGCCGGATCGGCTATGCGATCCAGGGCCACGGGCTGTTCCCGCACCGCACCGTCGGGCAGAACATCGCCACCGTGCCGCGGCTTCTGGGCTGGTCCGCGCCCGAGATCGCCGCCCGGGTCGAGGAGCTTCTGCATCTGTTCCAGCTTGATCCGGCGCAGTTTCGCGACCGGATGCCGCATGAGCTGTCGGGCGGCCAGCAGCAGCGGGTGGGCGTGGCCCGGGCGCTGGCCGCGCGGCCCGAAGTGCTGCTGATGGACGAGCCCTTCGGCGCGCTCGACCCGGTGATCCGGGCCCGCGCCCAGGGAGATCTGCGCGAGATCCAGCGCCGGCTGGGCACCACCCTGGTCATCGTGACACATGACATGGAGGAAGCCGTGACACTGGGCGACCGGATCGCGGTGATGGACAAGGGGCGGCTGTTGCAATACGGCCCCCCCGCCGAGATCCTGACCCGCCCGGCGACCGATTTCGTCCAGGCACTGATCGGCACCGGCGAGCGGCCGTTCCGCCTGCTCTCGCTGACCCGGGTGGCCGATATCCGCGAGGACGGCACCTGCGACGGCCCGGCGGTATCGCCCGAATCCAGCCTGCGCGACGCGCTCGCCGCCTGTCTCTGGCATGGGCGCGACTGCCTGCCGGTCGAGGGCGGCGGCATCGTCACGCTCACCGCCTTGCGCGCCCGCGCCGAGGGGGCACGAGCCGAAGCGATGGCCACCGCCGGGGAAGGCGCGCAGAGCAAAGCCCCGCAGACCGGGGGGGCCGCGCAATGATCGCCCGGCTGATGGTGCTGGCGATGGCGGTTTTCCTCGTGGCCTTCCTCGTCACGCCGGAGAGTTTCGCCGGGCTGTTCCGCCCGCTGACCCGCAACAACGCCCCGGCGATCTACACCCAGACCGGGCTTCTCAGCCTCACGCTTTCGCATCTCTGGCTGGTGGCGCTGGCGGTCACCGCCTCGACCGTGACCGCGGTCGGCCTCGGCGTGCTGGTCACGCGGCCGGCGGGGCGCGAGTTCCTGCCGCTTGCCCGCACCGTCACCTCGGTCGGCCAGACCTTCCCGCCGGTCGCGGTGCTGGCGCTGGCGGTCCCCGCCATGGGCTTCGGCGCCGGGCCGACGCTGGTGGCGCTGTTCCTCTACGGCCTGCTGCCGATCTTCGAGAACACGCTGACCGCGCTTTCGACCCTGCCGCCCTCGGTGGTGGAGGCGGCGCGCGGTATGGGGCTGACCCGGCGCCAGCAGCTCTGGCAAGTCGAGCTGCCGCTGGCGCTGCCGGTGATCCTTGCGGGGGTGCGGCTGAGCACGGTGATCTCGCTCGCCACCGCGACCATCGGCTCGACGGTGGCCGCGCGCACGCTGGGCGAGGTGATCATCGCGGGGCTTCTGTCGGCGAACACCGCCTTCGTCGTTCAGGGCGGGCTGATCGTCGGGCTGATCGCGATCCTGATCTACGAGGGCTTTCAACTGGCCGAAAAGGCCGCCGCGCGCCGCATCGGGCTGGCGCCGCAACACTGAACGGAGAGGCGAATGTCGGATTTCGATCTGGTCCTGTCGGGCCGCGTGATCCTGTGCGAACGCGAGGTGACGAACGGCTTCGTCGCGGTGCGTGACGGCCGCGTCGCGCTGATCGGCGAAGGCGCGCCCCCCGCCGCCCGCGAGCGTCACGCTTTGGGCAAGGCGCTGATCCTGCCCGGCGCGGTGGATGCCCAGGTGCATTCGCTGTCGCAAAAGGGCGCCGAGGGGTTCGCCGCCTCGACCGCCGCCGCAGCCGCCGGGGGCGTGACCACCATCGTCGATATGCCCTATGACGAGGGGAACCTCGTCTGCTCCGCCGCTGCCGTGGCGAAGAAGGCCGCCGAGGCGGAGGCAGAGGCGCGGGTCGATGTGGCGCTTTACGGCACCATCGACCCCACGGAAGGCCCCGCCCGCATCGCCGAACAGGCCGAAGCAGGCGTCGCGGCGTTCAAATTCTCGACCTTCGGCACCGATCCGAAACGCTTCCCGCGCATTCCCCCGGCGCTGTTGATGGCATGTTTCGCCGAGATCGCCAAAACCGGCCTCGCCGCCGGGGTGCATAACGAGGACGACGCCTTCGTGCGCGACTCCATCGCCGCCGTGCAGGCGGCGGGCATCACCGACTGGCGCGCGCATGGCCTCTCGCGCCCGCCGATGACCGAGATCCTCGCGCTTTTGCAGATCTATGAGACCGGCGCAGCGACGGGCTGCCCGGCGCATGTGGTGCATTGCTCGCTGGGACGCGGCTATGAGATCGCCCGGCGCTACCGCGACGAGGGCCACCATGCCAGTATCGAATGCTGCATCCACTACCTGACACTGGATGAGGAAAACGACGTGGCCCGCCTGGGAGGCAAGGCGAAGATCAACCCGCCGATCCGCCCGCGCGCCGAGGTCGAGACGCTCTGGCGCCATGTCGCCGCCGGGAATGTCTCGATGGTCTCGACCGATCACGTCAGCTGGTCCGAGGACCGCAAGACCGACCCCGACATGCTGAAGAACGCCTCGGGCGTGCCGGGGCTGGAGGTGATGGTGCCCCTGTTCGTCAAGGGGGCGCTGGCGCGCGGCATCCCGCTGACCTGGGCCGCGCGGCTGATGGCGGAAAACCCGGCGCGGCATTTCCGGCTGGATCACGCCAAGGGCGGCATCGCTTTGGGCCGCGACGCCGATCTGACCGTGCTGGAGCCGGTGGCGCGGCGCTACGACGCGAAGGCCAGCCGCTATTCGGTCGCGGGCTGGTCGCCCTATGACGGGATGGAGCTGCCCTGGACGGTGGCGGGCACGTGGTTGCGCGGAAAGCCGGTGTTCGACGGGCATGAGGTCGCGGCGCCGGGCACCGGGCGTTTCGTCCGGCCCGAACGCCCCCTGGGTCTGCGCAAGGGGTTGCACGGATGAGGAACCTTCGCGTCAGCGCGGACCGCATCGCCGCCGATCTGGCGGCGCTGGCCGGGATCACCGATCCCGACCGGCCCTGGACGCGGCGCGCCTTCTCGCCCCGCTTCGATCAGGGCCGCGCCTGGCTGCGCAGCCGTTTCGCGGAAGCGGGCCTGAGCGTCGCGACCGACGCGGGCGGCAATCTGCTCGGCACCCGGGCGGGGAGCGCGGGTGTGGGCACGATCCTGATCGGCTCGCATTCCGACACCGTGCCCGACGGCGGGCGGTTCGACGGCGTGGCGGGCGTGGTGATCGCGCTGGAGGTCGCGCGGATGCTGGAGGAACGCGGCCTGACCCTGCGCCACGACCTTTGCGTGGCGGATTTCCTCGCGGAAGAGGTCTCGGTCTTCGGCGTCTCCTGCATCGGCTCGCGCGCGATGGCGGGGGTGCGGCCCGAAACCTGGCTGGCGCTGGAACACGAGGGCCGCAGCCTCGCGCAGGCTTTGCGCGACGTGGGCGGCGCGCCGGAGGCCAGCGCCCGGCGCGACGACATCCGGGCGTTTTTTGAACTCCACATCGAACAGGGCCCGGTGCTGGAGCAAAGCCGCACCGATCTGGGCCTTGTCACCGCCATCGCCGGGATCACCCGGGTCGAGGTGGTGCTGACCGGCCGCGCCGATCACGCCGGCACCGCGCCGATGGGCGCGCGCGCCGATGCCCTCGCCGCGGCGGCGCGGCTGGTCACCGCCATCGAGGCCGAGGCCACCGCCCGCAGCCGAACCGGCCATTTCACCGCCACGGTGGGCGAATTTTCCATCGAGCCGAACGCCGCCAATGTCGTCCCCTCGCGCGCGCGGCTGCTGATCGACGCCCGCGCGGTGGAACGCGCGCAGATGGAGGGGTTCCTTACCTGGCTCGACGCCGCCTGCGCCGCTTTGCCCCCGGGCATCGGCGCAACCGTCACCCGGCTGTCGGACAACATGCCCACCCCGATGGACCCCGGGCTGATCGCGCTGTTGCAGACCGCCGCCGATACCTGCGGCGCCACGACGCGGCCGATGGCCTCGGGCGCCGGGCATGACGCGGCCTTCATCGCCCGCATCGCGCCCGCCGCGATGATTTTTGTCCCCTGCCGCGAGGGCCGCTCGCATTGCCCCGAGGAATGGGCAGAGACCGCCGACATCGCGCTCGGGGCCGAGGTGATGGCCGAGGCCATCCTCGCTTTTGATGCGCGCACGTAACGAAAGGAAATCAGATGCGCCGGATACTCACCGAGAAAGACGTGGAGCCCGCCGTCCGGGGCGGCTCGGTCTATGCTGCCGGGGGCGGAGGCTGGGCCGATCACGGCCGGAAACTCGGCTATGCTGCAGTGGGCGCGGGCCAGCCCGAACTGGTCAGCATCGACGAGCTGGATGAGGAGGACTGGGTGGCCACCGCCGCCGCCATCGGCGCCCCGGCCTCGACCACGCCATGGGAGATGCGCGGCACGGATTACATCAAGGCGGTGCAGCTTCTGAACGAGGCGCTCGGCACCCCGGTCGCGGGGCTGATGGTCGGGCAGAACGGCAAATCCTCCACGCTGAACGGCTGGCTGCCGGCCTCGATATTGGGATGCAAGGTGGTGGACGCCGTGGGCGACATCCGCGCCCATCCGACCGGCGACATGGGCTCGATCGGCATGGCGGGAAGCGATGAGCCGATGATCCAGACCGCCGTCGGCGGCAACCGCGAACAGAACCGCTATATCGAACTGGTGACGCGCGGCGCCACCGCGAAGGTCTCGCCGATCCTGCGCACGGCGTCGGATATGTCGGGGGGCTTCATCGCCTCGGCCCGCAACCCGCTGCGCGCCGCTTACGTCGCGCGCCATGCGGCGCTCGGGGGGATCTCGATGGCGCTGGATCTGGGCCATGCCATCCTCGCGGCGGAACCCAAAGGCGCGGCGGCGGTGATCGACACCATCGTCGAACAAACCAGAGGCGCGATCCTGATCGAGGGTGTGATCACGAAAAAGGACGTGCGCTACACGAACGAGGCTTTCGACATCGGCACCGTCACCGTGGGCCAGGGCGACAAGGCGCTCACCCTGCATGTGATGAACGAGTATATGGCCATCGACGATGCGGGCGGCAATCGGATCGCGAGCTTCCCCGATGTGATCACCACCCTGTCCCCGGACGCCGAGCCGCTCTCGGTCGGCCAGCTGCGCGAGGGGATGCGCATCCACATCCTGCATGTGCCGAAATCGGTGATCCCGCTTGGCGCGGGCGTGCTGGACCCCGCGGTCTACCCGCCCTGCGAGCGCGCCATGGGGATCGAGCTGGCGAAATACGCTCTGGAGGCCACCCATGGCTGAGAACCCCCGTCACCCCGGTTTCCCGATCCCCGGCGGCCCGGTGCTGCGCGCGAAAAGCTGGCGGGCCGAGGGGCTGTTGCGCCTTCTGGAGAACGTGCTCGCCGTCGGCGAGGCGCCGGAAAAGCTGATCGTCTATGCCGCGCTCGGCAAGGCCGCGCGCAACTGGCCCGCCCATGCCGGTATCGTCAAAAGCCTGACCGAGATCGAAGAGGACGAGACGCTGATCGTCCAGTCCGGCAAGCCGGTGGGGATCCTCAAGACCCATGCCGGGGCGCCGATGGTGATCATGGCGAATTGCAACATCGTCGGCCAATGGGCGAAGGCCGAAGTGTTCTACGATCTGGAGCGCAAGGGGCTGATCTGCTGGGGCGGGCTGACCGCCGGGGCCTGGCAGTATATCGGCAGCCAGGGCGTGATCCAGGGCACCTATGAGATCTTCATGCGCATCGCCGCGCGCCGCTTCGGCGGCAGCCTCGCGGGGCGGTTCATCCTGACCGCGGGGCTGGGCGGCATGGGCGGCGCGCAGCCGCTTGCGGGCCGGATGGCGGGGGCGGCGATCCTTTGCGTCGATGTCGACGAGGACCGTGCAAGGATGCGCCGGGAGATCGGCTTCCTTGATGAGATCGCCCCGGATCTGGATGCCGCACTGGCACTGATCGACGCGGCGCGCACTGAGGGCCGCGCGCTCTCGGTCGGGCTGATTGGCAATGCCGCCGAGATCTATCCCGAGATCGCCGCGCGCGGGATAGTGCCCGATATCGTGACCGACCAGACCTCGGCCCATGATCTGGTGTGGGGCTATGTCCCTGCGGGCTACGACCTGCCCCGCGTGCGGCGGCTGCGCGAGCAGAACCCAGAAGAGCTGATCGAGGCCGGCCGCGCCAGCATCGCCCGCCATGTCGCGGCGATGCTCGATTTCCAGGCGAAGGGCGCCGAGGTGTTCGACAACGGCAACCTGATCCGCACCCAGGCGAAACAGGGCGGCATCGAGAACGCCTTCGACATTCCGATCTTCACCGAAGCCTATCTGCGGCCGCTGTTCTGCCGCGCCATCGGCCCGTTCCGCTGGATGGCCTTGTCGGGCGAGGCGTCGGATATCGCGAAGATCGACGATCTGGTGCTGGAGATGTTCCCCGAAAACGCCATCGTCACCAACTGGATCCGCCTCGCCCGCGCGCATGTGCCGTTCGAGGGCCTGCCCGCCCGCATCGCCTGGCTCGGCCACGGCGAGCGCACCGCGCTTGCCCGCGCGGTGAACCGGATGGTGGCGGCGGGGGAACTGGCCGGGCCGATCGCCTTCTCGCGCGATCATCTGGATGCGGGCGCCATGGCGCATCCCAATATCATGACCGAGGGAATGCGCGACGGATCCGATGCCATCGCCGACTGGCCGCTGATCGACGCGATGACGCTCTGCGCCTCGGGCGCCGATCTGGTGGCGGTGCATTCCGGGGGCGGCGGCTACGCGGGCTATATGACCTCGGCCGGGGTGACGGTGATCGCCGACGGAACCGGGGCCGCCGACGGCCGCCTGAACCGCGCGCTCACCAACGACACCGCGCTCGGGGTGATCCGCTACGCCGATGCGGGCTATCCCGAGGCTTTGGACGAGGCCCGGCAAAAGGCCATCGGCCATGTGAAGCTGACTGCCTGACGCGCTTCCCGGCCGCGACCTTCGGGCGCGGCCGGGGAGTGCGGATCGGGGGCTTGGCGGGCGGCGTGAACATGGCCCGCGGCCATCGCAGCAGAGCGCCTGCGGCAGGGCAGATTTCCCGGGGATCACCCCCGCCAGAGGCCTACATCTGCTCGGCGGGTTCGGGTCCGAGGGCGGCTGCCATCGTGCTCAGCACCTGTTCGGCCTCATCCTGATCGAAATCGGTCCGATAGCGCTTCCTGACCCCGTGATCGGACAGGAGATGGTATTGCGTAGGCTCGACCCCGTGGCGGGCGAGCGAGTTGCGCACGCAGGCCAGCGCGCAGCCGTCGATGCCGATGATCGGGCGGCCCGATGTGGCCACACGCACCAGTTTGGGCACGTCGCCGCCGACACCCGCGATACAGGACATTTCCGCAAGGCCGCGCCGGTCGAGGGCGATGGCCAGATAATTCGCCATCTGCGCCGCGCTGGAACAGCCGGAGCAGGAATAGACCAGGGGCAGATGCGCGCGTGCAGACATGGCGGAACCCGGACAGTTGCTGCCGGATTTTCGCCACAGCGCCGGGCCGATGTCGACAGACAAGACGTCGCAGGCGGCTGCGGCGGCTCTGGTCCGAGGGCGTCCTGTCCGCTCTCTGGGCCGCCGCGATATCGGTTGCAGACCTGGCTTCGGCTCGCCGGACGACGCCGCTGACCCGCCCCCCTGTGACACTGTGCATCCGCCCCGCCTGCGGCAGACCCGGGCGCCGGTTCCCGCAGCAGGGCTGCCAGGTTGCGCCGCCTTGTTATTAATTAGGATTCCTAATATAATTCCCGATAAAGGAGTCGCCATGTCCGCGCCCGCCGAAGAGATCGCCCATGCCCTGTCGCGCCTTGCGCTCTACTGGCGCGCGGCGGGCTGGCGCGCGGCTGGGGCGCAGGGGCTGACGCCGACCCAGGCGGAGATCCTGTCCCGGCTGGCGGCCGACGGGCCGATGCGCAGCGGCGATCTGGCGCGTCAGCTCGGGGTTTCGGCGCCGACGCTGACGGATGCGGTCTCGACACTGGCCGCCAAGGGGCTGGCCGGGCGGCAGCCCGACCCGCTCGACCGCAGGGCGGCGCGCGTGGTCCTGACGCCGCGCGGCGCCGAAACCGCCGCGCTGCTGCCGGAAATGCCCGAGGCCATCGCCCCGGTGCTGGACGGTCTGGCGGACTCCGAGCGCGCGGGTCTTCTGCGCGGGCTGACGCTGGTGATCCGCGGCTTGCAGGAGGCCGGCGCGATCCCGGTGCAGCGGATGTGCCTCACCTGCCGGCACTTCCGCCCGCATGCCCATGAGGATGCGGCCCGCCCGCATCACTGCGCCTTCGTGGACGCCGCTTTCGGGGATGGCGCCCTGCGCCTCGCCTGCGCCGATCACGAGGAAGCCCCGGAGGAGGAACGCGCCCGTCATTTCGCGCGCTTTGCCGCCGTGGCCTGAGAGGGGCGCCCGGAAGCCGCTGGCACGGCCCGGACGCCCGGTTTGCAACCCCTCTGTCGAAAGGAAGCCTCCTCATCATGACATGGAACGTAACCTTCCGCCACGCCCTTGCGGCGGGCAGCCTGGCGCTGGCCGGTGCCGCGCAGGCGCATGGGATCGAAACCGCCCCCGGCACGGCGGAGATCGCCGATTTCGATATCGTCTCGGCCGCGATCACCACCGAAGGGAATATCGCCACCTTCACCATGGCCGTGGCCGGAACGCCGGGCGCGACCGTTCCCGGGGCGACCGGCGCGCTCGGGGGCGCGGCGGTGTTCTCCTATGTCTGGCCGACCTCGCTCGATCCCTCCATCCTGGGCTTCGGCGCGGGCGCGGGGATCCTCGCCTTCGCCGTCACCATCCATCCCGACTTCGACGACACGCCGCTGTTCGACGAGGACGGCAGCAACGACACCGGCGACGATGGCGGCAGCTGGCACAGCCATTGGGTGGTGCTGGGGCAGGATGAGGCCTGCGGGCCGGGCGCGCTGAAGGTGATCGACATCCCCGAGGGCGAAACCCCGCCGCTGCCCGCCACCTGGCCGGGCCTGCCGATCCTGATCGACAGCCCCGGCTGGTCGCCGGTCTTCTCCGGCCAGACCGTCAGCGTGCGCGTGCCCTTCGCCGATATCGGCGCGGTGGCGGGCGCGAGCTTCGACGGCGTGACCGCGGCCCTGCGGGTGGACGCCAATATCCACGCGCCGCTTCTGTGCGTGAGCGATGTGTTCGACGTGGCCTCGGGCGATCTGAGCCTGCCCGGCCGCATCGACTGAGCCCCCGGCGGCCGCGCCCGCCCGCGCGGCCGCCCACCCCAGGAGGATGACATGACCCTGATCCATGCCCAGGAATGGCTGAACACCGACAGCCCGCCCGGCCCCGACGATCTGAAGGGCCGCATCGTCGCGGTCGAGGCCTTCCAGATGCTCTGCCCCGGCTGCGTCAGCCACGGCCTGCCGCAGGCGCAGCGCATCCGCCAGACCTTCCGGGCCGAGGACGTGACGGTCCTCGGCCTGCATTCCGTTTTCGAACATCACGAGGCGATGACCCCCGTCGCGCTGAAGGCTTTTTTACACGAATACCGCATTCGCTTTCCGGTGGCGGTGGATATGCCCGGCAAGGGGCCGATGCCGCGCACCATGTCCGACTGGGGGCTGGAGGGCACGCCGACCCTGATCCTGTTCGACCGCCAGGGCCGGATGCGCGCGCGCCATTTCGGCCAGGTCCCCGACATGGCGGTGGGGGGCGAGATCATGCAACTGATGCTGGAGCGCGAGGGATCATGACCGGCTTCACCGTCACCGAACTGCGCATCGGCCCGGTGCGCCCCTTCGGCCCCGCCGCCAGCGCGATCGACAAGGCGCCGGTCGCGGGCGCGCTGATGGCCGGGCGCGAGGGGCTTTCGGGCGACGAACAGGCCGACCGGCGCCACCACGGCGGGCCCGACAAGGCGCTGCATGCCTATGCCCTAGCGCATTATCCGCTCTGGTCGGCGGAGATGCCCGAACGGGCCGCGCTGTTCCGCCCCGGCGGTTTCGGCGAAAACCTGGTGGTCGAGGGCGCGGACGAGGACTCCATCTGCCTCGGCGACCGCTTCCGGCTCGGCGGGGCGCTGGTCGAGGTCAGCCAGGGCCGCCAGCCCTGCTGGAAGCTGAACCTGCGCTTCAATCGCCCCGACATGGCGCGGCTGGTGCAGGAGACCGGGCGCTCGGGCTGGTATTTCCGGGTGCCCGGGCCGGGGCCTGTCGCGGCGGGCGACCGCGCCGTGCTGCTCGCGCGGCCGAACCCGGGCTGGACCCTCGCCCGCGTCGGGCGGCTTCTCTACCGCGACCGGCTGAACCGCCAGGACCTGCGGGAGTTCGCCGCGCTGCCCGGCCTGCCGGAAAGCTGGCGCCGCCTCGCGCTCGCCCGGCTGGAAAGCGGCAGAACCGAGGACTGGTCGCGCCGGATCGAGACGCCGCCGGGCGTCTGAGCGCGGCACGGGATGCCGGTGCCGTGACGCCACCGACCACAGACTGAGGGCTGCCCCCCGGACCACTTGCCCGTCCCGGCAAGGCGGAACGGGCAGGTCTCGCGCCCGGCAGGCAAATTCTGCCGTCAGGCCTCGGGCAGATAATCCAGCCCGATGTCCAGCACCGGCGCGCTGTGGGTGATCCAGCCGACCGAGATCAGATCGACGCCGCTGGCCGCGATCGCCGCCGCGGTGGCGGGCGTCACTCTGCCCGAAGCCTCGGTCAGGGCGCGGCCGGCGACGATGCCGACCGCCTCGCGCAGCATCTCGGGCGGCATGTTGTCGAGCAGCACCACATCCGCCCCGATCTCCATCACCTCGCGCAGTTGCGCCAGCGTGTCGACCTCGATCTCGATCTTCACCATATGGCCCACGGTCTTGCGGGCGCGTTCCAGCGCGGGGCGGATGCCGCCCGCCAGCGCGATATGGTTGTCCTTGATCAGCACGGCGTCGAACAGGCCGAAACGGTGGTTCACGCCCCCGCCCGCGCGCACCGCATATTTCTCGAAGGCGCGCAGCAGCGGCGTGGTCTTGCGGGTGCAGGCAATGGCGGCGCGGGTGCCCGCCACCGCACGGACCAGCCCCGCCGTGGCGGTCGCGATCCCCGACAGATGGCCGAGGAAATTCAGCGCGGTGCGCTCGGCGCTCAGCAGGCTGCGCGACGGGCCCTCGGCGGTGAAGATGCGGGTTCCCGGCCCGATCTGCGCGCCATCCGCCACATGGCGCCGCATCCGGCAGGCGGGATCGGTCAGCGTGAAGGCCAGTTCCGCCAGATCGAGGCCCGCGATCACGCCCTCGCTCCGCGCGACCGCCGTCAGCGCCGAGCGGTGGTCCGCCGGGACCACCGCGGCCGAGGTCAGATCGCCGGCCAGCCCCAGATCCTCGGCCAGAGCGGCGCGCACCGCCGGTTCCATCGCCGGGCGCGGCAGGGGGGTAAGGTCCATGTCAGGGCACTCCGTTCAGTTCAGCCGCCCGGGCGGCGCCGGTGGCAAGGATATCCCGCGCGGCCGCGAAAACCTGGCCGAGCGTGAGACGGCGGCGCAGCGCCGTCGCCTGAGCTTCGGGGAAATCCACGCGGCAATGCGCGCCGCGCGATTCCCGGCGCAGGGCCGCGAAGACCGCGATGCAAAGCGCCGCCGATGCGGCATCGGCCCCCGCCTGCGCCATCGGCACAAGCTGGCCGACCGCGCGGCGCAGACCGTCCCCGTCGCGCAATATGCCGAGCTCGGCCGAGACGATGCGGCGCAGCCGGGCAAGATCGGCAGCGGGCGGCGGCTGGTCGGAAACCGGCCCGGGCAGGCGCGGATTTCCCCCGCGCTCCGCGATGTCGCGCGCCGCGCGCAGGCCCATCACCACCGCCTCCGGCAGCGAATTGCTGGCCAGCCGGTTCGCGCCATGCAGCCCGGTCGCGGCGCATTCGCCCACCGCCCAGAGCCCCTCAATCGTGCTGCGCCCGCAGGGATCGGTCCAGATCCCGCCCATATGGTAATGCGCCGCCGGACGCACCGGGATCGGCTGGCGCACCGGATCGATCCCCGCCGCGTGGCAGAGCGCGGCGATGGCCGGGAAGCGGCTGGCGAAGCGCGGCCCGATCCCGCGCGCGTCCAGGAAAACCCGCCCGCCCGCCTCGATCCGGGAATGGATTGCGCGGGCCACGATATCGCGGGGCGCAAGGTCCGCGCCGGGCTGACCGGCCAGAAACCGCTCGCCGCGCTGGTCGATCAGCACCGCGCCCTCACCGCGCACCGCTTCGCTGATCAGGGGCAGCCTGCCCTGGCCGAGCGCGAGCGCCGTGGGGTGGAACTGCACGAATTCCATGTCGGCAAGCGACGCCCCCGCCCGCGCCGCGATCATCGCGCCCTGGCCGCAGCTTGCGGCGGGGTTGGTGGTGGCCTCGTAAAGCCCGCCAATCCCCCCGGTCGCCATCACCGCACCCAGGACCGGCAGCACCTGCCCCCGCCCGGTCAGCACCCCCGCGACCCTGCCGTCGCGCAGGACAAGGCGGCGGATCTCGCAGCCCGGCAGCAGTTCGACCGAGGGGCAGGCCCGCACCGCCGCGACCAGCGCCCGGCAGATCTCGGCCCCCGCCCCGTCGCCCGCGGCATGAAGGATGCGGCTTTGGCCATGCGCGGCCTCCAGCCCGAAGACCAGCGCGCCCGAGCCGTCGCGGTCGAACCGCACGCCGTGGCGTTCGAGGAAGGCGATGGCCCCGGGCGCCTCGCGCAGGATGCCCCCGGCCACCGCCGGATCGCAGAGCCCCGCCCCGGCCCGCAGCGTATCCTCCAGATGCTGCGCCGGATCGTCGCCCGGCCCGAGCGCCGCCGCGATGCCGCCCTGGGCCAGCGCGGTCGAGCCCGCCTCGCCCGGCCCCTCGCGGGTGATCAGCACGACCGGAAGCGGCGCCAGAGCCAGCGCCGTCACCAGCCCGGCGATGCCGCTGCCGATGACCGCAACGGGCGCGGTCATACCGCCAGCATCCGCTCGACCGCGCGGCGCGCGGCGGGGGCGATGGCCGGGTCGATGGTGACTTCGTGGCGGTTCAGTTCCAGCGCCTCGCGGATGTTGCGCAGGCTGATGCGCTTCATATGCGGACAGAGATTGCAGGGCCGGATGAATTCGACCCCCGGATGCTGCGCGGCGATGTTGTCACTCATCGAACATTCCGTCAGCAGAAGAATGCGGCCCGAGCGGCTCTGGCTTACAAAATCCGACATCATCGCGGTCGAGCCCGAGAAATCCGCCTCGGCCACCACTTCGGGCGGGCATTCGGGATGGGCGAGGACCGTCACCCCGGGCCAGGCATCGCGCATCTCGCGCACGTCGGCCGGGGTGAAACGCTCATGCACCTCGCAATGGCCCTGCCAGGTGATCAGTTCCACCCCGGTCTGTTTCGCCACGTTCTGCGCCAGATATTCGTCGGGCAGCATCAGCACCCGCGGCACGCCGAGCGATTCGACCACCTGTTTCGCATTCCCCGAGGTGCAGCAGATATCCGAGGCCGCCTTGACCGCCGCCGAGGTGTTCACATAGGTCACCACCGGCACACCGGGCCAGGCCGCGCGCAGCTTCGCGATATCTTCGGGCGTGATGGAATCGGCCAGCGAACAGCCCGCGCCCATGTCGGGGATGAGAACGGTCTTTGCCGGGTTCAGCAATTTGGCGGTTTCGGCCATGAAATGCACGCCCGCCATCACGATCACATCGGCGTCGACCTCTGCCGCCCTGCGCGCCAGCGCCAGGCTGTCGCCGACGATATCGGCCACGCCGTGAAAGATCTCGGGCGTCTGGTAGTTATGCGCCAGGATCACGGCGTTCCGCTCGCGCTTGAGGCGCAGGATCGCGTCGATATCCTCCTCGAACGACAGCCAGTCCGGTTCGGGGACCACACCGCGCACGCGGTCGTAAAGCTCGGGCAGGCGCAGGGCTGGCATCGGCACTCCTCCTTTATACTCTTTTCGAGTATATTTTGCGATTCAATATACTCATGATGAGTTTATGTCAATCGGAGGTTTCCGCGCTTACAGAAAAGGATGCGTTCCGCCGCTGCCGCCCGTCAGAACTGCGCCGCTCCCCGCATCCGGCCGCGGCCCGCGCTGGTGGAGCGGAACCGGCGGGGATGGCGGCGGGGCCCTGCCCCGGCCTCAGTTCAGCGTGGTGCGGTGCGTCAGCGGCGTCTTGCCGTAGAATGCCCGGAAGGTCCGCGCGAAATGCGAGGTGGAGCGGAACCCGCAGGCCATGGCGATCTCGGTGATCGACTGCTCGGTCTGCACCAGCAGATTGCGCGCCCGGTGCAGCCGCAATTCCATGAAATAATGCCTGGGGGTCGAGTTCAGACAGCGGCCGAACAGCCGCTCCAGCTGCCGGGTCGAGATTCCCAGCCGTTCGGCGATATGGCCGGGGGAGAGCGGCTCTTCGATGCTCTCCTCCATCATGCCGATCGCGCGCATCAGGTGCTGGTTGCGCATGCCGTGGCGCGATTGCAGCGAGACGCGCTGCGCCGCCGTCCCCTCGCGCACCGCATTATAGACCATCTGATCCGCCACCCCGGTCGACAGATCGGTGCCATGCGCCTCGCCGATCAGATGCAGCATCAGATCGGCCGCCGCGGTGCCGCCCGAGGCGGTGATGGTCTTTTGCGCGACAAAGACGTTGCGCACCAGTTTTACCCCGGGGAACGCCTCGGCGAACATATCGTGGTAATCCCAGTGGATCGCCGCCTCCATCCCGTCGAGGAAACCGGCCTTCGCCAGCACCCAGGCCCCCGAGCAGATCGCCCCGAGCGGCGTGCCCGCCGCGCGCTCGCGCCGCAGGAAGGCGAGGATCGCGGGCGAGGTATGGGCCTGCACATTGAGGCCCGAGATCAGGAACAGCCGGTCCACCTGGCGCGTCGGCTCCAGCCCGGCATGAACCAGCGTCACCGATCCGTTCGAGCAGGTGGCGGTTCTGCCGTCGGCCCCGATCAGCGACCAGCGGTAAAGCGGCCGGCCCGAGACCAGATTGGCGATGCGCAACGGTTCCAGCGCGCAGGAAAACGCCAGATGCGAGAAGTCATGCAGCAGGAGAAAGGCGAAATGCGCGGGGGCTGTCATGGCAGGGCACGATGGCGGCAGAAGGGGGGCGCCGGGCGCCCCCCTCCGGGTGTCAGTTCGCGGCGGCGCGGGCCTCGGCCAGCCAGCCGTCGAAGGTTTCGCGGTTGTCCACGATCCATTTGTCGGCAAGGCCCCAGATCGCCTGGGTGGTGTCGGCGCCCTTCGACACTTCCAGCGCCTGGGCGGAAACGTCGTTGACCGGGATACTGGCGACCTCGAACAGTTTCGCCGCCGCCGGATTGTCGGCGAGGAAGTCGTTGCGCGCCAGCACGCCCACATTCTCGACCGCGAAGCCCACGTTCTTGCCGTCGACAGTGGTGTTCTGATCGCCCCCCTCGGGCAGCGAGGTATAGGGCACGCTCAGCCATTCCACATCCACGCCGGGCACCAGCACGCCCGAAACCCAATAGGGCGTCCAGGTGTAGTAGATGATCGGCTCGCCGTTGGTATGGCGCGCGATGGCATCGCCGATGATCGCCTGATAGGCGCCCTGGTTGTGGGTGATGGTGTCGCGCAGCCCGTATTCGGTCAGGTGATGCTCGATCACGCGCTCGCAGCCCCAGCCGGGGGTGCAGCCGACCAGATCGGCCTTGCCGTCGCCGTCGGCGTCGAATTTCTTCGCGACCTCGGGATCCTTCAGCATCGAGATGTCGGTGACGCCCGCATCATACGAGGCCTTGTCGACCAGATAGCCCTGCAAGGCGCCCTCGATCAGCACGCCCACCTTCGTCATCGCTTCGGCGCCGCCCGATTCCTCGTAAAACGCCTCATGCAGCGTGTGCCAGTGGTTGGCGGTGAAATCGGCGTCGCCGCCGGCGATGGCGACATGCATGGTCTGATATTCGGCTTCGGCCGGATCGGCGGTCTCGTAGCCCAGTTCCTGCAACGCGCGCAGCAGCACGTAGTGGTGGAAATGCTCTTCGATCTGCGCCGGCATCACCACGCGGACCGCGGGCTTGCCCTCACCCGGCTTGTCTTCGGCAAGCAGCGGACCGGCCATCAGCAGCGCCAGCGCGGTGGTCAGGGTGAACATCTTCATGGGTCTTCCTCCTTGTTGGTCGTCTTGTTGTTGTTCAGTTCCGTTTTATCAGCGCGGTCACCAGGCCGACGGGCCCGCTTTCCCACCAGTGGCGATGGCCGCGTTCGCGGCCCGAGCGGCCCAGACCCTGCGTGATCCGGTCAAGGACGATGGCCAGCATCACGATGCCGAGGCCGCCGACGATGGCCTTGCCCGCATCAAGCCGGCCCATGGCGCGCAGGACCTCGTTCCCCAGCCCCTTGACCGAGATCATCGAGGCGATCACCACCATGGAAAGCGACAGCATGATGGTCTGGTTGAGCCCCGCGAGGATGGTGGGCGTGGCCAGCGGCAGTTCCACCTTGAACAGGATCTGCCGCGGCGTGGCGCCGAAGGCGCGGGCGGCCTCGACCACCGCGGGGCTGACCCCGCGGATGCCCAGAGAGGTCAGCCGCACCAGCGGCGGCAGCGCGAAGATGATGGTCACGATCACGCCCGAGACGTTGCCGATGCCGATCATCATCACCACCGGCACCAGATAGACGAAGGCGGGGATGGTCTGCATCGTGTCCAGCACCGGGCGCACCCCGGCCTCGAAACGGTCGCTCTTGCCCGCAAGAATGCCGAGCGGCAGGCCGATGATCACGCACAAAAGCACCGAGGCGATCACGATGGCCAGCGTGGTCATCGCCAGCGACCAGGCGTCGGGCGCCAGCAGACCGAGGATCACGAGGCAGCAGAACACCAGGATCGCGACCCGCCGCCCGGCGGCCTGCCAGGCGATCAGCACCAGCAGCAGCAGCATGATCACCGGCGGCACGGCCTGAAGCGCGCTCTCGATGCGCACGATCACGCCCTCGAAGAAGTTCTTCAGCGGCTGGATCACGCTGCGGTTGGACATCGCCCAGCCCTTGATGCCATCGGCCCATTTGCCGATGCCGAGGTCGATCGAGGCGAAAGGGTTCAGCCAGTCGAACGTCTTGTCCATCAGACGGCCTCCGCTTGCGGTTGATTGGAATCCTCGCGGCCCTGGATGCCGCGCAGAAGCGCGCGTTTCGTCACCACGCCGAGCGGCACGCCGGCCTCGGCGATCAGGATCGGATGGTCGGTGCCCACCGCCAGATCGACCAGCGTATCCAGCTTGTCGCCCGGTGCCGCGACCGGCCAGGCGGCGGTGTCCTGCGGCCCCTTCGCCTGGGCATACTGCGCCAGGGGCTGCATGATCCGCCCCGCCGTCACCAGATCCAGCTTCGAGATCCCGGCGACGAACTCGGCGACGTAATCGTCGGCGGGTTCGGTCACGATCTGCTCGGGCGTGCCGATCTGCACCAGCACCCCGTCCTTCATGATGGCGATGCGGTCGCCGATGCGGATCGCCTCGTCGAGGTCGTGGGTAATGAAGATCGTGGTCTTGTGCAGTTCCGCCGAGAGTTTCATGAACGTGGTCTGCAACTGCTTGCGGATCAGCGGATCCAGCGCCGAGAACGGCTCGTCCATCAGAAGGATGGTCGGATCGGCGGCGATGGCGCGGGCAAGGCCCACGCGCTGCTGCATGCCCCCCGACAATTCGTCGGGATATCTCTTTTCCCAGCCGGTCAGATCCACCGCCTCGATGGCCTGGTCCGCGACCCGCCGGCGCTTTTCCTCGGGCACGCCGCGCACCTCCAGCGAGAAGGCCACGTTCTCGCGCACGGTGCGGTGCGGCATCAGCGCCATCGACTGGAACACCATGCCGATCCGTTCCGCCCGCATCGCGCGCAGGTCGCGGGCGTTCATCGCATTGACGTTCTGCCCCTCGATGATCACCGAGCCCGCCGTCGGCTCGATCAGCCGGTTGATATGGCGGATCAGCGTCGACTTGCCCGAGCCCGACAGGCCCATGATGCAGAAGATCTCGCCGCGGCCGACGCTGAACGTCGCGTCCTGCACGCCGACCACGCAATCGAAGCGGTCGCGGATTTCCTTTTTCGACAGGCCTTCGCTGCGGACGGCATCCATCGCCTGGCGCGATTTGTCGCCGAAGATCTTCCAGATCCCCTCGCAGCGAATGACGTCCTCTCGCGGGCTCTTGGTCATTCGGAATCCCCCTGTTTGAAGCGAAAAGAGCACATCTTTTTATTGTAGACAATATGTCTTTTCCTGGCCTACATGGAAAAGCGGATAGGTGGTTCCGCCCCGAGGGGCTGGAATCAGACAGGGAGAACACCCGTGGACACGGAAGTCAGAAGCAAGAAATGGCTTTGCTTCGACGATCTTCGCCGGAAGATCCTGACCGAGGAACTGCAACCGGGCAGCTATCTCGACGAAATCGAAGTCGCTGAAACCTATGGCATTTCCCGCCCGCCCCTGCGCGAGATCCTGCGCCAGCTGGCCGGCGAGGGCTATCTGGTCCTGCACGAGAACCGCGGCGCCCAGGTGGCGCCGATGACGCATAAGACCCTGCGCAACTTCTTCGTCGCCGCGCCGATGATCTATGCGGCGGTGACGCGGCTGGCGGCCGAACATGCGACGCCGGCGCAGATCGTGAAGCTGAAGGAATGCCAGTGGAGCTTCCGCCAGGCGATTCGCGGCGGCGACGCGGCCGAGCGCGCGGTGGGGAACGAACGCTTCCATTCGCTCATCGGCGAGATGGCGGACAACGAATTCCTGATGCCCAGCCTGCGGCGCCTGCTGATCGACCATACGCGGATCGGCATGACCTTCTACAACCCGCGCAAGGCGGCGATGGCCTGTATCTCGGCCACCGCCGCCGACCAGCACGACCAGTTCATCGAACTGATCGAGGCCGGCGACGCCGATGCCGCCGCCGATCTGGCGGTGGCGCATTGGGAACTGTCGCGGGCGCAGATCGAAAGTTTCGTCACTCCCGAAGCAATGCAGATTCCGCTGGGCCGCGCGCCCGGCGCCGAGAAAAGAGGAGCCTCATGAAATTCGAGGGCATCTACACGCCGGTCATCACGCCCCACCGCGAGGACGGCTCGATCGACCGCGAGGCTTTCGCGGCGATGATCGACCATCTGATCGGCGCCGGGGTTCACGGGCTGATCAACGGCGGCTCGACCGGGGAATATTACGCCCAGTCGATGGAAGAGCGGCTGGAGATGGCCAGTTTCGCGCAGGAGGTGATCGGCGGCCGGGTGCCGCTGATCGTCGGCACCGTGGCGATCCGGCTGGAGGATTCGCTCGTCATGGCCGAGCACGCCGCGAAGATCGGCGCGGCGGCGATCCTCGTGGGCAGCCCGCCCTATTCGGTGCCGACCGAGCGCGAGAACGCGCTGAACGCACTGGCCATCGACCGCGCCGCCGACCTGCCCGTCATGCTGTATAACTACCCGGGCCGGATGGGCATCAGCATGGGCGAGGAATTTCTCGACCGGGTGGGCCGCTCGCGCAATTTCGTGGCGATCAAGGAAAGCTCGGGCGACATCAACCGGGTGCACCTTCTGGCGCGCGACTATCCGCATATTCAGATGTCCTGCGGCATGGACGACCAGGCGCTGGAATTCTTCGCCTGGGGCGCGCGCTCCTGGGTCTGCGGCGGCTCGAACTTCCTGCCCGCCGAGCATATCGCCTTGTGGCGCGCCTGCGCCGTCGAGGGGAATTTCGACAAGGGCCGCCGGATCATGTCGGCGATGCTGCCCCTGATGCGGGTGCTGGAACAGGGCGGCAAGTTCATCCAGTGCATCAAGCACGGCTGCGAGATGAACGGGCTGCACGCCGGGCCGCCGCGCCCGCCGCTGAAGGCGCTGAACAAGGACGACAAGCGGCAGCTTGAACAGGTGGTGCGCGTTTTGCGGCGCACCGTGGCCGGGATCGAGGCGGAGTAAGAGCGATGACCCTTCTGACCACCGAGGAATACAAGGCCATCGCCGCCGGGCTGTCCTTTCCGACCCAGGCCTTCATAGACGGCAGTTTCCGCCCGGCCTTGTCGGGCAAGAGTTTCGACACGCTGAACCCCGCCACCGGCCAGGTGCTGGCGCAGGTCGCCGCCTGCGGCGCGGCCGATGTCGATCTCGCCGTCGAAAAGGCGCGCGACGCTTTCGAGGACGGGCGCTGGTCGCGCCTGCACCCGCGCGAGCGTAAGGAAGCCCTGATCCGGCTGGCGAAGCTGATCAGGCGCAACGCCCGCGAACTGGCGGTGATGGAATCGCTCGACAGCGGCAAGACCATTTACGATTGCGAGACGGTCGATATCCCCGAGACCATCCACTGCCTGACCTGGCACGCCGAGCTGATCGACAAGATCTACGACCAGACCGCCCCCGCCTCGGACGACCATATCGCCATGGTGGTGCGCGAGCCGGTGGGCGTGGTCGGCCTCGTGCTGCCGTGGAACTTCCCGCTCCTGATGCTGGCCTGGAAGATCGGCCCGGCGCTTGCCGCCGGCTGTTCGGTGATCGTGAAACCGGCGATGGAGACCTCGCTGACCGCGTTGCGGGTGGCGGAACTCGCCATGGAGGCGGGCGTTCCCGCAGGCGTCTTCAACGTGCTGCCGGGCGGCGGGGCCGAGGTGGGCGAACCCATCGGCCGGCATATGGATATCGACGCGGTGTCCTTCACCGGCTCGACCGCGACCGGGCGGCGCTTCCTCGGCTATGCCGCCGAGTCGAACCTGAAAGAGGTGACGCTGGAGATGGGCGGCAAGAACCCGGCGGTGGTGCTGGATGACGCCGAAAACCTCGACCGGGTGGCGGCGCATATCGTCAATGGCGCGTTCTGGAACATGGGCGAGAACTGCTCGGCCTCGTCGCGGCTGATCGTGCAGAAGGGCGTGAAGGACGCGCTTCTGGAGCGCATCTACGCCCATGCGCGCGAATGGCCGATGGGCGATCCGCTCGATCCGGTGAACCGGGTCGGCGCGCTGGTCTCGAAAGCGCATTTCGACAAGGTGGCGGGCTATCTGGGGAAAGGGCCGAAGGTGCTGCTCGGCGGCCGGGCCAAAGACGGTTTCGTCGAGCCGACCATCCTCGACGTAAGCGACCGCGAGGCGAAACAGGTGCGCGAAGAGATCTTCGGCCCCATCCTCTCGGTGCTGACGGTGGACGGTTTCGACGAGGCCATCCAGCTTGCGAATGATACGCAATACGGCCTCGCCGCCTCGATCTTCACCGCCAATGTCAAACGCGCGCTCCGTGGCGCGCGGGCGATCCGCGCGGGCACCGTCACCGTGAACAGCTTCGGCGAGGGCGATATCTCCACCCCCTTCGGCGGGTTCAGGCAATCCGGCTTCGGCGGGCGCGACAACGGCATCCACGCCCATGACCAGTATACCCAGCTCAAGACGATCTGGGTCGATCTGGCCGACGACGGCGACGAGGCCGTCGCATGAACCAATACGCCGCCCGGCGCAGGCCGGTCCATCGTGGCCCGGCCGGCTGGTCGGTGATCCTTCCGGGGCAGCCCGCCCCGGAAGTCCTGGACGACGACCTGACCGCCGATTTCGTGCTGGTCGGCGGCGGTTTCGCCGGGCTGTCGGCGGCGCGGCGGCTCAGGCAACTGAACCCCGCCGCGCGGATCGTGGTGCTGGAGGCCGGGCGACTGGCCGAGGGCGCCTCGGGGCGCAACTCGGGCTTCATGATCGACCTGCCGCATGAATTGCAGTCCGACGACTATTCCGGCGGCGGCGACGACCGCGAGGTGATCGCGCTGAACCGCAGCGCCATCGGCTTCGCCCGCGAGGCGGTGGCGGATTACGCCATCGACCCGAATTACTTCGACCCGGCTGGCAAGGTGAACGGCGCGGCGAGCGACACCGCCGACCGGCTGAACCTCAGCTATGCCCGGCATCTGGCCGGGATCGGCGAACCCTGCGAGCGGCTCGACGCTCAGGCGATGTCCGATCTGACCGGCAGCCGGCATTATGTCTCGGGCCTTTACACGCCCGGCACGGTGATGCTGCAACCCGCGGGCTATATCCGCGGCCTCGGCCAGGGCCTGCGGCGCGAGGGCGTGCGGGTGTTCGAGAACACGCCGGTCCTGAAGATCGAACGCCAGGGCGACGCCTGGGCCGTGACCACGCCGCAGGGCAGGGTCAGCGCGGGCCGGGCGATCCTCGCGAACAACGGCCATCTGGAGAGCTTCGGCTTCGCGACGGGCCGGCTGATGCACATCTTTCTCTACGCCTCGATGACGGTCGATCTGGACCCCGCCGCGCTGGCGGCGCTCGGCGGCCAGCCGCGATGGGGCATCACGCCCTCCGATCCGATGGGCACCACCATGCGCCGGATCGACACCGGCCAGGGCGGCAACCGCATCGTGACCCGCACCTGCGCGACATTCGGGCCCGATATGGAGGCAAGCGACGCCGCCCTGCACCGGACCGCCCGCATCCATCGCGAGAAATTCGCCGAGCGTTTCCCGCAACTGGCCGGGGTGCGGATGGAACACAGCTGGGCCGGGCATCTGTGCCTGACGCGCAACGGCGTCTCGGTGGCGCGGCAACTCGACCAGGGGCTGTTCGCGGCCTGTGTCTGCAACGGGCTGGGCACCACGCGCAGCACGCTGACCGGCATCGCGGCGGCAGAGCTGGCCTCGGGCACCGAGAGCGCCGCCACCCGCCATTTCGGCGCCGGGACCGAGCCGTCGCGCCTGCCGCCGCGCCCGTTCTCGACCATCGGCGCGAATGTCTGGCTGCGCTGGAAGGAATGGCGCGCGGGGCGGGAGTAAGGGGCGCGGGTACAGCAGTACATCCGGCAAGCGCCCGGGCTGTGCGGCGACTGGTTGCTGTCCGTGCCCTGCGGGGCGGCGGGAATGGCGGGTTTGATTGCGGCCACCCGCTGCCTTTCCCCGAAATGCCCGGAGGATCCGGTCGGAAAGGACCGCCTGCTGCGCGTTATTGGGCTGTTCGTCGATAAGCCCGGTCTCCCTGGCTTCCGGCGCGCCGCAGCCGCCGGGACCGGGGGGCGCGGATGCCGGCCCGCCGCCTCCGCCCTGGCTTTTCCCCTGTCGCCGGCTCAACCGCATCCCGTCGCGCAGGCCCGGGAACGCGCGGCCTGTCGCGCCGCATCCCGGACCTTTCCGCGACGCCCGGCGGATCGCCTTCCTGAACCCATCCCCTACGGCAGGCTCAGCTTCGCCATCCGGCCGCCGTCCACCGTCCAGACCTGGCCGGTCACGAACCCCGCCTCGTCCGAGGCGAGCCAGGCCACCAGCGCCGCCACCTCTTCGGGCCGCCCGGTGCGGCCGACCGGATGGATGCGGCCGATGTCACGGCGGAAGGCCAGGGGATCGGGCATCGCGTCCACGAAAGCCTCGTTCAGATCGGTGTCGATCCAGCCAGGCGCCACGGCGTTGCAGCGGACCTCGGCGGAATGATCGACCGCCACCGCCCGGGTCAGCCCGTGCAACCCGGCCTTCGACGCGCAATAGGCCGCGTGGCGCGGGTTCGAGCCCAGCCCCTCGATCGAGCCGATGTTGACGATGGCCCCCTTCCCCGCCCGCAGATGCGGCAGCGCGGCCCGGGTGAACAGGAAGGGCGCGGTGAGATTGACGCGCAGGTTCCGCTCCCAGTCGGCGAGGGTCATGTCCTCGACCAGCGCCTCCTGCATCATGCCGGCATTGTTCACCAGCACATCGAGCCGCCCGGCGCGGGCGACCACCTCTGCCACCGCGCGGGCCGGGCTTTCCGGGTCGGTCAGATCGGCGGCTATGGCCTCGGATTCCGCGTCTTCCCCGCGCTGCGCGGTGAACACCCGCGCGCCCTCGTCGCGCAGACGCCGCGCTATGGCCCGGCCGATGCCGCTGCGCCCGCCGGTGACCAGCGCCACCTTGCCCCCGAACCGCATCAGCCCACCGCCTTTCCGCCGTTCACCTCGACCAGCGCACCGCACATGTAGCGCGCGGCGTCCGAGGCGAGGAACAGGATCACATCGGCGATATCCCCGGGCTCGGCGATCCGGCCCAGAGGCACGGTCTTGCCGAGTTCCAGCACCGCCGTGTCGGGATCGAACCCGCGCCTTGCGAATCCGGTGCGCAGCATCGGCGTGTTCACCTCGTTCGGGCAGACCGCGTTGATGCGGATGCCCTGATGCGCGTGATCCATCCCCATACATTGCGTCAGCGAGGCGAGTGCCGCCTTGGTCATGCAATAGACCGCATGGCCCGGACCGGGCCGCAGCCCCCAGCAGGACGCGACATTGACGATGGCGCCCCCCGCCCCGGCCATCAGCGGGATCGCGGCGCGCGAGACCCGGAACGGGGCCTCGACATTCACGCCCAGAGACAGCGCCCAGTCGTCGTCCGTGGTCTCGGTCACCCGCCCCCGGGTGATCACGCCCGCGTTGTTCACCACGATGTCGAGGCCACCCAAAGCCGCGAGCGCCGCCCCCGGCAGGCCATCGGCGTAAGATCCGTCGCGCAGATCGCCGGGCAGATGCGCCTCGGCCTCAAGCCCCGCGACCTCGCGGTCGGCCACCGCGACAAGCGCGCCTTCGGCCCGCAGCATCCGCACCACCTCGGCGCCGATCCCGCCGGCCGCGCCAGTGACCAGCGCGCATTTCCCCCTGAAACCCGTCATGACTTCCCCTCAGCCGAAAGACGCGACCGGCGCGCCGAAGATGCCGTCCTCGGGCACCACGCCAAGGCCCGGCCCCTCGGGCAGCCGGATATGGCCGCCGCGGATGTTCACCCCGGTCCTGTCGTAATTCCCCTCGATATAGGGGGCGGCCAGCCAGACGCCCTCGTTCAGCCGCGGAGCGACAGTGGCGCCGATATGGGTGCAGGCGGCGGCGATGATGTCGCCGCCCCAGGCGTCGTCGCAGGTATGGGGCAGCGTGCGCGCCTCGCAGATGTCGCGGAACGCGGCCATCTGCTGGAGGCCGCCGATCCGCGTCACCTTCATCCCGAACCCGTCGCAGAGCCCCTGCCCCGCCGCGCGCACCACGGTGGCCAGGTCCTCGCCGCTTTCGTCGATATAGATCCCGTGACGGACCTGGCCGCGGATCGCCGCGATCTCTTCGATCGTGTTGCAGGGCTGCTCCATGACGAAGGGAATATCCGGGCATTCGCGCGACAGCCGCAAAGCATCGCGCGTCGGCAGGCCGCGGTTGCCGTCGGCGGCGAGCCGCATCCCCTTGCCGCCGATCACCTCCCAGACCTTGCGCAGCACCGCGATATCCTCTTCGACCGGGCGGCCGCCGATCTTGACCTGAAGCCGGGGATAGCCCTCGGCCAGTTTCTCGGCGGCGATGCGGGCGATCTCGTCGGGCGCACCCACGCCGGTCGCATAATAGGAGGGCACGTTCTCCGTCACCGCGCCGCCCAGCAGATCGGCCACGCGCACGCCCCAGGCCTTGCCGATCAGGTCATGCGCCGCGATGTCGATGGCCGCCTTGGCGTAGCGGTGGCCGTTCAAGAGGCTGTCCATCCGGCGCCGCAGCGCGACCGGATGCAGCGCGGCGCCGATCAGCCCGGGCGCCATCTCGGCCAGCGCGGCGCGGGCGCCAAGCGCGTGATGCGGCTGATAGGTCGGCCCGACCGGACAGGTCTCGCCCCAGCCGGTCAGGCCCTTGTCGGTGACGATCTGCACCAGCGTCGTGTCCAGCGCCCAGACTTTGGCATTCGCCATCGTATAGGGGCCGTTCTTCACCGGCAGATCATGGGCGTAGATATGGATTTCGGTGATTTTCATGGGGATTCCCTCGGGGTCAGTCGGCGGGCGGGATCAGGACCAGCTTGCCGACATGGGCCTTGGCGAGGAAATCCTCCTGCGCCTGCACGATGTCTTTCAGCGGGTAAGTGCGGGCGACGAGGGGGCGGATCGCACCGGCCTCGATATAGGAAATCAGGTTTTCAAACACCGCATCCTCCTGGAAGGTGCAGCCGTAAAGCGTCAGATCCTTCAGGTAGAGCCTGCGCAGGTCCAGTTCGGTCAGCGGCCCGGCGATGGCGCCGGAAATCGCATAACGCCCGCCGCGCCTCAGCACCTCCGGCAGCGCGGGCCAGCCCGGGCCGCCGACCAGATCCAGCACCACATCGACGCTGTCGCGCCCCAGTTCCGCGACCAGATCGGCGCCCCGGTCGATCACCCGGTCGGCGCCAAGCGCCAGGATCTCTGCCGCCTTCGCCCGGCCCGCCACCGCGATCACCTTCGCGCCGCGCAGCTTCGCCAGTTGCACGGCGGCCGAGCCCACGCCGCCCGAGGCGCCGGTGATCAGCACGGTCTCCGCGCCGACCGCGGCGCGGTGCAGCATGTTCTCGGCGGTCGAATACGCGCAGGGGATCGAGGCGAGTTCGGCATCCGTCCAGTCGCAGCGCACCGCGAATGTCTCGCGCGCGGGGGCGACGGTATATTGCGCGAAAGCCCCGTCGCATTCCGAGCCGAAGGTCCAGCATTCCCAGGGCCGCCAGCCGACATAGCTGCGCAAGAGGTTGCGCACGATCACCCGCTCGCCGATCCGGGCCGCATCCACGCCCTCGCCCACCGCGACCACATGGCCGCAGCAATCGGCGCCCTGGATGCGGGGGAAGGACAGCGGCACCCCGGCCCAGCTCGCGTCGGCGTCATCGGCCCCTTTGAATCCCGCGGTGCCCCCGGCGTTCGAGCCTTCGGTCACCGCGCGGGAATACCAGGCGGTGCGGGTGTTGATGTCGGTGTTGTTGACCCCGGCGGCCGCGACGCGGATCAGCACCTCGCCCGGCCCGGGCCGTGGCACCGGCACATCGCTGCGGTAGTCCAGCGCCTCGTAACCGCCGTGGCCGGTCAAGAGGACGGCGTGCATCGTGGATTTCACTTGTGGCTCCCTAATGGATGTCGGCGGCGGTCAGCGCGGCGCGGGCGGCGTGCATCGCGGCCTCATAGGCGATCTCGCGGCCCTGGAGGCGCGCGGCCTGGGTCATGCCCTCGTGCAGAAGGAACAGCGTCTCGGCCAGGTGGCCGGTCTCGCGCCCCGGCGCCACCCGCTCCAGCCGCAGGCGGAACTCATCGGCCAGCCGCGCCTTGTGCGCCCGCACCACCGCGGCGATGGCCGCGCTGTCGGGATATTCCGCCCAGGCGTTCAGGAACAGGCAGCCGGTGTTCGCCACCTCGCCCAGCCAGTCGCCAAGCCGCACCAGCGGGTGCAGCACATGCGCCGCGCCTGCCGAAGGCCCGCCCGCCAGCCAGTCGAAATAGGCGGCGTCGCGATGTTCCAGCGCGCCGATGATCATCGCCTCGCGCGAGGGGAAGTGTTTGTAAAGCGTGCGCAGCGACACATCGGCCCCGGCGCGCAGGG
Source organism: Pseudogemmobacter humi (assembly GCF_900609055.1). Classification (GTDB taxonomy): domain Bacteria; phylum Pseudomonadota; class Alphaproteobacteria; order Rhodobacterales; family Rhodobacteraceae; genus Pseudogemmobacter; species Pseudogemmobacter humi. Next base: position 34,278 of record NZ_UXAW01000056.1, on the reverse strand, counting down.
CTTCGACCCCCTGCTCGGCAAAACCGAGGCTGGAAAAGCTGCGCTCCAGTTCGGTGGCGATTCGTTGTCTGGTATCTCTCATACCCAGAAAAGTAGAACGATCACTCTACCTTTGCAAAGAAAAAGTAGAGCGAACGCTCTACTTTCTGCCGGTCCGAAAAAAGGCCGCCCGAAGGCGGCCCAGGGGGAGCTCAGTATTCGGTGTTCAGCGCATCCTCGGCCGGGATCTCGCGCTCGCGCCGGGCGATATAGTCGCGCAAAGCCTCGTCCACGCCGGGGTCGAGCGTCGGTTCCTCATATTCGCGCAGCAGTTTCTTCGCATGGTCCAGCGCGCGGGCGGTGATCTCGACGGATCCCTCGGCCTGCCATTGCTCGATCGAGTTGTTGTCGAACAGCTTCGGCATGAAGAAGGCGAGCTCGAAATTCTCCAGCGTATGCGGATGGCCGAGGTAATGCCCCCCCGGCCCCACATCGCGCACCGCGGCGAGGGCCTCGTCGAAATCGTCCCAGCGGGGGCCCTCGGCCATGCGGTAGCCCATGGCGCACATCTCGGCATCGACCACGAATTTGGCGACCGAGCAATGCATCCCGGCCTCGTTCCAGCCCGCCGAATGCCAGATGTAATTCGCCCCCGCATGCAGGACCGCGTTCATCGTCATCGCGCTCTCATAGCCGGCCTGGGCATCAAAAGTCTTGGCGCCGCCGAGCAGGTTCGAGGTCCGCCACGGCACATTGTAGAACCGCGCCATCTGCCCGATCATGAAGTTCATCAGGCTGATCTCGGGCGTGCCCGCCATCGGCGCGCCGGATTTCATCGAAACGGTCGAGAGGTAATGGCCGTAGATCGCGGGCGCCCCCTTGCGGATCACCTGGGTATAGGCCAGCGCCGACAGTGCCTCGGCATTGAGCTGCGCCACCGCGGGCGCGACCGAGGCCGGCGTGTTGGCGCCGCCCAGCACGAAGGGCGAGCACAGCACCGGCTGGCGGCGCTTCACGAAGGCGCGCATCGCCGACAGCATGGTCTCATCCCACACGAGCGGCGAATTGCCGTTGCAATTGCCGGTGACGACCGGGGTTTCCTCCATCACCTCGCGGCCGAACAGGATCTCGCACATGTCCATCACATCCTCGGCGTTCCTGCCCGAGGTGGTCATGCCCATGAAGGTCTTGTCGGAATATTTCATCGAGGAATAGGTGATGTGCAGGTGGCGGTGGCTCACCTTCAGATCCATCGGCTCGACGATGTGATGCGCGGTCGAATGCAGTGCGGGCGACATATGCGCCAGTTTGTGGAACATGTTCAGATCGGCCATCGTCGGCCAGCGCCGCTCGTCCTCCAGGTCGCGGATGAACGGCGCGCCGGTCATCGGCACGAAGATCGAATGTTTGCCGCCGAAGGGCAGGCTGCGCCCGGGGTTGCGCGCCCGGTATTCCCAGCCCGAGGGGATGGTGGCGATCAGTTCGCGCACGAGGTGGCGGTCGAGATACACCCGCTCGCCCTCGACGCGCGCGCCTGCCCGCTTCCAGTCGGCCAGCGCGATCTCGTCGCGGAAGATCACGCCGACCTCCTCCAGGATCGACATCGAGGCATCGTCGATCCGTTCGACCTGTTCGGGCGTCATCGGCTCGCATTCGGGCAGGCCGCGCCTCAGGGCGGGCAGCATGTCGAAATCGGGGGCCGCCCGCATCGCCCTGCGCGCGCCGCGACCGCCGGAGCGGAGCTGTCTGGGGGGGATCTCATTCATCTCGTGACCTCGCAGCGAAGGTATGGAACATCAGGCCGTCAGGCCGGAGAGGGCGGCAGTCACCAGCGCGAAACGCAGGCGCGATTTTGCGACATGCGTCTCATGCTTCGACCGTCACCGCGCCTTGCGGGCGCGCGCAGCAGGCAAGGATCAGGCCCCCGGCGATCTCGTCGTCGGAGATGCCGCCGTTGTGGACCATGGCGACCTCGCCCGAGAGTTTACGCACCTTGCAGGTGCCGCAGAGGCCAAAATTGCAGCCCGACGGAATGTTCAGCCCGGCGCGTTTCGCCACCGCCAGCACCGTCTCGGTGCCGTCGCACGCCACCTCGCGCCCCGAGGCGGCGAAGGTGATCCTGGACAGGCCGGCCGGGGCAGAGATATCTACCGGCGCCTCTTCCAGCGCGGGGGCGGCGAAGCTCTCCTCGTGATAACGCGCCATGTCGTAGCCGAGGCTTTGCAGCATCTCGCGTACCGCCCGCATGAAGGGCTCCGGCCCGCAGCAGAACACCTCGCGCTCCAGATAATCCGGCGCCATCAGGCCCAGCATGATCTGCGACAGCCGCCCGCGATAGCCGGGCCAGACCGAGAAGGGCTCCTCCTCCTCGACGGTGAAGCGCAGCTGCAACCCTGGCACGCGGGCGGCGAACTGCTCCAGCCGGCGGCGGAAGATGATGTCTGACGGGCGGCGCGCGGCATGGACGAAGGTGATGTCCGGCATCTCGCCGGAATCCCAGGCCCAGGTCGTCATCGACATCAGCGGCGTGATGCCCGATCCGGCCGAGATGAACAGATATTTCCGCGCCGGGTGGCGCAGGAAGCTGAAGGCCCCGGCGGGACCGTAAGCCTTCAGCCGCATCCCGGGCTTCAGGTGATCGAGCATCCAGCGCGTGGCGACCGAATCCGCCCCGGCCCTGGCCGTGACCGAGATCGACAGGGGCCGCGAGGGCGAGGACGAGATCGTATAGGTGCGCTGCACATTGCCCCCGGGCAGCGGCAGCTCAAGCGTGACGAACTGCCCCGGCTGGTAGTCGAACCACGCGCCCGAAGGCGCGCGCAGCGCGATGGTGGCGCAATCCGCGGTTTCGGGGATCACCATGGCGCATTCCAGCGGCTCGCTGTCCCGCCATGGTTCCGCCGCCCAGTTCTGCCGTGCCATCGCCCTATTCCGCCGCGATCCGGCCGGGGCCGGCGACGGATTGCGCCAGTCTGCGCAGATACCAGTCGATGAACTGCACCACGCCGCTTTCCTGCTGCATCGAATAGGGGCCGGGCTCATAGGCGGGCGAGTTGATGCCCTTCTGGTTTTCCTCGACCACGCGGCGGTCCTCGTCGTTGGTGGAAAGCCAGACCTCGGTCAGCCGGGTCAGATCGTAGTCGCGCCCCTCGGCCGCGTCTTTATGGACCAGCCAGGTCGTGGTCACCTCGGTCTCGGTCGGGCTGACCGGCAGGACGCGGAAGGTCAGCACATGATCCGACAGGAAGTGGTTCCATGTGTTGGGGTAATGGAAGAACAGCAAGGATCCGGCATTGGCGAAGGGCATTCCCGGGATCATCGGTGCCGCCGCCTTGCCGTCCATCGTATAGCTGACCGCCGCCCCCACGAAGGGGATGCGCACCAGCCGCCAGTCTTGGTCGTCCGAGATCAGAAAGCGCGAGGGCAGGCCCGCCGCCTCGCAGCGGTTCACATGTTCGGCGCCGGCGGGCGAGGACAGGCTGTCGTCCGAGCCCACGAGGTTCGGATCGTCGTTGAAGGTGCGGCAGAGCGCCGGATGCGCGCCCGCGCAATGATAGCATTCGCGGTTGTTCTCCAGCACCAGCTTCCAGTTGCCGTTCTCGATGATGCGCGACTGATGTGCGACTTTCATCTCGTCGAGGCGGTGCCGCGCGGTGTAACGGTCGGCGGCGGCCTGCATCGGGGCGAAATCGGGGGCCTCAGCGGCCAGACAGACGAAGACCATCCCCGCCGTCTGGGCGCAATGCACCTGTTTCAGCCCATGTTTCGCGGCATCGAAATCCGCCCCCATGTCGCGCGCCCAGAGCAGTTTGCCGTCGGTGTCATAAGTCCACTGGTGATAGGGGCAGACCAGTTTCGTCGTGGTGCCCGAGGGTTTCGGGCACAGCCGCTGACCGCGATGGCGGCAGACGTTGTGGAAGGCGCGGATCGCCCCGTCGGCGCCCCGCACCACCACCAGCGGACAGGCGCCCAGTTGCAGCGTGACATAAGCGCCGGGCTTCGGCAGTTCGGCCGCCGCGGCGGCGAAGATCCAGTCGCGATACCAGATCGAGTCGAGATCGTGCTGGTAGATGTCGGGGCTGGTGTAGAACGGCCGCGCCAGCGACATGCCGGATTTCTGAGCGCGCAGAAGCGAAAGAAGGTGGCCTTGGTCGATCATACCTGGGGTTTCCCGATGCTGAGATACCGCCCTTTGCGCGGGACGGATTTCCCAAGAAATCGGCCGGAAGGCGCTTTCGCTCAACCGCAGAAATTCTCGACAGACAGATAACTTCAGATTATGTATTTCGGATGGAACAACACAAAACCTTCCGATGACCAGCCTTCGCCGCAGCGTCCCTTCGATGAGCGCGCTCGCCACGTTCGAGGCGGCGGCGCGGCTTGGCAGCTTCACCCTGGCGGCGGGCGAGCTTGGGGTGACCCAGGCCGCCGTCAGCCGCCAGATCAAGCTGCTGGAGGATGATCTGAACGCGGCCCTGTTCGTGCGGGCGCACCGCCGGGTGAAGCTGACGCCTTCGGGCGCGGCGCTGGCGGCCACGGTGGGAACCGCCTTCGCCAGCATGGCCGAGATGATCGAGACCATCCGCCGCCCCGTCGCGGAAAACACCGTCTCGGTCGGCGCAACGCTGGCGTTCAGCCATTTCTGGATCCTGCCGCGGCTGTCGGAGTTCCGCGGCAATCACCCCGGGATCAGCATGAAACTGATCGCCGGGGACGGCGCGACCGATCTGCGCCGCGACCGGCTGGATGTCTGCATCCGCTACGGCAGGCCGCCCTTCCCCGATGGCCGCAGCATCCTCAGCCACCCCGACGAGGTGTTCGCGGTATGCAGCCCCCGGCTTTTGCAGCGGCTTGGCATTGACCCGGAGACGGCCGATATCGCCCGGCTGCCGCTGATCGCCTCGGACAATGTGGATCCGGCCTGGCTGACATGGCGAAGCTGGGCGCAGGCGGCGGGGCTGGACCCGGCCATCGGCAAGGCCTCGGACCGCAGCCCGCTGCGCTTCAACCATTACACCGCCGCGATCGAGGCGGCGGTGAATGGCGAGGGTGTGGCGCTCGGCTGGTCGGTGCTGCTGTCGGACCATCTGGCCGGGGGGCGGCTGGTCAGGATCGGGCCGCATTCCCTGATCACCGCCGAGCGCTATCACGTCCTGGTTCCCGCGGGGCGCGAGCCTTCGCCCGCGACCGCCCGCTTCCTCGACTGGCTCAGCGGCTGCTTTCCCGGCTGAACCCCCTCAGGCCGCCGGTTTCAGATGCGCATAGCTGGCGGCGAAACGGCCGAACTTATGCGCGCCGCAGGTGACGGGCTGATAGCGCTGCGGGTTCGCGGCAGAGATGCAGGACGGCAGCGGCGCGATCACCGCCTCGTAATCGGCGTCGATGAAGAACGGGATCGAGTAACGCTCGCGCCCCGAAATGTTGATCACCCGGTGCATATTGGCAAGGTAGACATCATTCGTCAGCCTCTGGATCAGATCGCCGATGTTGATCACGAAGGCGCCGCGGATCGGCGTGCCCTCGATCCAGTCGCCGTCGCGGTTCATCACCTGCAAGCCGCCCACGTCGTCCTGGGCAAGGATAGTCAGATTGCCGTAATCGGTATGGGCGCCGATGCCGATGATGTCCTGCGAGACATGGCCGTTCTGCGGCGGATAGTGCAGCAGGCGCTGGATCGAGATCGGATCTTTCATCAGCGGCTCGAAATGCGTCTCTGGCAGGTCGAGGCTGAGCGCGATGCCCCCGAGCAGCGTCTTCGACAGATCGACCATCTTCTCATGATAGCCGCAGACCAGCCGCCGGAATCCGGGAAGGCCCTCCGGCCAGAGATTGGGGCCGAAGAACGGGCCCTCAAGGCTGGCGCGCTCGGGGCCGATGTCGAAACATTCCTTCAGATCCCGGGTCTTGCCGGGATCGGTGTTCTCGCCGAAGGGCTCGATATAGCCGCGCAGGGCCACGTCGGATTTCGACACATGCAGCGCCATCTTCTCTTCCATCGGCAGATCGAAGAAGCGCCGGGTCACGTCGAACACCTCGTCCACGAAATCCTGCCCGATGCCGTGGTTCTTCACATACATGAAGCCCGCATTCGCCAGCGCCCAGCGGATCTGTTTCGCGACGCCCTGCCTGTCGCTGCCGTCGATCAGCGGGGCCACGTCGACGACCGGGATACGGTCGAAACTCTCGCGTTTGGCGCGCAGCCTGTCGTCCAGCCGGGCGACCAGATCCTTGCTCATGATGTTCTTCCTGTTCCTGAGAATACGTGGGGCCGGCCCGGCAAACCGGGGGCCTGTCCTGCGGTGACCGGAAGGGCGGCGGTCAGTACCACATATCGGGCACTTCGCCCTTGCGCCGCGCGATGAAGTCGAGAAGCGCCTCGTCGGTGGCCTGATCCAGCGGCGGCGCCTCGTATTCCGCCAGCAGTTTCTTCCAGCGGGCATTGGCACGCTGCGCGTAATCGAGGCCACCCTGTTCGTCCCAGGTCTCCCAGGGCTGGTTGTCGTCCAGCGCGGATTCCCAATAGGCGGTCTCGTAATGGCGCAGGGTATGCTGCGTCGAGAACAGATGCTGGCCTGGGCCGAGTTCGGCCAGCGCATCGAAGGCCAGCGTGTCGTCGTCCACCGTCATTCCATCGAGATAGGCATGCAGCGCGCCGCACATGTCGGTGTCCATCACCAGCTTCTCATAGGACATGCTGAGCAGCCCATCGAGGAAACCGGCCGAATGCAGAATGTAGTTCGCCCCGCCCTGCACCGCCGACATCATCGACATCATGCTTTGCTGCATCGCCTGGCCGTCGGGCAGTTTCGAGGTGCAGAAATTCCCCGCGCAGCGCAACGGCAGGTTCAGCCGCCGCGCGAGCTGCCCCATGACCAGCGAGCCGAGGGCGGGCTCGGGCGTGCCGAAAGTGGGCGAGCCCGAACGCAGCGACATCGACGAGAAGAAACTGGCGAGGATCGCCGGCGCCCCCGGCCGCACCAGCTGCGTCAGCGCGCAGGAGGCCATGCTCTCGGCAAGGCCCTGCGCCACCATCCCCGGGATGGTCAAGGGCGCCACCGCGCCGCCCAGCAGGAACGGCAGATGGATCGAGCCCTGGTTCGCCGCCGCATAGGCGCGGATCCCGGCGGTGGTGACGCCATCCAGCACCAGGGGCGAGGTGGTGTTGAAATTCCCCATGATCACGCAATTCTGGTCGGTGAAATCGGCGCCAAACAGAATGCGGCACATCTCCACGCTGTCCGCCGCGCGCTCGGGCGCGGTGATCGAGCCGAGGAAGCCGCGGTCGGAATAGCGGATATGGGCGTAAACCATGTCGAGATGGCGCTTGTTCACCGCCACATCGGTCGGCTCGCAGACCGTGCCGCCGGAATGGTGCAGCCAGGGCGAGGACTGGGCGAGTTTCACAAAATTCCGGAAGTCCTCGATCGTGCCGTAGCGGCGGCCGCGGTCCAGATCCATCACGAAGGGGCTGCCGTAAGACGGCGCGAAAACCACGTTCCTGCCACCGATCCGCACGTTGTTCGCCGGGTTGCGGGCGTGCTGGGTGAACTCCGCGGGCGCGGTCTTCAGGATCTCGTGCAGCATCCCCGGCTCGAACTTCAGCCGCCAGACCTCAGGCGCGGTCTCGGTCACTTCGGCGCCGGCCTCGCGGTAAAGCCGCATCGCCTCGGCATCCTCGCGCAGTTCGATCCCGATCTCGGCCAGGATGCGCGCGGCGGTGGCCTCGATCCGGGCGAGGCTTTCCTCGGAAAGGATGTCACAGGTCGGGATGCCGCGGACGATATAGGGCCTGTGCACCCCCGTCCCGCCCTGGGCACGGCTTTCGCGGCGCTGGTTGCGCCCGCCGCGCCCCCGCCTGCTGTCCTGGCTGGATTGACCGCCGTCCGGCATCATCGGATCCTCCATAAGCTGTGCCCAAGGCTAGATTGCCGTCAGCCGCCTGTAACGCTGGAAAATCCTCATCGAGTTGATAAGCTGTCTTTATGGAAACGCTGCGCAACCTGCTTCCCTCGGTCAACAGCCTCGTGGTGTTCGAGGCCGCCGGCCGGCTGGCCAGTTTCAGCGCCGCCGCGCGCGAACTCGGCATGAGCCAGGCGGCGGTCTCCTATGCGGTCCGCCGGCTGGAACAGGATCTGGGCGCGGCGCTCTTCGTGCGCGAATACCGCCGCGTGCGGCTGAGCGAGGCGGGCGAGCGTTTCCACGCCGATGTGTCGCTCGGCCTGTCGCATATCCGCCGCTCGGCCCGCAGCCTGCGCGCGCTGGCGACCGGCAGCCATGTGACCCTGGCCTGCTCCACCGCCTTCGCCGCCTTCTGGATGGTGCCGCGGATGCAGAAATTCCGCGAGGATCTGCCGCAGATCGATCTGCGCATCCAGACCTCGGAGCGCGATCTGGACCTCCTGGGCGAGGGCATCCCGCTTGGCATCCGCGGCGGGGTGCCGGGCGACTGGCCGCAGTATCACGCCCGCGCGCTGGCGCCCGAAGAGATCTGGCCGGTCTGCGGCGCTGGCTATCTCGCGCGGCTCGGCCCGCCCGCGCGGGCGGAAGACCTGCTGAACCACCAGTTGATCCATCTGGAAGAGCCGTTCCGCCCGGCCGCGACCTGGGCCGACTGGTTCGCCTCGGTCGGGGTGGAACGGCGGCGGGTGCCCAAGGGCTTGCAGATCAACGATTACGTGCTGGTGGTGCAGTCGGTGATCGAGGGCCAGGGCGTGGCGCTTGGCTGGCGGCACCTGATCGAGGGGCTGGTCGACAAGGGCGTGCTGGTGCGGCTGACCGGCCATGCGCTGACCACCGGCAAGCATTTCCATGTGATCTGGCCGAAAGAGGCCACCCTGCCCCCCTCGGCCGAGGCCGTGCGCGACTGGCTGATCGGCCAGCGCCAGGCGGAAACCGCCGGGCGGATCTGAAACGCCGCCCGGAAATGCCGTCGGCAACGCGGGGCCGTCAGCCCCGGACCTGCCCCGTGCCGGCCAGCTGCTGAAGCCAGCGGGCGAAATGCACCACCCGGCTGCGCGCCAGCCTTTCGGTGGAAATGTCCAGCCAGTAGCCGAAGGGGCCGGTCACCACCACCGGGTCGATCTGGATCAGCGCGCCCGAGGCCAGCTCGGATTCGATCATGTTGCGGTCCACCACCGCAAGCCCCGCCCCCGTCACCGCCGCCTGGATCACCATATCCAGCGTCGCGAATTCCATCGCGTTCTCCGGCAGATCGCGGCGGTCGTGCCGGGTGGCCGCGAACCAGTTGTCCCAGGTCGGCAGCCGCAGCGCACGGTCCAGCACGTAAAGCAGGCAGCTTTCGCGCAGCCGCTCGGGGTCGTCCCGAAGATCTGGGGCGCAAACCGCGATATGCTGCTCGACCATCAGCCGGGTGCTGGAATGGCGGTCGCGCGGATCGGTGCCGAAGCGGATCACGCAATCGAAACGCACGTTGTCGTCCGGGCTCAGATGCAGCGAGAGGTCCAGATCGGGAAAGCGCTGCCGGAACGAGACCAGCCGCCGCGACAGCCAGCGCGTGCCGAAGGTCGGCGGCGCCAGCAGGGTCAGCTTCTGGCGCGGCACCGTGGCGCGGGCCTCCAGCACCGCCTCGTCCATCAGATCGAAGGCCCCGGCCAGCCGCTCGTGCAGAACGGCGCCGGCCTCGGTCAGTTCGATGGAATTGCCGATGCGGCGGAACAGCGTGATGTCGAGCGTGCTTTCCAGCTGGCGGATCTGGCGGCTGACGGCGCTTTGCGTCACCCCGAGGCGATGCGCCCCTTCGGTGAAGCTCAGGCACTGGCCCACGGTCGCGAAAGCCCGCAGCGAGGTCAGAGAGGGGGGCACGGACATCGGAAGGTCAGCAGCCTCTGCGCGCGAAACCGGGCCGTCCCGGCGGGACAGCCCCCGAAGTCTCACTCTGCGCCCGCCTTCCGTCAAGGCCTCACCCCGCCCGGCTCAGAACGCATCGCGCCCCGGCGCGGCGGCGATCAGATCGCGGGTATAGGGATGCTGCGGCCGGGTCAGGACCTCGCTCGCGGGGCCGCGCTCGACCACATGGCCTTTGCTCAGCACCACGATCTCGTCGCTGATCTGGGCGGCGACGCGCAGGTCGTGGGTGATGAACACCACGGCAAGCGACAGCCGCTTTTGCAGATCGGCCAGCAGATCCAGCACCTGGGCCTGGACCGAGACATCCAGCGCCGAGACGCTTTCGTCCGCGATCAGCACATCGGGGCGCATCGCCAGCGCCCGGGCGATGCCGATCCGCTGGCGCTGGCCGCCCGAGAAGGCCGCCGGGCGGCGGTTCCAGGCGCTGCGGTCCAGCCCGACCAGTTCCAGCAGTTCCCGCGCGCGCCCGGCCGCCTCGGCCCGGCTGGCGCCCGACAGCACGGCGGCGCGGGCGATCATCGGCCCCACCCGGCGGCGCGGGTTCAGGGATCCGAACGGGTCCTGGAAGATCATCTGGATCTTGCGGCGCATTCCGCGCAAAGCGCTCCCCTTCAGGCCGAGGATATCCTCGCCCGCCACCGCGATCCGCCCCGAATCCGGGTCGATCAGCCGGATCAGGTTCTTCGCGATGGTGGATTTCCCCGAGCCGGATTCGCCCACGATCGAAACCACCCGCCCCGGCGCCACCGCGATCTGAATATCGTGCAGCACCTGTTTCGCGCCGTAGCTGTGGTTCAGCCCGGTCACATCCAGCGCGGGTTCGGCGGCCCCGGGCGCGGGCCGGTCATGCGGCACGAGGCTGGGCACCGCGGCGATCAGCGCCCTGGTGTAATCGTGCTGCGGGTGTTTCAGCACCTGCTCGGCGGTGCCGATCTCGACCACCTCGCCATGGCGCATCACCGCGATGCGGTCGGCGATATCGGCCACCACGCCCAGGTCATGGGTGATGAAGATGATGCCGTGGCCATGGCTGTCACGCAGCTCGCGGATCAGTTTCAGCACCTGGGCCTGGGTGGTGACATCCAGCGCGGTCGTGGGCTCGTCGGCGATCAGCAGCTTCGGGCTCATGGCGAGCGCCATGGCGATCACCACCCGCTGGCATTGCCCGCCCGAAAGCTGATGCGGCCAGCTTTGCAGGATGCGGTCGGGCTCGGGCAGGTGCATCTCCTCGACCAGCTTCCGGGCCCGCGCCGCGCGCTCGGCCTTCGGCAGATCGGCATGCAGTTCGAACACTTCCTCGATCTGCTGCGCCACCGTCAGCGCCGGGTTCAGCGACGCCATCGGCTCCTGAAAGATCATGCCGATGTCTTTGCCGCGGATCTGGCGCCACTGGCGCTCGGTCAGGGTCAGCAGGTTGCGCCCGCCCATCACCGCCTCGCCCCCGGCGACGCTGAGGCCCTTCGGCGCCGCGCCCATCAGCGTGGCGGTCAGCACCGATTTGCCCGAGCCGGATTCTCCGACGATGCAGAGGATCTCGGCCGGGTTCACGTCGAGCGTGACGCCCTTCACCGCGAAGGGCCGGTCGGCGCCTTTCGGCAGCGCGACCGAAAGGTCGCGGATATGCAGCAGGGGCTCGCTCATGCCTGGCGCTCCTTTGCCTCGTTCACCTCGCGCAGACCGTCGGCCAGAAGGCTCAGGCCCAGCGTCAGCGAAGAGATTGCGATACAGGGGAAGATCACCAGATGCGGGAAGGCGATGGCCATGGCGCGGCCCTCGTTCACCATGCCGCCCCAGTCGGGCGTGGGCGGCGGCAGGCCGAGGCCGAGAAAGCCGAGCGTCCCGATGGTGATCGCAGTATAGCCGAGCCGCAGGCAGAAATCGACCGCGAGCGGCCCGGTGGTGTTGGGCAGGATGTCGACGAACAGGATCCGGCCGGTGCTTTCGCCCTGGGTGATCGCCGCCCGGACGAAATCGCGGCTGGCCACGTCGATGGTGATCGCGCGCACGATGCGGAAGATCGCCGGGGCGCTGCTGAAGGTGACCGCGATCACGATGTTCACCGGCGAGGCGCCGATCGTCACGATGATCACGATGTAAAGCACCAGCACCGGAAAGCTGAGGACGACATTGGCAAGGAAGGACAGCACCGCATCGGTGCGCCCGCCCGCATAGCCCGCGATCAGGCCGAAGATCAGCCCGAAGGCATAGGCGGTCATCGTGGCGAGCGTGGCGTAGATCACCACCGTTCGCGCGCCCCAGATCAGCCGCGAAAAGATGTCGCGGCCCAGCATATCGGTGCCCAGCAGGAAGAACTCGCCGTTCGCGCCCTGGGTCAGCGGCTTCGCCAGCGGTTGCAGCGTCAGAAGCGGATCGTAGGGCGCGATCAGCGGCGCGAGGATCGCGATCAGCAGCCAGCCGAACGAAAGCGCGCCGCCCACCACGACCAGCGGCTTTTGCAGATAGGGGGTCAGCTGTCTCATGCTTTGGCTCCCAGTTCGATACGGGGGTTCAGCCAGCCGTAGATCAGGTCGGAAAGGATCTGGCTCAGCACCACGACCAGCACCGAGATCATGGCGCAGGCTTCGATCAGATAGATGTCCTGGTTCAGCGCGGCGTCATAAAGCAGCGTGCCGAAGCCCTTGTAGGCATAGAACACCTCGACCACGATCACACCCGACAGAAGCCAGGGCAGTTGCAGCATGATCACCGTCACCGGGGTGATCAGCGCGTTCCGAAGCGCGTGGCGCAAAACGATCCGCGCCATGCCCGCGCCTTTCAGCCGGGCGGTGCGGATGTAATGGGTGTTCATCACATCCGCCATCGAGGCCCGCGTCACCCGCGCCAGATAGCCCATCGAATAAAGGCCAAGCACCGAGACCGGCAGGATCAGCTCGGAAAGCGAAAAGCCCGAGATCATCGTGCTGGCGCCGGGCAGAAGGCCCAGCCAGAACACGAAGATCCCCGACAGGAACACCGCCGAGGCGAAATCCGGAATCGAGGTGGTCACCACGGAAAACACCGAGATCACCCGGTCGAGGAGCGAGCCCGGCCGCATCCCCGCAAGAATGCCGAGCCCGAGGCCGAAGACCACGATCACCAGCAGCGCGCCGCCGGCCAGGATGGCCGAGGCCGCCAGCCGCGGCAGGACCATATCCATCACCGGCGCGCGGAAGAAGGTGGACTGGCCCCAGTCGCCGGTGACGAAATTCCCCAGCCAGCGCAGATAGCGGATCGCGAACGGATCGTTGTAGCCGTTCTGCAAAAGCCAGGCCGCGCGCTGTTCGGCGGTGGAATACTGGCCGAGCACCTTGACCGCCACCTCTTCGACATTCACTTCGAGCGCGAGAAAGATCAGGAACGAGACCGCCACCATGGTGGCGATCGCGATCGCGGTCTTTCGTATCAGAAATCTGCCCAATGACACCGGAGGTCCCCCTTTTGTTTATCGGGGCACCGCGATCCGCTCCCCTGCCGGACCGCCTTCCCCTGTGCGACGGCGCGGCCGGGTGAGACACCCGGCCGGCCTTTTCCTGTCGTCCGTGCCTCAGGCCAGCCAGACCCCGTCCATGCGGAAGGCATCCGCCGGATGCAGCGCGAAGCCGCGCACGTTCTGCGCCGCCGCCGAGAAACGGTTCGGCCAGTAGGGCTGCACCAGCACCGCATCGTCGCGCAGGATGGTCTCGACCGCCACCATCGCCTCACGCCGCGCGTCCGGGTCGACCAGCGCCATCGCCTTGTTCAGCGCCTCGTCGAAAGCCGGGTTGGAGTAGTGGCTCTCGTTCCAGGCGCCGCCCGTGCGATAGGCCAGATCCAGCGTCATCGTGCCCAGCGGACGGTGCGCCCAATAGGTCACGCCGAACGGCACCTTGTCCCAGATCGGCCAGTATTGCGAGGCCGGAATGACGTTCAGCTTCAGCCGGATCCCGGCCTCGGCCAGGTTCTGTTGCAGCACCTGGGCGGTGTCCTGCTCCCATTTGCCCTGGGTGTTGCCCACGGTCAGCTCGATGTCGATCCCGTCCGGGTAGCCCGCTTCGGCCAGCAGCGCCTTCGCGGCCTCTACGTCGCGGGGGATCGCCTCGACCGGGGCGAAATCGGCCTGCACCGGCGAGACATGGTAGTTCGCGCCGATATCGCCCTCGCCGCGATAGGCCACGGCCAGCATCTGGGCATTGTCGGCGGCAAGCTGCACCGCCTTCCTCACCCGGATGTCGTCGAAGGGCTTCTGGTCCACCTGCATGCGGATCGCCAGCGTATGCGCGGCCTTGCCGGTCAGGATCTGGATGTTCGGCAGCGACTGCATCAGATCGTATTCGGCGATGGTCGCGCGGTAGAGCACATCGACCTGGCCGCTCGACAGCGCCGCCAGATGGGTGGTGATATCGGTGCCGAGGTCGATGTAGTGCAACTCGTCCAGATGCGCGGGCGTGCCCCAGTAGTCGGCGCGCTTTTTGAAGATCGCCTGGCGGCCGACCTCATGGCTGACCAGCTCGAACGGGCCGGTGCCGACCGGATCCGCCGGCCAGTTGCCGGTGAAACCGCGGTGCGCGATGGCGCAGGTATGCGAGTAAAGCTGCTCGGGCAGCGAGGCCACCGGGCGCGACAGCGTGATGCGCACCGAATGATCGCCGGTCTTCTCGACTTTGGTGATCGCCTCGAAAGCGCTCTTGTTCGAGCTTTGCGAGTCGGGTGCGATCCAGCGTTCGATGTTGAAGATCACATCTTCCGGGCCGAAAGCGTCGCCGTTCGACCATTTCGCCCGCTCGTCCAGTTCGAAATCCCAGACGGTCAGGTCTTCCGAGGGCGTCCAGCTTTTCGCCAGATAAGGATGGGTGACGTTGTTCTCGTCGACGAAGGTCAGGAATTCCAGGCAGTTGCGCAGCAGGTTCGAGGATTCGATCCAGGTCGCCATCATCGGATCGGTGATTTCCTGGATCTGGCAGGCGAAGCGCAGGGTGCCGCCGTCCTTCGGGGTTTCCTGCGCGCGCAGAGCGCCGGGCAGCGCGCCCGAGGCGCCCACCGCCACGCCGAGCCAGGCCATGCCGCGCAGGAATCCGCGCCGGTCGATGCTGCCTGCCGCGAAACGCTGTTTCAGCGCCTGCGCCTGCGGGTGAAGCGGCTTGCCGCTGAGTGTGCTGAATTCTTCCATTTTCTGATCTCCCTTCTCAGAAATGACCTGTCCTTGCCGGACGAAAACCCGGGGGCGGATGCCGCCCCCGGGCCGGTGTCGTCGCTCAGGCAACCGCCCCCACCGGGGCGGAAGCGAAGCGGCCCGCCGCGGGGCGCGGCGCGCGCGGAATGCGCTTGCCCGCGGTATAGTCGTTGATCGGATCGCAGGGCGTGTAGTTGCGTTCGATCTCGAACAGTTCCTCGGCGTCGAGTTCGGTGGTCAGCGCCGCCAGCGCGCTGTCGAACTGCGCGCGGGTGTCGGCGCCGACCAGCATCGAGGAAATCCCCGGCCGCCCCAGCACCCAGGCCTGGGCGATCTGCGCCGGGCTCAGGCCCCGCGCCTCGGCCACGCGGGCGACCGACAGGGCCACATCGCGCGAGGCGGCGTCGTTATACATCTCGGCGGTGAAGAAATCGGTCTTGTTGCGGATCGAGTTCATGTCGCTCGTGAGGATGCCGCGCGCCAGCGGGCTGAACACCGAGACGCCGACGCCCTGATCGATGCAGAACGGGATCATCTCGCGCTCTTCCTCGCGATAGGCGGCATTCAGTTGCAGCTGCATGTTGACCGGCTTCGCCCAGCCGTTCCGGTCGCAGACGTGCAGGATCTTCGCGAATTGCCAGGTGAACATGGTGGAGACGCCGATATAGCGCGCCTTGCCCGAACGCACGATGTCGTTCATCGCCTCCATGGTTTCCTCGACCGGCGTCTCGGTATCGAAGTAGTGCAGCATGTAGATGTCGACGTAATCGCTTTTCATCCGGGTCAGCGAGCCGTCGATGGCGTCGAACACATGTTTGCGGCTGTGGCCGCCGTTGTTCACGCCGCCGCCGATCGGATAGCCCAGCTTCGTGGTGATCACCAGTTCGTCGCGCTTCGCCAGCTTGCGCAGCACGTTGCAGACCACTTCCTCGCCGGCCCCGGCCGAATAGAAATCGGCGAGGTCGACGAAGTTCACGCCATTGTCCAGCGCATGGCCGATGATCGGCTCGGCTTCGGCTTCGTCGAAGATCCAGGGCTTCCAGGATTTCGAGCCCATGTTCATCGTGCCAAGGCAAAGCCGCGAGACCTTGAGGCCGGACTGGCCGAGACGGGTGTATTGCATCTTCTGAACTCTCGGATGGTTGGTTGGAGCCGGCCGGGGGCGCCCCCCGGCGCGGAAAATCTGTTGCGCTCAGTCGCCGAAATGGACCCAGACGCCCTTGGTTTTCGTGTAGGACGACAGCGAATGGATCGCCATTTCCTTGCCCCAGCCGCTTTCCCTGAAGCCGCCGAACGGGGCCGAGAGGCCATAGCAGCCATAGCGGTTGACGAAGACCATGCCCGCGTCCAGCCGCTCGGCCATGCGGTGCGCAAGGCTGACGTTGCCGGTATAGACCCCGGCGGCGAGGCCGTAGCTGGTGCCGTTCGCGATCCGCACGGCGTCCTCGGCGGTCTCGAACGGCGTGCAGGACAGCACCGGGCCGAAGATTTCCTCCTGGGCGATGCGGGCGGTGTCGGGCACGTTCGAGAAGATCGTCGGGCGGATGAACAGGCCCTTGCCGTTCTCGCCGCTGGTGTCGGCATGGCCGCCCGCGACCAGTTCAGCTTCAGACTTGCCGATCTCGATATAGTTCAGGATGCGCCTGAACTGCGCCTCGTTGCATTGCGCGCCCTGTTCGGTCGTCGCCAGCAGCGGGTCGCCGCATTTGACGGCCCCGGCCTTGGCGATCAGCTTTTCCAGAACGTAGTCGTAGATGCCCTTCTGGATCAGGAAGCGCGTCGGCTCCGAGCATTTCTCGCCCTTTTGCGAGAACATCACGTAGAAGGCCCGCTCGATGGCGGCGTCGAGGTTCAGCGTGTCCTCAAAGAAGATGCAGGGCGATTTTCCGCCCAGCTCCAGCGTCACCGCCTTGAGGTTCGAGCTGCCCGAATTCTGTACGATCCGCCGCCCCACCCCGGTCGAGCCGGTGAAGGAAACCTTGTGGACATTCGCGCTCAGCGTCAGCCGGTTCGCGGCCTGGCCGTCGCACAGAACGAGGTTCAGCAGGCCCTTCGGCAGGTCCAGCTCGCGGTCGATCAGTTCAAACAGATGCAGCGTCGCCAGCGGCGTATATTCCGAGGGCTTCATCACCACGGCATTGCCCATGGCGAGGGCCGGTGCGATCTTGAGACTGGCCTGATAGAGCGGATAGTTCCAGGGCGCGATCAGCGCGCAGACGCCCACCGGATCCTTGGTGGTGAAGTTCAGGAACCCGTCCTCGACCGGCGAGACCTCGCCATAGAACTTGTCGGTCCAGCCGGCGTAATATTCAAAGATCTCGGCGCAGGTGTAGATGTCGTCGTTCACCGCTTCGAGATAGGTCTTGCCGTTCGCAAGGCTTTCCAGCAGCGCCAGCCGGGTGACGTTCTCGCGGATCAGCCAGGCGATGGCGATCAGCAGATCGGCGCGCCCCTTGCGCGAGGTCTTGCGGCTCCAGGCTTCGCTCTGGTGGCAGCGGTTGGCGGCCAGGGCGGCAGCCTCGATCTGGTCCTCGTCGGCCAGGGCGATCTCGCAGAGCACGCGGCCGGTCGCGGGGTTCTTCACCGCCCAGGGGGCCGCCGCGCCACGGAGCCATTCGCCGCCGATATATTGTTTCTTTTCCGAGGCGAGCCAGCTTTCGGCCCAGGCCAGATCGGTTTCCTGCAACATGTCTTTCATCGTCTTCTTCCCGAAAGGAGGAGGTCTGGTTCAGTTCCGGCCGGCTTCGGCCTCGGCCACCCGGCGGCGCACGATTTCCACGTCTCCGGCGGCCTCTTTCGCCACCGCCGAGGCATGGCTGTAGCCTTTCAGCTGCTTCAGCCGGATCAGCGAAGGCAGCAGGCTGGTCGCGTTGTCCTGGTTCCGCGCCGCATCGGGACGCATCCCCTGCACGCAGTTGCGGCGAAGCGTGGCGACCCCGCTTTCGAGGGTCGCGATCATCTCCAGAAGGCTGGTGATCACCACCGCCTCCCAGGGGTTGTAATCCATCTCGCCATGATCCTGGGTCATCGCCATCGCATGGGCGCGGCCGCAAGCGATCATGCCGCATTGCACCATGAATTCGGGCACGGTCGGATTGACCTTGCCCGGAATGGCCGAAGATCCCGGCTGCACCGCGGGCAGGCGGATCTCGCCAAGCCCGCCATGCGGCCCCGAGGCCATCAGCCGCAGATCCTTCGCGAAACGGATCAGCATCCGCGCCAGTTGCTCCAGCGAGGCGCCGAGCGCCAGCAGCGGATCATGCGCCTGGCTGGCGGCGAAAAGATTGGCGGTGCGGCCGAGGCCCGCGGGCAGACCCGCCGCGGCGAGCTGTTCGTTCAGCACCGGGATGATCCGGGCGAAGAAGGCAGGCTCGCAATCCTCGCTGCGGCCGATGATATTGCCGCCGATGCTGACCTGGCGCAGGGCATCGGCGTCGCGGGCCGCGCGCTCCAGGTTGAAGCGCAGCGAAGCCGAGACCCCGCCGAGGTAATCCTGGAAGCCGATATCCACCGCATCCTGCAAACAGGTGCGCGCCAGCTTGCGCAAAGGCGCCCAGTCCTGCCCGAGCCTGTCGAGATCGCCCGCCAGCCCCTCCACCTCGGCGGCGAGGCCCGCGAAGGCGGTCAGCGCCGCGATATGGCAGCCGGTCGAGAGGCAATCGGCGGTGGAATGGTTCAGGTTCGCATGGTCGTTCGGATGGATCGGCGCGTAGCTGCCGTACTCCGCGCCGAAGCCCGCCTTGTTCGCCAGATTGGCCAGAACCTCGTTGAGGTTCATGTTGAAGGAGATCCCGCCGCCGCCGTGGAAGGCATGGACCGGGAAGGCCCCGGGCCGCGGCCTGGCCAGCAGATCGTCCGCCGCGGCGATGATCGCCTCGCCCATGGCGGGATCAATCGCGCCGGTTTCGATATTCACCCGCGCCGCCGCCTTCTTGACATGCAGCATCGCGGTCAACAGCGCCGGATAGTCGGAAAACCGCCCCGCGCCCGCCAGCGGATACAGCAGAACCGCGCGCTGCGTCTGGATGCCGGACACGGCATCCTGCGGCACGTCGAGCATGCCGATGCTGTCGCGCTCCTGGCGCGTCAGACCGCCTTTGCTGGTCATGAATCGGGCACTCCCCCTGGATGCGCCTATGCAAAAGGCATTTTGCGCCATCCGACAAACGACTATTGCGCAAAGGTCATTCCTAAAACTCATGACCCATGGCGTAAGCCAGAGCCTGGATCAGAGGATATGCGAGGAAAGCTGCCGCGCGGCCTGAACCACATGCTTCGACCAGAGCCGGGCGGTTTGCGGCGTCAGCGCCTCGCCGGTGAAACAGGCGCTGATCGCCGCCACCGGCTCGCCGCGCCCGTTCACCACCGGCGCGGCGACGCAGCCCACCTCCTGCTGGATCTCGTTCAGGCTGACCGCATAGCCCAGCCGGGCCGCGCGTTGCAGGTCGGACGCAAGCAGCGGCAGATCCGCCGCCGATCCCAGCCCCTCGTCGCGCAGGTATGCCAGCCGGTCCTCCACCCCCCGCGCGGCGAGGATCGCCTTCCCCGAAGCCGAAAGATGCATCGGCATGGTGCGCCCGACATAGGCGTTGAACGGCTGGCTCGCGGGCGCGTCCAGCTTGGCGAGGATCACCACCTGATGGCCCACCGGCAGGCTGAGCAGGATGGTGCGGTGGATCTCGTTCTTCAGGATTTCCGCGATCGGGTAGAAATGCGGCACGAAGGGCTGGCGCGCGAAGATCGCCGAGGCGAACTGAAACACCCGCGCGCCGATGATATAGGTCTTACGCCGCCCCGGAGCCAAAGCAACCAGCCGGTGGCGCAGCATGGCATTGACGATTCGATGCGCGCTGGCCTGCGCCAGCCCGGTGCGCTCGCAGATGTCCGACAATTGCAGGGGCCAGGGCGCCGAGGACAGCACCTCAAGGATGGCGACCGAGCCGTCGATGGCGGGGGCGGCGGTTTTTTCCTGATCGGTCATGGGGCTGGTCCTGCTGCGGTCCGGGCCAGGATTATGGGATAAAATTTCCACATATGGAATAATAATTCTTGATATGGAATTTCATTGACAGCGCCGATGCGCTGGTCTCAGTTCCGCCCCGACATCAGCCAGAGGAGCGGGCGCGATGCGGATTGATCGCAGTTTCATCAACAACGAATTCCTCACCTCGGACGGCGAGACGCTGGTCGCGGTGCTCAATCCCGCGACCGGCGGGCAGATCGCCCATGTCGCCGCCGCCAGCGCCGCCGAGGCCCGCGCCGCGGTCGATGCCGCCGCCCATGCGCAGCGCGGCTGGCGCCGGCTGACCAGCGTGCAGCGCGCTGGCCATCTGCGGGCGCTGGCCGATGCGCTGGTCGCGCGCAAGGACAAGATCGGCGGCACGCTGGCGCTGGAATCCGGCAAGAGCCTGGAGGATGCCACCAGTGAGGTGGTCTATGCCGCCGAACTGACCCGCTACCACGCCGAATGGGCGCGGCGGATCGAGGGCGAGATCATCCCCTCGGACAGCCCCGACGAGAACCTTCTCCTGCAACGCGAGCCCATCGGTGTGGTCGCGGCGCTGATCCCGTTCAACTACCCGGTCTACACGCTGATGCGGAAGATCGCCCCGGCGCTGATCGCGGGGAATACGGTGGTGGCGCGGCCCTCGAACAATACGCCCTCCTCGGCGCTGGAAATCGCCCGCGCGGTGCGCGAAAGCGGCTTTCCGGCCGGCGCGATCAACATCGTCGCGATGACCCATCAGACCGCGCAAAGCGTCTGCACCCATCCGAAAGTGGGAATGATCACGCTGACCGGCAGCGTCGGCGCCGGGCGCAAGGTGCTGGAATATTCCCAGGTCAACATCGCCAAAGCCTCGCTGGAACTGGGCGGCAAGACCCCCGCCATCATCGAGGCCGACGCCGATCTGGAGAAGGCCGCCGCGGCCGTGGTCGCCTCGCGCACCACCCATTGCGGCCAGCTCTGCACCGCCATCGAGCGGGTCTATGTCCAGGACAGCGTGCACGACCGTTTCGTCGAACTGCTGCGCGAACATATGGCCGCGCGCAGCTTCGGCGACCGGATGCAGCACCCCCAGGCGATGGGGCCGCTGATCAACGCCAATTCGCGGCTGAACATCCATCAGATGGTCGAACGCGCCATCGACGACGGGGCGAGGCTGGAAACCGGCGGCTTCATCCCCGAGGGGCCGGGCTGGTTCTACCCGCCCACCCTGCTGACCAACTGCCGCCAGCAGATGGAGATCGTCCAGGAAGAGGTGTTCGGCCCGGTGCTGCCGGTCCTGCGCTACGAGACCACCGAAGACGCGCTGGACATGGCGAACGATCACCAGTTCGGCCTGTCCTCGGTGATCTATACCGAGAATTACCGCAAGGCGATGCAGGTCGCGAACAACATCGAGGCGGGCGAGGTCTATATCAACCGCACTCCGGCCGATCCCTATCAGGGCTATCATTCGGGCTGGAAACGCTCGGGGCTGGGCGGCGACGACGGCAAGCACGGGATGCTGGATTTCACCCAGACCCGCCTTGTGATCCAGAGCTGGTGAGGGGGAAGATCATGAAGCTCGTATCCTGTGAGACCCATATCGTCGCCGTGCCGCCGCCGCATATCGGCGGCATGTACTGGATCTTCGTGACGCTCCGCACCGACGACGGGATCGAGGGCGTGGGCGAGATCTACGCCGCCACCTTCCACCCGAAGGTCATGGTCCCCGCCATCGGGGACGTCTTTGAGCGTCTGCTGCAAGGCGAAGACCCGCATCACGTGGAACGCTTCTTCCGCCGCGCCTATTCCAGCGGTTTCACCCAGCGCCCGGATCTGACCATGATGGGCATCGTCTCGGGGCTGGAAATGGCCTGCTGGGACATCATCGGCAAGGCGGCCGGCAAGCCGGTCTACGAGCTGATCGGCGGCCGGGTGCATGAGAAACTGCGCTCCTACACCTATCTCTACCCGAAGAACGCCAAAGGCGAGCACGATTACAACAACATCGAACTCAGCGTCGATTGCGCGCTGGAATATATGGAACAGGGCTTCACCGCGCTGAAATTCGACCCGGCCGGGCCCTATACCGTGATGGGCGGGCATCAGCTTTCGCTCGAAGACATGGACCGCTCGGAAACCTTCTGCCGCCGCATCCGCGAGGCGGTGGGCAACCGCTGCGATCTGTTGTTCGGCACCCACGGCCAGATGACCACCTCGGGCGCGATCCGCCTCGCGCGCAGGCTGGAAGCCTATGATCCCCTGTGGTTCGAGGAGCCGGTCCCCCCGGGGCAAAGCGAGGCCATGGGCCGCGTCGCCGCGCATACCACGATTCCGATCGCGGCGGGCGAGCGGCTGACGACGAAATACGAATTCCACGATCTGCTCAGAAACAACGGCGCCTCGATCCTGCAAATGAACCTCGGGCGCGTGGGCGGCATTCTGGAAGGCAAGAAGGTCGCGGCGCTGGCCGAAGTGCATTACGCCCAGATCGCGCCGCATCTCTACAACGGGCCGGTGGGCGCCGCCGCGAGCGTGCAGCTTGCGACCGCCACGCCGAATTTCCTGGTGCAGGAAAGCATCCGCCGCTGGGACGGTTTCCACGCCGAAGTTCTGGAAGAGCCGCTGACCTGGGCCGACGGCTGGATCATCCCCTCCACGAAGCCCGGCCTCGGCGTCACGCTGAACAAGGAAGTGATCGCCGCCCATTCGCCCTATCGCGACCCGAAGCTGCATCTGTCGATGTGGGAGACCCCGCACGACTTCAGGGCGCAGTCCGATACGTCCTGGAAAGAACCGCCCGCGAAAGCCTGAGCCATGGAATACGATTACATCATCATCGGCGCCGGTTCCGCGGGCTCAATCCTTGCCGCGCGGCTGAGCGAGGACCGGGACACCAATGTCCTTCTGCTGGAGGCGGGCGGCCCGGACCGCTCGTTCTGGTTCGACATGCCCGCGGGCTATGCGCGGTCCTATTTCAACCCGAAGACCAACTGGATGTTTTCCTCGGAACCCGAGGAAGCCATGGCGGGCCGGCGGATCTATTGCCCGCGCGGCAAGGTCCAGGGCGGCTCGGGCTCGATCAATGCGATGATCTGGGTGCGCGGCCAGCGCAGCGATTTCGACGACTGGGCGAAGGCCGCCGGGCCGGGCTGGGGCTATGACGCCGTGCTGCCCTGGTTTCGCAAACTTGAGAACCATCCGGCGGGCGAGACGGAATGGCATTCCTCGCAGGGGCCGGTCGGCATCACGCCGATGAAGGGCCGGACCCATCCGATCTGCGACCGTTTCCTTGAGGCCGCGCAGCAGTTGCAGCTTCCGGTGTCCGGGGATTTCAACGGCGCGCAGTTCGAGGGCGCCGGGATCTACGAGACCAACATCGCCAGGGGCAGGCGCCAGTCCAGCTCCAAGGCCATTCTGGCGCCCGCACTGTCGCGGCCCAATCTGACCCTGCGCCTCGGCGTCACGGTGCAGAAAGTGGTGATCGACGCGACGGGCCGCGCCACCGGGGTCGAGATCCGCGCGAATGGCGCGGTCGAAACCGTGAGCGCGCGGCGCGAGATCATCCTCTCGGCGGGCGCGGTCGGCTCGCCGCAGATCCTGATGCTTTCGGGCATCGGCGATCCGGCGGAACTGGCGGCGCAGGGCATCGCGGTCAGGCGCGCGGCCCCGGCGGTGGGGGCGAACCTTCAGGACCATCTCTGCGCCAGCTACTATTACCGCTCGACCGTGCCGACGCTGAACGATCAGTTGCGCCCGTGGTGGGGCAAGCTCTGGGCCGGGATGCGCTATGTGCTGGCGCGCTCGGGGCCGCTTGCGCTCAGCGTGAACCAGGCCGGCGGCTTTTTCCGCACGGAATCGGCGGAAGACGGGCCGAACGTGCAGCTTTACTTCAACCCGATGTCCTACCGGATTCCGCAAAGCACCAAGGCGAAGCTGGAGCCCGAGCCCTATCCCGGCTTCCTCCTGGCCTTCAACGCCTGCCGCCCCGACAGCCGCGGGCGGATCGGGCTGGCCTCGGCCGACCCCGCGGCCGCACCACGGATCCGGCTGAACTATCTGGCGACCGAACGCGACCGGCGCGAGGCGATCGAGGCCAGCCGCCTGATCCGCCGCTTCATGCAGGCCCCGGCGCTGAAGGCCGTCACCGTCGAGGAAGTCACCCCCGGCCCGTCCTGCGGCGATGACGAGGCGATGCTGACCCATCTGCGCGAGCAGGGCGGCTCGATCTACCATCTCTGCGGCACCTGCGCGATGGGAACGGATCCGGCGGCTTCCGTGGTCGATGCGGAATTGCGCGTCCATGGCGTGGCCGGGCTGCGGGTGGTGGATGCTTCGGTCTTTCCGAACATCACCTCGGGCAATATCAACGCGCCGGTGATGATGGTCGCGGAACGCGCGAGCGACCTGATCCGCAGGGAAAAGCCGCATATGCGGCGTGAGGGCTGAGGCGCGCGCCCGGCAGCCGCATTCCGCGATGATCTTCCGGCAGATCAGCCCGGGGCCGCCTCTGTCTGTGGCCCCGAACAGGCTGCACGGCATCCTGAACCGCCGCCCCGCGCCGCAAACCATGCTCAGCCTCAGACCCGACCTCCTGACGGCGCCGGACGGCCCGGCACCGGCGAACAGGCCCCGCAACGGGCCGATGCGCCGTCGGGCATGTCGCGGGCGGCCTGATGCCGGATCGGTGGATCCTTATCGCAGAGGGGTTGATCGCCGGCCTCGGTCCGGTGAACCCGCAGGTCATGATGGGCTCGCTGCCGATCCCGAAATTCGACGATCCGAAACTGCCGGGCAGCCTCGGGGTCCGGTTGTCCGGGGCCAGGCGCGAACGGCGCATCCATGCCCTGCCGTTCCGGACCCTGGCGCTTCGATTGCGGTGACCAGCCGTTCCGGGTCCCGAAGGCCGCGCACGGCCCGACGAGGTGATCACCGATGACCGGGGCAGGCGGATGTTCCTCTGCCCGGACGCCGATTTCCGCGCCGGACGGCAGGCGGCGGGGCCAGGGGGGCGCCCGGGTCATTTTTCCGCCGTTCGGATCCTGCGTCTTTCATCGCAGGCCCTGCGCTGGTAGTCGATAACGGCGGATGCCTCGCCACGGGCGCAATTCCCCGGTGCGGGGCCTGCCGCCGGGCCGAGGCGCAGCAACAAGGATTCCACCCGTGGCGACGACCAGTTCCGCTTCCAGCCCTGCCGGGATGCCCGAAGAACTGCCGCCCTTCGTGGTGGGGGCCGGCTCCGCACCCCTGCCCGATTGCGGGGTGGCGGAGGACGCGCTTCTGTCGCATCCGCCGCCTGGTATCGCGCCCGGGGCGGCGGCTGCGATCGCCGCGCGGATGTTCGGCGTCTCGGGCGAGATGCGGATGCTCGCATCGGAGCGCGATTCCAATTTCCACATCCGCCTGCCCGGCGGCACGCAGGCGCTGCTCAAAATCACCAATGCGGTCGAGGATCGCGGCGTGACCGCGATGCAGACCGCGGCGCTGGCCTGGCTGGCGGCGGTGGACCCGGAGCTGCCGGTGCAGCGGGTCTGCCGGACGCTCGACGGCGGCGAGTCGGGGATCGTCACCGGCCCGTCGGGGCAGGAACATGTCGTGCGGCTGCTGACCTGGGTCGAGGGCACCATGCTGCATGCGGTGCAGCCCGGGCCGGATCTGCACCGCGGCATCGGCGCGCTGCTCGGGCGGCTGACGCTGGGGCTGCGCGGCTTCTTCCATCCGGCGGCGGGCCATGTGCTGCAATGGGACATCAAACAGGCGGCCCGGCTGCGCCCGATGGTGGAGGGCGCAGACGACCCGGCCCTGCGCGCAAGGCTGAGCGCGGCGCTCGACCGTTTCGATGCCGAACTCGCGCCGCGCCTGCCGCATCTGCGCGCCCAGATCGTCCATAACGACTTCAACCCGCATAATCTGGTGGTGGACGCGGCCGGCCGCCCCGCCGGGATCATCGACTTCGGCGATATGGTGCATACACCGCTGGTCTGCGATCTGGCGGTGGCCTGTTCCTACCACATCACCGGGGGCGAGGCGCCTCTGGCGCGGGTCGCCGAAATGGTGGCCGGCTATGCCTCGGTGCTGCCGCTGGAGGAGGAGGAACTGGCGCTGCTGCCCGATCTGATCCGGCTGCGCCACGTCACCACGCTGGCGGTCTCGGCCTGGCGCGCGCGCCGCTACCCGGAGAATGCCGCCTATATCCTGCGCAACGCCGAAGCCTCGCTGCGTGGCCTCGACGCGATCGGCCGTATCGGCACCGATGCGACCGCCCGCCTGTTGCGCGACGCCGCCCTTGCGGCCCGACCGGAGTGATCTGCGATGAGCCGCGACAAGAGCATGGTGAACGCCTTCGACCCCGCGCGCGCGGCGGGGCTGGATCCGGCGGATCAGGCGCTGGTCGAAAGGCGCGGCAGGGTGCTCGGCCCGGCCTACCGGCTGTTCTACGAAGAACCGCTGCATCCGGTGCGCGGCGAGGGCGTCTGGCTTTACGACGACAAGGGCCGCGCCTGGCTCGACGCCTATAACAACGTGGCCTCGGTCGGTCATTGCCATCCGAAGGTGGTCGAAGCGGTGACGCGCCAGATGGGCCTGCTGAACACCCACACCCGCTATCTGCACGACGGCGTGGTGACTTATGCCGAGCGGCTGCTGGCGACGCTTCCGGCCGCGCTCGGCCATATGATGTTCACCTGCACCGGGTCGGAGGCGAATGATCTCGCGCTGCGGATCGCGCGGTCGTTCACCGGGCGGCAGGGGGTGATCGTCACCTCGCTCGCCTATCACGGGCTGACCGAGGCGGTGGCCGAAATCTCGCCCTCGCTGGGCGGTTTCGTGCCGCGCGGGAGGCGGGTGCGGCTGATCGCAGCGCCCGACGCGCTTCGCGTGCCCGCGGCGGAACAGGGCGCGCGGCTGGCAGCCGGGCTGGCCGAAGCCATCGCCGGGATGCGGGCGGACGGGATCGAACCCGCCGCATTCATCGTCGACACGATCTTCTCCAGCGACGGGCTCTGCCCCGATCCGGCGGGCTTTCTGAAACCGGCGGCCGATCTGATCCGGGCCGAGGGCGGGCTGTTCATCGCCGACGAGGTGCAGCCCGGCTTCGCCCGCACCGGCGATGCCTTCTGGGGCTTTCAGCGCCACGCAATCGTGCCGGATATGGTCACGATGGGCAAGCCGATGGGCAACGGCTTTCCGGTGGCGGGGGTGGCGATCCGCCCCGATCTGGTGGCGGAATTCGGCGCGAAGGCGCGCTATTTCAACACGTTCGGCGGCAATCCGGTGGCCGCCGCCGCCGGGATGGCGGTGCTCGACGTGATCGAGGCCGAAGGCTTGCAGCAAAACGCCCGCGAGATCGGCGGTTTCCTCAGACAGGGGTTGCAGGAGATCGCCCGGGGCCGCGACGACATCGCCGATGTACGCGGCGCGGGCCTGTTCCTCGCGGTGGAATGCGTGGAAAGCCGCGCCACCGACGCGCCCGACGCCCGGCTGGCCGCCCGGATCGTCAATCACATGCGGCAGAACGGCGTGCTGATCAGCGCCACCGGGCCGGGGGCGAACATCCTCAAGATCCGCCCCCCGCTGGTCCTGCGCCGCCCCGAGGCGGAGCGTTTCCTGGAAGCCGTTCAAGCGGCCCTGGCCGCAGGATAACTCCCGGTCGCGTCCCTTGGCCCGCGCGCCCTCGCCCGCCCATGTGGCCCACCGCTGACGCCCCGGAGCACAGAAAGCCATGCGGCGCTTTCCGGAAGGCCCTTGCCATCCCGCCGCCGGTCGGAGTTTCCCTGGTCTGACCGGCGAGACATCCGCCCTGCCCTCGTGCGGCCAGGGATCGCCCCCCGGTCCGTGCGGCAGGATTTCCCTCCACAGCCCGGGGAGTGCGCGGAAAAACGGGCGCCCGCCACACCGGGGCATAAACCTGCCGGGCCGCCTGTCCGCCGCGAAATCGCGCGCTCCCGATCCCCGGAAAGCCGGACGGTCAGGCCCTCCGCCCCCGGAAAGCTCAGATCCCGGGCGCCGCGCCGCCGCCCGCGCGCGGGCCGTGGCGGGACGGCACACCCCCGGGCTGATCGCCCGGCATGTCCTGGCTCGACGCCAGCGCGGCGGCGAAGGTGCGCCAGACCGAGGTCGAGATCCCGGCGGGCCGGTTCTCTTCCAGAATCGCCATGATCGCCGCGGTGCCTTCGCGGATGCTGCCGTCGGGGCGCACCGCGATCACACTGTCGTGGTGCCGCAGCAGCCGCAACACCGCATCGAGCACGTCGATCCGCCCCGCCAGAACCTCGATATCCATCTGGTGATAGACGCAGACATTCACCGCCGGGCCCCGCCCGAACACCCGGCGCAGCGCCGGATCGGAGGCGGCGCACCATTCCTCTTCATAATCGATCTCGGCATCGGGGTTGACGACCCACCGCATCACCGCCGAGCAATCCGCGATGATCAGGCCGTAAGGCGCTTCGCCGATCGCGTCCCGGCGCTGCATCGCCTCGCGTTCCAGCGCGGTGACGATGCGCGAGCCGTCGAGGATCACATCCGGGTAGGGCTCCGCACTGAAAGGCCAGTTCCAGGCGTGGAATCCCTCGGCGGCGGCGGCTTTCACGCCCGGATCCTCGATACAAAGCCAGGCGGCCACCCGCTCGCCGAAGATCCGCGGCGCCAGAACGCTCAGCTCATCGCGCCGCCGGTCGAGCCGGTAGAGCAGGACGTGATCGCAGCAAGCATGCCCCGCGGCCCCCTCGGCACGGGCGGCGGGGATCCAGTCCAGCCCCAGCACCTCGCACAGCCGCTCGGCCACGGTGGCCGAGATCTGCGGCGGCCGCCCGGTGGCCGGATTGCGGGCGACCTCGATCGAGGAAAGATAGCTCGGCGAGATCCCGACCCGGCCGGCCAGCTCGCGCAGAGGCAGGCGGTGCGCCTTTCGCCTTTCGCGCACCGCCTGTCCGAACTCGGTCAGCCTCTTGTCGTCGGTCCCGGCCATCATCCCTCGCCTGTGTCGCCCGCCCCTTTGCGCCCCGCCCTTCTTCGCGCCGCCAGCGCGCCGCGGTGAGCCGCCTCCCGATCAGGGCCGCCGGTCTCATTGCGCCAGTATACTGGAATAGTCCGGTGTTCGGAACAAGGATCAGCGGATCGGGCACCGCTATAGAGCTGAGCGATCCGGCCAGCAAGGCGATGCCCTCGCCGGGCTGTAGCCGCCGGAATACCAGTAGCGCGAGAGCGCGTCGTAGCGGCAGAGCGAGGGCAGACACAGCCTGTCGACCCGCCGCCGCGCGAAGACATCGGCGATCTGTATACCGATCATCGGCGCCAGCGTGAGCCGATGATGACCAGGAAGATGCCCACATTGTCGTAAAACGGCCTTGGGAACAGCAGCACCACCGTCATCGGGATCAGCGCGCTCAGGAGGAGCGGAGCCCCCGACTGCGTCCGGGGCGAAAGCTGACCAACGCGCAGCGTGATCGGCAGGCCGGTCTCAGCATGGGCCAGCGCATCGATGACATCATCCCCGGGCGTCCCGGACCGCGATGGCGCCGCTTCGCCCGCCTCATCGTGCTGATGGACCGTGGCTATCCGTCCCTCCTCCTGTCTTGCAGCCGCCTCTTGGCGGCGGCGCGCTCCCACGGGCAAAGCGCCGGGCCAGTATTACTTCAAAACGAAATATTTTTACAGTAATAAAAGAGTCAATGGACACGCGCCGAAAAGCCTGCCCAGACTTCCTCTCGGCGCCCCAGGTGGGCGGCAACCGCAAAAGCAGGGAAGGAAACGGAATGGCTGGACCGACAAGAACCGTCGTGGCGGATTTCGAGGAACCGGGCTGGGATTACGGCATCATACGCTCGCCCTATCACGCGCTCCACCGGGCGAATGGCGCGAAGTTCTGCGTCTACAACGGCCGGCTGATGCCGGTCTCGCAAAAGATTGACCGGCTCGACGGTTATCGCGTTCTGCGCCAGGCCGCAGGCCTGTTCGACACCGGCGAACGCCCGATCGCCATCGAGGGGCCGGACGCGCTGGCCTTGTGCAACAAGGTCTTTGCGCGCGACATCCCGAAGGTGAAACCGGGGCGCGCCACCTATGGACTGCTGCTCTACCCGGACGGCGGAATTCTCTGCGACGGCGTGCTGATGCGGCTGGCAGAGGATCGCTTCTGGTATGTCCAGGCCGACGGGCCAGTGTATTCTTGGCTGGTCGCCCATGCCCAGGGGCTGAACGTGAAGATCAGCGACCCGCGCTCCTGGGTGTCGCAGGTGCAGGGGCCGCGCGCGATGGACGTGCTGGCCGCCGCCTGCGACACCCCGCTGACCGAGCCTTTCGGCTATTTCGGCGTGGCGACCGCGGTGATGGGCGGGCAGAAGGTCATCCTCTCGCGCACCGGCTGGACGGCCGAGATGGGCTGGGAATTCTACACCCTGCCGGACGAGCCGGGCTATGACCCCGAGGCCCTCTGGCGCCACATCCTGAAGGCGGGCGAGCCCTTCGGGATGAAGGTCTGCGCGCTCGACAGCATGGACATCCGCCGCATCGAGGCCGGGATCCTGAACAATGTCTCGGACATGGACGAGACGATGAATCCGTTCGAGGCCGGGCTTGGTGCGTTCATCAAACTGGACGGATCAGACTTCATCGGAAAATCAGCACTGGTGAACGCCCCGCGCGGCGTGCGGGTCCACGGACTGCGCTGCACCACCGGCGAGCCGCTGATCGGCGGCGAATTGCGCGCGGGCGGGCGCCGGATCGGTATGGTCTCGGCCGCGGCCTGGAGCCCGCTTTACGACGCGGGCGTCGCCATCATCCGGCTCGACCGCGCCGGGGATGCCGAGGCGCGCGAGATCTCGGTCCAGTGCCGCGACCTGTCCTTCCGGCAGGCGGTGATCGTGCCGATGCCGATGTATGATCCCGACAAGCGCATTCCGCGCGGCCAGGACACCGAAATCCCGCAATTCGGCCTGGCCGGCCAGCCGGCGTGAACCACGGGGCGCATCCCCGGCGATGCGCTCCTTTTTCCTGTGCCTCGGATCCAGGGCGGACCTGCTCGCCGAGGCGGGCCCTCTGCGCGGGCGCAAGGCGGTGGCGCACTGGCGGTCGCCGGATATCTTCGCGGCCTGTCCCGGCCCGCCCGGCGGATGGTGCCAGATGGCACCATTGCCCCGAATCCCGCAATGACATGTTGTCCCGGGAGTTCGGTCCGTATCTTATCTGCGCTGTCTGCACTCCCTTTGATGGTGCAGCATCTGGTGCTCAGAGAGGCCCCCTCGCTGAGCACCCTTTTTGTCTGCGCCGGTTTTGGCTTTGCCAATTTCTGGCTGAGCCTGGCGATGGAGTGTTTCGCGCCGCGGCCCCTGTTGGCTTTGCGGCTCCGCTGATCAGAGAGGAGGACGCTGATGATCCAGAAGATATTGTGCCCGACGGACGGGACCGACCATTCCGACATCGCGGTGGTTCACGCCGCGCAACTGGCGTCGAAATTCGGCGCGTCGCTGACGATCTGCGTGGTGAACATCGCGCATGGCGGCGCGCGCGGGCCGGTGATCCACCACTGGACCGACGAGCAGATGGCCGAGAAGCTGGACCGGGCGGTGGCGCTGGCGGCGGCGAATGGCATGGCCGAGGTGAAGCGGGTGGACATCGTGAGCCGCGAGGCGGCGGCCGGGATCGCGGGCTATGCCGAGAACAACGGCTATGACCAGATCGTGGTGGGCACCGGCGACAAGCGCGGCCTGTCGCGGCTGATGCTGGGCTCGGTCGCGGCCGATGTGATGGCGCGCGCGCATTGCACCGTCACCGTCGCACGATAAGGCGCCCGGGCGCGGGCGGCAGGGGGTCGCCCAAACCGCTGACCTGCCCCGCCTGAGTGGCCCCCCGACTATCCGGGCCGGACCACGCAGGAGGAATCGCCCGGCCCGGAAGCCCAAGCCGGAGGAGATCCCCGGCAAGCGGCATGAAGTGGAAATCGTTCTGGCCCAGAGCGGAACGGTAGCGGATACCTGCCGCCGGATGGGAGTGACGAAGCAGAGCCGCCATCGCTGGCCCAGAGAGGATGGCGGCTTTAAGATGGAACAGATCCGCCGGATGGATGAATGGCCTGAGGCGGGAAAACGTTCGATTGTGGCAGGTAGTGCCGGATGTCACGCCGTGGCGAACAGGCAAGGTTTATCCTGTCACTGCCAGGGTCAAACGGTTCATCCCCGCACCCGCGGGGATCAGAATGAGACGACAAATCCCTTCACACCCGCCGGGGCGACAGGCACAAGCTCCTACCCGACGCCGGAGCGTCGCCGCGCTCGGCCCGCCGCCACCAAGGGGCGGATAAACCAGAGCAGCCTCACGCAGGACGTGCCCCCAGCCGGGAACCTGTCCCCCCGCGCCCGCAGGGAACAATCTTGCCGGAAGCCATTGTCTTAAAAGATGTTTATGATTTCACACCGACCTTTGCGGCCTCCCGGCGGAGCCTTCCGCTATTCGCGCGGAAAGAATGAAACCAGATTCAGCCCGTCGAAATCGACCGGCATCCGGCGGTTGCGGCCAGCGGTCTGGAAGTCGAAGCCGCGGTCGGTCGGGGCCTTCCAGATCATCAGCGCATCGCCGCCGTCGATCAAGGTCTCGACCTGCTTCCGGATCCGGCGGCGGGTCCGGGCCGGATTGTCGCCGACAAAGACCCCGGCGCGCACCTCGGGCAGCGAGGCGGCGAGTTGGCCACGCAGGCGGGGCGGGCCGCTGCTGATCACGATCACCATCATCCGCGGTGGCCCTGATCGTCCGAGGGCGCGTCATCGCCGACGGCCGGACCGGGCGCCTCGGGCAGCGGCTCGGGTCGAGGCAGGCCAGCCGCACGGCGCCATCCGGGGCCATGTCCAGCTTGCCGCTGTGCAGGAGGCCGATATCAGGGGCCTGGCCCGCGGCCGACACCGCCGCCATCCGGGCTTCGCGCCGGGCGTCGCTGTCGCGGCCCGAAGGCAGCGCTTGCAGGGCATCCATCCCCACATCCACCCGCTGCGCCCGGGCGGCGGGCGCGGCCCTGCGCGTCCGCGCGGCATTGACACGCATGACGAAACCCGGCTGGTCGCCGGGGCGCAGAGCGGGCTCGAAAGAGCTGACCTCAGGCGGGAGGAACAGCCCGGGCCTAACGGCAGCCGACGGGCGCAGGGAGAGGATCAGGAAGCGCCCGCGTGCCTCGGCACGCCAGAGGAAATCGCGGCCGCGGTCAGGGTCATCGGCGAACAGCGCCCAGATCAGGCGATGATGCGGGTCCGTGATCCGGCCACGGTCCGGGTGGTGCAGCCGATCGCGGGCACGGCCTTCCAGCGGGTCGATCACCGCCTTCAGCATCGTGATCGCCGGGTTGCGCAGCAGCCTCACGCGGGAGAGAAACAGCGTCATGCCGCCCCTTCGGCCACGGACCGGCGGATGAACCCGGAGCGTCGCGTGAAATGCCATTTCGCACGTTCCACCGGCAAATCGTCGCGGCTGTCCTGAATGTCGTCCGCACTCAGAGGTTCGTCCGAGGCGATGAGCCGCAGCGCCCACCTGATGCCGGAAAGACAGGCGGGCCGGCGCAGCGCCTGCGTCAGATCCTCCGAGCCCCGTCCAGGCCGGGCCAGAGCACCACCGCATAGGCCACACCGACACGGTAGCCGCGCAGGGTGGTGTTCAGCGAAGGAAAGGCCGTCAGCCGGTTGAACTGTAGACAATTGGTTAATCGGTCTCCTCCCCGGCGGCCTCCGGGCGCGGAGGCGTAATAATCGAAACACCAGCGGATACGGGACTTCTTGGGCTTTGTTACACGAATCGTGCTGGCTTCATCTTATGAATCCAGCGTGGCAGCTGTGCTGCATGGGTAAACCCCCGCCGCCCGTCTGCAAGACCAGGAACTGGTCCGCTTATAACGACGCGCTCAGGCGGCGTGGTTCGCTGACGATCTGGTTCGATCCCGCGATGCCCTGGAGGCGGCGCCGACCGGCGCGCGTGGTCGCCAGCCCGACTACAGCGATACCGCGATCCAGACCTGCCTGACGATGAAGGTGCTGTTCGGCCTGGCACTCAGGCAGATCGAGCCATGGAAACGCCACTGGTTCGGGTGACCATGGCGAGGTGGGTTCATCGAGAGCCTGTTGCGGTTGATCGACCTGGACTGGGCTGTGCCAAACTTCAGCACGCTGAGCCGTCGCCAGAAGACCCTGAAGGTCGACATCCCCTATCGCGGATCAGATGGCCGCTGCACCTGCTGATCGACATCGAGCCGGTAAGCGCCACCGGTTCGGGCGAACCGGCGAGGAGGCATCAGGGTCGAGGGCGAAGGGGAGTGGAACGC
>NZ_UXAW01000102.1 GCF_900609055.1 Pseudogemmobacter humi | reverse complement strand
CAGGGGCAGGGGCCGGGGCAAAGTTCCACCCGCAGGGGCCGCATTGCGGCGCTCAGGCGGGGCTTGCAGGCGCTTGTGGCCGAACGGCTGTATGGAGAAAGCCCGGGCGGCAGAGTTCGGAGGATGCTCAGCGGTGCCGGTCCGTGCCCGGGAGTACGGATCGCCCGGTTTGCCGCGCAACAGCGGCAGCGGGATGCCCGCTGCGATCAGGGGTTGCCCTCTGCCCCGGGCTGCAACTGGTGCCAGGCGAAGGCGCGGCCATCGGGGAAAACGGCGACCACACGGTCCACTCCGGGGTGGATGCCCTGTTCCGAGAGAAACGCCAGCGCCTCGCCCTTTTCCAGCGCGGCCCCGATCTCGGGCGCCCGGTAGCAGGCGAACCAGCCCGGCCCGTTCAGCGGCACCGGATTGTCGTAGATCTGATAGGTCTCAGACAGCATCGCCTGCGACAGAGGCGTCGAGAAACAGGCGCGGAACCGCAGGGGAGAGCTTTCGGCGTCGATCCCCTCCACCTCGTCGGCCACGATCACCTCGGGGATGGTGCTGCCGATCGGGGTCAGCCGGATCTCGTTGCCGGGGCCGAACGCCACCGGCTGGTAGAAGGCATAGACCTGAAGCCAATACATCAGCGCGCCCGCGGCGATTCCCGTCACGACCAGCCCTCCGGCTGCGAGTTTCCCGGCATTCACGTCCCGGCTCCTGCCATGCGGGGGCCGCTCATGCTGCGTCCTCCGCGTCGCGGCCCGCTTCGGTCTGGCGGAAGGCGTCGGCGCATTTCTTCGCCAGGGCGCGCACCCGGCCGATATAGGCCTGGCGTTCGGTGACGGAAATCACCCCGCGCGCGTCGAGCAGGTTGAACAGATGGCTCGCCTTGATGGTCTGGTCATAGGCGGGATGCGCCATGATGATGGTCTTGCCGGTCTTAGGGTCCAAGGGCGGGAAATCCAGCAGGCGCTGACATTCGGCCTCGGCATCCTCGAAATGGCGAAACAGCATATCCGTGGTGGCGCCGTCGAAATTGTGGCGCGAATATTCCTCTTCGGTCTGGCGGAACACATCGCCGTAGCGCAGCGGGTGGGCCGCGTCGGGCGCGTTGAACGGCATGTCCATGACGTGATCGACGCCCATCACATACATCGCCAGCCGCTCCAGCCCATAGGTCAGCTCGCCCGAGACCGGCTTGCAGTCGTGGCCGCCGACCTGCTGGAAATAGGTGAACTGACTGACCTCCATCCCGTCGCACCAGACCTCCCATCCAAGGCCCCAGGCGCCCAAAGTCGGGCTCTCCCAGTCGTCCTCGACGAAGCGGATGTCATGCAGCGACAGGTCGATGCCGATCGCCTCCAGCGAGCCGAGATAGAGCGCCTGGAGATCGGGAGGCGAGGGTTTGATGATGACCTGATACTGGTAGTAATGTTGCAGCCGGTTGGGGTTCTCGCCGTAGCGCCCGTCGGTCGGGCGGCGCGAGGGCTGGACATAGGCCGCGGCCCAGGGCTTCGTCCCGAGGCTGCGAAGCGTGGTCGCCGGGTGGAAGGTGCCGGCGCCGACCTCCATGTCGTAGGGTTGCAGGATGGCGCAGCCTTTCGCGGCCCAATAGGCCTGAAGCCGCAGGATGATCTCCTGGAAACTCTTCGGAGTGTTCGCGACCTGAGCCATGGCAGGATCCTTCGTCTGCGTCCCGAGATCCGGCCCTCCGGGCGAGGGCGGGAATGCGCGCTCTCCCTATCCACTGGGGGATGCGGGGTCAATTCCCCGCGCGGGCGCTGCGGGGCGCGCGCGCGGAGTTCGGTAAGGCGTTCTCAGGCTGGCAATGGCTGCGGCAATGAGTGCCGGCCCGAAGCGATCGCCCGCGCATCCCCGGCACCCGCAAAGAGCCCGCGCAAGGAAAACCGTCACGCCCGGGCGCTGCCCCGCCGCCCGCTGCGGGCCTGAACTGCGGGGCCACCGTAACGGCCATGTTGCGCTGCCTGGCCCGCCCAAACCGTCCGCTTTCCCTTTCATCCTGACCCAAATACCCTCGGGGGGCGTTCAGGGGCTCGCCCGAGCCCCTGAACCGGGGGGCAGACGGCCCCCCGCCTTCGCTTGGGACCGCGCAACCGCTCATCAGGAAGACACCGTGCCAAAAAATCCGCTCACATCGGCGGGAGGCGCGGAATGCGCGGGCGCGCGGGCCTTGTCCTTGCGCAAGGCATCGCTAATGGTAGCCGCGGCGTGAATATCCCGCGGGCTTCCGGGCGGGCTACTCCGCCGCTGTGCCCGAGAACAGGAAACCGAGTAGCCCGTATGATGCCAGCCGTCCGATCCGCCTGCCGCCTTGCCGCCTTCGCGGTGTTTCTGATGTTCCCGGGTCTCACCGCCGCGCTTGCCCAGGAGGCCTGGATCCAGGTCGAGGCGCGGTCCGATCAGCGCCTCGCCGAAGAACGCGCTTTCGCCTTTGCGACCAGCTTCACCGAGACCCGCGGCTTCCGGCTGCCCTCGGGCTGGTATGCGATTGTGCTCGGCCCTTACGACGCGGACGAGGCGGCGCAGATCCTCGCCTCGCTGAAATCGCGGCGGCTGATCCCCTCGGACAGCTACATCACCGACGGGCGCGAATTCCGCGAGCCGTTCTGGCCGAAAGAGGGCGGGGCCGCGCCGGTTGCCGCGGCAGAGCCCGCGGCGGCGGATGTGGCGGAACCCGCAGACGAACCCGTGTCTGACCCCGCGGTCATCGACGAAACCCCGGCCGAGGCCCGCGCCACCGAGGCCGCGCTGACGACGGATGAGAAAAAGGAACTCCAGTCCGCGCTGTCGTGGTTCGGCTTCTACCAGGGCGGGATCGACGGCGCTTTCGGCCCCGGCACCCGCACCGCCATGGCCGCCTGGCAGACGGCCTTCGGGCTGGAGCCGAGCGGGGTTCTGACCACCCGCCAGCGCGCCACCCTGGTCGCCAGCCACCAGGCCGAGATCGCGGAATACGGCTTCGCGCTGGTCGAGGAACAGGAATCCGGCATCGACGTCACCCTGCCGCTCGCCCTGGTGGAATTCGACCGCTACGAGCCGCCCTTCGTGCATTTCCGCGAGAAGAACGGCTCGGGCCTTTCCGTCGTGCTGATCTCGCAGCCCGGGGATGCGGGCTCGCTGGCCGGGCTTTATGAGATCCTCACCACGCTCGACGCCATGCCGCAGACCGGCGAGCGCAAGGCGGGCGAGAGCGAATTTCGCATCCGGGGCCGCTCGGCGGACCGCGACAGCCAGGCCTGGGCCCGGCTCTCGGACGGGCTGATCAAGGGCTGGATGGTGTTCTCCTCCCCCG
Organism: Pseudogemmobacter humi; assembly: GCF_900609055.1. Taxonomy (GTDB): domain Bacteria; phylum Pseudomonadota; class Alphaproteobacteria; order Rhodobacterales; family Rhodobacteraceae; genus Pseudogemmobacter; species Pseudogemmobacter humi. Next base: position 27,889 of record NZ_UXAW01000102.1, on the reverse strand, counting down.
AACATGCCGAACGCGATGCGCGCATCGCCGAGGTGATAGAGACCAGCTTCCGCGCGGTGGGCGATACCGCGCTCGATCCCGGCCTCGTGCCGCTGGACGAGGCGGCGCGGCGCGGGCTGGTCGCGGGGCTTGAGGTGAAAAAGCCGTTGACGGGCCGCTCGGGCTTTTACGTCGGCGCCGACGGCGCGGTGCTGACCACCTCGGATGCGGTGGCTGAATGCGGCCGGATCACCATCGACCATACGACCGAAGCCAGCGTGGCGGCTCAAAGCGAGGGGTTTGCGCTGCTGAAACCGGCAAGCCCGCTCGCCCCGCCTGCGGTGGCGGCTTTCGCGGAAAGTGCCGCGCGCCCGGGCAGCGCCATCGCGCTGGCGGGCTATCCCTACGAGGGGCGTCTGCCCGCGCCGGTGCTGACCCACGGCACGTTCGAGGAGGCGGGCGGGCTGAACGGCGAGCCGGGGCTGCTGCGGCTCTCGCTCGACACCCGTCCCGGCGATGCCGGGGGGCCGGTGCTCGATGCTGCGGGCGGCGTGATCGGGATGCTGCTGCCCGCGGTCGAAGGCGGCGCGCAGCAACTGCCCGCGGGCGTGACCTTCGCCGCCGACACCGCCCGGATCGCGGCCTTCCTGGGGGCAGGGGGCGTCTCGCCCCGGACCACGGGCGCCGCCCCTGCGCTGCCGCCCGAGACGCTGACCCGCCAGGCCACCGGGATGACCGTCCTCGTCTCCTGCTGGGAGTGATCAGCGCCGCCAGAACACCGGCAAAAGCAGCACCAGCAAGGTCAGCATCCCGAGCCGCCCGAGGATCATCGCCAGCGTCATCAGAAAGATCGCGGGCGGCGGGAAATCGACGAAAGTGCCGGTGCGCTCGACCATCGGGCCGAAGCCGTAGCCCACGTTGCCGAGCGAGGTCCAGATCGCGAACAGCGCCGATTCCAGATCGACGCCGACCAGCGTCATCGCGACCGAGAACAGCCCCAGAAGGAAGATGTAGGTCGAGATGAACATGGTGATCGCGCGGATCACATCCTCTTCCACCGGGCGCTCCTGATAGCGCACCGGCGAGATCTGTGAGGGGTGGAAGATCTGCCGGATCTGCCGGTGCAGCACCGCCATGGCGATCTGCACGCGGAACACCGACAGCCCCGCCGCCGTCGAGCCCGAACAGCCGCCGACGATGCCGACCAGCAGCGACACCACCAGCGCAAAGCCGCCCCAGGTCGGGAAGGTGCCGGAAAAAGTGCCGGTCGAGGACATGATCGAGGTCAGGTTGAACAGCGCCTCGCGGAAGGTGGGCTCCAGCGGTGTTCCCGCGCTCAGCACCCGCCACAGCGTCACGACGAGAACGGCGGCCATCAGCCAGCGGAAATAGGCGCGGATCTGGGCATCGCGCCAGAAGCTCTGCGGCTGGCCGTTGACCAGTTGCACATAGCGCACGAAGGGCAGGCTGCCGAGGAACATGAACAGCGCGCCGGTATATTCCCCCGCGCCGCGAAAGGCGTTGAACGAGGCGTCGTAGGGCGAGAACCCCCCGGTCGAGACCGCGCTCAGCCCATGGGTGACGGCGATGAACGGCGGCATGCCGATGATCAGGAACACCACGATACAGGCGAGCGTCAGCGCCATGTAGATATACAGAAGCTGCCGGGCGATGTCGGTGGCGCGGGGCAGGGCCTTGCCGAAAGTGTCGAAAGCCTCGGTGCGGAAGAACTGCATGCCGCCGATCCGCATCAGCGGCAGGAAGATCATGGCGATGAAGGCGATGCCCAGCCCGCCCAGCCAGTTGGTCATCACCCGCCACAGGTTCATCCCCGCGGGCAGGTCGTCCAGCCCCACGATCACCGTGGCGCCGGTGGTGGTCAGGCCCGAGACGGCCTCGAACCAGGCCTGCGACCAGTTCAGCCCCGGCGCGCCGGTCACGAAAGGCAGCGCGGCAAAGGCGGGGGTGATGGTCCAGATCGAGGCGGTGAGAATATAGGCCTGGCGCACGTCCAGCGCCTGGCCGAGCGCATTGCCGGTGGCCAGCGTCAGCGCGGCCCCGGCAAAGCCGGTGATCAGCGCGGCGCGGGCGATGGCATAGCCGTTCGGATCGCCGGCCCGCCAGTCGAGGATCGCCGGCGCGACCATCAGAATGGCAAGGACGATCAGGATCCGTCCGATCACATAGGCCATGGGACGCAGGTCGATCATGGCGAAGGCTTAGGCTCTGGCGCGCCTTGCGTCAAATCCTGCCGGATCAGCCGGAGAACCATCGGGAGAGGCATCGGGGCGGGGGCCTGCATGCGGTTCGGTTGCCGGCCGGGTCACGCGCTCAGGCGGCGCAGCCTGTCCAGCACCGGCGGGCTCAGCCGGTAATGGCCGGTGCGGGGAAATTCCTCCAGCCGGTCCTCGACCTGCGTGCCGCGGCCGATGTTGTGGACGATCATCTGCCGCCCGCCCGCGCGGGCGTTCGCGACGATCATCAGATGCGCCAGATCGCCGGGGATGGTGCAGGTGATCACGTCGCCGGGCAGGAAATCCGCGTCGCCGGGCAGGTCCGCCCCCGTGCGTTCCAGCAGCCGCCGCAGATTGGGCACCCGGCGGTGGTCGATGTTGCGGTCGGTCCGCTTCAGCCCCCAGAGCGCCGGATAGGCGGCGAAATCCGCCTTCATATCGGCATTGACCGCGGCCTGGAGGTCGATCCGCTCGGCCACCCGCAAGGCGCGCACCAGAACGTCGGTGCAGACGCCGCGCTCGGGCGCCACATCGCCGCCGGGGAAATCCAGCGCGACATAGGCCGGATCGTAGAGCGTCACCACGCCCACCTGGGCCTCGGCCGCCGCCGCGATCCGCTCGCCCGGCTCATCAGCCCGGGCAAGGCGCGGCAGCAGCGGCGTAAGCGCCAGCGCGAGAAACCCGCGCCGCCCGGTCTCAGCCGACATGATAGAGCGAGGCGAAGAGCTTCGGGTCAAAGCTCGTCTGCGCGAAGGTCGGCCCCTCGGTCAGCACCGAGACCGCATCATGGCTGTGCAGGCTTTCCTGATGGCTGGCCACCACGCGGAAATCGCCGATCCGCGGATCGCCGCGCAACGCCTCGCAGAACGAGCGCGCCGCATCCTCGACAAAGATCGGATTGGCGCCGTTGAGTTCCGCGAAGGCCTGTTCGTCCTCGCGCTTGACCATGACTTGCGTCTCGGTCACCACCGCGCGGCGCGCGAGTTCGATCAGATCCTCGAACCAGAGGATCCCGCCGTCCTTCACCACCACCGAAAGCCGCGCCACCGAGCGCTGCGAATGCGGGGTCGCCAGCTGGCCCCGGGTGCGCCGCGCATGTTCCGACAGCTCCAGCGAGCAGGGGCAGGTCGAGGAATAGACGTAATCCAGGTGCATGATCCTGACCCGGCTGCCGCCCTGATCGACCAGTTCCAGCGCGATGTCGTAATATTGCCAGCCGGAAAGCCCCGAGCGCAGGCTTCCGACCTTCACCGGAAACGAGAACCGCATCTGGATACGGGCGTCGAAACTGCCCAGATCGCGCTTGTAATCCTCAAGCGCGCCCTCGATCACCTCGAAGCTGAAATCGCGTTCGGCATGGGCATAGAATGAGCGCATGATGCGGCTCATGTTGATGCCCTTCTTCTCGGCCTCCAGGCTGACGGTGCCGGTCACGCTGGTCTCCAGCACCACCTCGGCGCCCTCGCGCGAGTGGAAGCGGATCGGCAGGCGGAAGTTCGAGATGCCGACATGCTGGATCACCGCCTTCGCGCCGACGATCAGGCTGGAAGGCCCGTTCTGCAAATCGGGCAGAGTCTCACGATAGGCGGCGTCGGCCTCGAATTCCTCGGGGTAGGCGCGGTGCAGCGCCGGATAGGACAGGTCCGGCAACAGATTGCCGACCGAAGGGTCGAGCGCGGCGATCTCGGCCTCGCCTGCCGCATCGGCCCAGCGACGCAGAATCGCCAGCGCGGCGGCGGCCTCGTCGCGGCTCGGAACCGGGCCGGGCGCGCGCGACGGCTGCTCATGCAGTTCGGGGTCATGCAATGTCATGGAAGATCCTTTCGGTTCGGGCCGCGGCGTCCATGTGCGCGCGGCCGTCAATGTCCGGGATGGCAACCGGCGGAATGATATGTCGCCGGGACATGTATCAAATAGGGATTCCCGCCCCGAAAGCAAGCCGGAAACGCGCGCGGACCCGCCCGGGCCTTAACCGTCTGATCTTCATCCTGATCGAAATACCCAGGGGGTATGCCGACGGTTTCGCCACCGGTTCAGGGAACCGGCGGCATGGGGGGCAGGGCCCCCGCTTCCCGGGCCTCAGACAAGCGCCAGCGCCTGTTCCAGATCCTGGATCAGATCCTCCACATCCTCCAGCCCGACCGAATAGCGGATCAGCCCCGGGCTGATCCCCAGTTCCGCCTTCTGCGCGTCGGTCAGCCGCTGGTGGGTGGTGGTTGCCGGATGGGTGGTGATCGACTTCGCGTCGCCCAGGTTGTTCGAGATCTTCGGGATCTTCAGCGCGTTCTGCAACCGGAAGGCGCCTTCCTTGCCGCCCTTCACCTCGAAAGTGACCAGCGTGCCGCCGGTCCCCATCTGCGCCATGGCGAGATCATGCTGCGGATGCGATTTCAGCCCCGGATACAGCACTTTCGCGACCTTCTCATGCCCGTCCAGCGCCCCGGCGATCCTCAGCGCACTTTCCGCCATCGCCCGGCAGCGCAGATCCAGCGTCGCCATGCCGTTCAGCATGATCCAGGAGGTGAACGGGCTCATCGCGCCGCCGGTGTGTTTCATATAGGGCTGCACGACCTTCTGGATATAGTCGGCGCTGCCGCAGATGACACCGCCGAGCGCGCGTCCCTGGCCGTCGATATGTTTGGTGGTGGAATAGACCACCACATCGGCGCCCAGATCCACCGCGCGCGAGAAGATCGGGGTCGAGAACACATTGTCGCAGATCACCAGCGCGCCCGCCTTGTGGGCGATGTCGGAGACCGCGCGGATATCGACCAGATCCAGCGTCGGATTGGCCATGCTCTCGAAAAACACCGCTTTGGTGCCGGGACGGACCGCCCGCGCCCAGGCCGCGGTGTCGGTGCCGTCCACGAAGGTGACTTCGACACCGTAGCGGGTCAGCACCTCTTCGAGGATATAGAGGCACGAGCCGAACAAGGCCTTCGCCGAGACCACATGATCGCCCGCGCGCAACAGAGAGGTCAGCGCGCCGTTGACCGCGGCCATGCCGGAGGCGGTGGCGAAAGCGTCTTCGGTGCCTTCCAGCCCCGCGATGCGGTCCTCGAACATCCGGGTGGTGGGGTTGCCGTAGCGGGCGTAGATGAATTCATCCTCGCCGGCCTTGAGGAAGCGCGCCTCGGCGCTTTCGGCATCGGGGTAGGCGAAGCCCTGGGTGAGGAAGATCGCCTCGGCCATCTCGCCATACTGGCTGCGGCGGCTGCCTTCATGGACCAGTTTCGTGCGTGTCTTCCAGTTCGTCATCCCGCGGCTCCCCGGCCTTTTGCGATTCGGCCATATGCGATTCAGGCGACCGGAAAGCGGGGCAGGGCTGAGAAACGTCCCGTCACCTCTTTAGCGGTTTGTTTAACGTGGCCCGCAATCCGGTCAACAAATCGCCACGGGATTCGCCTTACGCCTTTGGCTCTGCGGCGTCAACGGGGTGGTGTTCAGACGATGCGCCGCCCGGTCGGGCGCTGCGTGGCGCAGGCGGGGGTGCCGTCGGCGGCGGTGCCGATGACGGTGATCGCGATCACCCCGCCCGAGTCCGCAGCGCGGTCGGACAGATCGGCCGGGATGTCGTGGATGTCGATCTTCATCCGGCGCGACCAGGGCGAGGACGGATCGCCCGCCAGCTGGCCGATGCGGATATAGACGAATCTGCGCAGCGGCCCTTCGCGGAGCACCTGATCGCCGAAGAATTTCGGTCCCGGTCCGACGCTGATCTGAAAATCGAAGGCCAGCGCCTCGCCCCCGCGCGAGGATTTCGGATCGAGGGGCGAGCCGTCCCTGGCCTGAAGGCTGTGGACCACGCCGACGACCGGCTGTTCGATGATGATCCGCATCGGGATCGCGCGCCGTTCCGCCCCCGCCGTCATTTCAGCCCCAGCCCCGCCCGCATCAGCCCGCGCCTGACCGGCGCGAGGCCGTAAAGCAGATCCAGCGCGCCGGCGCGCAGATCGCGCAGCCCCTGGGCGCCCGCCATCGAGGCGCGGTTCAGCAGGTCGATCCCCGTGACCCGGGCGAGGATATCCGGGTGACGCGCGCGGTGATAGGCGTCCAGCACCGCCGGACTGCCCGGATCGCCGCCCGTGCCCTTCGCCAGGTCGAGCAGCACCCGCAGATCGGTCAGCGACATGTTCAGCCCCTGGGCGCCGATGGGCGGCACGACATGGGCGGCCTCGGCCATCAGCGCGGTGCGCTCGCCCGCCATCCGCGCCGCCATCCGGCTGACGATCGGCCAGACCCCCCGGCGCGTCGCCAGCGTCAGCGGCCCGAGGATGCCGCAGGAGCGCGCGTTCATCGCCTCGGTGAACTCCGCCTCGGGCAAGGCCGCCAGCCGCGCCGCCTCGGGGCCGCGTTCCATCCACACCACCGAGGACGAGGGCCGCCCGTCGCGGTCGGGCAGCGGCACCAGGGTGAAGGGCCCGCCCGAACGGTGGATCTCGGTCGAGACATTGTTGTGCGGCAGCGGGTGCGTCACGGAAAACACCACCGCCTTCTGGCCGTAGCGGAAATGCTTCACCGGGATGCCGAGCGCCTCGCGCATCGGCGAATCGCGCCCGTCCGCCGCGATCAGCAGCCGCGCGGCGACGGTGGAGCCGTCGGACAGCGTGACCAGAGCCTCGCCCTCGCGGGTCAGCAGCCTTGTGGTGGCAAGGCCGGGGCGGAAGCTGACATTCGGCAGTTCCGCCAGCCGGGCGGCGATCTCGCGGCGCAAAAGCCAGTTGGGCAGGTTCCAGCCAAAGGGCTGGCCGGAAATCTCGGCGGCGTCGAAATCCTTTATCAGCCGCGCCTGCGGCTCCGGCCCGCCCGCATCGACGATGCGCATGATCTGAAGCGCCGCCGCATGGGGCGCGAGGCGGTCCCAGAGACCCGCTTCCTCCAGCATGGCGAGCGAGGGTTGCAGAAAGGCGGTGGTGCGCAGATCGGCGCCGGTTGTGGCCTCATCGGGCGCCGGGGGGGCGGGGTCGACGCAGATCACCTCGAACCCGGCGGCGCCGAAAGCCGCCGCCGCCGTCAGCCCGGCGATGCCGCCGCCCGAGATCAGGATTCCGGTGTCTTCGCGCTTCATGATGCGGCCTTTCGTTGCCGCGACAGATTAGGCCGCAGGGCGGGGAAGGGCCAGAGCGTCAGCGCCCGCCGGTCACAGCTTGCCGGGCCAGGAGATGGCGATGAAGAAGGCAAAGACCAGCGGCACCATGGCCAGCGCCGCCATGGTCAGCGCCGCCCAGCCCCAGAGCTGCACCGCCACCACCAAAGCCAGCACCACGACCGGCAACAGCCAGAAGATGGTGTTGGTATCCTCGTCGATCTCGCGGGCGATGCGGCCCAGAACCGGCAGGCGCGAGACGAGGGAACGGCGGGGGATGTCGGTGCTGAGCGTGGCCATGGGCTTTCCTTTCCGGGATCGGGCAAGCATGGGGGGACGAAGGTATCTGTCAGATACGCCTTTACGCCCCCGCGGGGCCGCCGCGAAGCGGGCGCGTTGCCGCAGCGCGGCAGGATGTCGCGGGGGGTGTGTCAAAGCTCCGGCCCATGGGTCCGGGCCTCAGCCGCGGGCGATCAGACCGAGGAAACCGCCCAGATCGTCGGTGTGGTGGTGGATATGCGCCTCGGGCGCGGCCTCAGGCGCGACATGGACCGTGCGCATCCCCAGCCGGTGCGGCTCCACCAGATTGCGCGGATCGTCCTCGAACATCGCGGCCTCGCGCGGCTCCAGCCGGTCGGTCCCGATGATGCGGGCGAAGGCGGCGGGTTCGGGCTTGGGCAGATATCCGGTGTCCTCGACCCCGTAGATCGCGTCGAACAGGCCCGACAGCCCGCGCCGCTCCAGCACCCGGCAGGCGTAAAGCGTGTCGGCATTGGTGAAGACGATCCGCCGCCCCGGCAGTTCGGCGATCCGCCGCGCCAGCACGGGATCGGAGGGCAGGACCGAAAAGTCGATGTCGTGAACGTCGGCGAGGTAATCCGCCGGATCCACCCGATGCTCGGCCATCAGACCGGCCAGAGTGGTGCCGTAATCGCGCCAGTAATCGCGGCGCAGCCGGCTGGCATGATCCTCGGCCAGGTTCAGATGGCGCATGACCCAGGCGGTCATCCGGCGCTCGATCTGGTCGAACAGCCGCACCCCCGCCGGATAGAGCGTGTTGTCGAGGTCGAACACCCAGGTGGTGACATGGTGGAAATCTGCGCGTGCCATGCGGGACTGCATAGCATGCCGGGCGGATTTGGAAAGCGCTGCGGCGTCTGGCAGGGTTGATCGGCGCGGATGCGGCGACTAGGGTTCGCGCCGGTGACGGGAAAGCGGAGACGCCGGGTGCAGAAAGATGCCTATACGCTGATCGTCGAGGCGATCGAGGCCGGGGCCTACAAGCCCGGCGACCGCCTGGTCGAAAGCGAGCTGGCCGAGCGGTTCGGCGTATCGCGCACCCCGGTGCGCGAGGCTTTGCAGCGGCTGGAAACCCAGTCGATGCTGACCCGCGACGGGCGCAGCCTGATCGTCGCCACGCTCGACCACAACCAGCTGGCCGAGCTTTACGCGGTCAGGACCGAGCTTGAGGGCCTTGCCGCGCGCCTTGCCGCGCGCCACGCCACCGATGAGGAAGTGCGGGTGCTGGAAAGCATGGTGCGCGACGACATGGCGCTTCTGGGCGGCGACCCCTCGGCGCTCAGCCGGGCGAACCGGCGGTTTCACAAACAGATCCACCTGGCGAGCCACAACCGCTATCTGGTGCAGCAGCTTGACCTCGTGCATCGCTCGATGGCGCTGATGGCGCAGACCTCGTTCGCGGCCGAGGGGCGCGACGAGGTGGCGCTGGCCGAACACGAGGCGATCGTCCGCGCGATCGCGGCGCATGATGGCGAGGCGGCCTCGCAGGCGTTGCGCACCCATATCAGCCGGGCCTTCGAGACCCGGCTGCGGGTCGAGGCGGGCGAACTGAAGCTGCGCTGAAAGGGGGGCGCGTCTCTTTCGGGGATGCGGCAGGCTGGCAGGGCTGGGGTCACCTGCGGCTCATCGCCGTGTGGCGGCCCCGCAGGTTTTTGCCCCCGTGTCGCGGGTCGGGCCGGGAGGGCCGGACCGGCGCTGAGGCCGCCGGCCGCAGGAAGGCGCGCGCATGGCGGATCCCGGTGCCGCGAGGAATTTCGCAATATTGGCGGCCCCCCTGGTCTGCCCCGGCCTGCGGACGGCACTTTGCGAAGAGGCGGGTTAAGCGCAGAGGCGGGCTGTGCGAAGAAAACGGAAGCTCACCGTATTCTGCGCACATCTTCGGGGGCCAGCGAGCGGCGGCGCAAGCGCGCCGCAGCTTCACCGGGCGGCGCAGGGGGGTGGCAATGGGATGACCCCGCGCTTCGGCGTTTCGGGCCGCAGAGCATTTGGCACAGGCGCGGTTTTACCCGCCCCTTCGCCGCGAAGGCCGGGGGCGCGCAACGGTGGCCCGCCGTGCCGGATCATTTTCCCGGCGGCTGTTTCGCACCGTCTCCTGTCTTGCCAGGCTCAAAGATGCCGTGGCTGGTCTTGTCCCAGTAGAACGGGCGGGCGATCATCTCCCACAGGGCTTTGTAGCCCGCGAAAGTGGCCAGCATCTGATAGGGATGCAGGGTGAAGACCCAGAGTTTCGAGATCCGGTGCCCCGCCGCGCGCAGGGCGAGGATGCCGAGGGTGAAATCCACCACCGCCGACAGGCCGAAGGCGAGGAGCAGCGCCGCGAACATCGGCCCCGGCATCGCCTGGACGAGCGGATGCGGGAGGCCCGGCAGGATCAGCCAGAAGCTCCACAGCACCGGCGCGAGCAGGGTCTGCACCGCGGCGCCGAGGAACATCACCTGAAAACCGATGAAGCGGCGCGCGCCGACCTGGCGCCATAACAGCCGCGGCGCGCGCATATGGACGACCCAGGTCATCATATGCCCCTTGATCCAGCGCGAGCGCTGCCGCACCCAGGCCCAGGGGCGGCAGTTCGCCTCCTCGCGGGTGACGGTCTGCATCAGCTCGGTCCGGTAGCCGTGGCGGGCAAGGCGGATGCCCAGATCGGCGTCCTCGGTCACATTGTGCGAATCCCAGGCGCCGAGTTCCTCCAGCACCTTGCGGCGAAAGAACAGCGTCGTGCCGCCAAGCGGCACCATCAGCCCGAGCCGTGCCACCCCGGGCAGGATCAGCCGGAACCAGGCGGCGTATTCCACCGTGAACATCCGCGCGATCCAGTTGGTGGCGGGATTGTAGAAATCCAGCACGCCCTGAAGGCAGGCGAGGCCGGAATCGCTCCTGCGGAACCGCTCGATCACGCGGCGGATCTGGTCGGGCTCGGGCGCGTCCTCGGCGTCGTAGACCCCGATGATCTCGCCGTGGCAATGTTCCAGCGCGACGTTCAGCGCGCGCGGCTTGGTCTTGACCCGGCCGGGCGGCACCACCACGATCCGCATCCAGGGCGGCAGGTCGCTTGCTTCCAGCGTCTCGCGGGTCAGCCGGTCCGCGGCTTCGACAGCCAGCACCACCTCCAGCAGATCGCGCGGATAATCCAGCCGCGACAGCCGCCGCACGAGGCGTGGCGCGATGTCGCTTTCGCGGTAGAGCGCGACCAGAACCGACACCCGTGGCAACGGCCCCGGCGAGAGATCGGCCGGATCGGGGCACGGATGGCGCAAAGCGGTGACGGCGGCGGTGATCTTCAGGGCCGTCGAGCAGATCATCGCGGCAAGCGACAGCCCCACCAGCACCAGCCCGGTCGCGACCGGAGCATTGATCAGCACCGCGAGGAAGGCCGAGAGCAGCGCCAGAACGGCGGGGATCACCGCCGGACCGGCCCAGTTCCGGCAGCTTTCCTCCTCGCTCACCCGGGTTTCGGCAGCCTGCGCGATCTGCGCGCCGCGCGCGGCATGCAGCGCTTCGGTGATCCGCGCGGCGGGGGCCAGCGCCATGATCGCCGGGCCGAGACGCGCCTCGATCATCGGGCGCAGCCGGGCGAAGGCCTCGGGGCGCGAGGTGACGACCACGGTCGCCGCCCCGGCCTGGCGCCAGGGCAGGATGCCGTGACGCTGGCAGAGCGCAAGGCCCAGCCGGTCGATCGGTCCGGCCTCGGGCAGGGGCTGGCAGGGGTCGATCCGGGGCGCGTCGAAATGCCGGGCGGCGGCATCGAGCAGTTCCGCCTCGTTCAGCGTGCCATGGGGATGAAACGCGCGGGTCTGCGGGGCGGATGATGCCGGAAGGCCGCGCAGATACGGCTGTTCGGGCCGCACCAACCCGCCCCGGAGCAGTGAAAGCGCGAAAGGATCGCCCGGAACCGATGTTCCGCCCGCCTCTTCCGCGCCGCCGATCCTGATCAGATGTCTGACCGCCATGCCCCGAACCCGGTCCCTCAGCTTCGGGCAGAGCATGGGGGCTGATGATTAACGAGCGGTTAAGGAAAGCGAAATGTCTGGTGCGGGCTGGTCCGCTGCGGGCGATGTCGCAGCTCTCCGTCACCGGGGCGCAGGGGGGATGCCGGCTAAGGCGCCAGGGACCAAAGCGCCCGCTGTCCGCGCCTCTGCCGGAACGTTGCCCGCGCAGCGGGTCATGGTCATTTTGGCGGGCCGCCGCTTCGGCGATGCCCGAACGAAGGAGGCGACGATGCTCTTGCCTGGCGCGGGGCGGGCAACCGCTTCCCTGGCGGCGCCCGGTTGAGCCATGCCGCGAGTGGCGATGCCCGGAACGTCGCCTGCCGTTCAGGGCCTTTCCCGGCAGCCCGGAGGCCGGGCCGCCCTCTCGGGCGAGGGGATGGACGAAGCCTCGCGCCAGCGCAGGCGCGAGGCTCAGGCCGTCGCCTGCCGTGCGCGGATCGCCTCGACGAAGCGGTCGAACAGGTAGTAGCTGTCCTGCGGGCCGGGGCTCGCCTCGGGGTGGTATTGCACCGAGAACACCGGCCGCCCCTTGATCGCGATGCCGCAGTTGGTGCCGTCGAACAGCGAGACATGGGTCTCGACCACGCCCTCGGGCAGGGTGTCGGCATCGACAGTGAAGCCGTGGTTCATCGAGGTGATTTCCACCTTGCCGGTGGTCAGATCCTTCACCGGATGGTTGGCGCCGTGGTGGCCGTGGTTCATCTTGCGGGTCTCTGCGCCGAGCGCCAGCGCCAGCATCTGATGGCCGAGGCAGATGCCGAACAGCGGCAGGTCGCGCTCCAGCACGCCTTTGATCATCGGCACCGCATATTCGCCGGTCGCCGCCGGATCGCCGGGGCCGTTCGAGAGGAACACACCGGCCGGATCATGGGCCAGCACCTCCTCGGCGGTGGCGGTGGCGGGCAGCACGACGACATCGCAGCCGGTCGAGGCGAGGCAGCGCAGGATGTTGCGCTTGGCACCGAAATCGACGGCGACCACCTTCGGGCCGGGCGTCTCGCGCTTCGTATAGCCCTCGGGCCAGGCCCAGCGTTTCTCGTCCCAGGCATAGCTTTGGGCGCAGGTCACGTCTTTGGCCAGATCGAGGCCCACCAGCCCCTTCCAGGCCCGCGCCTTCGCCACCAGCGCCTCGATGTCGAATTTGCCCTCGGGGTCGTGGGCGAGCGCGACATGCGGCGCGCCCTGCTGGCGGATCGCGCGGGTCAGGCGGCGGGTGTCGATGCCGCCGATGCCGATGCGGCCGATCTTCGCCAGCCAGGCCCGCAGATCGCCGGTCGCACGCCAGTTCGAGGGCTCGGTCGGGTCCCATTTCACCACCACCCCGGCGGCGGCGGGCTGGCCGGTCTCGTCATCCTCGGGGGTGACGCCGGTGTTGCCGATATGGGGGAAGGTGAAGGTCACCACCTGGCCCGCGTAAGAGGGGTCGGTGACGATCTCCTGGTAGCCGGTCATCGCGGTGTTGAACACCAGTTCGGCGACCGTCTCGCCTGTGGCGCCGAAGCCCTGGCCGTAGAACAGCGTGCCATCGGCAAGCGCAAGACAGGCAGTGGGGCGGGGGGCTGCGTGCGGCATGGGACTCTCCGGGGTAAACGGGCGCAACCTATGCCCGCGGCTCCGAAGGGTCAAGGCTTTGCGGGAAATGGATTTATGTTTGTAAACAATGGCTTGACGCGGATGCCCCGGCTTGCCGGAATCGCCGCGACATGGCAGGCTGGGCCTTGTGCCGACAAAGGAGGCCGGGATGAGTCTGCGTGAACGCCTGTCGATGGCGCTGAAAGAGGCGATGAAGGCGCGCGACGCGGCGCGGACCTCGACGCTGCGGCTGCTGAATGCCGCGATCCGCGACCGCGACATCGCTTTGCGCGGCGAGGGCCGCGGCGACGAGGGTGTCGGCGAGGCCGAAATCCTCGCGCTTCTGGGCAGGCTGGTGAAGCAGCGCCAGGAAAGCGCGCGGATCTACGAAGAGGCCGGGCGGCTGGAACTGGCCGAAAAGGAACTGGCCGAAGTGGTTGTGATCGGCGAGTTCCTGCCGCGCCAGCTTTCGGCAGAGGAAACCGCCGCCGCCATCGATACCGAGATCGCCGCGCTCGGCGCGGGGTCGATCCGCGACATGGGCCGGGTTATGGCGGCGCTGAAGGCGAAATACACCGGCCAGATGGACTTCGCCGAGGTCGGCGCCCGGATCCGGGCGAGGCTGGGGTAGGCCGGGCCGGGCCGGGGGGCGCGGCAAACGCAGGATTGAGCGCGGATCCCGCAGTCTCTGGATCACGCCCGCGGGCCTGCTTCGCGGGACTTGCGGCCGTTCGCTGCCCCGGGCGTCCGCTGCCGCAGGTGACAACAGAGCCCGGCCCCGGGTCAGAACCACTGGCCGGGCTCCATCAGGCCGAGGTCCATCAGCTGCTGGCTCTCCCAGCGGAAGGGCTCGGAATTGTGCCAGCGAAAGGTGCGGATTTCGTCGCGGCTGCCGGGGTTGGTGCGCAAGGCCTTGGCAGTGCGGAACGAGCAGACCGTCGCCGTCACATTGTGATGCCAGGGGCAGGCGAAAGTGTTCATCTCTTCCTCGGACAGGGTGAAATCGGGCCTGAGCCGCAGCCCTCTCTTCGCGCGCAGGATCGAGATCCGGTCGATCTTGCGCCGTGTCCAGGGCACGTGTTCCTCGAACCGCCAGCGCAGCCCCCCGAAGAAATCCATCTGGCGTTCCTTCTCGGTCCAGGGCGGCTCGGCCTCCTTCCGCGTCAGCGCGTAATAGCCGGAACGGTCGAGATGGGCGTCTTCCAGCGAGACGGCATTGGGGAAGCGGTCGAGATCGCAGGCATAGAGGTCGATCACATAGGTCAGCATCGCCTCGCGGCGTTCCTCGGCGTGGAAGCCCACCAGATCGCTGATCGTGCGGCTCTCGCAGAAGGGAAAGAACAGATATTCCGCATTGTAGCACCAGAAGAGCCAGGCCCCGGCGGCGGCGTCCATGACCCGGTTCACCGCGGTGACCAGCGCGTCCTCGGCGAAAACGTCGTCGTCGATCCGGTCGATCCGGCCGCTGAAATCCGGCGCGGCTTCGAGGCCCGGGCTCAGATCCGGCGGCGCGAACAGCAGGATACGGCTGAAGCCGCCCGCCAGATGGTGGCGCAGGGTGCTGTCCAGCTCGACTTCGTCCTCGGCCATGATCAGCGCGACCGGGCCGCGTGACCCGGCCAGCTGCCCCTTCCCGAGGAATTCCTCAACCGAACCGTAACGCATCCTGCACCCGCCTGCCGCCGTCCCGGGCGCAGAATCCGCGATGCGGCGGGCGGAGGCAAGCGCGAAGAACCGGGGGTGTTGTCGCGCATCGGGGGGCGGTGTAGAAAGCGGGGCTCAGGAGGCACGCCCTATGCCGAACCCCATGCCGAACCCCGAAACCCCGACGGCGCCCGCAGCAGAGCCGGGGGCGAAGAAGCTGTTCATCAAGACCTATGGCTGTCAGATGAACGTCTACGACAGCGAGCGCATGGCCGAGGCCATGGGCGCGAAGGGTTATGTGCTGACCGACAGGGCCGAAGACGCCGATATGGTTCTGCTGAACACCTGCCATATCCGCGAGAAGGCGAGCGAGAAGCTCTATTCCGACCTCGGCCGGCTGCGTCCGCTGAAGCTGGAGCGCCCGGATCTGAAG
Source organism: Pseudogemmobacter humi (assembly GCF_900609055.1). Lineage (GTDB taxonomy): Bacteria > Pseudomonadota > Alphaproteobacteria > Rhodobacterales > Rhodobacteraceae > Pseudogemmobacter > Pseudogemmobacter humi. The sequence continues at coordinate 12,655 of NZ_UXAW01000102.1, read as the reverse complement.
ATCGGCGTCGCCGGCTGCGTGGCCCAGGCCGAAGGGGCCGAGATCCAGCGCCGGATGCCGCTGGTCGATATCGTCGTCGGCCCGCAGGCCTATCACCGCCTGCCCGCCATGGCCGAGGCGAAGGGCCCGCAGGTCGATACCGATTTCCCGCCCGAGGACAAGTTCGACCATCTGCCGCAGCGCAAAAGCTATCGCGGCCCGACGGCGTTTCTGACCGTGCAGGAGGGCTGCGACAAGTTCTGCGCCTTCTGCGTGGTGCCCTATACCCGCGGGGCCGAGGTCTCGCGCCCGGCGGCCCGGCTGATGCGCGAGGCGCGCGACCTGGTGGCGCGGGGCGTGCGCGAGATCACGCTTCTGGGCCAGAACGTCAACGGCTACCACGGCGAGGGCGAGACCGGCACCTGGAGCCTCGGCCGGCTGATCCGGCAACTGGCGGACATCGACGGGCTGGACCGCATCCGCTACACCACCAGCCATCCCAACGACATGGACGACGACCTGATCGCGGCCCATGGCGAGGTTCCGCAGCTGATGCCCTATCTGCATCTGCCGGTGCAGTCGGGCTCGGACCGGATCCTGAAGGCGATGAACCGCAAGCATACCCGCGATCAGTATTTCCGGCTGATCGACCGCATCCGCGCGGTGCGTCCCGACATTCTGATGACCTCGGATTTCATCGTGGGTTTCCCGGGCGAGACCGATCAGGATTTCGCCGATACGATGGATCTGATCCGCCGGGTGGGCTACGGCGCGGCCTTCAGCTTTAAATATTCCGCCCGCCCCGGTACGCCCGCGGCGGAAAAGCCGCCGGTCGAAGCGGCGGTGGCCGATGTGCGGCTTCAGGAGTTGCAGGCGCTGATCCTCGATCAGCAGCGCGCGGCGCAGGCGGCGATGGTCGGGCGCGAGATATCGGTGCTCTACGAGAAGCCGGGGCGGCTGCCGGGCCAGATGGTCGGCAAGTCCGAACATCTGATGGCGGTGCATGTCGAGGACCCCGCGGGAGGGGTCGGCGATCTGGTCAGGGCGCGGGTGACTGCCGCTGCGGCGAACTCGCTGGCGGCGGTGCCGGTTGGCGTCAGCGCGGCAGAACAGGGAATCGGCGCGGCGCGCGGCATTGTTTTCCGCCCCGCGCCAATCCGCCGCGATCTTTAAGATTTTACACTAAACTATTGTAAAATACCATAAAAAACCAGATTCGCTTTACTTGCCCTCTTTGGGGCGGCAATTCTCCCCGTTGCTGCCACATATGAGTGAAGGGGGCTGGCTGTGATCGGTTTTTCACGCGCCGTGCGAGGTATAATCGGAGGGGTCGCGCTGGCGGCCGGAGTGATCGGGGCGGGCGTCGCGCCGGCTCAGGACCGGACTATCGACCGCACGGTCGTCACCGGCAAGATCGAATGGGGCGTCTGGATCGACGACGACGGCTGCATGCACTGGTGGGCCGACGGCGGGCTGGAAGGTTACATGGTGCCGCGCCGCGACCCGAAAACCGGCAAGCCGGTCTGCCTGAAAAAGAACACCTGCCTTGTCGAGAACACCGATCAGCTCTTCGCGACCGACAGCGCGAAACTGACCGGCGCCGGACGCGAGCGGCTGGCGCAGTTCTTCTCCTCGGCGGGGGCCTTCGGCTATGCGATCTACGGCCATACCGACAGCCGCGCCTCGGACGAATACAACATGAGCCTGTCGCAGCGGCGCGCGCGCGCGGTCGCGGATGTGGCCCGCTCGGTCGGCGCCTCGGTCGAGCGCGAGCTTGGCTTCGGCGAGCGCTACCCGGTCGCCACCAATGCGACCGCCGCCGGAATGGCGAAGAATCGCCGCGTCGAAATCGTTTGCTATCGCTGGTGAGGGCATGAGCATGACCACGAAATTCGTGACCGTCCTTCTCGGTGCCGCGCTGCTGGCCGGCTGCGAGAGTTTTGAGGGCACCACCGGCTACCGCGGTTCGCAATCGGTGATCGCGACCGGGCTGGACAAGGGACGCGACACCGGCGTGTTGCAGAACGGCCGCGCCGCCATCGCCTATGATCCCGACGGCTGCCAGAACTGGATCATCGACGACGGGCTGGAAGGCTATTCGTCGCCGCGCTACGATCCGGTTTCGGGCCTGCCGGTCTGCAACGATCACTATCCGCCGGGCACGGTGCTGGGCGACTACCAGTCGGCCAATCCGGGGATCCGCGATCTGGTGCCGGGGTCGGCCCGCTCGACCGTGGTGCGCAGAGGGAACTGATTTCCTTCCGCCAGGTTGGATAAGAGCCGCCCCCGTGGCGGCTCTTTGCCTTTCCGGCGTCGCCGTCCGCAGGGCTTTTCGCGCAACATCTGGTGTGGTTGCGGAAAACTCTTGCCAGATCGCGGGATTCGGGCGCAGCATCGGGATAAGGCTCTTGCAGGAAGGAGACCCTTTTGGGCATCAGCGCGCTGACCCCCCCGACCAGCCCCGAGGACATGGTTGAGACGGTCCTCGAATTTCCCGACAACCGGCTGCTGATCGAGCTGTGCGGCGAATACGACCGCAATCTCGCCCAGATCGAACATCAGCTTGGGATTCATGTGCTCAGGCGCGGCAACCGCCTGACGGTGGTCGGAGAGAAAGGCGCGCGCGAACAGGCCGCGGCAGTGCTCAGATCGCTTTACGCCCGGCTGGAGGCGGGGCGTGGCGTGGTCGCGGGCGATGTCGATGGCGCGCTGCGCATGGCGCACCCGCAGGCCGCAACGCCCGAGGGCGAGCAGATCGAGCTCTTCTCGCCGGGGATGGAACTTCGCACCCGCAAGAAGCCGATCGAGCCCCGGACCGAGGCGCAGAAGACCTATGTCGCCAATCTGTTCCGCAACGAGCTGGGCTTCGGCATCGGCCCGGCGGGGACCGGCAAGACCTATCTCGCGGTGGCCGTCGGGGTGACCATGTTCATCTCGGGGGCGGTCGAGCGGATCGTGCTGTCGCGCCCCGCGGTCGAGGCAGGCGAGCGGCTCGGCTTCCTGCCCGGCGACATGAAGGAGAAGGTCGATCCCTATATGCAGCCGCTCTACGACGCGCTGAACGACTTTCTCCCGGCGCGTCAGGTGGAAAAGCTGCTGGCCGAGAAGCGGATCGAGATCGCGCCGCTGGCCTTCATGCGCGGGCGCACTTTGTCGAACGCTTTCGTGGTGCTGGACGAGGCGCAGAACGCCACCGCGATGCAGATGAAGATGTTCCTGACCCGGCTGGGCGAGGGCTCGCGCATGGTGATCACCGGCGACCGCACCCAGGTCGACCTGCCGCGCGGCGTGACCTCGGGCCTGTCTGAGGCAGAGCGCATCCTGAAAGGTGTGAACGGGGTTTCGTTCAACTATTTCACATCGAAGGATGTGGTGCGCCACCCGCTGGTCGCCCGCATCATCGAGGCCTGGGACGCCGACGAGGCGAAAGGCTGAAGCGCAGCCGCGGGGGATGCTGAAGTGGTCCGCGCCTTTCAGGCGCGGATGCCTCCGGCGGGGATATTTTTAGACAGAAAATATCCTGCGCGATCCTGTTCATTTTCTGTCCTTAAATATCCCGGGGGGGGGCCGGAACGGGCGAGGGGTGAAGATGCAGGCGCCCCTGGTTCGGGCCGGCATCTTCGGGCCCCCTCTCCACCCCTTGTCACAGGCGCGGCGGCGGGATAGGCGCGGCGCCATGACGATGCTCACCGAAACCGTTTTCGAGGACGACCGCTGGCAGGCGTTCGGGCTGGAGGATCTGGCCGAACGCGCCGCGCGGGCGGCGCTCGCGCATTTGGGACATGTGCCGGAGGATCATCTGATCTCGGTTCTGGCCTGCGACGATGCGCGGATCGCTGCGCTCAACACCGAGTTCCGCGGAAAGCCCGTGCCGACCAATGTGCTGTCCTGGCCCTCGGACGAGCGCGCGGCGGAGGAGCCGGGCGCCGAGCCGGAGCCGCCCGAACCGGATCCGCCCGAACCGGATCCGACCGGCGGGCCGCTGGAACTGGGCGACATCGCCATCGCTTACGAGACCTGCATGAGCGAGGCGGCCGCGCAGGGCAAGGATCCGGCGGCGCATGTGACGCATCTGATCGTTCATGCGATATTGCATCTGTTGGGTTATGATCACATCCATGAGGCCGATGCGCAGCTTATGGAGGCGCATGAGGTGCGCATACTTGCGGCCATGGGCCTTCCCGACCCATATTAAACGCGGCATCCACAGAACGGATGCTCTTGCCGGACAAAAGGACGATGGGCAGTAGCAACGACGGTTCGACAGCGGCGCAGGATTTATCCGAGGGGCTGGCAGACAGCCCGCCACAGGAAAGCGCGGGACGGGGTTTTTTCGGACGGCTGATCTCGGCCTTTTCCCCATCCGAGGCCGACAGCCCCCCCACCGCCGCCGCGCCGAGCGGTCTGGCCGCGCTGCACCGGCTCAGCGTTGACGATGTGGCGATCCCCAAGGCCGAGATCGTCGCCGTCTCGCTGGAGACCGGGCTTGCGGAACTGGTCGAGGTCTTCCGCCAGCACGGGTTTTCGCGCCTGCCGGTCTATGGCGAAAGCCTCGACCATCCGCTCGGCCTCGTGCTGCTGAAGGATCTGGCGCTGCGCCATGGGTTTGGTCAGGGCGGGGCGTTCAGCCTTCAGGACCTGCTGCGCCCGATTCTCTACGCTCCGCCCTCGATGCCCGCCGCCACGCTTTTGCAGAAGATGCAGAAGGATCGGGTGCATATGGCGCTGGTGATTGACGAATACGGCGGTGTGGACGGGCTGGCGACCATCGAGGATCTGATCGAAACCGTCATCGGCGAGATCGAGGACGAGCATGACGAAGAGGCGGGGCTTTTGTGGAAAGAGGAAGCGCCCGGCGTGATCGTCGCGCAATCCACCGCCGAGCTGGAGGATCTGGAGGCGGCGCTGAACATCCGCCTGCGCGGGGCGGTCGAGGACGAGGAGATCGACACCATCGGCGGTCTGGTCTTTCTGCGCACCGGCCATGTGCCCGCGAAGGGCGAGGTGGTGACGCTGGAGAGCGGTGCCACGATCGAAGTGGTCGATGCAGATGTGCGCCGCATCAAGCGGCTGCGGCTGCGGCTGCCGGGGCGCGCGGGCTGATCCGATGAGGGCGCGCGCGTTCCGCGGCTTTGCCGCCGGCTGGCGCGGTGCCGCGCAGGATTTCGTGCTGGGTGCGGCGGCGGTGCTGGGCCAGGCGCCCTTTGGCCTGTGGCCGGTGTCGCTCGCGGCTTTCGTTCTGATCCTGAAACGGGTCGCCGATGCGCCGGACCCGCGCGCGGCGTTCCGGCGCGGGCTGTTCATCGGCGCCGGCTGGTTCGGGCTGGGGCTGAGCTGGATCGTGCAGCCCTTTTTCGTCGATCCCTGGCGCCACGGCTGGATGGCGCCTTTCGCGGTGGTGATGATCGCCTTCGGCCTCGGGTTGTTCTGGGCCCTCGCCGCCTGGGCCGCGCGGCGGCTGAACAGCGGCGCGATGGGCTTTGCGCTGCTGCTGGCGCTGGCGGAACTGGCGCGCGGCCATGTGCTGACCGGCTTTCCCTGGGCCTTGCCCGGCCATATCTGGATCGACACGCCTCTGGTCCAGGTGGCGGCGCTGACCGGGGCTTACGGCATGACGGCGCTGACGCTGGCGGCGCTGGCCGCGCCCTTGTCCTTCGGGCGGCTGCGCGGCGGGCTGGTGGCGGCGCTGATCCTCGGGCTTTGCGCCGGCTGGTCCTGGCACCGGCTGGCTCTGCCCGAGCCCGAGCCGCAAGGGGCGCTCGCGCGTATCGTGCAGCCCAATATCGAGCAGAGCCTGAAATGGGACCCCGACGAGGCGGCCGAAAACTTCCGCCGCCTGCTTGCCATGACCGCGGGCGCACAGACCGATCTGGTGATCTGGCCTGAGACGGCGGTGCCCTATCTGATCACCGAGGGCGAGGGCGTCGCGCTGACGATCTCGGAGGCGGGGGGCGGGCGTCCGGTCGCGACGGGGATCCAGCGCGACCGGGACGACATGGCCTGGAACACGCTTGCGGTTTTCGGCGAGGGTGGGCGGATCGGCCAGAGCTTTGACAAGATCCATCTGGTTCCGTTCGGGGAATATATCCCGATGGGCGATCTGCTTTATCAGAGCTTCGGCCTGCGCGCTTTCGCGAGCCAGGCCGGTGCAGGCTATACCGCCGGCGAGACCCGCAATCTGCTGGATTTCGGTGCGGCGGGCCGGGCGCTGCCGCTGATCTGCTATGAGGCGATCTTTCCGGGCGATCTGGTGACCGAGGAACGCGCCGACTGGATGCTCCAGGTCACCAACGACGCCTGGTTCGGCACTTTGACCGGGCCGTATCAGCATTTCGCCCAGACGAGGCTGCGCGCCGTTGAGCAGGGCCTGCCACTTCTGCGCGCCGCCAATACCGGGATCTCGGCGGTGATCGACGCGCGCGGGCGGGTGGCGGGCGCCGCGCTGGCGCTTGGCGCCGGGGGCGTGATCGACGCGCCCATTCCCGGTGCGCTTCCGCCGCCGCCCTATGCGCGCATGCTGGCCCGGGCGGGGGAGGTGCCGCTCGTCGCCGTGCTCCTCGCTTTGCTGGCGCTGATGCCCCTTTTGCCGCGCCGCCGCGACAATGCTTGATTGTTGCCGACCCTGCGGCTAAGCGGGTCGGACAGAACCGCCACAACGGCTTCCTGACGTGGCGGGGATCACCCAACGGAGCACTTTCATATGAGCCGCAAGAATTACGTCTTCACCTCCGAATCGGTTTCGGAGGGGCATCCCGACAAGGTCTGCGACCGGATTTCCGATGCCGTGCTCGACGCCTTTCTGGCCGAGGAAGCCAATGCCCGTGTCGCCTGCGAGACCTTCGCCACCACGAATTGCGTGGTGGTCGGCGGCGAGGTCGGCTTAAGCGACAAGGCGGCGCTTGAAACCATGCTGGGCCGGGTCGAGACCATCGTGCGCGACTGCGTGAAGGACATCGGTTACGAACAGGACGAGTTCCACTGGAACACGCTGAAAGTGCAGAATTTCCTGCATCCGCAATCGGCGCATATCGCGCAGGGCGTGGACAAGGACGGCGCGGGCGATCAGGGCATCATGTTCGGCTATGCCTGCCGCGAGACGCCCGAGCTGATGCCGGCGCCGATTCAATATGCCCATGCGATCCTGCGCCGCCTGGCCGAGGTGCGCAAATCGGGCGAGCAGCCGACGCTGCGCCCCGACGCCAAGTCGCAGCTCTCGCTGCGCTACGAGGACGGGAAGCCCGTCGAGGTCACCTCGATCGTGCTCTCGACCCAGCATTCCGACGTGAACCAGACTTCGGCCGATATCCGCGCCATCGTGGAACCCTATATCCGCGAGGTGCTGCCCTCGGGCTGGATCACCGGGAACACCGTCTGGCACGTCAATCCGACCGGCACTTTCGTGATCGGCGGACCGGACGGCGACGCCGGGCTGACCGGGCGCAAGATCATCGTCGACACCTATGGCGGCGCGGCCCCGCATGGCGGCGGCGCGTTTTCCGGCAAGGATCCGACCAAGGTCGACCGCTCGGCCGCCTATGCCGCGCGTTACCTCGCGAAGAACGTGGTGGCGGCGGATCTGGCCGATCGCTGCACCGTGCAGGTCGCCTATGCGATCGGCGTGGCCGAGCCGCAGTCGATCTATGTCGACACCCATGGCACCGGCCGCATCCCCGACAGCGTGATCGAGGCGGCGCTGCCGAAGGTGCTGGACCTGACCCCGCGCGGCATCCGCACCCATCTGGGCCTGAATCGTGCGATCTATGCCCGCACCTCGGCCTATGGCCATTTCGGCCGCGCGCCCGAGGCCGACGGCGGCTTCTCCTGGGAGCGCGTGGATCTGGCCGGGGAGCTGAAGAAGGCGGTCTGAAACCCGGCAGACGGCAAGAGGCGCCCCTCGCGGGCGCCTTTTCCTTTGGGTTGACCCGACAGGGCGCGGGCTTTAGACGCGCCCCGGTTCCCGCCAGCCCGAGGCCCCTGATGTCCGACCCCGACACCCCGCAGCCGCACCGCAATTTCTATGGCCGCTCGAAGGGCAAGACCCTGCGCGCGAGCCAGAAGGACTATCTGGCCAACGATCTGGAGGCGATGCGGCTGAAAGGCGTGACCGTGCAGGAGAATGCCGCCCGCACGGTGCTGGACATGACCCAGTTCGGCGCCCGCCCGGTCTGGCTGGAGGTCGGCTTCGGCGGCGGCGAGCATCTGGTCCATATGGCGGCGCTGAACCCGCAGATCCATCTGATCGGCTGCGAGCCCTTCGTGAACGGCGTCGCCATGCTTCTGGGCAAGATCCGGGCTGCGGGGGTTCAGAACCTTTCGATCCACCCCGGCGACGTGCGCGACCTCTTTGACGTGCTGCCCGACGGCGTGGTGGAGAAATGCTTCCTCAACTATCCCGATCCCTGGCCGAAAGCCCGCCACCACCGCCGCCGCTTCGTCACCCCGGGCTACCTTGCGCCGCTCCATCGCGTGATGGCGCCGGGCGCCGAATTCCGCATCGCGACCGACATCCCCGATTATGTCCGCCAGGCGCATGAGGAAGTGCCGCCCGCCGGCTTCCGGCTGGAACGCGAGGCAGGTGCGGGCGGGGCCTGGCCCGACTGGCTTTCGACCCGCTACGAGCAAAAGGCCCTGCGCGAGGGCCGCTCGCCCCATTACCTGACGTTCCGGCGGGACTGAGGCCGGGGATGCCTCCGGCGGGGGTATTTAAGTCAAGGTGAAAGGGCTTTCATCCTGACATAAATACCCCCCGCGGAGCGTCCCTGCGCGGACAGGGGCGCCGGTGCTGGACCCCCTGCATTGCTTGCGCTATCAGGCGGAGGAATTGCCGGGACGGGAGAGCGGAATGTCGGGCCATGGTGAAGCGCAGGGGATGATCTCGGCAAAGAGCGGGCCGCTGAAAGGCACCGCCTCGGTGCCGGGCGACAAGTCGATCTCGCACCGCGCGCTGATCTTCGGCGCGATGGCCGTGGGCGAGACGAAGATCACCGGGCTGCTGGAAGGCCAGGACGTGCTCGACACCGCCGCGGCGATGCGGGCTTTCGGTGCCAGCGTCAGCCGCCACGGCGAGGGCGCCTGGACGGTCGCGGGTGTCGGCGTCGGTGGCTTCCGCGAGCCGGAGAACGTGATCGACTGCGGCAATTCCGGCACCGGCGTGCGGCTGATCATGGGCACCATGGCAACGACGCCGATCACCGCGACCTTCACCGGCGATGCCAGCCTTCGCAAGCGCCCGATGGGCCGCGTCACCGATCCGCTCTCGCTGTTTGGTTGCCAGGCTTACGGGCGCCAGGGCGGGCGGCTGCCGATGGTGCTGGTCGGCGCCGCCGATCCGGTGCCGGTGCGCTACACGCTGCCGGTGGCCTCGGCCCAGGTGAAATCCGCGGTGCTGCTCGCAGGTCTGAACGCGCCGGGCGAGACGGTGGTGATCGAGCGCGAGCCTACCCGCGATCATTCCGAGCGGATGCTGATCGGTTTCGGCGCCGATCTGTCGGTGGAACGGAGCCATGAGGGTCATGTCATCACACTGAAAGGCCGCCCCGAGTTGCGGCCGCAGACCGTAGCGGTGCCGCGCGATCCGAGCTCGGCCGCCTTTCCGGTCTGCGCCGCGCTGATCACCGAAGGCTCCGAGATCTTCGTTCCCGGTGTCAGCCAGAACCTGACCCGCAACGGGCTTTACCTGACCCTGGTCGAGATGGGCGCGCTGATCGGTTTCGAGAACCCGCGCGAAGAGGGCGGCGAGCCGGTCGCCGATCTGCGGGTGCGCTTCTCGCCGGATCTGAGGGGGATCGAAGTGCCGCCTGAGCGCGCGCCCTCGATGATCGACGAATATCCGGTGCTTTCGGTTGTGGCGGCTTTCGCAACCGGCACCACGGTGATGCGCGGCGTGAAGGAGTTGCGCGTCAAGGAGAGCGACCGGATCGACGCCATGGCCCGTGGGCTTGAGGCCTGCGGGGTGCGGATCGAAGAAGACGAGGACACGCTGATCGTCCACGGTATGGGACCGGGCGGGATGCCCGGCGGCGCGACCTGCAGGACGCATCTCGATCACCGCATCGCCATGAGCTTCCTCGTCGCGGGCATGGCGGCGCAACGCGAGATCGCGGTGGACGACGGCTCGCCCATCGTCACCTCTTTCCCGATTTTTGAGGGGCTGATGAACGGTCTGGGGGCGGCGATCCGGCGGGGGTGAAGGGGCGCGCCTGCGATGATGTTCCCGTCAGGACAGGCTGTTCAGACGGATCGGTGAGCCGCAGCTGCCGCAATCGAGGCGATGGATATGCTCTCGGGGAACATCAGTTCCTTGTGACTTGTCTCCCTTGCTGACCATTTCCGGCGCAAGGCGCGGATCATCGGAGAGGTTGCGAAAGCTGCACCTGGGAAGGGTGCCGGGGACCCGCGCACAGGCCGGGAAAACGCCTCGGTCATTTGTTGCGGCCCGGCGATTCTGGCCAAACGGCAGATTGGCTTTGGCAGAAATTTTGGCCTGTCAGGATCCATGCAGGGCTGAAGTTTCAGCGGATATCCTGACATCATGCCTGTCCCCTGCCGCAGCCGGTCAGAGTATCGTGGTGATCAGCACCGCCCACCCGCCACCCGATCGTGCCGGGGGTGATCACGATGCTGCCGGTCAAAGTACGCACTGAAAGCGCGCCATCGATACCGCTGCTCAATTTCCTCACCTTGATTTGCGGGGTGCAGAGCGGGACGGGGCTGCGAGTGACCACAGTTGCATTGGGGGTGTCACAGCGCCGTGTCGCCCGACATGCGGTTGCCGACCAGAGCCGGTGCCAGAGCGCCGGCGGGCGGGACCGACGAGACATTGTAAGAAATGTAAACAACCCTCCAGGTTGTGTGGGCTCCTGGGGTTCGCATTTTTGACTGGAAGTGATTCAAGGTTTCCGTCGCAGGAGGATTGCGACGGGGACCCTGGATCGGCTGGTGCTCTCGGACGGGCAATGGGACCGGATTTCGGAGCATATCATCGGCGACGGTCGGACGCGCGACAACCGGATGTTCGATGAGGCGGTGCCGTGGGTCGTACGGGCTCGCCCTGGCGAGACCTGCCGGATGTGTTCGGTTCGTGGAACAGCATGTTCCGCCGCTTCAGCCGGGGGAGCCGCAAGGGGGGCCGGTGACGGATCAGGGAGGCGACCGTCAGGCGCTTCCACTACGACAGCCACGATCAACTAGCGCACCCACTTCTCCGACTTCATGGCAGCCTGCACCTTCGCATGGTGCCTCAGGAGCCTCGGCGGCCTCACGCCCTACGAATACATCTGCAAAATCCGGACATCAGAGCCGCATCGCTTCATCCTGAACCCGATCCACCAGAGGCAGGGACGGAAAAGCCAGGGGCGCGGTGCTGAAGTCGGGGATTCGCGAACTGATGATGCTGACCCTTGCGAAATCCGGGGCGCCGCCTGCATCGGCCTGGCCGGGGATCACATGGCCCTGTGTTGTCGTCGCGCCCGAGATGGATCCTGTCGGGCTTCCTTGGCGGCACAGGGGCCGATAGCGCCGGGCACCAGTCTGATCGGCCTCGCGCCTGCTGCCCCTTTTTTCCGAGGGATCTGCCCCGGCCCCTGCATCAGATCGGGGGTTCCATTCCCTCAGGGGCAACCCGAACGACGCGGTGGCCACTGCTCCGCTGCCGGCCCGGAGGCGGAAACGGATCATCCCGGCCTCCCCGGCGCGAACTGATACCCGAGAAGCGTGAGCGGTGTTTTCTCCGATCCCGGCCCCGATACGACCATCCGATGGAGGGATTTCGGTCGCATCGGTCAGCTTATCCATGATGTCGGCCGTCAGCCATGGCGCGGATCTCACCGCCGAAGCCGCGCGGAAACCAGGATGCTTTGTGCGAAACTGCCTGGCCAATGAGTGCGCGGAGGGGATTTCGACCGGAGGCCCGAGGGGCTCCGGCTCCGTGTCGCCGTGCTGAACGCGCCATCAGGGGTACAGGACAGGTCTGTTTGCGGAAAAAGGTTGCCCAACCCTCAGCCGGTTGGTGCAACGGAGCCGTCCTGCACCCAAGCCCAGGCAGGGCCGCGCCACCGGCCAGGCAATCTCTCAAACGGATCAATACGTCTTTCCCGAAAAGCCCCGCCGCCAGGGCGGGGCTTTTCCGGCGCTCAGGCTCGGTTCACCGCCGGCGGTCGCGCCGCGCGCTCATCGGCTGGAAGGCCACGCCGACATGGGCCTCGCAATAGGGTTTGCCCGGCAGCGAGGGCAGGCCGCAGAACCAGAAATCGTCGGTTGCCGGATCGCCGATCGGCCATTTGCAGGTGCGCTCGGTCAGTTCCATCAGCGTGAGCCGGCGCGCGCGTTTCTCGACCTCGCGCACCGAGGCCAGCGCTTCGGGGCTGATCTCGTTCTGCGAGGGCTGCGGCGGCAGCGGCTGGCCCGCGGGCACAATGGCCTTGCGCAGGGGCAGGGGGGTCACGTTCGAGGCCGGGGCCGCGGCGGCCGGGCGCGCCCGGCCCGCGCGCCGGCCGGCGGCGGCGCCGCCGCCCCCCCGGGGCGCGGGGGGCGCGCGCCCCGCGGCCGCCGCCGCGGCGGCCGCCGCGCGGCGGCCCCCGCTCGACCCCGCGCTGTTTGACCCGCTCACCGCCGGGATCGTGCCGCGGCTGATGGCCTCGCTGGCGCAGGGCGACGACGCCACGCTTCGCGAGGTGAT
>NZ_UXAW01000083.1 GCF_900609055.1 Pseudogemmobacter humi | reverse complement strand
GTCTCGGGGCGGGCGGTATCGCCGGGCGGAGCGGGGGCATCCGGCGCGGCAGGCGGCGCGATGTCGGGCGCCGCGGCGGGCGTGGCCGGTGCGGCGGGCGCGCTCGCCGCTGCCGCCGGTGGTTCAGGCTGTGCCGGGGCGCTGCCGCTCAGAGCGGCGCTTTCGCCGCCCGGGGCGTCGGGCGGCGCGGAAGCCGCGGCTTCCGCCACCGGCGCGGGGGCCGCGTCCTGCACAGATATATCGCCGGTGGGGCTTTCCTCGGGCGAAGCCGGTTCGGGGGCCGAAACAGCGGGCGGCGCGCCTGCGCCCGCCCCTGCCGGCGCCTCCTGCACCGGCGGCACGACCCCGCCGCCCGGTCGCGGAAAGGGGCCGGAAAACGATACTGACAACAGCGCAAGCAGCCCGGTGCCGACAAGACCGCCCAAACCCGCACCCAGAAGGAACCTGCCGATCACCTTAGCCTCTCCACGCCTCCGTTCGCAGCCCCGCAGCCCATGCAGCAGAGCCCGCCGGTTTCAAGGGCGCAAGCCACGCCCGTTCCGGTCCTGGCCGCGCAGCCGCGCGGCATTCCTTCTATAGCCTGGCGCGGGACGCGCTTCACCCCTTTTCGGACCCCGCTCCGGCCGGGGATGCTGCGCCAGGCGCCGCCGGGCTGTCAAATGCGGAAATCCGTCAGAGATCGAGTTCCCAGCCATCGGGAAAGAAATCGAACTCCAGCGCGATCCGGGTGGCGATTTCCTCCCATTTCCAGATCTCTTCGGCGGTGACGGCGATCGGCCCGACCGAGGCGATCAGCGTCTCGTCCTCATCGGGACGCGCGGTGCGGAATCCCTTCGCCTTCAGCGCGCGCTCGAATCCGGCCCAGTCGGCATCCTCTTCCTCGACGAAAAAGGCGTAATCGACCATGGCGCGCGCGGGCAGCGCCACCCCTTTCGACTGGCGGAAGGTGTCGAAGGTTTCCCGGCGCTGAAAGGCGAAATCATGGCTCATGCGCCTGTGATAGCGCGGGGCGGCGCCGGGCTCAATCGGGCTTTGAGCGCCGCGGGGGAAGCCGCCGGGCCGCTCATCGGCCCTGACGGGCCTCTTCGCTCAGCGATGACGCCCGTGAGGGCGGAAGAGCGCCCGGCGCGGATTTGCGCTTGACCCGGGGCCGGCGCGGGGATCACATCGGCGTGAAGAGCAGACCGGAGCCCGCCTTGCGCGCCATCGCCATCCTTTCCGCCGCCGCCATGATCGTCAGCCTGTTCCTGCCCTGGATCCGGCCCGAGATCACCGGAACCGGCCTGACGCCCTGGGAGCTGATCCGCGCGCTGGACCCCGATGTCCAGGCGATGCGCGATTTCGTTGGGCGCTCGCCGGTCGAACTGGTGGCGCTTTTCGCCAGCATCGCGCTGGCCGCGCTGTTTCTGGCGCTGGTGCTGTTCAACATCCCCTCGCGGCTGATCGCGCTGCTGGCGGGCGGGCTTGGGGTCGGTCTGATCGGCTATACCGCCTGGCAGATCCGCAACGGCGCCGCGCGGCTGCCTGTGCGCGTCGAGGTCGATTTCAGCGATGGCGGGCAGATCGCCGATCTGCTGACCCGGATCCCGGGCACCGGAGCCTGGATCTGGGCGGGCGGCTCCCTGGTGCTGCTTATGGCCGGGCTGATCGGTTTCGCCCGGCGCTAGCTTCCCGCCAGCAGGTCCAGCGCGGCGGCGTGAACCTCCGCATTGGCGGCGGCGATCGCCCTTCCCCCTTGCGCGCAGTCGCCGCCCTGCCAGTCGGTGACGATCCCGCCGGCAGCGCGGATCACCGCCATCGGCGCCTGGATGTCATAGGCCTGAAGCCCGGCCTCGATCACGAGGTCGATCTGCCCCGCCGCCAGCAGCGCATAGGCGTAGCAGTCGAGCCCATAGCGCACCAGTTTCACCCGCTCCGCGACCCGGGCGAAGGCGCGGGCATCCCCGGGCGTGCCGATCTCGGGGAAGGTCGAGAACAGGAAAGCGTCGCTCAGCGCGCGCCCCGGGCGGCAGGCCAGCGCCGCCTCGCCGCGCGGGCCGGTGACACGGGCGAGGCCCAGGCCCCCCTCGAACCGCTCGCCGATATGGGGCTGGTCGATCAGCCCGTAAAGCGGGCCGTTTTCATCGGAAAGCGCGATCAGCACGCCCCAGGTCGGGGTGCCGGTCAGGAACCCCCGGGTGCCGTCGACCGGGTCGAGCACCCAGGTCAGGCCGGATGTGCCGGGGGTGGGGCCGAATTCCTCGCCGAGGATCGCGTCATCCGGGCGGCGCCGGGCGAGGATTTCACGCATCTCGCGCTCGGCCCCGCGGTCGGCCTCGGTCACCGGATCGAAACGGGCGGTTTCCTTGGTATCGGCGGTCAGATCCGGGCGGCGGAAATACTCCAGCGTCACCCGCCGCGCCGCATCGGCCAGTTCATGCGCGGTGGCGATCAGCCCGGCGGCGGTTTCGGGCGCAAAACGGCGGGAATCAGGCATGGGGGCGGTCCTTTGCTGCCCCCCGGCGGCTAGACCCGGCCGGAGGGCGCGTCAAGGAGAGCCGGCTCAGGCCGCGTCGGACAACACGCGGGCCAGATCGAACAGACGGCGGCGCTGCGCCTCGGGAATGGCGTAATACGAGCGCACCAGTTCCAGCGCCTCTTTGTCGGCCATCATATCGCCCTGGGGCACGGACACCCCGGTGGCCTCGGCAAGGCCCTCGAAGAAGAAGGCCACCTGCACGCCAAGCGCATCGGCGATGTCCCACAGCCGCGAGGCGCTGACCCGGTTCATGCCGGTTTCGTATTTCTGAATCTGCTGAAATTTGATTCCGACCCGGTCGGCAAGCTGCTGCTGGGTCATTCCCAGCATCCAGCGGCGATGGCGAATGCGCTTACCAACATGGGCGTCAACGGGATGCTTCATCTTTTACTCCGGACTGCTGAACCGACTGAACACACTGATTACCCGGGGTTCTGTCCCCTGTTACGGGGGAAAAAGCCCCTTGCTTTCCCTATAAGCATAAAGCGTGCCATTCATCGGTCACACCCAGGATATTTTTATTGTCTGGCCCCTCAACCAAAGAAAGCCGGCGATTTGGGCGCGGTCTGTTATCCAAACGTATAGGGCGATGCCCGGCTTTGGCGATTATAACCCAAACGTGCCAGGGGAAGTACGGACTCGCCTTACAGGATAATATCATAATGCCTCTCATTTTGAGAATAAACATCATGGTGAGAATATTATCTGCCGCATCTTGGATTTCGGGTGGCCGCGCGGCAGTCTGCACAGGCATTTCCGGCAAGGGTGGGAGCGGATGATGAGCGAGATGAAAGCGTGGCAGATCAATGCTCTGGGGGAAGAGCCCGCGCTGGTGCGCGTGGCGCTGCCCCGGCCCGGCCCGGGCGAGGCGCTGGTGCGCATCCATGCCGCCGGGCTGAACTTCGCCGATCTCCTGATGGCCCAGGGCCGCTATCAGGTCCGCGCCGAGCCGCCGTTCACCGCCGGGCTGGAACTGGCGGGCACCATTGCCGGGCTCGGACCCGGGACCGAAGGGCCGCCGCCCGGCACCCGCGTCGCCGCCCATGTCAGCGGCGGCGCCTTCGCCGAATATGCCGTCGTGCCGGTGGCGCGGCTGCTGGTGCTGCCCGAAGAGATGCCCTTCGCCACCGCCGCCGGATTCCAGATCGCCTTCGGCACCTCGCATCTGGCTTTGCGCAAGGCTGCGCTTGCGCCGGGCGAGACGCTGTTCGTCACCGGCGCCGCCGGAGGCGTCGGGCTGACCGCGGTCGAGATCGGCCATCTGATGGGCGCGCGGGTGATCGCCTCGGTGCGCGGGCCGGAAAAGGCCGAAATCGCCCGCGCCGCCGGGGCGGATGAGATCATCGACAGCGACACGCCCGACCTGAAGGGCGCTCTGCGCGCGCTCGGCGGCGTGGATGTGACCTATGACACCGTGGGAGGCCCCGGATTCGACGCCGCCATGCGCGCGACGCGGCCCGGAGGGCGCATGCTCGCCATCGGCTTCGCCGGGGGCGAGGTGCCGCAGGTGCCGCTCAACCAGCTTCTGGTGCGCAACATCACCGTGATCGGGCTGTGGTGGGGCGGCTACCTGTCGTTCGCGCCCGATCAGCTCACCGACAGCCTGGCCGAACTGATCGCCTGGTGGCAGACGGGCCGCATCCGCCCGCTGATTTCCGAAGAACTGCCGTTCGGGCGCCTGCCCGACGGGCTGGAGGCGATCCGCTCGCGCCGCGCCACCGGCAAGCTGGTGCTGACCTGCGCCTAGGCCGACCAGGCGCAGCGCAGCTCGGAAACCAGCGCCGCCGCCACCTCGCCGCCCAAGGTGTCGGCGGTGTAGAGCCCGATGCGGGTCACCCCGAGCGCGGGCAGCGCATTGTCGCCGGTGACGGGCTGCGTGCCCTCGGGCAGCGCGCCCGCGATCCGCACCGTCACCGCCAGATCCGCCGCGACCGAGGCGTCGATCACCTGCTCGCTCTCGCCATCCACCGCCATCTCCCAGGGAATGCCCGCGGCATCGAGCGCCGATTGCGCCAGCGGCCGGAAAATGCAGTTCTGCCGGAAGCCGAGCCGCAGCGGCCGGCGCTGCCAGGCGGAGCCGTCCACCGCCCCCACCCAATGCAGGGGCCAGGCGCCCAGCACCTCGGCACCGGGGTCGGGGCGTTCCTCGGTGGTCAGGATCACGTCGAACCGGCCGCGGGCGAATTCCTGTTTCAGCAACAATGTGAAGGATGAATCCAGATTGATCCGCATCCGCGGATAATTCTGCGCCAGCCGCTTCAGAATCGGCGGGATCGCGGGGTAAACCACGTCGCAGGGCACCCCTAAACGGATCTCGCCCTCGAAAGCGTCCTCGCCCAGCCTGGTCAGCGCCTCGTCGTTCAGCGCCAGCATCCGCCGCCCGTAAGACAGCAGCAATTCGCCCTCGGCCGAGAGCGCCAGCCTGCGCGCGGCGCGCAGGAACAGGCGCTGGCCGAGCGCCTCTTCCAGCCGTTTGATCTGCATCGACACCGCCGATTGCGTCAGGTTCAGAAGCCCCGCCGCCCGGGTGACGCCACCGACATCGGCGACGGTCACGAAGGCGCGCAGAGCGGTCAGGTCGATGTTGCGCGGCATATCACGGATCCTGATGTTTCACGTCACAATCATTCGTTTCCGTTATGCACGATCTTTGGCGAGTATATCAACACCCCTGATGCTCTCTGGCAGGTTCATCAGAAAATGGAATGCAAATCCGGAGACCCCGCCATGACCATCCTCCTCCCCGCCCGCCGCCCGCCGCTGCGCTGGCTCGTCCGGATTTTCGCGGCCTTCCGCCGCCGCGACCGGCCCGAGGCGCTGGACCGGCGCATGCTGCAAGACATCGGTCTGCGCCGCGAAGAAGGCGCCTCTGCCTTCTGGGACGCGCCCTGCCACTGGCGGCAGTGAAGGATAACGGGAATTTCACTCTGATTTCGCGATGTTTTTCCGGGGAAATTCTTGAACTTCGGGGCTTTCTTCCCGATATTCAGACCACGTGGTGCGCCGGTCCCCCCGGCGTTGCCCTTAGGGACAACATCGGAGGCTTGTTATGGCTCAATTTGAAACGGTCCGCGGCGTCGGCGTCGGTGCCCGCGCCCAGATCGACGAAGGGCTTCGCGCCCATATGAACAAGGTCTACGGGCTGATGTCCGTGGCGATGGTGGTCACCGCCGGCGTGGCCTGGGCGGTCGGCACCTCGGACGTGCTGTTGCAGATCTTCCGCGACCCGATGACGCTGCGCCCGAACATCCTCGGCTGGATCGTGATGTTCCTGCCGCTGGTGATGGTCTTCGCCTTCGGTGCAATGATCAACCGCATGTCGGCGGCCGCCGCGCAGCTGTTCTTCTACGTCTTCGCCGCTGCCATGGGTCTGTCGCTGGCCTGGATCTTCCGTGCCTTCACCGACACTTCGATCGCGGCGACCTTCCTCGTGACCTCGGTCGCCTTCCTGTCGCTGTCGCTCTACGGCTATGTGACGAAGCGCGATCTGTCGGGCATGGGCACCTTCCTGATGATGGGCCTTGTGGGCCTGATCGTCGCGATGATCGTCAACATGTTCCTGCAATCCTCGGGGCTGGCCTTCGCGATCCCGGTGATCGGCGTGCTGATCTTCGCGGGCCTCACCGCCTATGACACGCAGAACATCAAGCGGACCTATGTCGAACATGCGATGGCGATGGACCAGGAATGGCTCGGCAAGGCCGCGATCATGGGCGCGCTGAACCTCTATCTCGACTTCATCAACCTGTTCATGTTCCTGCTGCAATTCCTCGGCAACCGCGAGTGATCGCAGGAACGGACAAGAAGGGGGCCGGTCCGCAGGGACCGGCCCTTTTCATTTGCGAAACCCCTCCAGCCAGCGCCTCACCTCGCGGGGCGAGCGCAGACGGACCACCGGCTTCCCCGCCCCCGCCGCCAGCCGCGCCATCGCCGCGCGCGACGAGTGACGGCTGCGCCAGATGAAGGCCCAGAACTCCAGCGAATTGCGGTCGAACCGCTCGTTGCAGCCCTCGGGCAGGTCGGGGCGGCTCTTGCCATGCCAGCGGATGGTGCGCAGGAGCACCCGCCGGAACCGCAGCCCGAGCGGCAGGTCGAGCCAGATCAGCAGATCCGCCCGCGCCAGCCGGTTGTCCCAGGTGGCCGAGTGCCCGCCCTCGAAGATCCATGTCTCGCCCGCCTCGGCCTGATGGCAGAGCCGGGTCTTTTCCGCGCGGTCGCGCTCGACCCATCCGCTCTGCCAGTGGATCAGGTCGATATGGACCACCGGCAGCCCGGTGCGCCGCCCCAGCTCCCGCGCCAGCGTGGATTTGCCAGAGCCCGGCTGGCCGACGATCATGATCCGCTTCATTGCTCTTCCCCCGCCTATATCCCGCGCTTCTGCCCACCGCCCCGGGGGCGCCCCGACCGGCTTTCCCTCCCCGGAGGCGGCCCTCCTGCGCAGGAAGGGAAAGGCGCTCTCCAGTCTGAGCCCGGGCTCATTGCCCCGCCCCCGTCCGCCTGCGCGTGCCGTCAGGTGATGCTGAAAGACCACCCTCTGGCGGCAGCAATCCCGCCATTCGGGGACGACAGAACGACCCGTTTCAATGGCCCGCGAGCCGCAAGCCCTGCCCTCTTGCGATGGTCATCCGGGGACGGCGGAACCCGGCGGGCGGCGGTTTCTGACGCTGCCGCCCGGCCCTCAACCGGCAAAAGAAAAGGCCGCGCCCGAAGGCACGGCCCTGTCATCAAAAGGTTCGGCAGATCTTACTTGATCTTGCCTTCCTTGTATTCGACATGCTCGCGCTTCACGGGGTCGTATTTGCGCACGACCATTTTCTCGGTCATGGTGCGGGCATTCTTCTTGGTCACATAGAAGTGCCCGGTGCCCGCCGTCGAGTTCAGACGGATCTTGATCGTCGTCGGCTTCGCCATAGTCGTCTCTCCTGCATCGGGAAAAGACGCCTTTTCCCGCGAAATCCTGAAGCCTGCCTTTTAAGGAGCCCGGCCCCAGAGTCAACAGCGAAACCGCCCCCGCGCGCCAGATTTCGCGCCCCTGCCCGCCGCCTTCGCCAGGATGCGGCCGCGGGAGCCTCCGGCGGGGATATTTTGAGACAGAAAATGAGCTTATCGCCTCTTCAGGACGCGCCCTCGTGGGATGATCCCGAACCGAGAGCAACACGGCAAGCCGTATCCGCTGATCTTCTGTCCTCAGATATCCCGGGCCGTCTGCCGGTTTCGCCATCGGTTCGGGAAGCAGGTGGACGCGGCCCTGCGGCACCCAGGGACAAGGGCAAAGCGAGGACGGGGGCAGAGCCCCCTGCCCGGCCCGTCGAAAACGCGCGGATGGCCTGTAAGCCGGATTCTGTCCAGGCGGCGGACCGCCCTGGATGACCATTCCTCTTGCCCTTTCCTTACGGAAAGGGTCTGGCTGCCAACCCGGGCCTCTCGGGCTGAAGCGTCCCTGCGGGCGGTATGGGTTGCCCCACCGGCCCCCGCGCGAGGCCCCTATTCGGCATTGCTCCGGGCGGGGCTTGCCGTGCCGCTTCTGTTGCCAGTCGCGCGGTGGGCTCTTACCCCACCGTTTCACCATCACCCCGGCAAGCGGGGCTGTCTCTTCTCTGTGGCGCTTTCCCTCGGGTTGCCCCGGCCGGGCGTTACCCGGCGCCCTTACTTCATGGAGTCCGGACTTTCCTCGCGGGCGTCACCGCCCCCGCGGTCATCCGGCCATCCGCGCAGGGGCCGGGGTAAGATTGCGCCCTGCTTTCGTCAAGAAGAAAAGGCGGGCAGCACGGCAATCCGTTCCACCGCGCCGGAGCACTCGTTAAAATCACCAATTCACAGTATACTTCATAGACGTGTCAGGGAAGCCCGGAAATGCCCTTGGCATGGACGGGAAAAACGACCCTTATCTGGCCGCCCTCGCGCTGGTCCTCAGAGAGAAGCGCAAGAGCATGGGGCTTTCGCAGGAAGAGCTGGCGCATCGCGCCGGGCTGTCGATGCGCTATGTCTCGCTGCTGGAAAGCTGCCGCCATCAGCCGACGCTCGCCACCCTGCGCGGTCTCAGCGCGGGGCTGGGCCTGCCGCTGTCCGCCCTGCTGGCCGAGGTGGAGGCGCGGCTCTGACGCCTCAGCCGGCGGCGAGACCGGCGGCGAGCGCCGCGTCCTGCGCATCGGCCGGGCCTTCGGCCCAGGGGCGGAAGCGCAGCCGGAACGCCGCCAGCAGCAGATCATCGGGCAGATCGGCATAGCCGAAGGCCATGAGATCGCGGCGCAGCTCCCCCGGCGCGGCGGGTTCGGGCCAGACCGCCAGCCCCTGCCGCGCAAGGCGCCTCCAGTCGAAGCGCGGGCCGGGGTCGGATTTACGGCCCGGGGCGATGTCGGAATGCGCCAGCACGCCCCGCGGCGCGATGGACCAGCGCGCCATGATCTCGCGCAAAAGCCGTTCCAGCGCCGCCATCTGCGGCTCGGGGAACGGGTGGTCGCCGCGATTCGCCAGTTCGATGCCGATGGAATGGCTGTTCACGTCGCTGATGCCGCGCCAGAAGCTCTGCCCGGCATGCCAGGCGCGCGCCTCCTCGGGCACCAGCGCCTCGGTGGCGCCGTCTTCCGCGATCAGCCAATGGGCCGAAACCTCGGCCGCGGGATCGCAGAGCCGCGCGCGCGCGGCGGCGCAGCTTGCCATCGCGGTGTAATGGATCACGATCAGCGAGGGGGTCGCGCCGCCCCGCCGCTCGCCGAAATTCGGCGAGGGGAAGGCGGTCACTGAAGCGCGGAGCGGAACGGGCGCGGATCCCAGCCGCAGGCGAAGCCGTCGCCATCGGGATCGAGACCGAGCCGGTCGCGGTCCGGGCCGCCGCGGGCGAGGAACTCCTGCTGCGCCAGATCGGGCGAGGCGAATTTCGCGCAGGCGGCCATCGCGTCCCTGGCGCGGCCGCGGTCATACATCTGCACGCCCGGCGCATGGGTGGTGGCCAGCGCGAATTCCACGATATTCGGCCCGGTATCGCCGGGGCGCTGCGGCAGATCCTTCGGCTGCACCACGACATATTCCGAGCGGTTGCGGGCGATGCGCTCGGCGTCGCTCTTGATGGTCTCGCGCGCGGCGACGGCGTTGAAGTCGTTCTCGTCCGAGATGCCCGGATTGGCGTGGATCATCTCGCCGTTCTGCTCCTGGATCCCGGCCGGGGCATTGCCGCGCGGCCGCGTGCCGGTGGCCCCGGTGCTTCCCATGCCGCTGGTTCCGGTGTCGATCACGACCTGCCCCGGAGCGGCGGCGGCGGGCGCGATGCCCTCGGCGCGGTCGATCGCGGCGGCGGCGGCGGCGGGATCGAAGCCGGTGGCGGGTGCCACGGAAACCGGCGCGGCGGCGGGCGGCGGGACCGAGGTGTTGCGGATATAGCTGTTGTAATCCTGAAAGCCCACGCCGGCGCCGGAATCGGGGACCGAGGGCGTGCAGGCGGCCAGCGCCGGAATCAGCAACAGAACCAGGGAACGGGTGGTCATCTTCGCCTCACGCAAAAGAGCTCTGCCTCACGCAAAAGAGGCGCCCCGAATCGTGCTGTCGCACGGGGGCGCATCTTAAAGGGCGGTTACCACCATTTTTGTGGCCTGGCTACAAATCCAGCCGCACGCTCCAGCACATAGGCGTGATTGAGAAGCCCGCCCTCATCCCAGGGCCGGCCGATCAGTTGCAGCCCCAGAGGCAGCCCTTTCGCGTCCAGCCCCACCGGAACCGAGACCCCGGGCAGACCGGCAAGGTTCACCGTCACGGTGAAGACATCGTTGAGATACATCTCGACCGGATCGGCCGAGGCCATCTCGCCCAGACCGAAGGCCGCCGACGGCGTGGCGGGCGTCAGGATCGCGTCCACCCCTTCGGCAAACACGGTCTCGAAATCGCGTTTGATCAGCGCGCGGACCCGGCGGGCGCGGTTGTAATAGGCGTCGTAGAAGCCCGCGGACAGCACATAGGTGCCGATCATGATCCGGCGCTGGACCTCTTTGCCGAAGCCCTCGGCGCGGGTCTTTTCATACATTTCGGTGATGCCGTCGCCCTGGGCGAGTTTCGCCCGGTGGCCGTAGCGCACTCCGTCGTAGCGCGCGAGGTTCGAGGACGCCTCGGCCGGGGCGATCACGTAATAGGCGGGCAGCGCGTATTTCGTATGCGGCAGGCTGATCTCGCGGACCTCGGCGCCCGCGTCCTTCAGCATGTCGATGCCCTGCTGCCAGAGCGCGTCGATCTCGGCCGGGATACCGTCGAGCCGGTATTCCTTCGGGATGCCGATCACTTTCCCGCGGATGTCGCCAGTCAGCGCGGCCTCGAAATCCGGCACCGCGATTTCGGCGCTGGTCGAATCCTTCGGATCGTGCCCCGCCATGCTTTGCAGGAAGATCGCGGCGTCGCGCACCGATTTGGTCATCGGCCCGGCCTGGTCGAGGCTGGACGCAAACGCGATGATCCCCCAGCGGGAGACCCGGCCATAGGTCGGCTTGATGCCCACGATCCCGGTGAAGGCCGCGGGCTGGCGGATCGAGCCGCCGGTGTCGGTGCCGGTCGCGGCAAGGCAGAGATCCCCCGCCACCGCCGCCGCCGAGCCGCCCGAAGAGCCGCCCGGGGTCAGCTTGCGCTCGTCCACCTTCCAGGGGTTCACCGCGGGGCCGTAGACCGAGGTCTCATTCGACGAGCCCATGGCGAATTCGTCCATGTTCAGCTTGCCGAGCATCACCGCGCCATCCGCGAACAGCTTCGTCGTGACGGTGGATTCGTATTCCGGCTTAAACCCGTTCAGGATGCCCGAGGCCGCCTGGCTGTTCACGCCTTTGGTGCAGAACAGATCCTTGATCCCCAGAGGGATGCCGCACAAAGACGGCGCATCGCCCGCCTTCAGCCGCTGATCCGCCGCGCGGGCCTGATCCAGCGCGATCTCGGGCGTCTTGTGGACGAAGGCGCCGAGCGGCGCGCCCGCATCCATCGCGGTGAGGCAGGCCATGGTCAGATCGACGGCGGAAATCTCGCCCTTGCGCAGCGCATCGCGCGCCTTTTCGATCGTCCAGGTATTTGCGGATCCGGCGCTCATTCCACCACCTTCGGCACGGCAAAGAAGCCCTCGCGCGCGAGGGGGGCGTTTTTCAGGACCTCGGCCTGGATGCCGCCGTCGGTGACGACATCCGCGCGGCGGCGCAGGCGCATCGGCGTGACCGAGACCATCGGCTCGATGCCGGTCACATCGACCTCGTTCAGCTGTTCCATGAAGGTGAGGATGCCGGACAGCTCGCGCGCAAGCTCCGGCAGCGCGGCTTCCTCCACCCGGATGCGGGCGAGTTTCGCCACTTTCCGCGCGGTATCGGTGTCGATCGACATGGGAAAGACCCTCTGACTCTTTGGCCCCGTTTAGCCGCCGCTGCCCCGGCGCGCAAGGCACCGGCGGCGCGCGCCGGGGCCGGCCTGCGCCTCCGGCGGGGGTATTTGGGTCAGGATGAAGCCCAAAGCGCAGGCGGGCGCGATTCCAGACCGGACGGTTCGGAATCGGCTGGCATCCTGTCACATTCGGCCGCTAAAGTGCCGCCGCACGAATTAAGAACGGGAGAAACGGCGATGAAGATCACCTGGCTTGGCCATTCCGGTTTCCGCATCGAGATCGAACAGGCGGTGCTGCTGATCGACCCCTGGCTCACCGGAAATCCGATGTTCCCCGAGGCGCGGCGGGCCGAGGCGGTGGCAGGCGCGACCCATATCCTGCTGACCCATGCCCATGGTGATCACGCCTCGGATGCGGCGGCTTTGTCGCAGGAGCTGGGCGTTCCGGTCGCCTGTATCCATGAACTCGCCACCTGGCTGGGCGGCCAGGGCGCGCAAACGACCGGCTTCGGCAAGGGTGGCACCATCGACTGCGGCGGCGCGAAGGTGACCATGGTCAACGCCAGCCATTCGGCCTCAGTCGATTTCGGCGGCGGCGCGCTTTTGCCCGCGGGATCGGCCGCGGGCTTCATGATCCGCGGCGAGGGCCGCACGATCTATGTCTCGGGCGATACCGATATCATGGCCGACATGGCCTGGATGGCGGAACTGCACCAGCCCGAGATCGGCATCCTCTCCTGCGGCGGCCATTACACGATGGATATGGAGCGCGCCGCCTGGGCCGCGCGGAAATATTTCAACTTCCGCTGGGTGATTCCCTGCCATTACCGCACCTTCCCGATCCTCGCGCAAACCGCCGACGCCCTGCGCGCGGGCCTGCCGCCCGGCATTGAGGTGATCGAGCCCGAGGTGCTGGAGCCGATCGGCTTCTGACCTTCCCCCTGCCCCACAACACAGGTGTTCCATGCTGATCCGTTCGGTCAAAAACGTCATCGCCGGCCGCGCAGTTCCCGCCGTCGCCCCCTGGGCCAGCATCCGCGAGGCGGCGGAAATCCTCGAACAGTTCGACATCGGCGCACTGGTGGTGATCGACGGCAGCCGCCTCGTCGGGCTCTTGTCCGAGCGCGACGTGTTGCGCAAGGTGGTGGGCCAGGGCCGCGCGCCCGACGGCGCCAAAGTGGCCGAGACGATGACCCCGGATCCCGTCACCGTGCACGAGGACGATCCGCTGGCCGAGGCCATCGCCAGGATGGAGGCCGGGCATTTCCGCCATCTGCCGGTGGTCGATGCTGCGGGCACCTGCACCGGGCTTCTGTCGGTGCGCGACATTCCGGCGGAATACCGCGTCATGTATGAGCGTTTCCGCGAATTGCGCGGCCCCTCGGCCTGACCCGCCGGCCTGATCCTCAGCGCCGCCCGGCGAAGAAATCGCGCAGGATCCGCGCCGCTTCCGGCGCCCCGATCCCGTCCACGACCTCGGGGGCGTGGTGGCATTGCGGATGCGAGAACACCCGCGCGCCCGCCGCCACGCCGCCGGATTTCGGATCCTCCGCGCCATAGACCAGGCGGGCGATCCGCGCGGCCGAGATCGCATGGGCGCACATCGGGCAGGGCTCCAGCGTGACGTAAAGCACATGGCCCGGCAGCCGCTCGGACCCGAGCGCCGCGCATCCCGCCCTTATCGCCAGAATCTCGGCATGCGCGGTCGGATCGCTCAGCTCGCGCGTCCGGTTCCCCGCCCGCGCCACCACCTTGCCCCGGGGCGAGATCAGCGCCGCCCCGACCGGCACCTCGCCCCGCTCTCCGGCCGCCCGCGCCTCCGCAAGCGCAATCTCCATGAAAGACCGGAACGCCACGGCAGATTGCCCTTTCACCCTGATTTAAATACTCTCGGGGGTCCGGGGGCAGAAGGCCCCCGGGGCTGGCCACCCCGCGCCGAGGATCACGACTATGGCGCCGAAAGACAAGCAGGCTCAGGCCACCCCCGAAGGCGAACGCATCGCCAAGCTGCTGTCGCGCCGCGGCATCGCCTCCCGCCGCGAGGCCGAGCGGCTGATCGAGATGGGCGAGGTCAGCGTCAACGGCAAGGTGATCGCGAGCCCGGCGCTGAACGTGACCGATGCCGACCGGATCGTGGTTTCCGGCAAGCCGCTGCCGCAGGCCGAGCCCACGCGGCTCTGGCTCTACTACAAGCCCGAGGGGCTGGTGACATCGGCCTCGGATGAAAAGGGCCGCGACACGGTTTTCGACCATCTGCCCGAGGATATGCCCCGCGTCATGTCGGTCGGCCGGCTCGATCTCAATTCCGAGGGGCTCCTGCTGCTCACCAACGACGGCGAACTCAAGCGGCGGCTGGAGCTGCCCTCGACCGGCTGGCTGCGCAAATACCGGGTGCGGGTGAATGGTGAGGTGAACGACCCGAAACTCCAGCCCCTGCGCGACGGCATCACCATCGAGGGAGAGCGGTTCAAGCCGATGCAGGTCACCATCGACCGCCAGCAGGGCGCCAACGCCTGGCTGACCGTGGGCCTGCGCGAGGGCCGGAACCGCGAGATCCGCCGGGCGATGTCGGCGGTCGGGCTTTACGTGAACCGGCTGATCCGGGTGTCTTACGGCCCGTTCCGGCTGGGCGAGCTGGAACCCGGCCAGGTCGAGGAGATCAAGGCCCGCGTGCTGCGCGACCAGCTCGGCGAGACCGGATCCGATGACGGACCCGATACCGGACCCGCCCCCCGCGCCGCCGCCAGATCGCCCGCCCGCAAACCTGCCGCGAAACCCGCAACGAAGCCCGGCAGCCGCGCCGTGACGAAATCCGGCGCCGGGGTCGAGGCGCTCTCCGCCGCCTGGAAAGAGGCCACCACACCGCGCCCCGGCCCCCGGGTCAAACCGCGCACCGGCACCGGCGCCGCCGCTTCGGGGGCTGCGAAACCCGCCACTACCTCGCGCACCGCCCCCAGGTCGAGGCCGGACGAGGCTCTGCCTCCGCGCGGCGGCGCGGCGGTGCGAACCGCGGGAAAGACCGCCTCCCCGGCCAGGGCCCCTCGCCTTGCCGCGAAGGCAAAACAGGACGAGGCTCCCTCACCGCGCGGCGGGAAACCTGCGACCTCCGCACGGCGCGCGGCGGCGCCCGCGGCAAAAAGGGCGGCTCCGGCCGCCACAGCCCGCTCCGGACCGGGCACTGCCACGCCCCCCGAGGCCGCGCGCGGCAAACCGGCGCGCAGCGCCGCCGCCCTTAAGGGCAAAGCCGCCGCAAAACCCGCCGGCAAGACGGCTTCCGGCAGGACGGGCAGCGGCAAGCCTGCCACCGGGGACGGCGGCGTGAAACCCGCGCCCTCGCGCGCACCGCAGGGCGGCAAGCTGAAACGGCCGCCGCGCAGCCGCGGCTGATGGCGGCATATGGCGGGAAGATGGAAAATTCCCGCCATGCCGCAGCGCTCGCGCTGGCAAGCCTGCGGCCCATTCGCTAGGATCGCAGGGAAACCGACCGTGGCGGAGCATCCATGTCCGAATCCGGCCTTCGCACCCTCTCGCTGGCGCTTCTGGTGGCGCTGGTTTTCTACGTCGCCGGTTCGGGGGGCATCTGATGGCGTCAAGGCGCTTTGGCGGCAAATTCAGCCCCGACCCCACCGGCAACGACACACCCGTCCCCCGCGCGGCCCCGGGCGATGAGAAGCCCAAAGGGCTCTGGCGCGCGCGCATCCTGTTCCTGACCGCCTTCGCCTTCCTGTTCCCCGCCTTTCGCGGCACCCCGGCCGAGATGCTGATGGGTCTTGCCGCCGGGGGAATGCTGGTGCTTTCGGCCTGGCTCACGCGCGAGGGGATGCGCGCCCGCGCGGCATTCGACGCCCGCCGCCTCGCCCGCCGCCCGGCGATTCCGCGCATCCTGTTCGGGGCGGTGGCCACCGGGGCGGCTTTGTTCACCGGCGGGCTGATCGCGCATGGCGTCTCGGTTTACCCCGCGCTCTACGCCCTTGCCGGCGCGGCGCTGCATCTGGGCGCCTTCGGGCTGGACCCCATGCGCGACAAGGGGATGGAGGGGATCGACCGCTTCCAGACCGACCGCGTCGCCCGCGCCATCGCCGGGGCCGAGCAGGTTCTGGCGCAGATGAAGGACGCGATCCTGCGCACCCGCGACCGCCAGCTGGAAGCCCGGGTCGAGCGTTTCGCCAGCGAGGCCCGCGCCCTGTTTCGCCGGGTCGAGGAAGATCCCGGCGATCTGACCGCGGCGCGCAAATATCTCTCGGTCTATCTTGAGGGCGCGCGCGACGCGACGATCAAATTCGCGGGTCTCTGGGCCGCGAACCGCGATCCGAAGGCCCGCGCCGATTACGAGACGCTGCTGAGCGATCTTGAAACCACCTTCGCCGGGCGCTCGGAAAAGCTGCTCGGCAACGACCGCGATCAGCTCGACGTGGAGATCGCGGTCCTGCGCGACCGGCTGAAGGCCGAGACCCCCACCCGCGGCACCACTCCGCCCCAAGTGTGAGACCAGTATCATGGCGAACGACACCAACCGCAGCGAAGCCGAAGCCCTGCTGAGCGAGGTCGAGAAAGTCTCGGCGGTGATCCTGCCCGAGCCGGTGGGCGAGGTCGTGACGCTGGAGCGCGCCGCACCGGAAAAAGCCGGAGAAATCCGCCGCCGGATGGCGGAACTGGATCTGTCGAGCACGCAGTCGATCATCTCCTTCGGCTCGTCCGCCCAGGCCGAATTGCAGGTGATCAGCCAGGAAATGCTCCAGGACGTGAAGAACAAGGATGTCGGCCCGGCGGGCGACAGCCTCAGGAAGATCGTCACCACGATCCGCGGCTTTTCCACCAGCGAGCTGGATCTGCGCCGCGAAACCTCATGGTGGGAGCGCCTTTTGGGCCGCGCCGCGCCCTTTGCGGATTTCGTCGCGAAATACGAGGACGTGCAGAGCCAGATCGACAAGGTGACCCAGGAACTGCTGGGCCACGAGACGAAACTTCTGAAGGATATCAAGTCGCTCGATATCCTCTACGCCCGTACGCTGGAATTCTACGACGAGCTTGGCCTCTATATCGCCGCGGGCGAGGCGCGGCTGAAACAGGCCGATGAGCAGGACATCCCGGCGAAAGAGGCCGAAGTGGCCGCCGCGCCCGAGAACGACAAGGTGCTGAAGGCGCAGGAGCTGCGCGACCTGCGCGCCGCCCGCGACGATCTGGAGCGCCGGGTGCATGACCTGAAACTCACCCGCCAGGTGACGATGCAGTCGCTGCCCTCCATTCGCCTCGTGCAGGAGAACGACAAATCGCTGGTCACCAAGATCAACTCGACGCTGGTGAACACCGTGCCCCTGTGGGAAACCCAGCTTGCCCAGGCGGTGACGATCCAGCGCTCGAAAGAGGCGGCGGAATCGATCCGCGGCGCCAATGATCTGACCAACGAACTGCTGGAAGCGAATGCGAAGAACCTCCAGGAGGCCAACCGCACCGTGCGCGAGGAAATGGAGCGTGGCGTCTTCGACATCGAGACGGTGAAGAAGGCGAACGACACCCTGATCGCCACGATCAACGAAAGCCTCGCCATCGCCGATGAGGGCAAGGCGCGCCGCGCCCGGGCCGAGGAGGAATTGCAGAAGATGGAATCCGAGTTGCGCGACACCCTCGCCTCGGCGCGCGCGCGGCAGATCACGCCCCCGCCCCAGGCATGAAACCTGCCCGGCCCCTGCTGAACACATGGCCCGCCGCTGCCCTGCTGGCGGCGGGGCTGTCGGCCTGCGTGCCCGCCGGTGCGCCCGACCAGGCGCGCATCCCCGCGCCGCCGCCGCGCCCCGAGCGCCCGGCGGCCCCGGCCGCGGACACGCCGCGCAGCGCCGCGGCCCGCGCCTATTACGCCGAGGTGCAGCGCACGCTGCTGTCGCAGGGCCTGCTGCGCACCGACGGCGGCGGGCCGGATACCCCGTTCGACGACCGGATGCTGGCCGAAAACTTCGTCCGTATCGCGCTTTACGACGAATATTCCCGCACCGGCGGCGGCTTCGTGCGCGGCGAGACCACATCGGTCCTGCGCCGCTGGGAAGTGCCGGTGCGCTTCCAGATCCGCTTCGGCGCCTCGGTACCGGCGGAGCGGCGCGCGACCGACCGGGCGCGGATCGCCTCGTATCTTGCGCGGCTGTCGCAGATCACCGGCCATCCGATCAGCCTCGTCGACCAGGGCGGCAATTTCGTGCTGCATGTGGTGTCCGAGGACGAGCGCGAGGCGCTTGGGCCGGCGCTCCGGCGCGACATGCCGGGCCTGTCGCCGCAGGATGTGTCCGATGTCACCCGGATGTCGCCCACCACCTATTGCATGGTCTACGCCTTGTCCGAGGGGAACACCGGCCGCTACACCCGCGCGGTGGCGGTGGTGCGCGCCGAACACCCGGACCTGCTGCGCCAGTCCTGTTTCCACGAGGAAATCGCGCAAGGTCTGGGGCTTGCCAACGACAGCCCGCGCGCGCGCCCGTCGATCTTCAACGACGACGAGGAATTCGCGCTGCTGACGAAGCAGGACGAGCTTTTGCTGAAGATCCTCTACAGCCGCGAGTTGCGCCCCGGCATGACCGAGGCCGAGGCCCGCCCCATCGTGCGCGCGCTGGCCACCCGGCTGGTGGGCGGCGGGGCATGATCCGCCTCCTTGCCCTGCTGCTGAGCGCGGGCCCCGCTCTGGCGGATATGCCCGGCAGCCCCATCGCCGATCCGGGCACGACCGGCGCGCTGGCCTGGATGGCCGGGGAAAGCGCCCTGCCGCTGGACTTCCGCACGGCGGGGCCGGTCGCCGTCGCCCCCGGCGGGGTGATCGTCGTCGATCCGCTGACCTATGATCCGGGTTACGGCTGGCCCTTCATCGCAGCCCCTTCGGGCGAGGCGAGGCTCATCCTCGCCATCGACCCGGCGGAACAGCGCGTCTCCAAGGCGATGCTGGTGTTTTCCGACGCTCCGGTCCTGTGCGGCGCCGATGTAGCGACGGTCGGGGTGGACACCGGGCTCGTGTCCTTCCTCGACCAGCCGATGAGCGAGGCCCTCGGGCGGGCGCAGACGGTGCTCGGCCCCGGCAAGGATCTCTACAACGACTGGTTCCACGAGCTGATCGGCGAGATATGGGTGGTCGGCCATCTGCTGCCCCTGCCCGATGGCACCGTGATTCCGATGTCGTCCTCGGGCTGGGGCGACGGCGGCTATCCGGTCGTCGCGCTGCAATCGGGCACCGGCCAGGTGGTGGCGATCTACGCCGATTTCATGGGCCGGAACGAGGCCGGCGACTGGCTGCTGCCCGCATCCTGCACCGGCGTCTGAGCCGCAGGCGGCAAGCCGCGCCGCCCGCGCTTTTCCCCTTCAATCCCGCCGCGTCCTCGTTATCCTGTGGCCTGCGCGGCATCACAGAAAGGCTGAGGCCATGGTCTTCGATTTCCTCAAAGGCGAATTCGTCGATGTCATCTCCTGGCTCGACGACACCCGCGACACGATGGTCTGGCGGTTCGAGCGCCGCGGCCAGGCGATCAAATACGGCGCCAAGCTGACGGTGCGCGAGGGCCAGGCCGCGGTCTTCATCCACGAAGGCCAGCTTGCCGATGTCTTCGGCCCCGGTCTCTACATGCTGGAGACCAACAACCTGCCGGTCATGACCACGCTGCAACACTGGGACCACGGCTTTCAGTCGCCGTTCAAATCCGAGGTCTATTTCGTCAACACCACCCGGTTCAACGACCAGAAATGGGGCACCAAGAACCCGATCATGGCGCGCGACCCGGAATTCGGCCCGGTGCGGCTGCGCGCCTTCGGCACCTATTCGATGCGCGTCACCGATCCGGGGCGGTTCATGACCGAGGTGGTCGGCACCGATGGCGAGTTCACCGCCGACGAGATCAGCCTCCAGATCCGCAACGTCATCGTCCAGGCGGCAAGCCAGGTGCTGGCCGGATCGGGGATTCCGGTGCTCGACATGGCGGCGAATACCGGGGATCTGGGCAAGGTGATCGCCGGGGCGATCGGACCGAAAGTGGCCGAATACGGGCTGTCGATCCCGGAATTCTACATCGAGAACATCTCGCTGCCCGAGGAAGTCGAGAAGGCGCTCGACCGCCGCACCTCGATGGGCGTGGTGGGCGATCTGAACAGATATATGCAGTTCCAGACCGCCGAGGCCATGGGCAACCCCGCCTCCGGCGCGGGTTCCGCGATGGCCACCGGCGCGGGTCTCGGCGTCGGGATGGGCATGGCGCAGAACATGGGGCCCTGGGGGGCGCCCGCCGCGCCTCCCGCCGCGCAGCATACGCCGCCGCCCCCGCCGCCTGCCGCCCGCGAATGGCATATCGCCGAGAACGGCGCCACCAAAGGCCCGTTCGACGAGGCGGCGCTGGCAGGGATAGTGGCCTCGGGCGGGCTGAGCCGCACCACCATGGTCTGGAGCGCCGGGATGGAGGGCTGGAAACCCGCCGGCGAGACCGACCTCGCGCCGCTCTTCGCCCGGGTTCCGCCGCCCCCGCCGCCCGCCGGCTGATCATGCCGCAGACGGGAGAACATCGCTGGCCATGCAGCCAGTGCGGCGCGCAACTGCGCTTCGCGCCCGGCCAGCGCGAGCTGGTCTGCGACCATTGCGGCCATGTCCAGCACCTGCCCGACGCGGCGCTGGAAGACCGGGATGCCGCGCTGAAAGAGCACGACCTCGCCGCCGGGCTGCGCGACGACCTGTCTGGCAGCGATATGGAGGTGGTGCGCACCACGCGCTGCACCTCCTGCGGCGCGCTGATCGAGTTTGAAGGCGCCATCCATGCCACCGAATGCCCGTTCTGCGCGACGCCGGTGGTGACCGGTACCGGCGAGACAAGGCAGATCAAACCCCAGGCGCTGGTGCCCTTCGTGTTTTCCGAACGTGAGGCGCGCGGGCAACTGGTGAAATGGCTGGGCAGCCTGTGGTTCGCGCCCAACCGCCTGCTGGAATACACCCGCCGCGGCCGGGCGATGAACGGGGTCTATGTCCCGTTCTGGACCTTCGACGCCGAGACCCGCTCGCGCTATAGCGGCCAGCGCGGCGACGCCTATTACGTCACCCGCACCGTCACCGTGAACGGCAAGAAGCAGACCCGTCAGGAGCGGCGGATCCGCTGGAGCCCCGCCTCGGGCCGGGTGGAGCGCGATTTCGACGACGTGCTGGTGATGGGATCGGCCTCGCTGCCCGCCCGGCTCGGGAACGAGCTGACGCCCTGGGATCTGGGCGCGCTGGTGCCCTGGCGGCCAGACTACCTCGCCGGTTTCACCGCCGAGGGCTATACGGTGCCCCTGGCCGAGGCCGATGCCGGAGCGAAGGAGCGGATGGCCGAAGTCATCCGCCAGGACGTGCGCCGCGACATCGGCGGCGACGAGCAGAGGATCGACAATGTCTCGACCGAGTTCTCCGCCGAGACCTTCAAGCATATCCTGCTGCCGGTCTGGATGGCGGCCTATAAATACAACGGCAAGAGCTACCGCTTCCTCGTCAATGGCCAGACCGGCGAGGTCCAGGGCGAGCGGCCGTGGTCGGTGTGGAAGATCCTGTTCGCCGCGACCGTGGCGGCGATCCTTGCCGCCGGTATCTGGTATCTGGCACAGGAAGGTGGGGTGTCCTTCGACGGCGGGCCCGGCCTCGACTGGCTGGACTGAAAAGACGACCGGACCTTGCGGCCCGGTTTGCGCTCCGCGCGGGGGTATTTGGATCAGGATGAAAGCCCTTTCACCCTGACCCAAATACCCCGGGGGGAGTCTGCGCGGCGCGCAGACGGGGGCGGCGCCCCCCTCCGCCCGTTGACAGAGGCGCGCGCTCTGCCCATAGCAGCGCGGACATCAACCCCAGCGAGGCCGCATCATGGTGATCGATCTTTCCCGCGTGTTGCCCGAGGCCCGGATCCCCGAACTGCCCAACCCCTATTTCGGCAAGGTGCGCGACTGCTACGATCTGCCGCCCTCGGACGGTTTCCCCAACGGGCGGCGGATCCTGATCTCGTCGGACCGGATCTCGGCCTTCGATCGCATCCTCGCCGCCATCCCCTGTAAGGGCCAGGTGCTGACCCAGGTCGCGCGCTGGTGGTTCGACCGCACCGCAGACATCTGCGCCAATCATGTCGTCGCCTACCCGGACCCCAACGCGGTGATCGGGCGGCGCGTGAGCATCCTGCCGGTGGAAGTCGTGGTGCGCGGTTATCTGGCCGGGACCACCTCGACCTCGATCCTGACGCAATACCGCAAGGGCGCGCGCGAGATGTATGGCCACCGCCTGCCCGAGGGGCTGAGGGACAACGAAGCCCTGCCCCATGCGATCATCACCCCCACCTCGAAAGCCTTCGACGGCGGTCATGACGAGCCGCTGACCGCCGCCGACATCCTTGCCCAGGGCCTGCTGACCCAGGCGCAATGGGAGGAGGTCTCCGACAAGGCGCTGAAACTCTTCGCTTTCGGGCAGCGGGTTGCGGCAGAGCGCGGGCTGATCCTCGTCGACACCAAATACGAATTCGGGGTGGACGAGACCGGCAGGATCCTGCTCGCCGATGAGATCCACACCCCGGATTCCAGCCGCTACTGGATCGCCGACGGCTACGAGGCGGCGCTCGCGGGCGGCACCAGGCCGCCCTCCTTCGACAAGGATGTGATCCGCTCCTGGGTGGCGGCACGCTGCGATCCCTACAAGGATCCGGTCCCCGAGATCCCGCCGGAGATGATCGCGCAGACCGCCGGAGTCTATATCGAGGCTTACGAGCGCATCACCGGCGAGGCTTTCCTGCCCGACACCAGCGGAGAGACGCCGCTCGCGCGGCTGCGGGAAAATCTCGCGCCTTACTTCCAGAGATGATCCTCAGCTGCGGCGAGGCGCTGATCGACATGCTGCCGCGCGCCACGGTTGCGGGCGAAAGCGGCTTCCTGCCCTGCCCCGGCGGCGCGGTGTTCAACACGGCGATCGCGCTCGGGCGGCTCGGCGCGCCTTCGGCCTTCTTCTCGGGCGTCTCGACGGATCTGTTCGGCGGGATGCTGACTGAGGCGCTGCGGGCCTCGAACGTGGACATCTCGCGGCTCGCGCGCTCGGGGCGCCCGACGACGCTGGCCTTCGTGACGCTCGACGGCGGCGAGGCGCGCTATGCCTTTTACGACGAGAACACCGCGGGGCGGATGCTTTGCGAGGCCGATCTGCCCGAACTGACGCCGGACATCAGCGCGCTGTTCTTCGGCGGTATTTCCCTCGTGAGCGAGCCCGCCGCGAGCGCCTATGAGGCGTTGCAGGCAAAGGCGGCGCCCTCGCGGCTGATCATGCTCGATCCCAATATCCGGCCCGGCTTCATCGCCGGGCGCGAGGCGGCGACCCGCGCGCGGCTGGCGCGGATGATCGAGCGGGCCGATATCGTGAAGCTCTCGACAGACGATCTGTGCTGGCTGGAGGGGGAAGGCGATCGCGCCGCACAGGCCCGCACGATCCTGACCCGCGGGCCGAAACTCGTGTTCCTGACCGAAGGCGCGCGAGGCGCCCGCGCCTTCGGCGCCGAACATGATTGCCGCCTGCCCGCGCGGGCGGTCACCGTGGCGGATACGGTCGGCGCGGGCGATACGTTCAACGCGGGCGTGCTGGCCGCGCTGCACGAGGCCGGCGCGCTGACCAAAGCCGCCGTCGCCTCGGCGGATGCGGCGCTGCTGGCGCGCTGCCTCGATCTCGGCATCCGCGCCGCGGCCGTCACCGTTTCGCGTCCGGGCGCCGATCCGCCCTGGCGTCACGAGCTGGGAGAGAAAGCATGAGAGCCATCCTGCAACGTGTCCTCCGCGCCGAAGTCGCGGTGAACGGCGAAACCGTGGGCCGGACCGGCCCCGGGCTGATGATCCTCGTCTGCGCCATGCAGGGCGACGACGAGGCCGCGGCGGAAAAGCTGGCGGCGAAGATCGCGAAGATGCGGATCTTCAAAGACGATCAGGGCAAGATGAACCTCTCGGTGCGCGACACCGGCGGCAGCGCGCTGGTGGTCAGCCAGTTCACCCTCGCCGCCGATCTGCGCGGCAACCGCCCCGGTTTCTCGACCGCCGCCGCCCCCGAACAGGGCCAGCGGCTTTACGAGCATTTCGCGGCGGCCCTTGCGCGCGAGGGGGTGCCGAACCAGACCGGCATCTTCGGCGCCGATATGCAGGTGAGCCTGATCAACGACGGGCCGGTGACGATCTGGATCGACACCGCCCAGCCCTGAGCCTTTCAGCCGCAAGCCTCAGTTGAACGGATTGGACGGCGCGGTCGGGCTGCCCGAGGTTATGGTGCCGCCGCATTCGATCAGCGCGTCGATCGAGGCGCGCGAGCCCGCCAGCGAATAGCTCTGCACATCGCGCCCGTCTTTTGCGCGCAGAAACAGCGTGTTGCCCCTGGCGATCTCCATCACGAAATCCACCGCCGCATCGCTGTCGGGCAAGGTGAACTGCACCGAATTCTGGCTGAGCCGCGCGTTGGTCAGATCCCATTTCGGCTTTTTGTCGATCTGCACCTGAAGATCGGCATTCTGCCCCGAGCCGAAATCCCAGGCGGTCGAGAAGAACTGCAACTGGATCGCGGAATCCTGGAACACCCAGATCGCGAAATTCTCGGCATCCGATCCGACCATGGCGCGGCAGGCGATGTCGCCGTCATCCCAGGCGTGGATATCCACTTTCCAGTGTTTGTGCTGGAACAGCACCTCCGACTGCTGCGCCAGCCCCGGTAACGCCACGCTGGCGGCGATTGCCAGCCCTGCGAAAAACCTGCCGAAAAGCATCTTCGGGTTCCTTCATCTGTCTTCTCGCAGCCAGATTGCGGGGAAAGACGGGAATCGGCAAATGAAAACTCCCGTCATGATCGCGGGCCTTTATTCCGCCCATTCCCACGGCCGGGTGAAGCCGCCCAGCACCGCGTCGACCGCCGCGCGGTCGGTGCCGCCCGACTTCGCGATCCGCGCGACGAGGCCGCGCTTCTTGTCCTCGATCACCTCGGCCACGCTCAGTTGCAGGCCCGCCTTGCGCAGGGCCTCGTCATAGATCCGGGTGATGGCGAGGCGGCGCAGATCGGGTTTGAACACCTTGCCCACCGCGGTTTTCGGCAGCTCCGGCAGGATGCCGATGAACTTCGGCTCGGCCGCGCGTTCCGAAATATGGCGCGCGGCATAGTCCATCAGTTCCGCGGGTGTCGCGGTGGAGCCCGCGACCAGTTCGACATAGGCGCAGGGCAGTTCCCCCGCATGCAGATCGGGCTGGCCGATCGCGCCGACCATGGCGACGGCGGGATGGCCCATCAGCGCCTCTTCGATCACCGCCGGGTCGATGTTGTGGCCGCCGCGGATGATCAAATCCTTGGCGCGGCCGGTGATGAACAGATAGCCGTCCGGGTCGATCCGCCCGAGGTCGCCGGTGCGCAGGAAGCGGCCTTCGGCGAAGAGATCGCGGTTCTTGTCGATCTCGGTATAGGTCGAGCCCTCGAACACGCCGGGGCTGGCGACGCAGATCTCGCCCACCTCGTCGGTGGCCGCCTCGGTGAAGCCGCCGTTGCCGTTGCGGTTGAGGATCTTCACATGGGTATAGGGGAACGGCAGGCCAACCGAGCCGATCTTCTTCTCGCCCTCGGGCGGGTTGACCGAGACGAGGCAGGTGCATTCGGTCAGCCCGTAGCCCTCGACGATCTCGACCCCGGTTTCCTTTTTGAAGCGGTTGTACAGCTCGACCGGCAGGGGCGCCGAGCCCGAGAAGCCGTTCTTCAGGCTGGAGATGTCGGCATCGACCTTGCGCTGCATCAGCGCGGCCAGCGCGGTCGGCACGGTGATCAGATAGGTGCAGCGGTAGCGCTCGATCAGTTTCCAGAGATTGTCGAACACCCCCTCGCCGCGATAGCCGGCGGGGGTGGGAAAGACCACATGGGCGCCGGAAGCGATCATCGACATCAGGATCGGATAGACCGCGAAGACATGGAACAGCGGCAAGGGGCACATGACCACATCGGTCTCGCGGAACAAAAGCGTCCCGCCGATCCAGCCGTTGTAGACCATGCCCGAGACCTTGTGCTGCGCGACCTTGGGCATGCCGGTGGTGCCGCCGGTGTGGAAATAGGCGGCCACCCGGTCGGCGGGATCGTCGGTAAAGCTCAGCCGGTCGCCGGGCTGGCGGGCGAGTTCGGCATGGAACGAGCGCACCACCGCGGTATGCTGCACCGGGTTCTTCGGGCGAACCAGCGGCACGATGAATTTCTTCACGCCGGTCAGATACGTCAGCAGATCGACTTCCAGCACATGTCTGACGCCCGGCGCGTGGCGCACCGCCTCGGCCACCTTCTGGGCGATGTCGGTCTTGGGAAAGGCGCGCAAAGTCACCACCACCTTCGCCTTCGTCTCGCGCAGGATCGACGAGATCTGCTCGGGCTCCAGCAGCGGATTGATCGGATTGGCGATCCCCGCGACCATGCCGCCCAGCAGGGTGACGGCGGTTTCCATCGTGTTCGGCAGCACATAGGCCACCACATCCTGCGGCCCGACACCGAGGCTGCGGAACAGATTGGCCGCGCGGGTGACCCGGGTGTGAAGCTCCGCCCAGCTCACGGTGACTTTCGGCGCATCGGGGGCGGAAAAAAGCTGATAGCTGATCGCGGGGCGCGCGCCATGCGCGGCCTTCGCGCGCGAGAGATAGTCATACATCGTCTTTGCGACATCGCGGTCCTGCCAGGGGGCTTCCGCCTCAAGCCCGCGCATATCGGCCAGCGTCGCAAAGATCGTCATGGTCTTCCTCCCCTTCGCCCCCCGTCTCCCGCCGGGGGCTTCATCGAATGTGCCGGGACGGGACGCGGTTGCCAACCGGAAATCGGGCGCGAAACGCAACGTCAGACCACCGGGGTCAGACCACCGGGCCTTGCGGCCCGGTTGCGCGCCGCGCGGGGGGTATTTGGGTCAGGATGAAAGCCCCGTCACGGCAGGAGGGGCGCCGCCGCGCTGCTGCGCGGGGCAAAGCGCGGCCCGTGGCTGCCTGCTGACGAGAATGCGCATCCGGCGCCCGCGGGGGGCCGGGCCGATTTTCCCGGGGCTCAGGCCGCGGCGCCGTCGGTGAATTGCAGCCGCGCCAGCCGCGCATAGAGCCCGCCGCCCGAGACCAGCTGATCATGGCTGCCCTCGGCGATGATCCTGCCCTGGTCGAAGACCACGATCCGGTCGGCGCGTTTCACCGTCGCCAGCCGATGCGCCACCACCAGCGTGGTACGGCCCTGCGAGAGCGTCTCGAACGCGCGCTGCACCGCGCTTTCGCTTTCGGCGTCCAGCGCCGAGGTGGCCTCGTCGAGAAGCAGCACCGGCGCATCGCGCAATATCGCGCGGGCGATGGCGATGCGCTGACGCTGGCCGCCCGAAAGCATCACGCCACGCTCGCCCAGCGGGCTGTCGTAGCCCTGCGGCAGGCCGGCGATGAACTCATGCGCGGCCGCCGCGCGGGCGGCTTCCTCGACCTCGGCATCCGAGGCCGAGGGGCGGCCGAAGCGGATGTTCTCGCGCGCGGTGGCCGCGAAGATCACCGGATCCTGCGGCACGAGGGCGATTGCCTCGCGGAAATCGGCCCGCGCCAGTTCGGGGAGCGCGATCCCGTCCAGCGTGATCCGGCCCGCCTGCGGATCGTAAAAGCGCAACAGCAGTTGCAGGATGGTGGATTTCCCCGCCCCCGACGGCCCGACCAGCGCCACCGTCTCGCCGGGGCGGATGGTCAGCGTGATCCCTTCCAGCGCCGCGGTGCCGGGCCGCGTCGGATAGCGGAAAGTGACATCCTCGAAAGCGATCGCGCCGCGCACCGGGCGCGGCAGGGCGCGCGGCGCGGGCGGATCCTGCACGCTGTCCTCGATCTCAAGCAGTTCCACCAGCCGCTCGGTCGCGCCCGCGGCGCGCTGCAACTCGCCCCAGATCTCGGAAAGCGCGCCGACGGATCCGGCGACGATCACCGCATAGATCACGAACTGGATCAGCTCGCCCACGCTCATCGCGCCTTCGCGCACGTCGCGCGCGCCGATCCACAAGACACCGACCACCCCGGCGAAGACGAGGAAGATCACGATCACCGTCATCACCGCGCGGGTGGCGATCCGGGTCTTCGCGGAACGGAAGCTCTCCTCGGTGACGCGCGCGAAATCGGCGCGGGTGGCGTCTTCATGGGTGCTGGCCTGCACGGTCTGCACCGCCGACAGCGCCTCGGCCGCCATGCCCGAGGAACTGGCGATCCAGTCCTGGTTCTCGCGCGACAGCCGCCTGAGCCGCCGCCCCAGCACCACGATGGGCACCACCACGGCGGGCACGATCAGCAGGACCAGCCCGGTCAGCTTGGCCGAGGTCAGAAGCAGCATCACCATGCCGCCGATCAGCATCAGCAGGTTGCGCAAAGCGACCGAGACCGAAGAGCCGATCACCGACAGGATCAGCGTCGTATCGGTGGTGATGCGCGAGACCACCTCGCCGGTCAGCGTTTTCTCGAAGAAGGCGGGCGACAGGCCGGTCACCCGGTCAAAGACCTTGCGGCGGATATCGGCCACCACCCGCTCGCCAAGCCGCGTCACCACATAGTAACGCAGCCCGGTGCCAAGCGCGAGCAGCGCCGCGATCAGCAGGAAGGCCCCGAAATAATCGTCGAGCATGGAAAGCTGGTGCTCGCCGAACCCGTCCACCACCCGGCGCACCGCGAGCGGCAGCACAAGGCTGACCCCCGCCGTCAGCACCAGCGCGAACAGCGCCAGCGCGATCATGCCGCGATAGGGCCGCAGGAACGGGGCCAGCCCCCCAAGCGCCGCCACCTGGCGCGAGGGCGCGCGGTCCCCGGTTTCGGCGCTGGCTGTCTTCGGCTTGCGGGCCATGGGGCGTCCTTTTCGCTCGGTCCGGGCGGATTTAAGGCCTGCGCGCCCCCCGGGCAAGCGCTGGATTGCCGCGCCCCCTTTTCCTCGCGGCCCGGGGGTTGCAATCTGGCCCTCAAACAAGGAGCGCCGATGTCGTCCGGAACGCAATTCTTCACCGCCGCCGACGGGGCGCGGCTGGCCTGGCTGGATCAGGGGGCGGGACTGCCGGTCCTGTGCCTCGCGGGGCTCACGCGCGGGAAAGAGGATTTCGACCCTGCCCTGCCGGCGCTGACCGGCGCGCGGGTGATCCGCATGGATTACCGCGGCCGGGGCGAGAGCGCCTTCACCAGCGCCGCCAGCTATACCCCGGCGCAGGAGGCCGCGGATGCGCTGGCGCTGCTCGATCATCTGGGCGTGGCGCGGGCGGCGGTGCTGGGCACCTCGCGCGGCGGGCTGATCGGGATGCTGCTGGCGGCGCATGCGAAGGACCGGCTTCTGGGCCTCTGTCTGAACGACATCGGGCCCGTGGTGGAGCGCGACGGGCTTTTGCGTATCCTCGATTACCTCGGCCTGCCGCCGCAGGCGCGCAGTCTGGACGAGATGGCCGCGCTGCTGGCCCGGGGCAGTCCGGGGTTCCGGGACGTGCCCGCGCCGGACTGGCAGGCGATGGCGGCGCGGCTGTTTCGCGAGACGCCCGAAGGGCTCGCCCTGCGCTACGACCCGGCCCTGCGCGAGAGCTTCCTCGCCGGGTTCGACCCCGAGGCCCCGCCCCCGGATCTCTGGCCCTGGTGGCAGGCGGCGGCGGGGCTGCCGGTCGCGCTGATCCGCGGCGCGAACTCCGATCTGCTGAGCCTTGCGACCGTCGAAAGGATGCGCGAAACCCGCCCCGATCTGATCTTTGCCGATGTGCCGGACCGTGGCCATGTGCCCTTCCTGAACGAGCCGCCCGCGGTGGAGGTTTTGCAAGCCTGGCTCAGGCTGATCAGGGAAACCGAACATTCCGCGGCGGATACCGCCGCAAATTCACCTGCTGGTTTTACATAATCGAACATGCCGCTGATTTACCTGCCCGATCTGCGCCTCAACACCCGGCTCGATGGCCCCGAGGGCGGGCCGCCCCTGATCCTGATCCATGCGCTCGGGCTGAGCCATGAGATCTGGGATCCTCTGGTCGCGCGCCTGCCCGGTCACCGCATCCTGCGCTTTGATCTGCGCGGTCATGGCGCCAGCGACCGCCCGCCCGCGCCCTATACGATGGGCAGTCTGA
This sequence comes from Pseudogemmobacter humi, assembly GCF_900609055.1. Lineage (GTDB taxonomy): Bacteria > Pseudomonadota > Alphaproteobacteria > Rhodobacterales > Rhodobacteraceae > Pseudogemmobacter > Pseudogemmobacter humi. The sequence goes on along the minus strand of NZ_UXAW01000083.1, from coordinate 32,920 downwards.
TCCGCGATACCGAGCGCCTCGCCGATCATTTCGCGCTGAAAGAGACGGTGGTGATCGGCCTGTCGATCGGCGGGATGATCGCCCAGGGTCTCGCGGTCAAACGGCTGGACCTGGTGCGCGGCCTCGTGCTGTCGAACACCGCCGCGCGGATCGGCACTGCGGCCGGGTGGCACGATCGCATTGCGCTGGTGCGCGAGCAGGGACTGGAGGCCGTGGCCGATGCCACGATGGAGCGCTGGCTGGGGCGCAACTGGCGCGCCTCGCCCGCAATGCCCGATCTGCGCGCGCGGCTGCTGGCCACCCATCCCGAGGGCTGGGCCGGCTGCGCCGCCGCCATCGCCGGCACCGACTTCTACGAAACCACCGCCACTTTGCGCCTGCCGGCGCTGGCCATCGCAGGCGCGCATGACGGCTCGACCCCGCCGGATCTGGTGCGCGAGACGGCAGAGCTGATCCCCGGCCACCGCTTCCGCCTGATCCGCGGCGCGGGCCATATCCCCATGGCCGAGCGCCCCGACGATTACGCCGAAGCGATCCGCGAGTTCCTGACCGGCATCGGCCATGTCTGAGGCGGAGTTCCTGCTGATCCACGGCTCCTGCCACGGCGCCTGGTGCTGGCATCGCCTGATTCCGGCGCTGGCGGAGCGCGGCCACCGGGCCCGCGCCATCGACCTGCCGCGCCACCCAGGCGTCAGCCTGCAAGACCAGGCCGGGGCGATCCTCGCCGCGCTGCCGCGCCCCGCGATCCTGCTCGGCCACTCCGCCGGCGGCCTGCCCATCACCGCCGCCGCCGAGACAGATCCCGCCCGCATCCGCGCCCTGGTCTGGCTTTGCGCCTTTATCCCGCATGACGGCGCCTCGGTCGCCAGCCTGCGCCGCGCGCAAAGCCGCCAGCCGCTGCCGCCCGCGATCCGCGTCGCCGGAGACAGCTACAGCTTCGCCCCCGACCGCCTGCGCGACCTGTTTTACCATGATTGCAGCGACGAGGATTACGCCCTCGCCGCCCGCAATCTCTGCCCCGAGCCTATCGCCCCGCAGGAAACCCCGCTGCGCGTCAGCGCACGCTCGCAGGATCTGCCGCATTTCGCCCTGCTCTGCGAGGAAGACCGCGCCATCCCGCCCGAGGCGCAGGAAGAGATGGCGCGCACCATCCCGCCCGCGAATCGCTTCCGTCTGGACTGCGGCCATTCGCCCTTCTTCGCGCGCCCGCAGGAGACCGCCGCGATGCTGGCCGAAATCGCCGCACGGCTGAGATGAGGATTTTTCACATCCCCCCTTGCGGGCGCCGCCCGGCTTCGCTAGATCACCGCCATCCGGGACCGGCGCGGGCGTAGCTCAGGGGTAGAGCATAACCTTGCCAAGGTTAGGGTCGGGCGTTCGAATCGCCTCGCCCGCTCCAGTCCCGGATCTGAAATTCCCACGGATAATCAGATCATTGCGCAGCCCGGCTTAGCCAGGGCGATGCGCCGCATCACGCCTCAGCGGTGGTCGATGCGCCGTGCAAGCGCATCTCCGGCCCATTGCATGATCGAAACCATCACGATCAGGATCACCACCACCGCCACCATCACCGCGGTCTCGAACCGCTGATAGCCGTAGCGGATGGCGATATCGCCGAGGCCGCCGGCCCCCACCGCCCCCGCCATGGCCGAGGCGCCGATCAGAGTCACCATGGTCACGGTGAAGCCCGAGACGATCCCGGGCAGCGCCTCGGGGATCAGCACCTCGCGCAGGATGGTGGCCCGCGTCGCCCCCATGGCGCGGGCGGCGTCGATCAGGGCGCGGTCCACCTCGCGCAAAGACACCTCGGCCACCCGGGCGAAATAAGGCGCCGCCGCGAGCGTCAGCGGCACGATGGCCGCCGCGATGCCGATGGCCGAACCCACGATCAGCCGGGTCAGCGGAATCACCGCAACCAGCAGGATGATGAACGGAACCGAGCGCAAAGCGTTGACCAGCCCGCCGAGGCTGCGGTTGATCCAGAGGTTCTGGAATATGCCGCCGCGGTCGGTGGTGACCAGCACCAGCGCGAGCGGCAGGCCGATCACGAAAGACAGCGCCCCCGAGATGCCGGTCATCACCACCGTCTCCCATATGCCGCGCAACAGCAGGTCGAACATCGGCCGCGTCATCGCCCAGCCCAGCAGAAAATCAAATGTCTGAGGGGACATAGCCCAGCACCTCGATCGCGGTGGTTTCAGGTTGCAGCCGGGCGGTGACCGCGCCGACCAGCGCCGGATCGCCGGTCCCGAGCGCGAGGAACAGCCGCCCGTAGGGCTCGCCCTGGACATCGTTCAGCCCGCCATGAACCAGCCGCGCCGGGCGGCCGGTGATCGCCTCGATCTCCGCCAGCAGCGGGCGCCGCGCGGCGGGGCCGTAAACATCGACCCGGATCAGCGCCTGATCCCCCTGGGGCGCGATCCGCGCCGCGAGATCGGCGGGCAGCACCGGCGACAGGCCGCGCAGAAGGCTGCGCGTCGTATCGGTCTGCGGCGAGGCGAGGACGCGGGCGACCGGCCCCTCCTCGACGATGCGGCCGGCGTCCAGCACCAGCACCCGATGCGCGATCTGGCGCACGACCTCCATCTCGTGGGTGATCATCAGGATGGTCAGGCCGAGCTGGCGGTTCACATCGCCCAGAAGATTGAGGATCGACTGGGTGGTCTCAGGGTCAAGCGCCGAGGTCGCCTCATCCGACAAGAGCAGCAGCGGCTCGGGCGCCAGCGCCCGGGCGATGCCGATGCGCTGCTTCTGCCCGCCGGAAAGCTGGGCGGGATACATATCGGCCTTGTCCGCAAGGCCGACCAGATCCAGCAGCTCCATCACCCGCCGCAGCCGCGCCGCCTTCTCCACCCCGGCGATTTTCAGGGGCAGGGCCACGTTCTGCGCCACGGTCTTTGCCGACAGCAGATTGAAATGCTGGAAGATCATACCGATCCGGCGGCGCACCGGGTTGAGCGCCTGTTCCGACAGCGTGGAAATATCGGTTCCGTCGATCACCACCCGCCCCGCCTGCGGCCGGTCCAGCCCGTTCAGACAGCGGATCAGCGTCGATTTCCCGGCGCCCGAGCGACCGATCAGCCCGACGATCTCGCCACGCGCAAGCGTCAGCGAGATGTCATCCAGCGCTGGCCGGTCCGAAAACCGCCGCACGACGTTTTCCAGCCGCACGACGGGCGCGGCGGCCGCTTGCGCTGTGGTCATTTCTCATTCCTTCGATCCATCGGGCAGCGCGCGCCCGGGTCCGTCCGCCGGAAAGGGGGCTCTCGAAAATGCAGGCCTGAACCAATGGCGACGGCATCTTCACCCCTCGCGCCTGCGGCGCTCACCCCCCTTGGGTATTTGGATCAGGGTGAAAGGGCTTTCACCTTGACTTAAATACCCCCGCCGGAGGCTTCCCGGTTTCCGCCCATGGCTTGCGTCCGAAGCAGAAAACCAGAACGCCCGGGGTGGCCGGGCGCCCTGATCTGGTCTCATATCCTGGTTCTTACCAGGCGGGAACCGCCGCGCCCTTGTAAGCCTCGGCATAGGCCTGTTTCACGGCATCGTTCTGGAACGCCTGTTGCAGAGCGGCGACCCAGGGCGCGTCCTTGTCCTCGGTCCGCACCGCGATGAAGTTGGTATAGGGGTTGTTCTCGCCCGCTTCCTGGGCGATCCGGTGGTCGAGCAGGTCGGCCTTGGCCGCCCAGTCGGTGTTGACCACCGCCGCATCCAGATCGTCGATGGCGCGGCCCACGACGCCCGCATCCAGCTCGCGCAGGTCGTAGTTCCTGGGGTTCTCGCTCACGTCGATCACGGTGGCGAGGATGCCGGCCTCGGGGCGGACGGTGATCAGGCCGAGCTGTTCCAGCACCTTGAGCGCGCGGCCGCCGTTCGAGGGATCGTTCGGCACGCCGATCACCGCGCCCTCGGGCAGCGCCTCGATGCTGTCGTATTTCCTGGAATAGAGCCCGATCGGGAAGATCGCCGTGTCGATGGCGATCGAGATCTCATAACCATGGGCCGCGATCTGCGCGTCGAGATAGGGGCCGTGCTGGAAGGCGTTGGCGTCGATTTCCTTGCGGGCCAGCGCCTCGTTGGGCTGGGTGTAGTCGTTGAAGATCACCGTCTCGATCTCAAGCCCGAGCGGTTTCGCCTGTTCGGCCACCACGGCCCAGACGGATTCGTCCTCGCCGCCCATGATGCCGACCTTCAGCTTCGTGGTATCGGCATGGGCCAGCGGCGCCGCCAGCGCGGCGGCGGCCAGCGCCAGCGCGGCGCGGCGGGTCAGAGTGAAAAGCGATGTCATAGCCTCGGCCTCGTTCGGTAAACCGGCGGAACAGCCCCGCCGCAAGCTGTGCGGAATATCCTCCCGGCGGGGAAAAGGTGCAAGCCTTCGCAAAGGAACAGCGTTTCGTTCAAACCGCATCCGAAAGAACGGAATTGGCGTTTTACGCGCGGCGGCGCGGGAATTTCCCCGCATGGTTTCCCCGGTGCGCAAAGGCGCGCGAATCCCTGGCCCGCATCCCCCTTGCGCGCGGCCGCGCGCCGGATCAGGCTGCGGCCGATTCCCCTGTTATCGGTGCGCCGAATGCTCAGCCTGCCCGTTCCGCTCGTCACGATCCTGCTGCTGATCGCGTCGAACATCTTCATGACCTTCGCCTGGTATGGCCATCTGAAAGACGGCATGGAGGCGCCGCTGATGAAGGTCATCCTGATCAGCTGGGGCATCGCCTTCTTTGAGTACTGCCTGATGGTTCCGGCGAACCGCATCGGTTACGGCCATTTCAGCGCGGCGCAGCTCAAGACCATCCAGGAGGTGATCACCCTGACGGTTTTCGCCGCTTTCTCGGTGCTTTACCTGAAAGAGCCGCTGATGTGGAACCATCTGACCGGCTTCGCCTTCATCGCCCTCGGAGCGTTCTTCATCTTCCACGAATGGGGCTGAGGCGGATGTGAAAAGGGGGCCCTGCGGCCCCCTTTCGGATCGTCATGCTATGATCAGCGGCCGAGCGACCACCAGCCCTTGCGGCGGGGTTTCGACCCGTCGTCATCGGCTTCGGCCTCCGTCTCTGCCTCGGCGGGCGCGGTTTCGGCGAAACCGGGATCGGTCTGAAGCGCCCCGGCCGCAGCCTCCTGGGCCACGAGGCCCGGATCGGCGACCAGTTCCGGCAGCGCCTGCGCGGCAGGGGCTTCGGCGACGGCCGGCACGGCTGCGGCATCTTCAGGCGCCGGCGCTTCCGCCACCGGTTTTTTCGCGCGCGAGCTGCTGGTGCGGGTGGTCTTCGGCTTCGCGGCCGCCTTCACCGGCTTTTCCGCCGCCTCGCTGCCCCCGTCCGCTTCGACCGGAGCCGCCGCGGCCTTCGTGCGGCTGCTGCTGCGTTTCGCCGGGGCTTTCGCGGCTTTCGGCGCGGGCGTCTCTGCCTCTGCCTCTGCGCCTGCCACGGCCGCATCCTCTGCGGGTGCGGCCACCGCATCGGCGGCGGCCTCCGCCGCTTTGGCCTTGCTGCGCGAGCGGGTGGCGCGTTTCGGCTTCGGCGCCGCTTCCGGGGCGGCTTCCGCGGTCACCGGCACAACGGCTTCTGCGGCCTCGTCCGGCTGTTCGGAAACCGCTTCGCCCTCTTCGCCATCCTCGAAACCGTCCTCGTCATCGGCCTCATCGCCCGAATCGGTGGCACCTCCCTCGGCGCCCTGCCCGTCGCGGCTGCCCCCCCGGCGGCGGCGGCGGCGGCGGCGCTTCTTCTTGCCGCCCGCATCGCCGTTTTCTTCAGAGGCGGCGGCAACCGGCGCAGCCGTGGTTCCGGCCACGACGGCCTCCTCCACGTCCTCTTCTCCTTCGATCTCGTCGACGAGATCCTCGTCCTCTTCATCCACCGGCGCGCCCATCAGCCCGGCATGGCCCGAGATCACCTGGCTCGGTTCGGGCACGTTGCGGGTGGCGGTCTTGAACTTCTCGATCGCGTAATCGGGCGAGACCAGCGAGGGGTCGGCCTCCATCCTGACCGCCATGCCGTAGCGGGTCTCGATCAGGGCGATATGCTCGCGCTTGTGGTTGAACAGATAGTTCACGATGCCAACCGGCGCCTTCAGCAGCACCTCTTTCGAGCGTTTGCGGGTGCCCTCTTCCTCAAGCGCGCGCAGGATGGTCAGCGCCATGGAATCATCCGAGCGGATCAGCCCGGTGCCGTGGCAATGCGGGCAGGGCTGGGTGGTCGATTCCAGCATGCCGGGCCGCAGGCGCTGGCGCGACATCTCCATCAGGCCAAAGCCCGAGATGCGGCCGATCTGGATCCGGGCGCGGTCGGTTTTCAGCTTGTCTTTCAGGCGCTTCTCGACGGCGGCGTTGTTCTTGCGCTCTTCCATGTCGATGAAGTCGATCACGATCAGACCGGCGAGGTCGCGCAGGCGCAGCTGGCGGGCCACCTCGTCGCAGGCTTCCAGGTTGGTCCTGAGCGCGGTGTCCTCGATCGAGCCTTCCTTGGTCGCGCGGCCCGAGTTCACGTCGATGGCGACCAGCGCCTCGGTGACGCCGATCACGATATAGCCGCCGGATTTCAGCTGCACCACCGGGTTGAACATGCCGCCGAGGTAGCTTTCGACCTGGAAGCGGGCGAAGAGCGGGTTCGGCTCGTCGTAGCGCTTCACCTGTTTGGCGTGGCTGGGCATGATCATGCGCATGAAGTCTTTGGCGGTGCGGTAGCCCGCCTCGCCCTCGACCAGCACCTCGTCGATCTCGCGGGTGTAGAGATCGCGGATCGTGCGCTTGATCAGATCGCCTTCCTCATAGATCGCGGCGGGCGCGACCGAGCGCAGGGTCAGATCGCGGATCTGTTCCCAGAGCCGCATGAGGTATTCGTAATCGCGCCGGATTTCCGGCTTGGTGCGCTTGGCACCCGCGGTGCGGATGATCAGCCCGGCGCCTTCCGGCACCTCCAGCTCGCCCGCGATTTCCTTCAGTTTCTTGCGATCCGTCGCCTGGGTGATCTTGCGCGAGATGCCACCGCCGCGCGCGGTGTTGGGCATCAGCACGCAGTAACGGCCGGCGAGCGAGAGATAGGTGGTCAGCGCCGCACCCTTGTTGCCGCGCTCTTCCTTGACGACCTGGACCAGCATGATCTGCCGGACCTTGACCACTTCCTGGATCTTGTATTTGCGCAGACGCGGGCGGCGCGGCGCGGAAATCTCTTCCGCCACATCCTCTTCGGCGATCGACTCGATCTCGTCGGCCCGGTCGGAGGCCGGGGTGATGCCGCCGTTCTCGCCGTTCTCGTCACCGTTCTCTTCGGCCGGGGCCGCGGAGGATTCCGCCTCCGCGCCGTCGTCGGCGCGCCCGTGCGGGCCCTCGTTGCCGATGCTGCCCTGCGGTTCCTCGTCGCCGATGATCCCATGCGCGCCCTCGTCACCGAGGTCGATCACTTCCATCGCCTCGGAGGCCGTCTCTGACGGCGCATCGCCCGACACCACCGGATCGGCGGCCGCCCGCTCGGCGCGCGGCGCGGGTTTGCGGCGGCGCGAGCGGCGGTTGTCCTCTTCCTCTTCCTCGCGGGCGAGCGCCCGTTCCTCGGCAAGCAGCGCCTGACGGTCGGCGACCGGGATCTGGTAGTAATCGGGATGGATTTCCGCGAAAGCGAGGAAACCGTGCCGGTTCCCGCCGTAATCCACGAAGGCCGCCTGAAGCGAGGGTTCGACCCGCGTCACCTTGGCAAGGTAGATGTTCCCCGCCAGTTGCCGCTTGTTCAGGGTTTCAAAGTCGAACTCCTCGACCTTGTTTCCGTCCACCACCACCACGCGGGTTTCTTCCGCATGGGTGGCGTCGATGAGCATTTTCTTAGCCATAATGTTCCATTGCGCCCCAAGCGCAAAGCGCCTCCCGGCGGACCGGAAGGCGGATCATACGTTTCAGGGCGGCTTGTCTGAGCGGGGGCGGCGGGCACAGCCGGGCGGACCCTGCCCGTGGGGCAGACCTCGCCTGTCGCTGCAATGCTCGCGCGCCTCATCGCGGTTACTTTCAGGGGGACAGAGCCCCCCGCCTTTCTGACCTCGCGGGCGACGAACGCTTGCGCGCCGCATCCGTCCGGCAATGTGCACAGCCTTGCGGCCGATCCGGCTCCCGGTCATTCGCGGCACGGATCATCGCGCCGGGACGAAGGAAGGGGAGAGAATACCTCAGGCGGCTTCACGCCCGCCCTGGCCCGAACCTGGAGGAAAGGGGGGTAAAACACAATGATAAAATACAGCGACAGCATGTCGGCTTTCGCCCGGCCAGCCGGAAGGGACAGCTCTGCCCCTTTCCGTTGTGGGATCGCCGTCCCGGCCCCGCCCGCGCAACCGTCTCAGGCCTGGACGATGACAACCTCGCGGCGGCCACCCAGCACCAGAACGAGGCCGGTCACGAGGAAAATCGTCCCGAGGAAAAACCCAAAGAAGGCCGAAGCCCCGACCATGATCCCCGCGCCAATGGTCGCACCAGCTGCCGCGACAGCCTCCTGACCGGCGCCGGCCTGCGCCACGACCTCTTGCGCGGCCAGGCCAGAGAGGACCGTCATCGACAGCGGCAGTGCAAGGAAGCAGGCTCCTGCGATCAGGCTGCCGCGGCCCCAGGCCCGCCGTCCGGTGGGGGCGGTGAAGGCCATTACGCTGACGACGACCAGCGCCGCAATCACAACAAGCGGCGGCCCCGCCTGATTGCCTTTCAGCAGCGCCGCGGCGAGAGGGGTCAGTGCCACGAAGGTGAGAAGGCCGAACAGAATAGTTGCCAAAAGCTTTCCGATGAAACGCATATGTGATCTCCTGCGGTATACCGCAGGAGATCTCGCCCAGTTTTCAGGCGAAATACCGACCGAAGCCGGGCATCTTCAGGTATAATCCTGCCGCTGAAGCCCGTATTTCGCCATCTTCTCGTTCAGCGTCCGGCGCGGCAGGCACAATTCATCCATCACCGCGACGATGCTGCCCTTGTGGCGGCGCATGGTGTTGTCGATCAGCATCCGCTCGAAGGCCTCGACATATTCCTTGAGGGGCTTGCCTTCGGTGGTCATCGCCGGGCCGGTGGCCTCGTTGTCGGCCATCAGCAGCGACGCGATGGAACCCGAGCCGCGCCGGTTCTGCAACACCGCGCGTTCGGCGATGTTCACCATCTGCCGCACATTGCCCGGCCAGGGCGCCTGGAGAAGCTGCGCCGCCTCCTGCGCGGTCACCTGCGGCGCGTCGCAGCCGTATTCCTCGGCGAATTGCTCGGAGAGCCGGGTGAAGAGTTGCAGGATATCCTCGCCGCGCGCGCGCAAGGGCGGCAGCACGATGGTCATCGCGCCCAGCCGGTAGAACAGATCCGGCCGCAAAGCCTGTTCCAGCGTCAGATCCGGGGCCTGCTGGTTGCGGATCGCGATGATCCGGGTCTCGGGCGGCAGGCCCTGGTCGTTGATGAAGGTCAGAAGCCGCGCCTGCAAACCCTGGCTGAGCGCCTCGATATCTTCCAGACAGAGCGTGCCGCCGCGCGCCTCCTCGACCAGCGGGATCGCGCCATCCTCGCCGGGGCCGAACAGTTTCGCGGTGAGCTGATCCTCGGACCAGGCCGCGCAGGAGATGGTGACGAATTTCTTCGAGGCCCGCGGCCCCACCGCATGCAGCGCATGGGCCACCAGGGTCTTGCCGGTGCCGGTCTCGCCGTCGATCAGCACATGGCTGTCGGCCTGGCCGAGATCGAGGATATCCTCGCGCAGCCGCTCCATCGCGGGCGAGGTGCCCACCAGCTTGTGCATGATGGTCGAGCCGTCCGACAGCTCCTTTCGCAGCGCGCGGCTGTCGAGCGTCATCCGCCGGGACTGGGTGGCCTTCTTCGCGAGTTCGGTCATCCGGTCCGGGTTGAACGGCTTTTCCAGGAAGTCGAACGCCCCCACCCGCATCGCCTCGACCGCCATCGGCACGTCGCCGTGGCCGGTGATCATGATCACCGGCAGGCCGCTGTCCTGGCTCATCAGCTTTTTCAGAAACGCCATGCCGTCCATGCCGGGCATCTTGATGTCCGACACCACCACGCCCGGGAAATCCGGGCCGATCGCCTTCAGCGCATCCTCGGCCGAGGGGTAGGTCTCGGTGTCGAACCCCGACAGCGCCAGCCACTGGCTGATCGAGGCCCGCATATCCGCCTCGTCATCGACGATCGCCACTTTCATCGCTCGTGCCATTCAGCTTTCACTCCGCTGCTTGCTGTTCGTGGCCCAGGATCGGCAGCTGCATCTCGAACACCGCGCCGCCCTCCTCGCCATTATGGGCGGTGAGCCGTCCGCCCAGATCGGTGACGATCCCCGACGAGATCGCCAGGCCAAGCCCGACCCCCTCGCCCGGTTTCTTCGTCGTGTAGAACGGCTCGAAAAGATGGTCGAGATCGGTGATCCCGTGACCGTTGTCGCGCACCGTCAGCGTCGCCGTCTCGCCCGCCGAAAGAAGCAGGTCGATCTGCGGCGACGACACGTCCTTGATCGCGTCAAGCGAATTGCGCAGAAGGTTGATGATCACCTGCTCCAGCCGGATCCGGTCGGCCATGACCATGACCGGCTGGCGCGGCAGGCCACGGGTGATGCGCACCACGCGGCTTTTGAGCTGCGGCTCCATCATCGCCAGCGCCGAAGAGATGCACATCCGCAGATCGACCGGCTCGAACGCCTCGCCGCCCTTCCGCGCATAGCTCTTGAGCTGCCGGGTGATCGAGCCCATCCGCTCGATCAGATCGTCGATGCGCTGGAACGAGGACAAAGCCTCGTCCGGGCGCCGCCGCTGCAACAACAGCCGCGCCCCGGCGAGATAGGTCTTCATCGCGGCAAGCGGCTGGTTCAATTCGTGACTGACGGCGGCCGACATCTCGCCCAGCACGGCGAGTTTAGAGGATTGCTCCAGCGTCTGCTCGGCGACCTGGAGGTTGGCCTCGACCTTCTCGCGCTCGGCGATCTCGCGTTGCAGCCGCGCGTTCAGGGCGCGCAGCTCGGCCGATTCCCGTTGCAGGCTGAGCGACCGCGACCAGGCCCGCCGGGTCAGGAAATAAAACGCGATGGACATCAGAATCGCGAAACCCATGATTTCCAGCGCGAGGATGCCATTCACCTTCTCGCGCACCTGGACGTAATCGGTGAAGGTGACGATGCGCCAGCCGCGGAACGGGATCCGCGCCTCGGTCTTCATCACCGGCACGCCCTGCATCCAGGCGTCGGGCCTGGGCCGCGCCCAGTCGGTCGAGGCCTGGAAGGCGCGTTCCAGCGCGCTGGTGGGCTCGGTCTCGGCCATGGCGTCGTTCAGCGCCTTGCCGCGCCAGGACGGCACCGTGGTCAGAATGACCGTGCCCTCGCTGTTCGTCACCACCACCGCGTCGTTCAGCCCCGACCAGGCGCGCTCGTATTTCAGGAGATCGACCGAGACGACGATGACGCCCAGCACCTTGCCATCGCCGCGGATCGCGCGGGAATAGCTGAAATCATAGCCGCCCGAGTCGCGCGGGGTGGAGGTGAAGATCGTCTCGTTGGTGCGTTGCGCGTCGATGAAATAGCTTTCCGAGCGGAAATTGGCGCCAAGGATGTTGCGGTTGGTCGCCCCCACCACCCGCCCGTCGCCGTCGAGCAGCCGGATCGAGGCCACACCGATCTCGGATTGCAGCGCGATCAGCTTGGCGGGGGTGCGCGAGAAATTCCCGTCCTTCAGCGCCTGGATCAGATCGGGGTCGCGCGCCAGCAAAAGCGGCACCACCGAGGTGCGCTGCAATTCCGAGACGAGGTTGCCGGAATACAGCGCCAGCCGCACGTCGCTGCGGTTGCGGGTCGAATCGATGAATCGCTCGGTCAGCCAGCGGTTCGAGACCAGCACCACGCCGATGGCCGCAAGGATCAGCAAAAGCACGACCAGCTTGACCCGCCAGGGCAGGCCCTGGGGCGTCTCGGCGGTTTGGTCGGTCATGCCGGATGCGCGCTCGCTGAACATGGCGCTAAACTAGATTGCGCCCGGCGGCCCCTCAAGGCAATGCCCCTCAGGCCAGCGCCAACCCGCCCATGAGCGAGGCAAACAGCGCCGCACCATCGGAGGAGCCATGGAGCGGCTCGTAAGCGCGCTCGGGATGCGGCATCATACCGAGCACCCGGCGGTTCTCCGACAGCACGCCCGCGATATCGCCCATCGAGCCGTTGGGGTTGTCGCCATAGGTGAAGGCGATGCGGTCCTGACCTTCCAGCCGTTTCAGCCCTTCGTCGTCCAGGGTGTAATTGCCGTCGTGATGGGCGATCGGCACACGGATCTCCTGGCCCGCGCGATAGCCCGAGGTGAAGGCGCTCTCGGTGGTCGCGACCTTCAGCGTAAGCGTGCGGCAGATGTATTTCAGCCCCTTGTTGCGCATCAGAACGCCGGGCAGCAGCCGCATCTCGGTCAGGATCTGAAAGCCGTTGCAGATGCCGAGGGCATAGCCGCCGCGGTCCGCATGCTTCTTCACCGCCGCGCCGATGGGCGATTGCGCGGCGATGGCGCCGCAGCGCAGGTAGTCGCCATAGGAAAAGCCGCCCGGCACGCCGACGATGTCGGTGCCCTCGGGCAGGTCGCTGTCCTTGTGCCAGACGCGGGTGACCTGAAAGCCGGCCTTCCCGAACGCCACGGCCAGATCGCGGTCGCAGTTCGACCCGGGAAAGGTGATGACGGCGGCTTTCATGGGCGGCACTCCGGCGGCTGCTGACGGGATGGCCCTCTCATAGCGCAAGCCGCGAAGGGTTGCCAGTGGCTGACAGCGGCGCGGGTGGAAAGTGCGGATGCCTCCGGCGGGGGTATTTATATCAAGGTGAAAGGGCTTTCATCCTGATATAAATACCCCCCGCGGAGCGTTCCCCGACCTGCGCCGGGCGCAACCGGCTGCGCTTTCATCCTGCCCGGAATATCCCCGCGCGGCGGGCTTCAGGCCGGGCCGCGGACTCAGGCGCCGATCAGGGCGCGGGCGGCCTCGCGGGCGGCGTCGGTCACCCGGTCGCCCGAGATCATCCGGGCGATCTCCTCGACCCGCTCGCGCTCGGAAAGCGGCACCACGGTGGAGAGCGTCACCTCGTCCACCACCGCCTTCTGCACCCGCCAGTGATGGCGGCCGAGGGCGGCGACCTGGGGCGAATGGGTGACGACCAGCACCTGGGCGCCGAGCGCCAGCGCCTGGAGGCGGCGGCCGACCGCATCGGCGGTGGCGCCGCCGACGCCGCGGTCGATCTCGTCGAAGATCATCGTCAGCCCCTGGCCGCCGCCGGTCAGGCAGACCTTGAGCGCGAGCAGGAAGCGCGAAAGCTCGCCGCCCGAGGCGATGCGGTTCAGGGGGCCGGACGGCGCGCCGGGGTTGGTGGCGACGGTGAAAGTGACCTGATCCCGGCCCTCGGGGCCGGGCTCGCCGGGGGCGACCACGCTGCGGAAGACGGCGCGTTCCATCTTCAGGGGCGCCAGTTCGGCGGCCATCGCGGCATCGAGCCGCTCTGCCGCCGCGCGACGCAGCGCGCCGATGCGCCCGGCCTCAAGCGTGTAATCCGCTTCCGCCGCCGTCAGCGCCCCCGCGAGCCGCCCGAGACCGGCCTCGCCGGCGTCGAGCGCCTCCAGCCGGGCGCGCAGCCCGCCCGCGTGGGTGGCCAGATCGTCCGGCGCGACGCCGTGTTTGCGCGCGAGCGCGCGGATCGCGAACAGGCGTTCCTCGGCGGCCTCCAGCTCGGCCGGGTTGAAGTCCAGAGCCTCAAGGCAGCTCTCCACCCCGGCCTGGGCCTCGGACAATTCGATCATCGCCCGCGACAGCGCCGCGAGCGGCTCTTCCAGCCGGCCGCCGGCGCGGTCCGCCGCCCCCTCCAGCCAGCGCGAAGCGTCGCGCATCCTTCCCTCGGCGCCCTCGTCCGACAGGGCGGCCAGCGCGCGGGCGACATCCTCGCGGATCCGGCCCGCCGCCTGCATCAGCCGCCGCTTCGCATCGAGTTGGGCCTCTTCCCCGGGCTGCGGCGCGAGTTTGTCCAGTTCCTCGACCGCATGGCGCAGGAAATCCTCCTCGGACCGGGCGCGGGCGATCTGCGCCTCGGCCGCGGCCAGAGCCTCGCGGGCCTGGCGCTGCGCGGTCCAGAGGCTGCGCAGGGGCGAGAGGTCATAGCCGGCGAAAGCGTCCAGCAGCGCGCGGTGGCCGCGCGGGTTCAGAAGGCCGCGGTCGTCATGCTGGCCGTGCAGTTCCACCAGGGTCTCGGACAGGCCGCGCAACACCTCGGCCGAGACCCGGCGGTCGTTGGCCCAGGCCTGGCGGCGGCCGTCGGCATGGGCGGCGCGGCGCAGGATCAGTTCGTCGCCGGGATCCACCCCGGCCTCGTCCAGCACCGCCCGCGCGGGATGGCCGGGCGGCAGATCGAAAACGGCGGTGACTTCGCCCTTCTCCGCCCCCTGGCGCACAAGATCCGCGCGGCCCTTCCAGCCCAGCACCATGCCGAGCGCATCCAGAAGGATCGACTTCCCCGCCCCGGTCTCGCCGGTCAGCACGTTGAGCCCCGGCCCCAGTTCCAGCGAGAGCCGATCGATGATCAGAATGTCGCGGATGTCGAGCGAGATCAGCATCTGGACCCTGTTCGCGCAAGGGAGCGGGCCGCGGCCCGCCCCGTCACAGCCATTCGCCGCGGATCATCTGGCGGTAGATCTGCGACAGCCAGCTGTCGCCGCGCGCCTCGGGCGCAAGCCCTTTGCCTTTCAGGAGGTTGTAGCCGTCCTGATAGAAGGGCGAGGACTGGTAGTTGTGCCCGAGAATGGCGCCCGCGGTCTGCGCCTCGGCCTCGAAGCCCAGCACCAGATAGATCTCGATCAGACGATAGAGCGCCTCGGCGGTATGGGTCGTGGTCTGGTAGTCCTGCACCACGGTGCGGAACCGGTTCAGCGCCGCGGTGTAATGCCTCCGCTTGAGGTAGAAGCGGCCGATCTCCATCTCTTTCGCCGCCAGATGGTCGAAAGCGAGATCGAATTTCAGGATCGCGGAACTGGCGTATTCGCTGTCGGGATATTTCTCGATCACTTCGCGCAACGCCAGCAGCGCCTGGAAGGTCAGGCCCTGGTCGCGGCCGACATCCTCGATCTGGTCGTAATAGGACAGAGCCATCAGATATTGCGCGTAGGCCGCATCCTCGTCGTCGGGATAGAAATCGAGGAAGCGCTGCGCGGCGGCGCGGGCCTCTTCGTATTTCTTCGTCTTGTGATTGACGAAGGCCTGCATGATCAGGGCGCGGCGGGCATATTCGGTATAGGGATAAAGCCGCTCGACCTCCTGGAAATAGCGCAGCGAATCCCCGGCCTTGCGCGAGGTTTCCAGCTCCAGCTCGCCCTTGCGGTAGATTTCTTCCGCGGTGAGGTTCTCCAGCGATTCACTTTCCGAACCGCGATTCCCGCCGCAAGCCGAAAGCGTGACCGCGAGAAGCATGACCGCTCCGATCCGCAGTCCCGGTGCCTTGCCTGCCATCTTCCGCCTACCCAAACCTGACTTCCTTGCCGGGATCCGCCCCTGCCCGGCTGCCTCTGCCGCGCATCGGTGGTGCTTGCGCCCCCGGCGATTTGCCTCGTCCTAGCACAGAAAAATCCGCTGCGCAAAACGCCTTTCACCACCCGGCGGCACCTGCGGAGCGGCGCAGCCGGGGCGCCTGGTCAGGCCGCGCGGCGGCGAGACGAGGGCAGATCACCGGAATGGACGCCGATCCCCGGCAGTTTTCCGCCGATGCGGCCGGAGCAGCCCTCGATCAGGTAATTATCCGGGTCGGCGAACAGCGCGCGCAGCAGGCGGTTGGTCATGGCGTGACCGGCGCGAATGCCGGTGTAGCGGCCAAGGATCGGCCCGCCCGCAAGCGAGAGATCGCCCACCGCATCCAGCATCTTGTGGCGCACCGGCTCGTCCTGGTGGCGCAGACCGCCGGGCGAGACCACCCGGGCGCCGTCGAACACCACGGCATTCTCAAGCGTGCCGCCGAGCGCGAGGCCCTTCTCGCGCATCGCATCCACATCCGCCTGACGGCAGAAGGTGCGGCTGTCGGACAGTTCGCGCACGAAAGCGCCATTGGACATGCGCAGATGGCGCGCCTGGGTGCCGATGGCGGCGTCGGTGAAGTCGATGCGGAAGTCGATCTCCAGCATATCGGCCGGTTCCAGCCGCGCGACCGCCTCGCCCTCGCGCACCTCGACGGGGCGCAGCACGCGGATGGCGCAGATCTCGGAGGATTGCTCGCGCAGACCGGCGGCAAGGAAGGCGGCGACGAAGGGCTCGGCCGAGCCGTCGAGAATCGGCACCTCGCCCCCGTCGATTTCGATCACCGCGTTATGGATGGCGCAGCCCGCAAGCGCGGCCATCAGATGTTCGATGGTCGAGACCGCGACGCCTTCGGCGTTTTCCACCACCGTGCACAGCCGCGAGGGCGTCACCGCCGACCAGATCGCCGGAATATCGGCGTCCGGGCCGGCAATATCGGTGCGGCGGAACCAGATTCCGTGATCCGCCGGAGCGGGACGCACCGTCATGCGCACAGGCTGCCCGGTGTGGAGCCCCACGCCGGAGAAGCTGACTGCCGTTTTCAGTGTGTTCTGCACCTGAGTGCCTTCCATTCTGCCTTGCACGTCTGTCTTGCTCAGGGGCGCATTGGCGCCGCCCTGTCTGCCAGAGTAGTTAGTAAAGTGTTGCACCGATCACAATTCACCTTTTGCAACCGTTTGTGACACCAGGTGTCACAATCACAACCCATTGATACGGCAAGGAAAAAGGGGCCGGTTTCCCGGCCCCTCCCTAGGTTTCTTCCTGCCTGTTATCAGTTGGCCTGGCGGCGCAGGAATGCCGGAATCTCGATCCGGTCCTGATCGGGGCCGCTTTCGGCTTCGTCGTCATAGGCGGTCACCGGCGGTTGCTGGCGATGTCCCTGGGGCGCCGGGGCGCGCTCGGCCTGGCCGCCTTCCAGATGGCCCGCCATCCGGTTGATCAGCGAGCCGATCCCGAAGCGCGGACGCGCCGCGGCGGCGGGCTGCGGCTCGGCCGCGCGGGGCTGCGGCGCGGCATGGGCGGCGCCCGGGGCCGGGTTCTTCTTCACCGCGGCCTGGAGCCGGGCCATCGCCTCGGGCGAGGGCTGGCCGGGCACCCTGGGGCGCGGCGCCACGAAAGCGGCGGCATCGGCCTCGATCGAGGCGGGCGCCGGGCGCATGGTCTGCGCGGGGGCCTGCTGCTGCGGGCGGTAGGCCGGCGGCGGCAGATCATGGCCCGCATGCGGGTCTTCCTCTTGCGGCGCGAAGGCCGGGGCGGTCATGTCGCCGGCGCCGAACAGATCCTGCTCGCTGTAGTCCTGCTGCGCCACCGGCTGCGGCATCGGAGCGGCGGGCTGCGCCACCGGAGCCGGCTGCGGCGCGACCGGAGCGGGCGCATAAGCCGCGGGCGCCTCGCGGCGCACCGGGGCCGGTTCCGGCGCGGGTTGCAGTTGCAGGGGCTGCGCCATCGGGCGCCGCGTGATCGGCAGTTCCGGCTTGGCCTGGGCGCTGGCGTCGATGCCGGTCGCCACCACCGAGACGCGGATCCGCCCCGCCATCGAGCCGTCGAGCGTCGAGCCGACGATGATATTCGCCTCGGGGTCGACCTTCTCGCGGATGATGTTCGCGGCCTCGTCCAGCTCGAACAGGGTCAGGTCATGGCCGCCGGTGATGTTGATCAGCACGCCCTTGGCGCCGTTCAGGCTGATCTCGTCGAGCAGCGGATTGGCGATGGCCTTCTCGGCGGCCTGGATGGCGCGGTCTTCGCCCTCGGATTCGCCGGTGCCCATCATCGCCTTGCCCATCTCGTCCATCACCGAACGCACATCGGCGAAATCGAGGTTGATCAGGCCGGGGCGCACCATCAGATCGGTCACGCCCTTGACGCCCTGATACAGCACGTCGTCGGCCATGGCGAAGGCTTCGGTAAAGGTGGTGCGCTCGTTCGCCAGCCGGAACAGGTTCTGGTTGGGAATGATGATCAGCGTGTCCACGACCTTCTGGAGGGCTTCGATCCCCTCCTCGGCCTGACGCATCCTTTTGCCGCCCTCGAACTGGAACGGCTTGGTGACGACGCCCACGGTCAGCACGCCCAGCTCGCGCGCGGCCTGGGCGATGATCGGCGCGGCGCCGGTGCCGGTGCCGCCGCCCATCCCGGCGGTGATGAAGCACATATGCGCCCCCGCCAGATGATCGACGATCTCTTCGATGGTCTCTTCGGCCGCGGCGGCGCCGACCGAGGGCCGCGCGCCCGCGCCCAGCCCCTCGGTCACTTTCACGCCCATCTGGATCCGGGCATGGGCCTTCGATTGCTGAAGGGCCTGGGCGTCGGTGTTCGCCACCACGAATTCCACGCCTTCGAGCGCCTGCTCGATCATATTGTTGACGGCGTTGCCGCCCGCGCCGCCCACACCGAAGACGGTGATGCGCGGCTTCAGCTCTTCACGCTGGTTCGCCATCGTCAGATTGAGTGCCATGGAATCCGCCTGTCCGTTTCTTGTGCCGCCACTGAGGGTCTTCAGCCCCCGGGTCTCTTGCCGGTGCCTTCTCGCCGATGGGCAGCCCTGTCCCGAGGCCGGACCCGCCGGATTGTCCGCAACTCTACCGGTATCGCTCCCCGAGGTCACGAGAAAAAAGCCGTCCGCCCACAAAATATGGGGGATTTCGCCGCCCGGCAGGCGGGATTTCGCAGACTGCGCCGTATCCTGGGGTTACCAGTTGTCTTTGAACCATCTGAACGCCCTGCGCAAAGACCGAGCCGGATAACGATCGGCGGGAACCTCGAAATCCCACCACTCGTCCTGAGGATGCGTCGCGAACATGCAAAGCCCCACCGCCGAGGCGAAAGCCGCCCCGGTCGCCGCCTGCGGCAGGCCCTGGACGCGCAAAGGCCGCCCAAGGCGCACCCGGTGGCCGAGGATGCGCCCCGCCAGCATGTCGAGCCCCGGAATCTGGCTGCCGCCGCCGGTCAGCACGATCTGCTGGCTGGGCAGATGGTCGAAACCGGCCGCATCCAGCACGGAGCGGGCCTCTTCCAGGATTTCCTCGACCCGCGGGCGCATGATGCCGATCAGCTCGGTGCGGCTGATCTGGCGGCGGTCCTTCTCCCAGTCGCCGGAATCGCCGCCGAGCTCGATCATCTCGCGGTCGTCCATGCCGGTGGCGAACAGCCCGCCGTGACGGGTCTTGATCCGCTCGGCATCGGCCATCGGGATCTGGAGGCCCTTCGAGATGTCCGAGGTGACATGATCGCCGCCCATCCGCACGGAATCGGCATAGATCATGTGTTTCTTCATGAAGATCGAGATGCCGGTCGCGCCGCCGCCCATGTCGATACAGGCCGCGCCGAGTTCCTGCTCGTCCTCGACGAGGCTGGAGATCGCCGAGACATAGGACGAGGAGGCGATCCCCGCCAGTTCCAGATCGCAGCGCTGAATGCAGTAGAGCAGGTTCTGGATCGCCGAGGCATCGACCGACAGAAGGTGCATGTCGCAGGCGAGGCGGTGGCCGATCTGGCCGCGCGGATCGCCAAGGCCGGAGCGGTGGTCCAGCGCGAAATTCACCGGCTGGGCGTGCAGCACCTCGCGCCCCGGGCCGATATCGGGCACGTCGCACGAGGCCAGCACCCGGGCGATGTCCTGCTCGGTGACCACGTTGTCCTCAAGGTCGATCGCGCCCGCGAGGCCGTAGCTGCGCGGCTCGGCCCCCGAGAAACAGGCGATCACGTGATCGACGCGGACATTCGCCATCTTCTGCGCGGCCTGAAGCGCGGTGCGGATCGCGCGCTCGGTCTCGTTCATCACCGCGATCTCGCCGAAGCGCACCCCGCGCGAGCGGGTGGTGGCCGCGCCGATGATGCGGAACTGCGACTGGCCGGCCATCGGGCCGACGCCCTCGGTCTCGCGCAATCGCGCCTCGCCGT
This sequence comes from Pseudogemmobacter humi, assembly GCF_900609055.1. Lineage (GTDB taxonomy): Bacteria > Pseudomonadota > Alphaproteobacteria > Rhodobacterales > Rhodobacteraceae > Pseudogemmobacter > Pseudogemmobacter humi. The sequence goes on along the minus strand of NZ_UXAW01000083.1, from coordinate 13,014 downwards.
CGAAGCGCAGGATGAGACAGGCGATCTTGGACGTTCCCACGTCGAGGATCGCGATGACGCCGCGCTGCATGGCAGCCCGGCGCATGTTCCGCATGGCGCGTTGAGTCTGATAGAGGTCGGTCACAGTTCGGTCTCCACGATCTCAAGCCCCCTGGATCGGCGCAGTTCGTTCATCGCATAGGGGGTCAGGCGAAGGGTCGGGCGCGCGGCGATCCTGAGATCGACCGCGGCAAGGTCACGGGTAAGGATGTCCTGGGCATGATCCAGCGCCAGCAGCCGTTCCAGCGCCCGCACCGGATTGTCCTCGGGCAGAAGGATGCGCTGGTCGCGGTCGAGCACGATGTCCCACCGCCGTTCGCCCATGCGGACAAGGCCGCGGATACGGGGGGCGACCGGCCCGGCGGCGGCCAGCAGCGCCAGCGCCTCGGGCGTGGCGCGGTCGGCGCCCTCGCCCGCGATCAGCGGCAGATCGGCGCGGTCAGAGCGTTCGATCAGGCTGGCGACGCGGTGGCCGGTCTCGTCGACGAGCGTCAGCCCCTCGGCCTGGCGCCAGATCGCCACCGGCTCGCGTTCGGTCACCAGCACCTGGAGCACGCCGCCCGAGCGCACCCGCAACTCGGCCGATTTCACCGCATCCAGATCCTCGATCCGGGCGCGGGCGGCTTCCAGATCCAGATCGAACGAGCTTTGCGGCAGGTTCAGGTTCAGCCGCGCCCGCACCGCATCGGCCAGATCCTGCGAACAGCCCTCGACCGAGGCCAGCGTCACCATGAATTCGGGCCGCTGCTCGAATTTCTCGCGCAGGTCGGTGAAGACGGCGGTGATCCCGGCGCGGCGGTCCTCGTCGGCGATGTAAAGCGCGCAGGCGAAAAGCACGGCGAAGCTGGGCAGCCCCACCCGCAACAGCGCGCGCAGGTAAGGCGTCAGCATCACCCTTTGCATCCGGTAGGCCCAGAGACTGGGGGCCGGATCGTGGCGCACGGGCGCGCGGGTCAGGGGCGGCTCGGGCCGCGCCCAGGTCTGTCTGGCGGGCCGCGCGGGGCGCAGGCGGAACGGGATCAGCGATCGCATGACGCATCCCTCACCAGCCAGTCGCACAGCTCGCCGTAGGAAATGCCCATATGCGCCGCCTGTTCGGGCGCAAGCGAAGTCGGCGTCATCCCGGGCTGGGTGTTCATCTCCAGCAGGATCAGCCCGGCAAGGCCGCGCGCCTCGTCCCAGCGGAAATCGGCACGGGCGAGACCACGGCAGCCGAGCACTTCAAACGCGCGCTCGGACAGCCGCAGGCAGGCCTCGGTGATCCCGGCCGGCAGATCGGCGGGCACCACATGGCGCGAGCCGCCGGTCTTGTATTTGGCATCGTAGTCATACCAGCCGTCGGTCACGATATCGGTGACGCAAAGCGCCCTGCCCCCCATCACCGCCACGGTCATCTCGCGCCCCGGGGCGTAGGTTTCCACCATGACCTGCTGCGGCATGGTTTCGGCCAGACGCGGCGCGTTCGCGCCCTCGCGCACGATATAGACGCCGACCGAAGAGCCCTCGTTGTTCGGCTTCACCACATAGGGCGGCGGCAGGACGTGGCGCTCCGACACTTCCTCGCGCGAGGCCAGAACGCTGTCCACCACCGGGATACCGGCGGCGCGGAACACATCCTTCGAGCGGGTCTTGTCCATGGCGAGGGCCGAACACAAGACGCCCGAATGGGTATAGGGAATGCGCAGCCATTCGAGGATACCCTGAACGCAGCCGTCCTCGCCCCAGCGACCATGCAGCGCGTTGAACACCACATCGGGGGCGATCTCGGACAGGCGCAGGGCAAGGTCGTGGCCGGCATCGACCTCGACCACCTCGTAACCCGTCTCACGCAGGGCCTGGGCGCAACCCGCACCGGACGAGAGGGACACCTCCCGCTCGGCGGACAAGCCACCTTTCAGAACCGCCACGCGGGGAAATCTGCCCGATCCGCCCGCCATCACTGCCTCACGGGGTCTTTGGCGACCCCTTATATGTTTTCCCGGGCCTCAGGCCCCGGACTTTTCTTCTTGACTCTCGTGCAGGGGGGCTGCTTCGCCGACCCGCATGATTTCCCATTCTAGCGTGATCCCGCTGGATTGGAACACCTTTTTTCGCACTTCCTCGCCAAGCGATTCGAGATCGGCGGCATTCGCCCCGCCGGTGTTGATCATGAAATTGGCGTGCATCGGCGACATCTGCGCAGCCCCCACCTGCGCGCCGCGCATCCCGGCGTCGGCGATCAGTTTCCAGGCCTTCAGATCGTGGCTGTCGTCGGCGCGGCCGGTCGAGCTGAACCCGGCCGGATTGCGGAAGGTGGAGCCGGCGCTGCGCTCTTTGGTGGGCTGGCTGGCGTCGCGTTTCGCCAGTTGCTCCTCCATCCGCGCGGCGAGTTCCGCCGGATCGCCCGCGGGCGCGCGGAAGGTGGCCGAGACGATCACCGCGCCCTCGGGCAGGCTGGACTGGCGATAGCGCAGCGCCAGATCGCGGGCGGGCAGGGTCAGCGCCTCGCCCTGGCGGGTGATCAGGCGGATCTCCTCCAGATGATCGGCGACATACAGCCCGTAGCAGCCCGCATTCATCCTGACCGCGCCGCCGATACTGCCGGGGATGGTGCGCAGGAAGGTCAGATCGCGCCCGGCCTCGGCGGCCTTCCGCGCGACATGGGCGTCGAGCGCGGCGGCCCCTGCGGTGACGCGCTCGCCCTCGACCGCGATGCCGTTGAAGCCGCGGCCCAGGCGGATCACCACCGCGCGGATGCCGCCGTCCCTCACGATCAGGTTCGAGCCCACCCCCATCGGAAAGACCGCGACCCCGGGCGGCAGGTCGCGCAGGAAGGCGGCGAGGTCGGCCTCGTCGGCGGGCTGGAACAGCCAGTCGGCCGGGCCGCCGACCCGCAGCCAGGTCAGATCGGCCAGGGAACGGTTCGGGGTCAGGGTGCCGCGGGGGGTGGGAAGCGTTGTCATGGCGACAGGGTTAGCCGGGAAAGCGCCCGGGCCGCAATCCCCCGCAGGGGGCGCGCCGGTCAGCGCGGGCGATGCCACAGCCAGACCAGCGGCCAGCGCAAAGCCGAGGCGCCGCCCAACAGGAACATCAGCCCCCAGAGCGGCCCCGAGGCCCAGGTCAGCCAGCCCAGAAGCGGAATGCCAAGCGCGATCAGCACCGGCACCGCCCGCTCCTGATGGCTGCGCGAGGGCAGCATGGCGGCCAGATTGGCGGTGACGAGCCAGAGAAAGCCAAGGATCAGCGGCAGCGACATCTCACGCCTCTCCGTCGCTGCGGGGGCCGGGGTTTGCAGTCATTCGTCCGTCCCCCCTCTCAGGCCATCGTCACGAAATAAGCCGCCAGCCCAAGGGCATAAGCGACGCTCAGGCCCAGCCCCAGGGGCCGCGAAAGCGCCAGTGCCGCGCCAAGCGCGATCCCGGGCACGAAAGCCAGCGCCAGCCAGAGCGCAATGATCGTCTCGCCGAGGCCAGCGAGAAACGCCCCGGTGGCGACCGAGGCGAGATGCCAGAACAGCGCCGCCAGCCCCACCACCGCCACCCAGGCCGCTACGACCAGCCATCGCAGGCCCCGCCGCCAGAGCACAAAGGCCAGCCCGCCTGCCAGCGCCGCGCTGACGACCGCCGCCAGATAAATTCCTGCGAGTTCCATCCGCTCAGGCGGCCTTGCCGATCAGCTTCGCGGGCAGGCCATTGGCCCAGGCCGAGATCGTCCCGGCGCCGAGGCAGACGAAGATGTCGCCCGGCCGCGCCTGTTCGCGGAACAGCCGCGCGAGGTCCTCCTCGTCGATCACCGCGCGGGCGTGGCGGTGGCCGTGGGCGATCAGCCCGGCGACCAGATCGTCGCGGCTGGCACCCGCCAGCGGATCCTCGCCCGCGGCATAGACCTCGGCGATGGCGACCACATCGGCCTCGTTGAAACAGGTGCAGAAATCCTCGAACAGGTTCGCCAGCCGCGAGTAACGGTGCGGCTGATGCACCGCGATCACCCGCGCGCCCGGCGTGGCCGAGACGGCCTGGCGGGCGGCTTTCAGCACCGCGGAAATCTCGACCGGATGGTGGCCGTAATCGTCGATGATGGCGACGCCGTTCACCTCGCCCACCCGGGTGAAGCGGCGGTTGACGCCGGCGAATCCGGCCAGCGCGGCGCGGATCTCTTCCTTCTTCATCCCCAGATGCCGCGCCACCGCCACCGCCGACAGCGCGTTCGAGACGTTGTGATCCCCGGGCATCGGCAGCTCGCAGCCCTCGATGGCGGAGCCCTCTTCCTCGTTTTGCAACAGGATGTCGAAGCAGGATTTGCCGTTCTCGAAACGGACATTCACCGCCCGCACATCGGCCTGGGCGTTGAAGCCGAAAGAGATCACCCGGCGGTCGGTCACCTTGCCGACCAGCGACTGCACCTCGGGGTGATCGGTGCAGCAGACCGCCACGCCGTAGAACGGGATATTCGAGACGAAATCGAGGAAACCGCGGCGCAGGGCGTCGATGGTGCCCCAGTGCTCCATATGCTCGGGGTCGATATTGGTCACGATGGCGATGGTCGCGGGCAGACGGTTGAAGCTGCCGTCGCTCTCGTCGGCCTCGACCACCATCCACTCGCCCGCCCCTGCCCGCGCGTTCGAGCCGTAAGCATGGATCACGCCGCCGTTGATCACGGTCGGATCGAAACCGCCCTTGTCCAGAAGCGTCGCCACCATGGTCGTCGTGGTGGTCTTGCCATGCGTCCCCGCGACCGCGATGTTCGAGCGAAGGCGCATCAGTTCGGCCAGCATTTCGGCCCGGCGCACCACCGGCAGCTTCCTGCGCCGCGCCTCTTCCAGCTCGGGGTTGCCGCGTTTGATCGCCGAGGAAATCACCACCACCGACACGCCGTCGCCGATGTTTTCCGCCCGCTGCCCCTCGAAGAACTCGGCGCCCAGCGAGACCAGCCGCGCGGTGATTTTCGACGCCTTGCTGTCCGAGCCCTGGACCCGGTAGCCCAACGTCAGCAGCACCTCGGCGATCCCCGACATGCCGATACCGCCGATACCGACGAAATGGATCGGCCCGAGTTCGAGCGGCAGTTTGGTGGCGGCGTTCATTGTTTTTCTCCTGCCAGGTCCCCGACGAGCGCGACCAGCCTTTCGGTCGCATCGGGCCTGCTTTGGGCCAGCGCATTGGCAGCCATTCGCTGCGCCGCAGCGGGGTTGCCCAGAACCGCCGCCATCTGCGCGCTGAGGGAGGCCGCGTCAAGCAACTTCTCGGGGATCAGCACCGCCGCCCCGGCCTCGGTCAGGCCCCGGGCATTCGCGCTCTGGTGGTCTCCGGTCGCGGCGGCGTAGGGGATCAGAACCGAGGGCCGGCCGATGACGGATATATCCGCGACCGAAGAGGCGCCCGAGCGCGAAATCACCAGTTGCGCCTCGGAGAGGCGGCGGGGAATGTCGGCGAAGAAGGGCTCGATCTCGGCGGAGATGCCGGCGGCGGCATAGGCGCTCGCGGCGCGTTCCGCATCCTCGGCGCGGGCCTGATGCGCCACGCGCAGATTGCCGCGCAAGGCTTCGGGCAGCGCGGCCACCGCGGCGGGAACCACATCGGAAAGGATCCGCGCGCCCTGGCTGCCGCCGATCACCACAAGGCTCATCGGATAGTCGCCGGGCGGGATATAGGGGGCGGCCGCGCGCTCCAGCACCGCGGCGCGCACCGGGTTGCCGGTGGGCACGCCCTCCACCCCGCGGGGCAGATCGGCAGGCCAGGTGCCGCAGGCCACACGGTCCACCCGCGGGGCGAAAAGCCGGTTGACCCGGCCCAGCACCCCATTCTGTTCATGGATCATCCGCGGGCGGCGCAGGATCCAGGCCGCCGTCAGCGCCGGGATGGTCGGATAGCCGCCGAAGCCCACCACCACGGCGGGTTTCTCGGACATCATCTTCGCAGCGGCCGAAACCACGCCCGCCGCGATGCGGAACGGCGCCATCAGCCTGCCCGTCACGCCGCCGCGCGCGAAAGTGGCGGAAGACACCTTCTCGACCGTCACCGCCGCCGGGAAGCCGCCCGCATAGCGCGCGCCGCGCTCGTCGGTCGACAGCTTCACCCGCCAGCCCTTCGCCAGCATCGCCTCGGCCAGCGCCTGCGCGGGGAACATATGCCCGCCGGTGCCGCCCGCCGCGATCAGCAAAAGCCGCGCCGCCATTCTAGCGCCTCCGCCCGAAAAGCTCGGCCATGCGGTCGCGCGGGCGGGTGCGGGTCAGCGCGAGAAGCATCCCCACCGTGATCCCGGCGGCGATGATCGACGAGCCGCCGTAAGAGACGAAGGGAAGCGTCATCCCCTTGGCGGGCAGCAGCCGGACCGCCACGCCCATGTTGATCATGGCCTGGACGCCGAAGATGCAGGCGAGCCCCGATCCGGCCAGCCGGGTGAAGGGGTCGCGCTCGGCCGTCAGCCGCAGGAGCGAGCGCACCACCACGATGCCGAACAAGGCAAGGATCACAAGGACAAGGACGAGCCCGTATTCCTCGGCCGCGACCGCGATGATGAAATCGGTATGCGCATCGGGCAGCGACCATTTCACCTGGCCCTCGCCCACGCCCACGCCGAAGAAACCGCCCTCCTGGATCGCGTTCGCCGCATAGCCAAGCTGGGTGCGCGGATCGACATCGGGCGAGAGGAACCCGTCGATGCGGCGGGCGAAATGCTCGGACGCGCCATAGGCGATGAAGCCTCCGAAGGCGACGATCCCGGCAACGACGCAGATCAGGAGCATCGGCGCCCCGGCGACGAAATAGATCACGCCCCAGGAGAACACGATCAGCGCCGACTGGCCGAAATCGGGCTGCATGGCGAGGAATCCGACCACGAGGATCAGCAGCACGAAGGAAATCAGCCGCCCCGGCGGGCCGCCCACCTGCTGCGCGGCGGCCATCAGCCAGGCGGTGACGATGACGAAACCGGGTTTGAGGAACTCGGACGGTTGCAGCGAGAAGCCGCCGACCGACAGCCAGCGCACCGCGCCCTTGCCGTGATCCTCGCCCACGAACGGCAGCGCGATCACAAGGATCAGCGCGCCCAGAAAACCAAGGATCCCCAGCCTGCGTACCAGCCCCGGCGGCGCCATCGAGATCCCCAGCATCACCACCAGCGCCATCATGCCGAACACCGCCTGGCGCTGGACATAGAAGAACTGGTTCAGCTCGTTCCGGCTGGCAAGCGGCACCGAAGCCGCAAGGCCCAGAAGCAGCCCGATCCCGAACAGCACGAAAACCGAAGTCATCGTCCAGCGATCGACCGTGCGCCACCAGCGCGGCAGCACAGGCTCGCGCACGGCAACGGGTGATGAACCATAGACCATTTCAGTCATGGGGATACCGCCTCGAATTTTCCGCCTCTGGCCCGGATGTGTCCCCCGGGTCCGTGACGGAAAACTCTAAAGCCAAAACGGCGGCTTGGCCAGCAGAAACCGGGCGGCGGGGAACCGGAGTTTGTGCCTGAGCGGCGTCCCGCCCCGCGCTGTTGTGCTCAGCCGCCGCTTTCCAGCGCCTGGAAACCGCGCAGCACTTTCAGCGCCAGCGGATCGGACAAAGCCGCGCTGCCCCCCGCATGCAGGCACCCGGTCCAGAGCCGGTAATATACGGGCTCGCGGATCAGACGCGCGAAACTCTCGCGATGCCAGGCGCAGGCGGCATCGTGCAGCGCGGCGACGCCGGGCAGCGCCATCAGTTCAGCCATCCCGCGGGCCAGCGCATCGGCATGACGCAAGGCGGCCTCGTTCGGCTGGTTGTTGAAATTGCGCTCGACCCAGTAATGCAGGTCGATCTTCTTCGTGCTGCGGTTGGGCAGGCCGCGTTCCGCCTTGACGATATAGCTCTCAACCGAACGCAGCGAGTAATGGTGCATCTCGGCGAGCCTGCGGTGATCGCGCAGGGGAATCAGCGACAGGCGCTTGTCGTCTCCGGCGATATGGCCGGGCAGCGCGCGGCCGCTGCCATCGACCCAGAGGGCGGCGGGGGCGCCCGGGCGGCGCCCGGGCCGGTGGACGCCGGGCCGCTGGAAGGCAGCCGGGCGGAACAGGCTCTTGAACATGGTGGCCGAGACCGGATGCAGCATGTCACCGGGCGCCGAGCGGGTGAAGCCCTGCGTCACCGGCTGGCCGGTGAACTCCACCCTGCCCCCGGCGCCGAACAGCCGCCAGGCCAGCGTGACGGCATCGGTCCCTTCGGGAAGGGCTGAGATGAGGTCGGCCAGCCGCCCTGCCCCGCAATGAACCACGGGAAATTCATCGACATCCGAGATCAGCATCCAGTCGGCGGCCTTGCGCAGAGGATCGGCCCAGGCCGATTTCAGCGCCTGCCACTGGATGCTCTTGCCGCCCGCCGGGAGCTGGGGCCGGTGGCTCACCACCCCCGCCCCGGCCAGAGCGTCGAGCAGCGCGCCGGTGCCGTCGCGGCAGTCGTTCGAGAAGATCAGGAAATCCGTCACCCCGATCAGCCGGTGCCAGGCGATCCATTCCAGGAGGAACGGCCCCTCATCCCTGACCGAAGTGACGGAAACGATGCGCATGGCCCCGGACCCTGCCCTGGCCTTGCGCGGCCTGCAAGAGGCTCAGCCCTTCGCCAGCGCGCGACGCCCGGCCATCTTCGCCAGCGTGCCGTCGCGCCACATGCCCTCATGCACCGCGACCATCGCGATATGGCCGAGGATCAGCAGCCCCAGCACCCAGCCGAGCTCGCCGTGAACCGCATCGCCGAAAGCGACCATCCAGGCGATCGGCTCCTCGCGCGCCGGGAACAGCTCGAAGCCGAACGGACCGAAGGGCCTTTCGCTGCCGAAAGCGCGCGACAGCGCCGCCAGCGGCACGATCAGCATCACCAGATACAGCAGCCCATGCCCCGCCTTGGCCGCGATCCCGATCAGCCCCGCGCCGTGATCCGGCCGGTTGCCGCGGTTGATCAGCGCCCAGAGCACCCGCAGGACGATCAGCCCGAAGACCGCCGTCCCCACCATGCCATGCGAGCCGACGACCGCGCTGTCGCGCGGCGACCAGCCGAGCCCGTTCTTCAGGATCATCGTCGTGAACTGCCACAGGATCAGCGCCGCGATCGACCAGTGCAGAATGCGGGTCACACGCCCATAGGCGCGCGGCGTGTCTTTCAGGGGCAGGCTTGTCCGGGTCATGAAATCACCTCGATAAGTGTGCTGGGCGCGCGTCATATCTTCGCCTAGTCGAATATACGGGCCGCGCCAACCGGCTGACGCAAAGTTGACTATTTTTCCTGGCGGCACTATCCCCGCCGTCAGAAGGCCGGACCGGGTTCCTGCCCCGGAACCGATACGCCGAAAGCCGCGAAAGCCGTCGCGGGAGTCGTGAGAAAGGTGCCTCCATGGCCGATGAGAGCCAGCCCCCCCGCCAGACCTGGCCCGAGGACTTCGCCCGCCGCTACCGCGAAAAGGGCTATTGGGCGGGCGAGAGCTTCGGCGACATGCTGCGCCGGCTGGCAGAGGCGCACCCCGACCGCATCGCGGTGGTGGGGGGCGAGACCCGGCTGAGCTACGGCGATCTGCTCGCGCAGGCCGAACGGGCGGCGCATGGTTTCCTCGGCCTCGGTCTTGCGCCCGGCGACCGGGTGATCGTGCAGATCCCCAATATCGCCGGTTTCTTCCCGGCGGTGTTCGGGCTGTTTCTGGCCGGGCTGATCCCGGTCTATGCCCTGCCCGCGCATCGCCAGACCGAGCTTGCGCATTTCGCCCGCCGCTCGGGCGCGAAGGCGCTGGTCGTGGCGGATCGGCTCGACGGGTTCGACTACCGCCCGCTGGCGCGGATGGTCCGGGACGAAGTGCCCGAACTGCGCCATCTGGTGGTGATCGGCCAGGCGGAGGGGCTGATCCCGTTCGACAGCCTGCAAGGCAGCGGCCCCCTGCCCCGGGTGGATGCCTCTTCGGTCGCCTTCATGCAGATCTCGGGCGGCACCACGGGGCTGTCGAAACTGATCCCCCGCACCCATGACGATTACATCTACAGCTTCCGCGAAAGCGCTGCGATCTGCGGGCTGGACGAGGGCAGCGTCTATCTCTGCGCCCTGCCTGCGGCGCATAACTTCCCGATGTCCTCGCCCGGCGTCTTCGGCACGCTCGCCGCCGGGGGCCGGGTGGTGATGAGCCCGAACCCCACCCCCGCCACCGCCTTCGCGCTGATCGAACGCGAGCGGGTGACGATCACCGGCCTCGTCCCGCCTTTGGCGCTTCTGTGGATGCAGGCGGCGGCGAACACGCCGCATGATCTTTCCAGCCTGAAGATCCTCCAGGTCGGCGGCGCGAAATTCACCCCCGAGGCGGCGGCCCGGGTGAAGCCCGCGCTCGGCTGCACGCTGCAACAGGTGTTCGGCATGGCCGAGGGGCTGGTGAACTACACCCGCCCCGACGACCCCGAGGACATCATCGTCAACACGCAGGGCCGCCCGATCAGCGGGGATGACGAGGTTCTGATCCTCGACGACTCGGGCCAGCCGGTGCCCGACGGCACGCCCGGGCATCTGCTGACGCGCGGCCCCTATACGATCCGCGCCTATCACAACGAGCCTGCGGCAAACGCCCGCAGTTTCACCCCGGACGGGTTCTACCGCACCGGCGACATCGTGAAGCGGCTGCCGGGCGGTTATCTCTCGGTCCAGGGCCGGGCGGGCGACCATATCAACCGCGCCGGCGAGAAGATCTCGGCCGAAGAGATCGAGGATCATCTGCTGGCGCATCCGGCGGTGTTCGACGCCGCCGTGGTCTCGATCCCCGACGCCTTCCTCGGCGAGCGGTCCTGCGCCTTCATCGTCCCGAAAGGCGAGAAGCCGAAGCCCGTGGAAATCAAGGCTTTCATGCGCGGCCGCGGGCTTGCCGAATTCAAGGTGCCCGACCAGGTTGTCTTCGTGACGGAATTCGCCACCACCGCCGTTGGAAAGGTCAGCCGCAACACTTTGCGCGCGGAACTCCGTGCCCGCTATCTTGAGGAAGAAGCCGCCAAATGACCCTCACGCTGGAAAAGATGCGCGCGGATATCGCGCGGCTGATCGACCTCGACCCCGCCGAAGTGGGCGACGGTGACCATCTGCCCGACCTCGGGCTGGATTCGCTGCGCCTGATGCAACTGGTGACGGCCTGGGAGCAGGACGGCGTGAAGCTCGATTTCGCGGTCTTCGCCGAGAGTGCGACGCTCGGCGAATGGTGGGCGGCGGTCTCGCGCAGCGGAGCGGCGGGCTGAGATGGCCGCGCAGCCGCGCCCGCTGACCGAAGCGCAGGAGGGGCTCTGGTATTTCCAGGCGCTGGACCCGGCCAGCCCGATCCTGAACACCGGGCAGTATCTGGAGCTTTCCGGACCGGTGGACCTGTCCGCCCTGCGCGAGGCGCTGGCGCGCACCATCCTGGAATCCGAGGCGCTGCATCTGCGGTTCCGCGCCGGGGACACCGGGCCGGAACAATGGCTGGCGCCGGGCACGGTGGTGGCGGGCGAGGTCGATCTGACCGCCCACCCGGAGGCCGGGGCCGAGGCGCTGCGCCTGATGCGGGCCGACAGCGCCCGCGCCCCGGATCTGGCGCAGGAACCCGCCGCCGCTTTCACCCTGTTCCTGCTGCCCGGCGGGCGGGTGTTCCTCTATGAACGCATCCATCATCTCGCCATCGACGGCTACGGCATGGTGCTGGTGACCAACCGGATCGGCGAGCATTACGGCCATCTGACTGGGGCGGGCGCGGCGCCGCTGCCCTTCCCGCCGCTCTCGCGCGCCGATGACGAGGATGCCGCTTATCGCGCCTCGGAACGGCGTGCCTCGGACGCCGCCTGGTGGCGCGCCGCGATGGAGGGGCTGCCCGAGATCACCAGCCCCGGCACGCTCCAGGGCGAGCGCGCGGTCAGCGCGCATGACTTCCGCCGCGAAAGCGCCTGGCTGGCCCCCGATCTGGCGGCACGGCTGGAGGCGGTCTCGGCGGCGCAGAAACTCGGCTGGCCCGATGTGCTGACCGCGCTGACCGGCGCCTATCTCGCGCGCTGGTCAGGCGGCGAGGCGGTGATCGGCATGCCCTTCATGGCGCGGATGGGCCGCAAGATCGCGCGGCTGCCGTGCATGGCGATGAACGTGCTTCCGCTGCGGCTACGCCCCGACGAGGACGCGCCGCTTGCGGCCTGGCTCGCGCAGGCTGCAAGCGCGATGCGCGAGGCGCGCAAACACGGGCTTTACCGTTCCGAGCAGTTGCGCCGCGACCTCGGCCTGATCGGCGGCGCGCGGCGGCTGCACGGGCCCTTGGTCAACGTCCAGCCCTTCGACCGGCCGCCGGTGTTCCCGGGCCTCGACGTGCGGCTGCATATCCTCGGCGCGGGCGCGGTCGAGGATCTGACCTTCACCTTCCGCGGCGATCCCCAAGCCGGGATCCTGTTCGAGACCGACGCCAATCCGGGGCTGTATTCCGCGGAAGACACCGCCGCGCATTCCGCCCGGCTGCTGGCTTTCCTCGCTTCGGCACTGACCGCGGAGCGGCTGGCCGAGGTGCCGACCGCCAGCCCCGACGAGACCCGGGCGCAGCAGGCCTTCGCGGCGCGGGCCAGCCATCCGGTACCGCAGACCACGCTGGTCGATCTGATCCAGGCGCAGATCTCCGCCACCCCCGGGGCGCCCGCGCTGACTTACGGCGACCAGACGCTGACCTACGCTGATGTTGAGCGCCGCACCGCCGCGCTGGCCGCCGAACTCGTGCGGCGCGGCGCCGGGCCGGAGAAGATCGTCGCGGTGGCGCTGGACCGCTCGTTCGAACTGTCGCTGGGCCTGCTGGCCACGATGCGGGCCGGGGCGGCTTACCTGCCGCTCGACCCCGAGCACCCGCCCGAGCGGCTGGCGAAGATCCTGTCGATGGCGCAGCCGGTCATCGTGCTGAGTTCCGGGGACATTGCGCAACGCCTGCCCGCGGATGCGCCCCTGCTCCTGATCTCCGACTGGCCTTGCGGCCAGCCGGGCCAGGCGCAGGGGGGGGCAGGGGGGGCAG
>NZ_UXAW01000002.1 GCF_900609055.1 Pseudogemmobacter humi | reverse complement strand
CGTCTGTGGCGATCGCTGAAGTATGAATGCGTCTATCTGCACGCCTGGGAAACAGGATCGCAGGCAAAGGCCGCCATCGGATCCTGGATCACCTTCTACTACCATCGGCGGCCACACACTGCCCATGGCGGACAGCCGCCCGCCGTGGTCTACTTCAACAGCATCGAAACCGACCAGCAGGCGCAGGCAGTAGCTTAAACATCCTCGAAAACT
>NZ_UXAW01000054.1 GCF_900609055.1 Pseudogemmobacter humi | reverse complement strand
TGTTGCCGTCCTGAACGGTTTCACCGCGCTCGACACGCCCATTACAGAGGTCGTGGGATAAGTCTGTCCGGGGATAGGGGAACCCCAACCGTCAGCCCACATTTGTGCAACAGAGCCATACGGAACATACTGCTGCCGCCCGCCATCGCCGGGCCGGTCAGAGGCTGAGCCCCGCCAGTTTCATCATCAGCCGGAACACCAGCGCAACGAGGCCGAGCGCCGCCACGCTGAGCGCCCAGATCAGCGCGAACCAGCCGAGCCGCTTCCACAGCGGGCGGGGCGCGCGCGGGGCGGCGCCCATCCGCACCCGCCGCATCAGTGGTAGCCCTCGCCCGCCCGCACCTTGCCGCGGAAGACGTAATAGGACCAGGCGGTATAGGCCAGGATCACCGGAATGATCAGCACCGCGCCCACCAGAGCGAAGCTCAGGCTCTCGGGCGGCGCGGCGGCCTCGGCGATGCTGATATCGGGCGGCACGATCAGCGGCCAGAGGCTGATCCCAAGGCCGGAATAGCCCAGAAACAGCAAGAACAGCGCCAGCAGGAACGGCCGCACCCCGGGCTCGGGCCGCGCCAGCGCGCGCAGCATCAGAAGCGCGCTCACGCCGACGAGGATCGGCACCGGCGAGAAGAAGATCAGGTTCGGCAGGCTGAACCAGCGCTCCGCCACCGCCGGATGGGCGAGGGGCGTCCACAGGCTGACCCCCGCGATCACCGCCAGCAGGATCAGCAGCACCGGCCGCGCCAGCGCCACCATCCGGTCGTGCAGCGCGCCCTCGGTCCTGACGATCAGCCAGGTCGCGCCCAGAAGCGCATAACCCGCCATCAGCCCCAGCCCGGTAAAGACGCTGAACGGCGTCAGCCAGTCCATCGGCCCGCCGAGAAAGCGCGGGCCGTCGGTCTGAAACCCGTTGAGGAACGCGCCCAGCGAGGCGCCCTGGAAGAAGGTCGCCGTGGCCGAGCCGAAGAGGAACGCCTTGTCCCAGAACGGCTTGTGGCTCTCATCGGCCTTGAAGCGGAACTCGAAGGCCACGCCGCGCCAGATCAGGCCCAGAAGCATCAGAACCAGCGGGATGTAAAGCGCCGACAGCACCACCGCATAGGCCAGCGGAAAGGCCGCCATCAGCCCGGCGCCGCCAAGGACCAGCCAGGTCTCGTTGCCGTCCCACACCGGCGCGACGGTGTTGACCATCACGTCGCGGTCCTCGCGCGCGGGCACGAAGGGGAACAGGATGCCGATCCCCAGATCGAACCCGTCCATGATCACATACATCATCAGCCCGAAGGCGATGATCGCGGCCCAGACGGTGGCGAGGTCCATGGCTCAGCCCTCTCTGACATCGGGCGCGGCCGAGAGCGGCCGGGCCGGGCGCGGCGCAGAGGCGCCGGCATCGGTGGCGGGGTCGTCCTCGCCCGCCTCAGGGCCTTTGGCGACCAGTTTCAGCATATAGCGGGTGCCGATACCGAAGACGAAGATATAGGCGACGACGAAGATCGCCAGCGTCACGCTCATCGTCAGCGCGGAATGCTCCGAGACCGCATCCGCGGTGCGCATCACACCGTAGACCACCCAGGGCTGGCGGCCGATCTCGGCGGTATACCAGCCCGCGAGGATGGCGATCAGCCCGCTCGGCCCCATCGCGCAGGCGAAGCGCAGGAACCAGCGGCCCCGATACAGCCGCCCGCGCCAGCGCCGCCAGGCCGCCCAGAACCCAAGGCCCACCATCAGCAGCCCCAGCCCCACCATGACGCGGAAGGCCCAGAACACCACCGCGACCGGCGGGCGGTCCTCGGGGGCGAATTCTTTCAGCCCGGGATAGTGGCCATCAAGGCTGTGGGTCAGGATCAGGCTCGACAGATTGGGAAGGGCGATCTGCCAGCGGGTGACTTCGGCCGCCTCGTCGGGCCAGCCGAACAGGATCAGCGCCACACCCTCGCCCGGGGTGTTTTCCCAATGCCCTTCCATCGCGGCGATCTTGGCGGGCTGGTGCTCCAGCGTGTTCAGCCCGTGCCGGTCGCCGATCAGCACCTGCAAGGGCGCGACCGCCAGCACCATCCACATCGCCATCGACAGCATCACCCGCACCCGGGGATTGTCGTTCCCCTTCAGGAGATGCCAGGCCCCCGCCGCGCCGACGAACAAAGCGGTGGAAAGGAAGGCCGCCGTCACCATATGGGTCAGCCGGTAGGGGAAGGACGGGTTGAAGATCACCGCCAGCCAGTCCACCGGCACCACCACGCCGTTCACGATCTCATGCCCCTGCGGGGTCTGCATCCAGCTGTTCGAGGCCAGGATCCAGGTCGCCGAGATCAGTGTTCCCGCCGCCACCATCGCGGTGGCGAAGAAATGCAGCCCCGGCCCGACCCGGTTCCAGCCGAACAGCATCACGCCGAGGAAACCGGCCTCCAGAAAGAACGCGGTCAGCACCTCATAGGCCAGCAAAGGGCCGGTGATCGAGCCGGCGAAGGCCGAGAAATAGCTCCAGTTGGTGCCGAACTGATAGGCCATGACCAGGCCCGAAACCACGCCCATGGCGAAATTCACCGCGAAGATCTTCGACCAGAAATGGTAAAGATCGCGGTGGACCGGGTTCTTGCGCCACAGCCACAGCCCCTCCAGCACCGCCAGATAGCTGGCCAGCCCGATGGTGATCGCCGGAAAGACGATGTGGAACGAGATGGTGAAACCGAACTGTATCCGGGCCAGATCGAGGGCGGTGAGACCGAACATCCGGCTTCTCCTGACGAAGAACGGGGGCGTTCAGCCTAACACGGAACCCGCCGGACCGGCGCTGCGGCACGGTCGCCGCCAGGCGAAAAGCCGCTCGCGCGGCGCGGGGCCGGGACAGGGGCGCTCAGGGCCGGGCGGGCAGCCTCTGCCGCAAGGGCGAGGGCGCTGGCTCCGGCGGCATCCCGCGCACCCGGAAACCGCCGCGCGAGGCATCAGCGGCGCCCCCCGCCGGTTTCGACGCGCCTTTCCTCCGGCCGATGTCCGGCCAGCAGTCGCCGGTCGTGCCGGAACCCGAAAGGACAAAGCTGCGCATACCGGCCCGCTGCGCCCGCAACCGGCGATGAGCCTCAGGAACGGTCGGGCAGCAACACCGCCCGGGAATGCAGGGCGTTCCGGCCCCGCGTCAAAGCGAAAAGGGCGGCGGGCAGACACCCGCCGCCGGGATCGCACTGCGTGGGAGCATGTCGCGGCGATCTTTCCCTGTGAGGCGCCTCAGCCCGCGCCTTCGCGCACCGCCCTGAGCAGCGCCGGAAACTCCGGCGCGTTCATGATCGCCTGGCAGCGGGTGAAACGGTCCATCGCGTAATCCCAGTAACTGGCGAAGTGATAGGCCGGGCGCGGGTTTTTGTTCGCCTCTTGCAGGCAGCCCCACAGCGTCCAGAGCAGGAACGCCAGCGCCTTGTAGCAAACCACCCTGCCGTAATCGGCATCCGTGGGCTCGCGCCCCAGATAGACGCGCAGGAAATGCCGGTCCTGGTCCTCGCTGAAGCCGGTCTCAACCGAGAGGTCGGCGATATCCCAATAGGGATCGTTGTTCCCGGCGAATTCCCAGTCGAGGATATAGGCCCGCTCGCCGGTATAGACCAGGTTCTCGGGCGCCGGGTCGTTGTGGCAGGGCACTTTGGGCTGCGCGCTGGCGCGCAAAGCCTCGCGGATCGCCTCGGCCCGGGCCTGCACAGCCTCATAACCCTCGGGCAGGCGCGCGGCCCGGGCGTTCAGCACGTCGAGGTAATCCTGCGCGACCTGTTTCTCGTCGAAATCGTTCTTCAGCCTGCGCCCGCAACCGTGCAGCTTGCGAAAGGCCAGCGCCGCCTGTTCCACCGCCTTCGGCGCGGCGAAGATCGCGGGGCTCATCGGCTCGGCCCCGTCGATGAAGCGGGTGATCTGGGCGCCGGTGGCCGGATCATACCAGATCAGGGGCGCGTTGACGCCGATCTCCGAGGTCAGCCGCCCGGCCTCTTCATCGGCCTGGCGGTCGATATATTCCTCGGTCCCGGCGCCGGGAATGCGCACGACGTAGCGCTTGCCGCCCGCGCTGACCAGATAATTGCGGTTGGTCATCCCTGCGAGCGGCTCGATCCCGAGGCTGGCGGGGTCGAGCGGCGCGTCAAAAATCTTCGTCGCCGCGATCTGGCGGGCACGGGCCTGGCGTTCCTGCTCTTCGGGGTCGAAGATGGGGTCCTGGTGGGTCATCGGTGAAACTCCTTCCCTGTTGCGGGCCCTTTGCGGGCCTCGTGTCGGTGGTCAGCCGCGCATCCGCAGGCCCTCGGGGTCGTAGAGCGGCCCTTCGGCCCGCTGCGCGCGGATGGATTTGCCGTAAACCTCGATCTCGTAATCCTGATGCCCGGCCTCGGCGGCGGGGACATAGCCGAAGACGATGCTCTTCCCGATCGTATGGCCGAAGTCGCCCGAGGTGGTGACGCCCAGCACCTTGCCGCCCCTCAGGATGCATTCTCCGCCGTAAACCGGCACCTTTTCCTCCAGCACGAAAGTGCAGAGGCGGCGGTCCGGCCCGCCTTCCGCCCTGATGCGTTCCAGCGCCGCGCGGCCGATGAAATCGCCCTTCTTCCAGGCGATCAGCCGGTCGAGCCCGGCATGCAGCGGCGTGTAATCGGGCGAGACATCGCCCGACCAGATGATGAAGCCCTTCTCCATCCGCAGGCTGTTGAGGCTGCGATAGCCGATGTCGCGGATGCCGTGTTTCGCCCCCGCCTCGCACAGCACGCGCCAGGCATGGGCGGCGTATTCGGTGGGGATGTGCAGCTCGTAGCCCAGTTCCCCGGTGAACGAGACCCGCATCGCCCTGACCGGCGCCGCGCCGAGGGTCAGCGCGCGCATCTGCCCGTGCCGGAAGCCCGGGCCGACATCTTCCTCGCAGACTTCGGCCAGCACCTCGCGCGAGAGCGGCCCGCAGAGGTTGATCACCGCCCAGCCCGAAGTCACGTCGATGGTATGCACGGTTTCCGGCAGATGCTGACGGATCCAGCCGAAATCATGGCCGCCGAAAGCGGTGCCGGTGACGATGTAGAAATGCTCGGGTCCAAGGCGGCAGAGCGTCAGATCGGCCTCGATCCCGCCGCGCTCGTTCAGCATCTGGGTGTAGATCACGCTGCCCGCGGGCCGGTCGACATTCGCGACCGACAGGCGTTGCAGCGCGGCAAGCGTGCCCGGCCCCATCACCTCCATCTTCGCGAAGGAGGAAAGGTCGATCATCGCCACGCCCTCGCGCACCGCGCGGTGCTCGGCCCCCACATGCTCGTGCCAGTTCGGCCAGTCGAACGAGGGTTTGTCGACCGGCTCGACGCCCGGCGGCGCGAACCAGTTCGGCCGCTCCCACCCGGCGCGAGAGCCGAAGACCGCGCCCTTCTCTTTCAGCAGCGGATAAAGCGGCGAGGTGCGGATCCGCCGCACCGACTCCAGCTCCTCGACCGGCCATTTCATCTTGTAATGGTGGGCGTAGATCTCGACCGCGCGGTCATACATGAAGTGCCGCGTGTTGTGGTGGAACGAGAAGCGCCGCACGTCGAGCGGCCAGAGGTGGTTTGCGGGCCGCCCCTCCAGAATCCATTCCGCCATCACCGAACCGGCCCCGCCCGCCGCCGCGATGCCGTAGACGAAACCCGCCGAGACGAAGACGTTCTCCAGCTCCGGCACCTTGCCCATGACGAAATCGCCATCGGCCGAGATCGGGATCGCACCGTTGATCATCTGCCGCACCCCGACCTGGCCGACGATGGGGGTGCGGTGCGCGGCATTGACCGCCAGTTGCTCGAACCGCTCGAAATTGTCGGGCAGCAGCCGCATGTCCCAGCCGCGCGGGATGCCGTTCCGCGCGAAGGCCGGCGTATCGGGCTCATAGCCGCCGACCACGATGCCGCGGGTCTCGGGCTTCCAGTAAAGCAGCAGATCCGGGTCGCGCACCGTGGGCATGCCCTTCGGCAGATCGGGGATCGGGTCGGTGATCAGATACTGGTGCTCGACCGCGAAGGCGGGGATACGGCTGCCCATCAGCCTGCCGATCTCATGCCCCCACATGCCGCCGCAGTTCACCACCGTCTCGCACAGGATCTCGCCCTGGTCGGTCTGCACCGAAGTCACCCGGCGGTTCTCGATCCCGAAGCCCGTGACCTCGCAGCCCTGGACGAATTTCACCCCCCGCGCGCGGGCGCCCGCGGCGAGCGCCTGGCACAGGCTCGCCGGATCGACATAGCCGTCCGAGGCGATGAAGGTCGCGCCCTCCACCCCATCCAGCGACATGATCGGGAACAGATCCTGGGCCTCTTTCGGGGTCAGGATCTCCATCTCCATCCCGAAGGACCGCGCGGTGGTGGCCGAGCGGCGGAACTCCTTCATCCGGTCTTTCGACGAGGCGATGCGCAGGCTGCCCACCTGTTTGAAGTCGATGGCCTGGCCGGTCTCGGCCTCCAGCGTGGCGTAAAGCGCGACCGAGCGGCGCAGCATCCGGGTGACGTTCTGCGAGTTCCTGAGCTGCCCCACCACCCCGGCGGCATGCCAGGTGGCGCCATGGGTCAGCTGGAACTGCTCCAGCACGATCACATCGGTGACGCCCGCCTTCGCCAGGTGATAAGCGATCGAGCAGCCGATGATCCCGCCGCCGACGATCACGATCCGGGCTGATTGAGGAAGCATAGCGAATGTCCTGTCTGGTGGTTCCGGCCCTGCCGCGCGCCGCGGTCAGTGGCCCGACTCTGGTTGTTTCGGGGTGATCCGGGCCGCCGCCGCCCGGAACAGACGGTCGACGAGAATGCCGACAAGGCCCAGGCACAGCCCCGCGACGAGGCCACGGCCCACATCGGCCCTGGTCAGCGCGATATAGACCTGCTGGCCCAGATCGCGGGTGCCGACGAGGGCGGTGATCACCACCATCGCCAGCGAGAACAGCAGGCACTGGTTGATCCCCAGCAGGATCGCGGGCAGCGCCGAGGGCAGTTCGACAAAGCGCAGCATCTGCCGCCGGTTGCAGCCGATGGCGGTCCCGGCCTCGGTCAGCGCGACCGGCACCTCGCTGAAGGCGGCCATGGTGTAGCGGATCACCGGCGTGATCGCGAAGGCGACGATGGCGATCATCGCCGAGACATCGCCGACCCGGAACAGCATCACCACCGGGATCAGATAGACGAAGCTGGGCATGGTCTGCATCAGCTCGACCCAGAGGCTGAGGCCGCGGCCGAAGCGCGGCCATTTGCTGCCCGCAATTCCCAGCGGGATGCCGATCACCGTGGCGAAGATCGCGGCCGTGAGACAGAGATAGATCGTCATCATCGTCTCGTCCCACAGCCCTGTCACCAGGCAGAACAGGCAGACGATCAGGCCAAGCAGCATCAGCCGCCAGCCGCCCAGCATCCAGCCCGCCAGCGCGACCAGCGCCACCACCCCCGCCCATGGCGCGCCGGTCAGCGCGATGCGGATCGGGTTCATCAGGTTCAGAAGCAGGAAGACCCGGAAGCCCTCGATCATGTCGAAGAAATTGACGTTGATCCAGCCGACCAGGGCATCGAACACCGAGCCGGTAGAGATCTGCAACCCCGCCGGGAACTGCCGCAGCGCCGGAAGCCAGAGGCCCGCAAGCGTGGTGACGGCCAGCACCACAAGGATCAGCCCCGCCAGACGCGCCCGCCCGCCGGGCGCGGGCTCGCCCCGGCTCCAGCTTGCGGCGAGGGTGCGGCATTGCCGGTCGAGCATGATCGCCAGCACAACGATGGCCGCCCCCGCCTCCATCCCGCGCCCGATGTTAAGCTGCCGCAGCGCCAGAAGCACGTCGAAGCCAAGCCCCCCGGCGCCGATCATCGAGGCGATGATGACCATGTTCAGCACCATCATCACCGTCTGGTTCAGCCCGACCAGCAGCATCGGCATGGCGGCGGGCAACAGCACCCGGAACAGGGCCTGGGCGCGGGTGCAGCCCATCATCACCGCAAGATCTGTGGTGCTTTCGGGCAGCCGCGACAAAGCCAGCGCCGTCACCCGCGCCATCGGCGGCAGGGCGAAGATCACCGTCGCGATCAGCGCCGCCACCGGGCCGAAGCCGAACAAGACCAGCGTGGGCACCAGATAGGCGAAAGCCGGCACCGTCTGCATCAGATCGAGCACCGGCGTCACCAGCCAGCGATCAAACCGCGGCATCCGCCAGGCGAGGATGCCGAGCGTGATCCCCGTCACCAGCGCGAAGGGCACCGCGATCAGCACCGAGGCCAGCGTCAGCATGGCCGAGGTCCATTGCCCGAAGAGCAGAAGGTAAGCGCAGCCCGCCGCCTGCAAGAGCGCAAGGCCCAGGCCCCCGGTGCGCCAGCCCACGGCGGTCAGCGCGAAGGCGATCCCGGCCCAGGACAGGGGCGGCATCATCGCCAGCCCGAAGGCCCGGCCCTGCGCCAGCAGCGCCACCACCTGCTGCATCGGCCAGTCGATCACCGCCGCGATCAGCCGGGTCATCCCGCTCAGGTGCAGCACCACGACCTCGGAAGCGCGGGTGATGGTTCGCGCCACCGGCCATTCCCAGGCTTTGGGAAAGCGCGTGGCCCAGCCGAATTGTCCCGCGATCAGCAGCGCGGCGACGGCGGCAGCCAGGAAGATCCACGGTGCGGGGCGGCGATACCAGCTCATGCCGCCCCCGCCCGGTTGCCCGAGACCGCCGCCAGCACCGCCGCGGCATCGACCTCGCCGATCAGCCTGCCCTCGCCGTCCAGCACGCCCACCGGCCCCGCGGCCATCAGCCCCGCCGCCTCGTGCAGCCGGCTGTCGCCGCGCACCGTCAGCGCGTAATCCGTCCGGCTGGCCGGGCGCGCGACGCTGGCGCAGCGGATCACCCGGGTCAGATCCACCCCGGCGACGAAGCTGCGGACGTAATCGTCGGCCGGCTGGCTGACGATCTCTTCGGGCGTTCCGACCTGGCAGAGCCTGCCGTCCTTCATGATCGCGATGCGGTCGCCGATCCGCACCGCCTCGGAAAAGTCATGCGTCACGAAGATCATGGTCTTGTGCAGGCTGGCCTGGAGCCGCATCAGCTCGTCCTGCAATTCGCGCCGGATCAGCGGGTCGAGCGCCGAGAACGGCTCGTCCAGGAACAGGAGCCCCGGCCCCGCCGCCAGCGCGCGCGCCAGCCCCACCCGCTGCTGCTGACCGCCGGAAAGCTGGCCGGGCAGCCGTTCGGCCATCGCCGAAAGGCCGGTCAGCTCCATCGCCTGCGCCACCGCCTGATCCCGCGCCGCCGCACTGTCGCCGCGCACCTTCAGCGGCAAAGCGATGTTCCCGGCCACGCTCAGATGCGGCAGCAGGCCGAAATGCTGGAACACCATGCCCATGTCGTAATGCCGCACCCGGCGCAAATCGCGCGCGCTCATCGCGGTCAGGTCGCGGCCGTCCAGTTCCACCGTGCCGAAGGTCGGCCGGATCAGCTGCGCCATGGCGCGCAACAGCGTCGATTTCCCCGAGCCCGACAGGCCCATGACGACGAAGATCTCGCCCTCGGCGATCTCCAGGCTGACGCCGGAAAGCGCGGCGAAGCTGCGCCCGCCCGCGGCCCGGGCGCGCACCTCGTCAAGCGAGGCGGCCGGGCGGTCGCCGCGCGGGCCGTAGAGCTTCCAGATGTCGCGGCAGGCCAGTCTGATCTTGCGGGGGATTTGGGTCATTGCGTTCCTCGCCAGAGGCAAGGCCGGCCCGGACAGCCCCGGGCCGTGCCGGATCATTGGAACCAGGCTTTCCAGCGGCTCTCGTTCTGGTCCAGCCAGTCGGCCACCACCGCGTCGAGCGGCTGCTTGTCGACATCGACGCGCTGGATCAGGGCGTTGCTTTCCTCGGAGGACAGGCTGAAATTCCCGATCGCCTTATGCGCGGTCGGCCATTTCCCGGCCACGCCCTGCCAGGCCGCTTTCCAGATCGGCCCCTGCGGCTTGCCGCAATCGTAGCGCTCTTCGGTGTAGCAATCCTCGGTGAAGGGCGGAAATTCGATATATTCGCCCTGATAGACCGCGGGCACCCAATGCGGCGAATAGACCCAGAGGATGATCGGCGCCTTGCGCTGCCAGGCTGATTCCAGTTCGGCGAACAAAGCGGCGTCGGTCCCGGCGTGGATCACCTCGAAATCGAGGCCGAGCGCCTCGACCCGTTCCTCGTCGAACCCGCCCCAGGTGACCGGCGCCCCCAGATAGCGGCCCTTCGGGGCGGTTTCCGGGGTCGAAAACGCTTCAACGCAGGCGGGCTCCAGAAGCGCCGTCCAGTCCGGCAGACCGGGGCAGGCTTCCTTCATGTAAAGCGGATACCACCATTCCTCGCGCGCCTGCATGCCGCTTTCGCCCATGTTCTCGACCTGGCCCGAGGCCACCGCCTCGTCGAACAGATCCTTCTGGGTGGTGCTCCAGATCTCCATGGCGACATGCAGGTCGCCGCTTTTCAGCCCGACGAATTCGGCCATGGCATCGGCCTGGACATATTCCACGCTGAACCCTTCGCGCTTCAGCGCCTCGCCCATGATCTGCGCCGAGATCAGCTGGCCGGTCCAGTCGTTCAGGATCATCTTGATCGGATCGCCGGAATCCTGGGCCAGCGCAGGCCCGGCCAGTGCCGCGGCGAGGAGGGATGCCCTTACGGTGCTGAGCATCGGGGGCCTGAGTAAGGTATTCTTCATCTTCCGGTCTCCCTGTTGTCGTTATTGGTTGTCAGGTCGCGGGGGGCGGGCGTCAGAGTCGGACGCGCTCCCCTTTCGGATCATAGATCGGTTGCAGATGCAGTTGTGCCGGAACCCGCCGGGTGCGCACCTCCAGCTCGTATTCGCCCGCCAGAAGGGCGGCGTCGTCGGCCAGGCCCCCGTTCAGACCCATCTCGGCGCGCAGATAACCAAGGCCGATGGCGCGGCCAGCGGTGTGGCCAAGGCCGCCCGAGGACAGCCAGCCGATCCTCTTGCCGTCGCGGTAGATCGTTTCGCGGCCCAGAAGCACGACCGACGGGTCGGCGCTCAGCGTGACCAGGCGGCGGGTCAGCGGGCGGTTCCCCGCCGCCACCAGCGCATCGCGCCCGATGAAATCCGCGCCCTTGTTCAGCCGCACGGCAAAGCCAAGGCCCGCCTCGTAGGGGGTGAAATCCGGGCCGATATCGGCCGACCACAGCCGGTAGGCCTTTTCCAGCCGCAGCGAGTCGATGGCGCGGTATCCCGCATCGGTCAGCCCGTGCGGCGCCCCCTGTTTCGTGATCGCCTCGTAAAGCGTCAGCGCATATTCGGTGGGCACATGCAGTTCCCAGCCCAGCTCGCCCACGAAGGTGACGCGCACCGCGATCACCGGGGCGCCGGCGACGAAGATCTGCTGGCAGGTGGCGAAGGGGAAGGCCGCGTTCGACAGATCGGCCTCGGCCAGAGGTTGCAGGATGTCGCGCGCCCGCGGCCCCATCACCGAAAGCGTGGCATAGGCCGACGTGACCTCATTCAGGCCGACCCGGGCGCCCGGCCGCAGGTTGCGGCGCAGATGGGTGGAATCGTGCAGCCCGTAGCCGGTGCCGGTCACCATGTAATAGCGGTCCGGCCCGAGCCGGCAGAAGGTCACATCGGCCTCGATCCCGCCGCGCTTGTTCAGCATCTGGGTGTAGATCACCGCGCCCGGCTTGCGCGCCATGTCGTTCGCGCAGAGGCGCTGCAATTCCGCCTCGGCATCCGGCCCCTCGATCAGGAATTTCGCGAAGGAGGACTGATCAAAAATCCCCGCCGCCTCGCGCACCACGCGGTGTTCGTGCCCGACATGTCCGGTCCAGTTCGGATGATCGAACGAGGGCACATCCTCGGCCGCCACGCCCGCGGGGGCGAACCAGTTCGGCCGCTCCCACCCCAGTTTCGCGCCGAAGACCGCGCCCCGGTCCTTCAGCGCGCCGTAAAGCGGGCTGCGGCGCAACGGTCGGGCGGCACTGCTTTCGTGATGCGGCCAGCCCATGGCGTAATGCCCGGCCTGGCCCTCAAGCGAGCGCGCCAGAACGGTGCGGCGCGAGCGGTGATGGGCGCCGAAGCGGCGGATATCGGCGCTCCACAAGTCAAAAGCGGGCTCGCCCTCGATGATCCATTCCGCCAGCGCCCGGCCCGCCCCGCCGCCCGAGGCAATGCCGAAAGCGTTGAACCCGGCGCCGACGAAGTAATTCCGCACCTCGGGCGCCTCGCCCAGGATGAACATGCCGTCTTCGGTGAAAGCCTCTATCCCGTTAAACCAGGCCTTCACCCCGACATTCCCGAGCGCGGGCACCAGCTTCATCGCGTTCAGCAAGAGCGGCTCGAAATGGTCGGTGTCGGGCTCCATCAGCTTGAACTCGTGCCCGTCCGGGATGCGCGGCACGTCATAGGCGATGGGGTTGAACTCATAGCCGCCGATCTGAAGGCCGCCGACATCCTCCTTGAAATAGGTCAGGAAATCGGGGTCGCGGATGGTCGGCATATGGCGCGGCAGGCCGTCGATCTTCCCGGTCACGAAATACTGGTGGTAAGCGGGTTGCAGCGGGACGCTGACCCCCGCCATCCGGCCGATCTCGGGCGCCCAGATGCCGCCGCAGTTGACCAGGATCTCACAGGCGATGCGGCCCTGGTCGGTCAGGACGGCGCGGACGGTCTCGTCTTCGGTCTCGATCCCGGTGACGCGGCAATCCTCGATGATCCGCGCGCCCTTCATCCGCGCGCCCTTCGCCAGCGCCATGGTGATGTCGCTGGGGTTGCCCACGCCGTCGCTGGGAACGAAGGCGGCGCTTTTCACGCCGTCCAGGTCCAGCACCGGCACCATCCGCTTCACCTCTTCGGGGCCGATGAAATCATATTGCAGCCCGAAGGAGCGCGCCGTGGTCGCCGCGCGCTCGAACTCGGCCTGGCGCGCATCGGTGCGGGCCAGCCTGAGCGAGCCGTTCCTGACCCAGCCGGTGGCCTGACCGGTCTCGGCCTCCAGCCGGTCGTAAAGCTCGACCGAATAGCCGAGCAGCCGGGTGATGTTGGCGCTGGACCGCAGCTGCCCGATGGCCCCGGCGGCGTGCCAGGTCGAGCCGGAGGTCAGCCGGTGCCGCTCCAGCAGCACCACATCCGTCTCGCCCATGGCGGCAAGGTGATAGGCCACCGAACAGCCGATGATGCCGCCGCCGATGATGACGATCCGGGCCTGGGTGGGGAATTGGCTGGTCATTCAGGGGGTTCCTGGAATTGCAAGAGGGTCAGGGATGGTGGCGCCGGTAGTCGTCAAGGCTGGCCTCGAAGCGGCGGCGGTTCATGTCGGCATAGCCGGAATAACCAGCGGTCTCGTCCGGGTAGAGCGCGCTCATCCCGGCGCTGACGATGGCCTGGTCGAGACCCGAGGACAGGTCCTGGACGAGGCCCCAGAGATATTCGCGCAGGTTCACCGCGACCCTGAACAGGCGGAACCGCTCCATCAGCTCCGGGGTCAGATCGCCCGCATAGAGGCGGATGATCCGCTCCTCCTGTTCGGGGGAGGCGTCGGCATTGGTCGCCAGCCCCGCCACATCGAACCAGGGATGGCCAAAGCCGCCGTAATCCCAGTCGACCAGATGGACCCGGCCGGCGGTGTCGACCATGGCGTTTTGCGGCACCACATCGTTATGGGTCAGCACCGGGACATAGGGGCCGACCCGCGCCGCGAGGCGCTCGACCAGGTCCGCGGCGCCGGTGAGATCGTCGCGTCCCTGCGCGCGGCAATAGCGCAGATAGTGGCGGCAGGTCTGGAAAGCGTCGAAATGGGTGACGGCGCCCGAAACTGCCCGGCCGCCCGCGTGCAGCTCGCTCAGCCGGGCGACCCAGCCTTGCAGGATCCCGTCATCGGCCAGATCGGCGGCGGTCAGCGCCCGCCCCTCGATATAGCGCGAGACGACGACGCCCGGCTCGGCATGGATCATCTCCGGCGTCACGCCGATCTCTCCGGCGGCCCGCATCGCATTCTGCACCGAGGCCTGAATGATGCCATGCACCTGGATATCGCCGCCGATCCGGGCGACGTATTTGCCGGATTTGTCCGACACCACAAAATTTGTGTTGCAAAGTCCACCTATCAGCGGACGGACGTGCGTTTCACCGGAAAAGCACGGCAAAGCTGCGACATAAGCCTGAATTCTGGAACTGTCCCACGAGAGATCAATCACTGCGAATCTCCTGAGCCGGGTGTCTTTTGCGCGTCTCTGGATCACAGTGAAGGGCTAAAATGTGGCTAACGCAATAGTAAATGTTGCAAGAGCAATAATATCTGCACGGACCGGCTGCGCAAAGATGGCGCGCGACAAGGGGCGCAAGGCATCTTCGGCCATGGAAAACCGGCCGATCCTGTGAAATCCTGCGCCGAGGTATCAGGGCTGGTGGGGGATCGGATGGACAAAAAGACTGTACGCCGCAAAGAGATAGTCTCCCTGCTGACCGAACAGCCCACCTTGCGCATCAGCGAGATCGCCACCGCCCTCAATGTCACGCGCGAAACCATCCGCCGCGACTTTCGGGAAATGACCGATCTCGGGCTGATCGACCGGCTTTATGGCGGCGCCCTGTTGCGCCAGGGGCCCGAGACCAATGTCGATCAGCGCAACGATCTGCTGGTCGAGGAACGCAAGAAGATCGCCAGGCTGGCCTGCGCCAGGCTGGAGGGGGCGCAGACGATCATGCTGGGCTCGGGCGCGACCACGGCCCATGCCGCGCGGCAAATTGCCAGCGAATGCAAGGACATGACGGTGATCGTCCATTCGCTGGGTGTGATCGCCGCGCTGGAAAGCAACCACAGCCTGACCATCGTCATGGCGCCCGGCCTGTTCCACCCGGGCGAGCGCGCGGTCCATGGCGTGACCACCGTCGAATTCCTTGAGAACTACAGCGCCGACTGGTGCGTCCTGGGCGCCAGCGGCATCGGGACCGAGGGCGCGAGCGATGCGCTGCTGGAAGGCTCCGATGTCTACCGCCACATGATTCGCCGCTCGGCCCGGTGCATGGTGCTGGCCGATGCCTCCAAGTTCAACCGGCGCTTCCCCTCGCGCTATGCTGACTGGTCGCGGGTGTCGGCGCTGGTCTCGGACCAGATGCCGGACAGGGATCTCACCGCCGCGATCCGCGCCGCGGGAACGGAGATCATCACGGCCTGAGCCCGCGCATCCGGCCGGCCCCTGTTTTTCCGCGTTGCAATATTTTGCGGTTGCAACCGCAGCTTATTGCGGCATGTGGCACCACCCTTTGCACGTCCCTGCGCAGAGGGACCTGGCGAATTTCTCCACAAAGGTTTCATGGCCGGCGTGATCGGAGGCCCGGCAGAAAACAGGTGAGAGAAAATGAACATCGTGAAGAAGGCCGCCCCTGCCCCGTGGCTGACCGCGACCACCGGCCCCGCGGGTTTCGCGGGCTGTTATCAGACGCTCTGCGATCCCTGATGCCGCACGATCTGCACCCCGGCCTGCCGGGTGATGAACGCCCGGGGCCAGTGGTTCTGTCAGTGCCACTGATCCCGTCGTCGAAACGCGAGGGGCTGCCGCTCCGCCAGCTTTCAGGGCGCCGGATCACGTTCGCAGACCAGCCGATGGTCGGCAGGTTGTAGCGCCGGAAACAGGCAAGGATCGCGTGGCAGCCCGGGTGCCCTGTCAGCCTCGGAGAGGATCGACCGGATGCAGAAGCCGTCGACGCATGGCCCCTCGCAGCCCCCCACGGATTGGAACGCAACCAATATTTCGCAATCGGGAAAGCGCGCTCAGGCGGGCCATGCCACCGCTTCGCCCGGAGTTCACCTGGTCCCGCTCCGACGGTGTCCCCGCCCCGCTGCCAACCGGCGCACGGTGAGGAAGCAAGCATCCAGCAGGATAATGACGCTGATGCGGGAACGGCCCGCTGCAACCAGGCCGCGTCCCTCTGTCGCCCTTCCGGTTCCGGCAGGGAAATCCACCCGACCACGGGATGCCGCGGACATCATAGGGGTCAGGGAGCGGAAAGCCCGTTGGCGGCCGGGGCAGAACACATGGCCACTGCCGCGCGGCTCCTTCGGTAGCCTCGGCGCAGGGCGCACCCCGCCGCGGTCTGGCCGTCATGGCCGGTTCCGATCAGGCGCCGAAGCCAATGCTCCGGGTGGTTCCCGCCCATTTGCGGGCCAGCGCGATCAGATGCAGCGCCGCCGCCGCCGCGCCGCCGCCCTTGTTCTGGCCCGCCGCCTCGGCACGGACATCGGCCTGGGCCTTGGTCTCGACCGTCAGGATGCCGTTGCCGATACAGGCGCCTTGCAGGCCGAGCAGGCTGATCGCCCGGCTGGAATCGTTGCAGACCGTGTCGTAATGTGTCGTCTCGCCCCGGATCACGCAGCCGAGCGCGACATAGCCGTCGTATTTCGCCAGACGCTCGGCGATGGCGATGGCGGTGGGGATTTCCAGCGCGCCGGGAACCTCGGCCAGATCGGTTTCGGCGCCGCAGGCGGCGGCGGTGGCCCTGGCCCCCTCGACCAGTTGATCCGCCACATCGCGGTAATAGGGCGCAACCACGATCAGCAGCTTCACCGGCTTGTCGAAGACCGGCAGCGGCAGGATGTGATGGGGTTCGGCAAGGGCCATGGGTTACTCCGTGGTCGGGCGGGTGCCGAGGATGGACAGGCCGTAAGCCTCCAGCCCGACGATTTTGGGCGCCTGCGAATTGGTGATCAGCGTGATCCGCGAAAGGCCGATGGCGGCAAGGATCTGCGCGCCGAGGCCATATTCCCGCAAGGTCTCAAGGGCGTGTTCGCCTTCGCCCACCATCTTCACGCTGGTATCGCGCATCAGGACGACCGCGCCCCGCCCTTCGGCGGCGATCAGGCGCATGGCGGACGGCAGCTCGTCCGCGCCGCCGATGCCGAGCAGGTCTTCCAGCGGATTGAGCATATGGACGCGCACCAGAACCGGCTCGGGCGTGGTGAGATCACCCTTGGTCAGGACGACATGCTCGTCGCCGTTGATCTCATCGGCGAAGATCCGCATCAGCCAGTCGCCGCCATGGGCGGAATGGACCGGGCGGACCTGCTTTTCATGGATCAGATTGTCGTGGCGCCGCCGCCAGGCGATCAGGTCGCTGATGGTGCCGATCTTCAGCCCGTGCTTTTGCCCGAAGCGGATCAGGTCGGGCAGCCGCGCCATGGTGCCGTCGTCGTTCATCACCTCGCAGATCACGCCCGAAGGGTTCAGCCCGGCCAGACGGCTGATGTCCACCGCCGCCTCGGTATGGCCCGCGCGGACCAGAACGCCGCCGTCGCGTGCCCGCAGCGGAAAGATATGGCCGGGCGTGGCGATATCCGCCGCCCCCCGCGCCGGATCGGTCGCGACCGAGACGGTGCGGGCGCGGTCGGCGGCCGAGATGCCGGTGGCGATACCCTCGCGCGCCTCGATTGACAAGGTGAAGGCCGAGGCAAGGCGCGAGGCGTTCTTCGGGCTCATCGGCGCGAGGCCAAGCTGATCCACCCGCTCGGCGGTCAGCGCGAGGCAGATCAGCCCGCGCCCGTAAGTCGCCATGAAATTAATGGCGGCGGGCGTGCACATCTGTGCCGGGATCACCAGATCGCCTTCGTTCTCGCGGTCCTCATGATCGACGAGAATGAACATCCGCCCGTTGCGGGCATCTTCGATGATCTCCTCAATCGAAGATATCGCGTCGGAACAGCCGGTCATGTCTTTGCCCCCGAAAAGCAGCTACCCCCGGGCATAGCGCGGCCCGGGGCCGAATGCCAGGAACGCGATGCCGCAGGGGGGCGGTTCTTCCCGCCCCGGAACGGCAAAGAAAGCGCGGTCATCTGCCGATGATACCGCGATATCCGGCCCGGGAAACCGGGAAAACCCGGGCGGCGCTGCGATTTGTCGCCTTGTTCCCGGCGCGGCGCCCGTGTCAGGGCCGGGGCGCAGCCCGCGACGGCAAGGAAACCGCTGTGCCCTCTCTGCCCTCCGACCGGCCCGAGGCCCCCTCGCGCGGCGATGCGCTGCCGGGGCCGCTTCTCTGCCAGCCTGCCGGGCCGTTCTTCACCCTTGCGGCGCTGTTCGCGGCGGCTGCGCCCTGGCCCTGGCTGCTGCACTGGCCCGATGCGGCGCTGCTGCACCTTCGGCTGGGAATCTTCGGCATGGGCGGCGCGGCGGCCGCCGGCTATCTGATGACCGCGCAGCGGGCCTGGACCGGGCGCGCCCTGCCGTTGCCCGCGCTGTGGCTGGCGGCACTGTGGACCGGCGGGCGGGTCGTCAGCCTCGTCTGGCCGGGGCAGCCCTGGCTCGCGGCGGTCTCTGCCCTCGTCACCGGCGCCGCGCTGCTCTGGCCGATCCTTGCGGCGCGGACGGCGCGGGGCCTGCCCGCCGTGCTTTTCGTCGTCGCGATGGGACCGGCCGAGGCCGCGCTTGTCGCCGGGATCCTGCCGCCCGACCGGCTGGCGACATTGCTCGCGATCCTGCTGGCGCTGGTGGGCGGGAAAGCGGTTCCCGCCTTTCTGCTGGCCGAGGCGCAGCGCCGGGGCTGGCCCGCCGGGCCGCAGGCGCCAGGGGCGGGGTTGGGGGCGGCGGCGCTCGTGCTTGCCCAGTTGCCGGGAGTGCGGACGGGAATGCTGCTGCTGGCGGCGCTGTGGTGCCTTTCCCGGCTGCGCCGCCGTTCTGTCGGTCGCCTCATGCGGCATGCGCCGCTCTCGGCGGCGGCGATGCTGGTCTGGAGCTGGGGGCTCTGCGCCGCGGGCCTTGTCGCGGCGGGGATAGGGATCGGCCCCCCGGCGGCGGCAACGCATCTGCTGACCCTTGGCGCCGCGGGCGGGATGATCTTCGCGATCTCGGCCCGCGCGGCCATGCGCCGCTGCCCGCACCGGGGCCTCGTGGCTTCGCGCTGGCAGAAATGCGGCTTCGCGCTGCTTCTTGCCGCAACCGCCCTGCGCCTTGCGGCCGGGGCCGGGCTGCCGCTGGCGCTGGCCGGATCGGGCCTGTGCTGGTCCGCCGCCTGGCTTTGCCATCTCGCGGCGCATGGCGCGGCCCTGATGCGCCCCTGCCCCTGGCCGGTGCTCAGCGCCCCCGGCCAGCCGCGGCAAACACAGCACCACGCCGCCCTGCGGAATCCGGGTTGATTAATATTCGTATATACGTATATTATATCGAGCAACCTCGCAGATTGGAGAACATGATGACTCTCGACCGTTCCGTGATTGCCTTCGCCGGGTCCATGGTGCTTGTCTCCGTTGCCCTGACGGTCTGGGTTTCGCCGCTTTTTGTCTGGTTCACGGTCTTCGTCGGCCTGAACATGATCCAGTCCGCCTTCACCGGCTTCTGCCCGGCGGCGCTGGTCCTGCGCAAACTCGGCATCCGGCCGGGCCCCGCCTTCTGAAGGAGCCGCCATGCGCCTTTCGCTGCTTACCGCGCTCTTTCCCGCGCTTTTCGCCGCCGCGCCCATGCTGGCCGATCCGCTGACAGTGGCCCCCGTGACCATCGCCGAGATGAAGCCGGTCTTCGGCACGGTCGAGGCGCGCGACACCATCCCCGCCCGCGCGCGGATCGGCGGCACGCTCACTGAGCTCCTGATCAGCGAGGGCGACCGGGTCGAGGCAGGCGACCGCCTTGCCGTCGTGCGCGACGACAAGATCGCCTTCCAGATCTCGGCTTACGACGCCCGGCTCCAGGCGCTCGCCTCGCAGCTGACCGAGGCGGGGGCAGAGCTTGCCCGCGGCGAATCGCTGACCGAACGCGGGGTGGCCAGCGCGCAGCGGCTGGATCAGCTGCGCACCGCGGTCGAGGTGATCCGCGGCCAGATCGCGGCGACGGAAGCCGAACGCGCCATCGCCGTGCAGCAGCAGGCCGAGGGCGAGGTGCTTGCCCCCGGCCCGGGCCTTGTGCTGAGCGTGCCGGTGACGGCGGGCGCGGTGATCATGCCCGGCGAGACGGTGGCCGTGGTGGGCGGCGGCGGCTTCTTCCTGCGCCTTTCGGTGCCCGAGCGCCATGCGCCGGCGCTGGCCGAGGGCGCACAGATCCGCATCGTGGCGGCGGGCCGCGAAAGCGAGGGGCGGCTGGCGAAGGTCTATCCGCAGATCGCGGGCGGCCGGGTCCAGGCCGATGTCGAGGTCGCCGACCTGCCCGACGCCTTCGTCGGCGCCCGCGTCGCGGTGCTGCTGCCGGTGGGCGAGCGCCAGGCGCTGCTGGTGCCCGCCGCCGCGGTGATCACCCGGGCCGGGGTCGATTTCGTGACCATGGCGGATGGCACGCAGCGCGCGGTCGTCACTGCACCGGCCCCCGGCGAGGACGGCATGGCCGAGATCCTGACCGGCCTTGCCGCGGGTGAAAGGATAGAAGTGCCATGACCGCGCCGCACCGCCCCGGCCTTGCGGGCTGGCTGACCCGGGGCTTCATCGCCTCGCCGCTGACGCCCCTGTTCCTGATCGCCGCGCTGGCCTTCGGCCTTGTCGCGCTGATGAACCTGCCGCGCGAGGAAGAGCCGCAGATCTCGGTCCCGATGGTGGACATCCGCGTCGCCGCCCCCGGCCTGCGCGCCGAGGATGCGGTCAAGCTGGTGACCGAGCCGCTGGAGACCATCGTCAAGGGGATCGCCGGGGTCGAGCATGTCTATTCGCAGACCCAGGACGACGGCGTTCTGGTCACCGCGCGCTTCCTGACCGGCACCTCGCCCGACGCCGCGGTGCTGCGCGTCCACGACCGCCTGCGCGCCAATATGGACCGCATCCCGCTCGGCATCCCCGAGCCGCAGGTGGTCGGGCGCGGCATCGACGATGTGGCCATCGTCACGCTGACGCTTTCGGCGGCGCCCGGGGCCGAGGGCCGGGTGACGGCGAACGACCTGACCCGCATCGCGCGCGAGCTGCGCACCGAGATCGCCAAGATCGACGAGGTGGGGCTGACCTATCTGGTCGGCGAAGTGCCCGAGGCGATCCGCATCGCGCCCGATCCGGCGAAACTGGCGCTTTACGGCGTGACGCTGCAACAGCTTGCGGGCAAGGTCCAGGGCGCGAACCGCGCGCTGCCGGTGGGACGGCTGCGCGACGCGGGCGAACAGGTGATGCTGATCGCGGGCGAGACGCTCGGCAGCCCCGAAGCGATCGGAAACCTGACCCTGACCGCGCGCGACGGCCGCCCGGTGCTGCTGCGCGACCTGGCCGAGGTGGGCTTCGTCACCGACACCGCCGATGCGCTGGTCGCCACCGTCACCCGCGACACCGGCCGGGCGCCCGCGGTGACACTGGCCATCGCCAAACGCGCGGGCGCCAATGCGGTGACCGTGGCCGGGGCGATCCTGCACCGGGTGGATGAGCTGGAGGGGACACTGATCCCCGGCGACATGCGGGTCGAAGTCACCCGCGATTACGGCGCCACCGCCGACGAGAAGGCGAACGAGCTGCTGTATCACCTTGGCCTCGCCACGGTGTCGATCATCGTGCTGGTCTGGCTGGCCATCGGGCGGCGCGAGGCCATCGTGGTCGCGGTGGTGATTCCGGTGACGATCCTGCTGACGCTCTTCGCCTCCTGGGTGATGGGCTATACGCTGAACCGGGTCAGCCTGTTCGCGCTGATCTTCTCCA
This sequence comes from Pseudogemmobacter humi, assembly GCF_900609055.1. Taxonomy (GTDB): domain Bacteria; phylum Pseudomonadota; class Alphaproteobacteria; order Rhodobacterales; family Rhodobacteraceae; genus Pseudogemmobacter; species Pseudogemmobacter humi. The sequence continues at coordinate 8,228 of NZ_UXAW01000054.1, read as the reverse complement.
TCGGCATCCTGGTGGACGACGCCATCGTGGTGATCGAGAACATCGCCCGGCACTGGGGGATGGGCGGCACCGACCGGCGCGAGGCCGCCATCGGCGCGGTGGCCGAGGTCGGCAACCCGACCATCGTCGCCACGCTGACCGTGGTGGCGGCACTGCTGCCGATGCTGTTCGTCTCGGGCATGATGGGGCCCTATATGAGCCCGATCCCCGCCAATGCCTCGGCGGCGATGATCTTCTCGTTCTTCGTCGCGGTGACGGTGACGCCCTGGCTGATGCTGAAGGTCGCGGGCGAGGCGCCCCTGCACCACGACGACGGCCGGGGCGGCTGGCTGGGGCGCGCCTATGCCGCCGTGGCCCGGCCGATCCTTGCCACCAAAACGCGGGCCTGGGGCTTCCTTGGGGCGGTGATCCTGATGACCTTCAGCTCGCTGGCGCTGTTCTACACGCAGCATGTCACGGTGAAGCTTTTGCCCTTCGACAACAAGTCGGAGCTTTCGGTGATGATCGACCTGCCCGAGGGCGCCTCGGTCGAGGCCACCGACAGGGTGGCCCAGGCGGTCGCGCGGCTGGTGATGGAGATGCCCGAGGCGGTTTCCGCCCAGACCCATGCCGGGGCGGCGGCGCCGTTCAACTTCAACGGCCTCGTGCGCCATTCCTTCTACCGCACCGATCCGCATAACGGCGAGGTGGCGGTGAACCTCTCGCCCAAACACGACCGCAGCCGGTCGAGCCACCAGATCGCGCTGGATCTGCGCACACGGATCGCCGCGCTTGCCGTGCCGCCCGGCACGGTGCTGAAGGTGGTCGAGCCGCCGCCCGGGCCGCCCGTGATGGCGACGCTGCTGGCCGAGATCTACGGCCCCGACGCGGAAACCCGCCGCCAGGTCGGCGCGAAGGTGGAAGAGGCGTTCCGCTCGGTCCCGTTCATCGTCGATGTGGACAATTCCTGGGGCGAGGCCGCGCGGCGGCTGCGCGCGGTGGTCTCGCCCGACGATCTGGACTTCTACGGCGTGGCCGAGGGCGACGTGTTCGACACCATCGCCATCCTGAACACCGGCACCACCGTGGGCTATTCGCACCGCGGCGAGGGCCGCCCGCCGATCCCGATCCGGCTGGAGCGGCCCAAAGGCGCCCGCGTGATGGACGAGGCCTTCCTGACCACGCCGATCCCGGCCGATCTTTTGCCCGGGAACCGCGGCGTGGTGGAACTGGGTGATGTGGTGCGGATCCGCGAGGAACACGCCTCGCATACCGTTTTCCGCCACAACGGCCGCCCGGCCGAGATGGTCACCGCCGAACTGGCGGGCGCGTTTGAGGCGCCGCTTTACGGCATGATCGCGGTGCAGGACGCGTTGGACGCCCAGGACTGGACCGGCCTGCCCAAACCCGTGATCGCGCTGCACGGCCAGCCCGCCGACGACAGCGCGAGCACCCTTCTGTGGGACGGCGAATGGGAGGTGACCTGGGTCACGTTCCGCGACATGGGCGCGGCTTTCATGGTGGCGCTTCTGGGGATCTATATCCTCGTGGTGGCGCAGTTCGGCAGCTTCCGCCTTCCGCTGGTGATCCTGACCCCGGTGCCCCTGACCTTCATCGGCATCCTCGGCGGGCACTGGCTGTTCGGGGCGCCGTTCTCGGCCACTTCGATGATCGGATTCATCGCGCTGGCGGGGATCATCGTGCGGAACTCGATCCTGCTGGTGGATTTCATCCGCCACGACAGCAGCGGCCGCCCGCTGACCGAGGTGCTGATCGACGCGGGCGCGGTGCGCTTCCGCCCGATCCTGCTGACCGCGCTGGCGGCGATGATCGGGGCGGCGGTGATCCTGACCGATCCGATCTTTCAGGGGCTGGCGATCTCGCTGTTTTTCGGGCTGATCTCGTCGACGCTGCTGACGGTTCTGGTGATCCCGGCGATCTGGCGCGTGTTCCGCGGCTGAAGGCGCGCGTCCGCTGCCGGTAAAGTCATTGAGGCGGCGGCAGGCGAGGCCGTTTGCCGCCGCCGCGGCGACAGGCGGCGCCTCAGCAGACCTGACGTTTCTCCAGCTTGCGGGCGAGCGTGCGGCGGTGCAGGCCCAGGCGGCGGGCGGTCTCGGTGATGTTGAAGCCGGTGTCGGCCAGCGTCTCGTGGATCCGCTCCCATTCCAGGGTGCGGATGCTGGTCGGGCGGTGGCCGACCGGGGTGGCCGCGCGGCCCGCGGTCTGGCCGAAGGCGCGCTCGATATCGTCGCTGTTCGCGGGTTTCGGCAGGTAGTGGCAGGCACCCAGCTTGATCGCCTCGACCGCGGTGGCGATGCTGGCGAAGCCGGTCAGCACCACGATGCGCGTCTCGCCGTCATGGGCGGAAAGGTCGCGCACGCAGTCCAGCCCCGAGCGGCCGCTGGTGCCGGCCAGCTTCAGATCGACGATGGCGCGGGTCGGGGTCACGGTTTGCAGGAGCGGGCCGAGCTCCTCCCAGGCCGGGATGTGATGCACCTCATAGCCGCGGCGCTGGAACGAGCGGGTCAGCACCCCGGCCAGCGCCATGTCGTCCTCGACGATCAGAAGCCGTTCCATCAGTTTCCTCCGGTTGCGGGGTCGAGCGGCAGGATCATCGCGGCTTCGGCGCCGCCGCCGCGCGGATTGCGCAGCTTCAGCGCGCCGCCGAAGCGCCGGGCGACATTGCTGCACAGGAACAGGCCGAGACCGGCGCCCTCGCGGTCGCTGGTGGTGTTCCAGGGCCGGGCGGGCGCGGCAAGGATCTGCGGCGCAAAGCCGCTGCCCTGGTCGGTGACCGTCAGTTCGATCCGCCCGTCGGTTGCGCCGATCTCCAGCCGGATCGCGGCGGCCGAGGCCTTTTGCGCATTGTCGAGCAGGTTGAACAGGGCCTGGCGCAGCGAGAGGTCGGCGATGAACACCAGATCGGGCGGCAGGCGGTTCAGGTAATCCAGTACCGCGCCGGGATGATGCGCGCGCCATTCCGCCACCGCCGCGTCGAAGAATTCGCCCGCGCTCGTGCTGGCCGCGCCCTCGCCGCGCGCCGCGCCGGACGAGGCGAGGATGCCGGTGATGATCCGCTTGCAGCGTTCGACCTGGGATTCCGCCTCGGCCAGGTCGCGGGCGAGGCCCGGATCTGCGGCGATCTGCGGCAGGCCCCGCCAGTCGCCGAGAATGACCGAGATCGTCGCCAGCGGCGAGCCGAGCTCATGCGCCGCGCCCGAGGCCAGGAGGCCGATGCGGATCAGATGGTCCTCTTCGCTGCGCTGGCAGCGCAGATCGGCCAGCGCGGTGTCGCGCTCGCGCAGGGTGTCGCGGATCTGCGAGATGATCCGCACCAGCAGCGCCGCCGCCAGCAGAAAGCAGATGAACATGCCGAGAAGATGCAGGTCGAACAGGTTCTGCCCCTCGCCATGATGGTGCGGCAGTTCCAGGGGGCGGTGGAAGCGGCTCAGCCCGATCCAGGCCAGCGAGGTGGTGGCGACCAGGAGCCAGGCCGCCCAGGGCCGCAGCAGCAGCGCGCCGAGAATGATCTGCAACAGGAACAGCGAGATGAACGGATTGGTGGTGCCGCCCGACAGGCCGAACATCACCGTCAGCGCCGCCACATCGGCCATCAGCATCGCCAGCAGCTCGCCCCCGGCCACCGGGCGGCGGCTGCGGCCGCGCAGCCAGCCTGCAAGGTTGATCAGCGCCTGGAGGGCGATCACCAGCGCCATCGGCCCGAGCGGCAGCACCACGCCGAAGCCGAAATGCAACAGTCCCGTGGTCAGCCCCTGGCCGAGGATCGCGATCCAGCGCAGCCGGACCAGCAGGGCCAGGTTCTTGCGCCTGGCGCGTTCGTCGAATGTGTCGTCCAAACCGATCCCCATTTTCGGGCCCGCCGTGACGGAAGGTCCGAAAACCGGGTGTAGTCAAGGGCGCGGCCTGCTTCTTTGCGCCAGAGCACGCAAAACAAGGCCCCGGCCGGGATGCGGCCGGGGCAGTCGGTCCGGGCGCGCGAAAGGATAACTCGCGCCCGGCAGAACCGTGATCAGAAGGTCCAGGTCACGCCCAGGTTGAACGACCGGCCCTGGCCATGGACCAGCGCCTGCGCCGCTGTGGCGCCGCCCTGGAAATCGACCGCCCCCACCCCGCCGAGCGGCAGCGCATAATCGCGGTCGAACAGGTTCTCGATGGCCATATCGACCCGCAGCCTGCCGGTGTCGTAGCCCGAGCGCAAAGTCACGAGGCCGTAGCCCGCGGTCTTTTCCTCAAGCCGGTCGGCCGCGACCGTGGTCTTGCCCGCCACCGCCTGAAGCTCGATCGCATTGGTCCAGTTGCCCGCCCGATGGCCGAGGGTGATCACCGCATTCAGCGGCATGATGTTGTAAAGATTGCCGCCCGTGGTCTCGTCCTTTCCGCGGGTATAGCTGATCCGGCCGCCGAGGTTCCATTCGCCGTGCCAGTCGCCAAGCCGCTTCGCGCCCTCCAGGTTCAGCGTGAAGAGTTCGGCGTCATGGTTGACGAAGCGGAACAGCGCGCGCCGCCCCATCGAGACCGAGCCGATCCGCTCGCCGGTGATGTAATCGTCCACCCGCGAATATTGCAGCGCGGCCTTCAGATGCCAGTCGGCTTCGGCCGGGTCGTGCCATTCGTAGCTGAGGCTCAGCGTGTCGGCGGTCTCGGGGCGCAGATCGGGGTTGCCGACCCAGCCGTGCAGATCGCCGTTCCAGTTGATCATGCTGGCCGCCATCGCATTGGTGGACCAGGTGTAACGCTCGTAGAGATTGGGCGAGCGGGTCTTGCGCGCGAAGCCGAATTCCAGAAGCTGCCCCTCGGCGGGGGTGTAGCGCGCGGTGGCGGTCAGGTCGAAATTGCCATCGCGGCGCTTGCGGTCGAGCGCGTTGAAGGCACTGGCCTCGGCCTGATACATCGCGTTGTAGCCCTGCACCTCGCCGGTGTCGGTGGTGACGCGCTCGTAGCGCAGGCCGAACAGGGTCTGCCACTGGTCGTTCCAGGTGGTCTCGATCTCGCCAAACAGCGCGGCGCGGTCGCGGCGGCCGTCGCTGATGTTCCAGAAGGTTTCGGGCGACATCATCATCGAGCCTGTAACCGGCGGCCACCAGTCGTCCAGCCGGTAGGTCAGATATTCCGCGCCGAGCCGCATATCGCTGCGGGCATCGAGGCCGATTTCCGCATGCAGCGTCAGGCCGCGGTCGCGCCCGTCGGTCTCCATCGGCATCCGGCCCGGCTTGTCGGCCAGCTTGTCCATCGTATGGCGCACGTCGTTCTGGTAGAGGCGGGCCTCCAGCGTGCCCCAGTCGAACACGCCCTCGTAGCTGGCGTTGACCGAGGTGCTGGAATTGTCGGTCATGTCCATCCACTGGTTGACGAAGGCCTGGTAGGGCATGTCCTGCCAGCCCAGCGACAGACCGAAAGTATGGTCGCCGAACCGCGCTGCCGCGCCCAGGCGGTGGTTGATGCTGCGGTATTCGCTGGCCTTCACCTCGCGCCCGGCGCCGTCCTTGTAATTCTCCGCCTCGCTGAGTGACGCATCGTAGGACAGGCTGAAGCTCTCGCCCGAGACCCGCAGCTTCGCCGCGCCCCCGAAGGCCTCGCCGTTCGAGCGGGCGCTGACCGAGAGGCTGCCCGAGGCGGCGACGCCCTCGCCCGCCGGGGCAAAGACCGGATCCTCCGCGCTGACCGAGATCGTGCCGCCGATGCTGTCGCCGCCCAGCGAGACCGGGGTGAGGCCCGCATAAAGCGCGGCCTCGGCCACGGCGCCGGGCGCGATATAGGACAGCGGCGGGTTCATGAAATTCCCGCAGGACGAGGTGATCTGCATCCCGTCGACCAGCGTCTTCACCCGGTCGGCGGCGAAGCCGTTCACCACCGGCAGCGCCGAGACCCCGCCCCCGGTTTGCAGCGCAACCCCGGTCATCCGGCTGAACAGCGCGGCGCTGTCGCTCGCGGTGGCGGAAAGCCCGGTCAGATCCGCCGGGCCGGCGACCGAAACACCCGGCCCGGTATCCGTCCGAAGGGTGATGGTGCCCAGATGCTGCGCATGCGGGTCTTCGGCGACATGCTCGGCCCGAAGGGCGGCGGGCAGGCTGGCGACAAGCGCGGTGGCGGCAAGCAGACGCCCGATCCCCGGGGGGGCGCGGCGGGTGACGGTTTCGCTGGACACTTCTTCTTTCTCCCGATTCCCGGGCCGTCCGCCGGCACGGAGCCCGCGCCCCGCCGCCGTCCGATCCGGCCCGCCTTAAGTCTATTCGCGGGCTCCGGCGCGCCATACTGGACGAATTGCCCACCCCCCTTTCGTCGGGCTGCGCCGAGGCACCCGGAACCCAGGGCTGCCCCGGGACGTTTCTTCGCAAAGGAGGACATCATCATGACCCGGCCGGATTTTGACAAAGAGGCGGAGAACACGAAGTTCGACGTGCAACAGGAGGCCCAGAAGCAGAAGATGGGCCATGCCGGACAGCCCGGTAATCCCCACACGGCGCAGAGGACCAATGAGCCGAACGCCGGCGGCGAAAATCGCGAGGTCGGCAACCGGAAGGGCCGGATGGACGACCGCGGCTGATGAAGGGACCCGCTTGCGGCCCTCACCGGCCTGGCATGGCGGTAACGCCCGCAGCACCCCGGATGAGCGCCGTGATCGGAGAAGGCCCGGATCTGTCGTCGCGCGTCGCGGCGGGCGATGCCTGACCCGGGATCCGAAAAGGGGCGTCGCTGCCCGCAAGACCAATTCCCGGCGAATCGCGCCCCTCAGGGGGTCTGATCGGAAAAACTCAGGCCGGGTGAACGGTCCCGGGAATGGCGTCTCTGTCCTTTCCGAAAGATGCGCAGGGCCACGGGAAAGCGCGGGTTTTCAGTAGTAACCGCGCTTCGCGGCCTGCAGCCTCCGGCGATCACCCCCCGCCTTCCAGCGCGCGCGCGAGCGGACGGTCGAAACGCTCCGTCCAGGCGCGCGGCGGCGGGCCGTGCAGGTGGGCGTGCTGGCGCAACGCCACCCGCACCACCGTCGCGGCATGGCGATCGGTCGCGGGCGGCTCGAACCGGCCAGCGGCCAGTTGCGCCACGACCTCAGCCTTCAGCGCCCACAGATCCGGGCGGCCGTGGCGGGCAAGGATCGCCTGGAACCGGGCATGGCAGGTGGAATCGAACCCGACAGGCTCGCCCGGCTGCTGCCGCGCCGGATGCGGCGGGAAGACATGCGCCACCGGAATCAGGCCGGGCGGCAGCGGCGTGGTCTCGGCATGGCTGCGCCCGGTCGCCCGCGCCTGGGGCACGCAATGCGGCGGCGCGCCCGCGCGCTCCAGCCGCAGGACCGGCGTGTCGATCACCCATTCCCCCGGCAGGGCCGCGAGCACCGGCGCGGCCTCCTCCCAGGTCAGCCCTTCCGTAGCAAGGGCCTCGCCGGTCGCGGGCCGGAACAGGGCGCGCACCGGCCCCTGGCCGAGGCCGAGGTCGAGCACCGGGCGGCCCGCATCCGCCGGATCTATCGGGTCATAGTCGCGCGCGCGCCTCACCCTGCCCGAGGCTGCGCCCGCCGCCCCGGGCAGGGACAGGGCGATGCCATGGTTCCAGCCGCGCGGATCGCTGCTCAGCGTTTCAAAAGCCAGAAGCCGGGCGCCGGGCCGCAACCGGGTCCGGCTGCGCGCGCCGCCGAGGATCAGCCCGGAAGGGCCGTATCCGGGCGTGCCGGTCCCGTCAGGCGTCATGAAGGCCGACAGGGTGCCGACGCTCCACAGATGTCCCTCCGCCCCGAACATCGCGCGCAGCAGGGTTTCGCTTTCGAGGGGATCGCCCGTCATCGCATGCCTTCGCCGTCAGTTGCAGCCCGGCCCGCCGGGCCCCGGCCGGACGCCCCTCTCCCGAATACCGCGCAGCCCGCGACCGGGACTGATCGCCGCATCGCACATATTCACGGCGGCCGGCAATCGCGGATCACCGTTTACGATTGCGCGACCAGCTGCAGATCAGACCGGAGACGGCCCGGACCGCCGCTGAGTTTGCCTTTTGCATGCCCCGGGCAAGCCGTCCGCCTCAGGCTACAACGCCCAGCACGGCATTACCAACGATCAGGGCATCCTTCGCCCTGTCGCTACCGCAAGCACGGCCGATGTTTCCGTCCAGCTCAGGCTGTTTACCGGTTTTTGTTTTACAAAACAAAAAGAGCTGCCGTTTTTGACGGCAGCTCAGTTCAGGAGCGGGAAGGGCAATCCCGCTCCTGAGGACGATGTTATCAGGAGAGCAGCGCGCCG
>NZ_UXAW01000059.1 GCF_900609055.1 Pseudogemmobacter humi | reverse complement strand
AGCTCGATCTCGTCGCGCTGACGGCCAAGCTCGGAACGAACCGCGCCGAACAACTCAGGGTCGCGGGCGGAAAGAGCCTCGGTGAAAAAGCCGGGGTCGGACATGGAAGAAGCCTTTCGTCTTGTCAGCCGGTCCAGCCGAGGCCGGCGGCGATGCAGTTCATGGATTGCAGAAGCGGAATGAAGACCGAAGGGGCGCGGGTTTCGGCGCGGGCCTCACGCAGAAGCGCGACCTGTAGCGCATTGGTGCGGTCGAGATGGTCGCGCACCCGCTCGAACCGCTGGCGGAACATCGGAAAGCGCGCGGCAAGCTCGGACTGGCCGGTGATCAGCAGGATCGCGGCGCGGGTCTGCTCGTATTCGCGCAGCACCCGGTCATAGATCCGGCTGCCCGTCGCGCCGTCCGACACCAGCGCGGCATATTGCGCCCCGATCTCCATATCGGCCTGGAACAGGGATTTCTCGACCTCGTCCACCACGATGCGGAACATCGGCGAGCGCTCGAACATGTCCGCGAGCAGCCGGTTGCCGTCGGCGCCGCGCACCTGAAGGAAGGAGCCGATCGCCGAGCCGACGCCATACCAGCCGGTCAGCATATGGCGGTTCTGCGACCAGGCGAAGACCCAGGGGATCGCCCGCAGATCGGCCAGCGTCTTCGCCCCGTGCCGCCGCGCCGGGCGCGAGCCGATCTTCAGCGCCGACAGTTCCTCGACCGGGCTGGCCTCCTGGAAGTAGCTGACGAAGCCCGGGCTGCTGACCAGCCCGGACCAGGCCGCCTGCGACATGCCCGACAGCGCTTCGAGCGCTTCGTCATATTCGGGGTTGGAGGCGGGCCCGTCCCGCTCTGACAGCGCGGTATGGGTCAACACGGCGGCGGTCAGCAACTCCATATTGTAGAGCGCCGTGCCGCGGTTGGCGTATTTGGCGGAAACCACCTCGCCCTGTTCGGTCAGTTTCAGCACGCCGCCGATGGTGCCGGCGGGTTGTGCTGCGATGGCGCGGCCTGTCGGCGCCCCGCCGCGGCTGGCCGATCCGCCGCGTCCGTGGAAGAAGGCCGGGCGGCAGCCGCGCTCGGCCAGCGTCGCGGTGATGCGGCGCTGCGCGCGGTGCAACTCCCATGTCGAGCAGAAGAAGCCGCCGTCCTTGCCGGAATCGGAATAGCCGAGCATGACCTCAACGAGGCCGCGGCGCTCGCGCACGGCGGCGCGGTAGCTGTTGTTTTCCAAGAGATCCGCGAGGATGCCGGGGCCGGCGCGCAGATCCTCGATTGTCTCGAACAAGGGCACCACCGACAGCGCGGGCGCGTCGGGGCAGGGGCCGGCGGCGTAGCGCGCCAGCAGATGCACCGCGAGGATGTCCTCGGCCGAGCGCGTCATCGAGACGATGAACGGGCCGAAGGTCTCGGGGTCGAGGTGCCTTCCGCGCATCAGCCGCAGAAGCGCCAGCAGATCCAGCGCGACCGGGCCGAGGCCGCTCTCGTCGGCGCGCGCCAGATCCGGGTCGGCCAGTTCGCGGCGGATCAGCGCGGCGGCCTCGGGCGTGCCGGGCTGCGCGCTCACGCCCTTCGCCTGCCAGATCTCGGCCAGCACCGCGTTGATGATGGTGGAGTTCTGCCGCACGTCGAGCGCGGCGGTGCGGAAGCCGAAGACCTCGGCCCGCCAGCGCATCGGGCGCACATGCTGCGCCGCCAGTTCGCCCGCGCCGATCGCCCCGAGCGCGGTTTCCACCTGCGCCAGATCGCCGACCAGCTCATGCGGGCCGCGATAGGCGGCGGGCAGATCGTCGCGGCTGGCCTCCAGCCGGATCTGGATCGCGGACAGCGCCTGGCGGAACACTTCGTTCGGATTGCGCGCGGTCAGGATGTCAGCGGCGCCGCTGCCGCGGATCACCTGGGACAGCGCGGTCCCTGCCGCCTCGGGAACCGAGGCGATCCGGCAGGAAACCGACAGCCGTTGTGCGGCCTGCTGCACCCCGGCGATATGGCTGGCGATGGCGGCGTTGAGGCCGGCGCGCAGCGCGCGGGCGGTCACCTCGGCGGTGACGTTCGGGTTGCCGTCGCGGTCGCCGCCGATCCAGGAGTTGAAGCGCAGGCAGGGCCGTTCAGAGCGGGCCTGGCGCGCGGGAAGGATCGCGCGGGCGTCGAGGAAGCGATCGTAAAGCTGCGGCACCGCGTCGAACAGGCTGTTGCGGAAGAATTGCAGCCCCCAGGCGATCTCGTCGTCCAGGCTGGGGCGTTCCAGCCGCAATTCGCCGGTAAGCCACAGCAGGTCGATCTCGGCGCGGATCGCATCGTGATGGCGCTCGCGCTCGCGCGGGGTCCAGCGGTGGGTTTCCAGCTCCACCAGCTTGCGGTAGATGCGGCGGTGGATTTCCAGAATGGTGACGCGCTTGGCCTCGGTCGGATGCGCGGTCATGGTCGGCACCACCGCGAGGCTGGAAATCGCGGTCTCGATCTCTTCCTCAGAGAGGCCGCTGTCGCGGATCGCGGCGAAGGCGCTGGCGAACGAGCCGGGAACGCGCTCGGGCCCGTCTTCGGCCTCGATCCGGCGGCGCAGGCGCATGCCGGCGTTTTCCTCGGCGATGCGCAGAAGCTGGAACCAGATGTTCAGCGCCTGGAGATAGGGGGTGGCCTCTGCCCCGGAGGGGATCGGGGCAGAGGCGCGGTCGGCAAGCCAGTCCGCCACATCGGGCGCGCGCTGGCCGACAACCTGCATGAGCAGAGAGTGCAGAAGGTCGCGCAGGGCGGCGGCATCGGCATGGTCGTCGATCCCGGCCAGCGGCTCGGCGCCGAGCAGATCGAAGGCGGCATGCTGCACCATTCAGACCACCCGGTCGCGGGGTGCGCGCCCCTCGAAATAATCGCAAAGGTTCTCGAAGACGCGGAAGCCCATGGCTTCGCGGGTCTCGCGCGTGGCGCTGCCCAGATGCGGCAGCATCACCAGATTGTCGCTGTGCAGCAGCTCGGGCGTGATCAGCGGTTCGCGCTCGAACACGTCGAGACCGGCGCCGCCGATGGTGCCATACCACAGGGCCTGCGCGAGGGCGTGCTCGTCCACCACCTCGCCGCGGGCGGTGTTGATCAGGAAGGCGCCGGGGCGCATCAGATCCAGCCGGCGCGCGTTGATCAGATGGCGGTTCGCGGCACCGCCCGGGCAATGCAGCGAGACGAAATCGCAAGCCGGCAGCAGATCGTCGACGGTGGCCACCTGTTCGGCATTGTAGCGCGCCAGCACTTCGGGCGCGACCGCCGAGCGGTTCTGCACGAGGATCTTCATGCCGAAGCCGTGATGGGCGCGCTGCGCCATGGCCTGGCCGATGCGGCCGAAGCCGATGATGCCGAGCGTGGCGCCCGAGACCTTGGTGCCGATCATATGGGTCGGGCGCCAGCCGGTCCATTTGCCGTCGCGCAACTCGCGCTCACCTTCTCCCGCGCGCCGCGCCACCATCAGCATCAGCGTCATGGCGATGTCGGCGGTGCATTCCGACAGCACGTCGGGGGTGTTGGTCACCACGATGCCGCGCTCTTTCGCCACCGAGGTGTCGATATGCGAGAATCCGACGCCGTAATTCGCCAGGATCTTCGTGCGCGCCGCGCCCTCGCCGAAGGCTTCGCCGGGAAGTTTGTCGGTGACGGTGGGCAGCACCGCGTCATAGTCCCGGAAGGCATCGCGGAAATCCGCGATGCCAAGGGGCCGGTCGGCCCGGTTCAGATCGACGTCGAACACTTCCGACATCTTCGCCTCGACCGCGGCGGGCCAGCGGCGGGTGACAAGAACTCTGGGTTTCGCAGCCATTTCTCTCTCTCCGTCCGTCAGGCGGCTTGCATCACGCGGGCGATGGTCTCACCGATGACCGAGGGGTTCTCGGCCACGGTGACGCCCGCCGCGGACAGGATCTCGACCTTTTCGCTGGCGCTTTCGCCGAAGGCTGAGATGATCGCGCCGGCATGGCCCATGGTGCGGCCCTTGGGTGCGGTCAGACCGGCGATATAGGCGACGACGGGCTTGGTCATATGCTCCTGGATATAGGCGGCGGCCTCGGCTTCCTGCGGCCCGCCGATCTCGCCGATCAGGCAGACGATATGGGTTTCCGGGTCGTTCTCGAACTGTTCGAGAATATCGCGGAACGAGGAGCCGTTGATCGGGTCGCCGCCGATGCCCACGCTGGTGGAAACACCGATGCCACGGTCTTTCAGCTGCTGCGCCGCCTCATAGCCCAGCGTCCCCGAGCGGCCGACGATGCCGACATGGCCGGGCAGGTAGATATGGCCCGGCATGATGCCCACCAGCGACTTGCCGGGCGAGATGGTGCCCGCGCAGTTCGGCCCGGTCAGGACCATGCGCCGCTCTTTCGGGTAGCGCATCATGTAGCGCTTGACCTTGATCATGTCCTGGGCGGGGATGCCGTCGGTGATGCAGACGCAGTAGCGGATGCCGCCATCTGCCGCTTCCATGATGCTGTCGGCAGCGAAGGGCGGCGGGACAAAGACGAGGCTCGCCTCGGCCCCGGTCGCCTCGACCGCCTGTTTCACCGTGTCGAACACCGGCACGCCGTGGACGGTCTCGCCCTTCTTGCCGGGGACGACGCCGCCGACGAGATTGGTGCCGTATTCCAGCATCTCCTTGGCATGGAACTGCGCCATGCGGCCGGTGATGCCCTGGATGATGACCGGGGTATTCCTGTCGAGAAAGATGCTCATTTCACGATCCTCATCCGGGTGTTTTGCGACAGATCATTCTTCCAGGCGGAAACCGCGCGCTCGGCGGCCTCCATCAGCGAGGTGGCCCGGATGATGGGCAGGCCGCTTTTCGCAAGGATCTTCAGCCCTTCCTCGACATTGGTCCCGGCAAGGCGGACGACCACCGGCACGTCGACCGGATTGGCCTGCAACGCCTGGACCACACCCTCGGCCACCCAGTCGCAACGGTTGATGCCGGCGAAGATGTTGACGAGGATCGCCTGGACGTTTTCGTCCGAGTTCACCAGCCGGAAGGCTTTCGCCACCCGCTCGGGCGTGGCGCCGCCGCCGATGTCGAGGAAGTTCGCAGGCTCACCGCCGGCCAGCTTGATCGTGTCCATCGTCGCCATCGCAAGGCCCGCGCCGTTCACGATGCAGCCGATGTTGCCGGAGAGGCCGATGTAGCTGAGGCCCCGGTCGGCGGCGCGGCTTTCGCGCGGGTCTTCCTGGCTCTTGTCGCGCAGTTCGGCGATATGCGGATGGCGGAACAGCGCATTGCCGTCGAAGGTCATCTTCGCGTCGAGCGCGAGGATGCGGCGGTCCGAGGTGATCACCAGCGGGTTGATCTCGACCATGGTGGCGTCAAGCTCGGTGAAGGCGCGGTAGCAGCCTTGCAGCGTGCGCACCATCTGCTGGGTCAGCTCGCTCGGGATGCCGAGCGCGAAGGCGATCTCGCGGGCCTGGAAGTCGCGCAGGCCGACGGCGGGCTCGACGGTCGAGCGGACGATGCTCTCGGGTTTCTTGGCCGAGATTTCCTCGATCTCCATCCCGCCCTCGGACGAGGCGACGATCATCACCCGTTGCGAGGAGCGGTCGAGCACGAAGCCGAGGTAGATCTCGCGCTCGAAGGGAACGGCGGCCTCGACATAGATGCGGTAGATGCCCTTGCCCTCGGGGCCGGTCTGATGCGTGACCAGACGGCGGCCGAACATCTCGTTGGTGGCGTCCTGGATCTCGTGTTCGGATTCGCAGATCTTGACGCCGCCGGCCTTGCCGCGGCCGCCGGCATGGACCTGCGCCTTCACGATCCATTTCGAGCCGCCCAGTTCGCGGGCGCGGTAAGCGGCCTGCTCCGGGCTGTAAGCCAGAGCCCCGTCGGGGATGGCTACGCCGAATTTGTTAAGTATCTCTTTCGCCTGATATTCATGAATGTCCATGCGCGGCCCTCCCGTGCCGTATGTGGATGTGCCGTTCTTTATTCGGCGGCCAGCGCCATGCTGCGCGAATTGCTTGCGCGCCAGAATTCCTCGGCGGCGGCGACGCCCGAGCCCGCCTCGATCGGCAGCCCCACGTCACGCATCGACATTTCCGCGCCGCCAAGCGCCATCATCAGCATCAGCTCGTTCAGATCGCCGAGATGGCCGATGCGGAACACCTTGCCCGCCACGACCGACAGACCGGCGCCCAGCGACAGGCCGTAACGCTCGTAGGCGCGGGCGATCACCTTGCGCGCGTCATGCCCTTCGGGGACGACGATGGCGCTGACGGTGTCGGAATGCCATTTCGGCTCTTTGGCGCAGAGCGTCAGGTTCCAGGCGGCAACCGCGCGGCGCACGCCCTCGGCGAGGAAGCGGTGACGGCCCCAGATGTTCTCCAGCCCTTCGGCCTCGATCCGGTTCAGCGAGGCGCGCAGCCCGTGCAGCATGTGCATCGGCGGCGTGTAGGGGAAGTAGCCGGTCGCGTTGGTGGCGATCATGTCCTTGAAGTCGAAGTAGCAGCGGCGCAGCTGCGCGGTCTTCGAGGCTTCCAGCGCCTTCTGGCTGACCCCGATCAGCGCGAGGCCGGCGGGCATCATGAAGCCCTTCTGCGAACCCGCGACCGCGAGATCGACGCCCCAGTCCTCCATGCGGAACTCCAGCGAGCCGATCGAGGAGATGCCGTCGACGTAAAGCAGCGCCGGGTGGTCGCACTGGTCCATCACCTTGCGCAGACCGCCGATGTCGCTGGTCACGCCGGTGGCGGTCTCGTTATGGCAGGCGAGGATGGCTTTGATCTCGTGCTTCTTGTCGGCCATCAGCCGCTCGGCCACGGTTTCCAGCGGAACGCCCGTGCCCCATTCGCAGTCGAGGGTCTCGACATCCAGCCCGAGGCGCTGGCACAGGTCCACCCAGAGCACGCTGAACTGGCCGAAGCGCGGTGCCAGAACCTTGTCGCCGGGCGACAAAGTGTTGGTGATCGAGGCTTCCCAGCCGCCGGTGCCGGTGGCCGGGAACAGGAAGACCTGGCCGGTTTCGGTGCGGAAGACCTTCTTCAGATCCTGGAACAGCGGCAGCACCAGCGCCGGCACGTCGGGCGAGCGGTGATCCTCCATCGGCACGTCCATCGCCTTGCGCACGGCTTCGGGCACATTGGTCGGGCCGGGCACGAAAAGGCCTCTGATACCTTGCATAGCATTCCTCCTGATGGACAGCGTGAGTGAAGTTTTCTTCACGCCATGAATATTGATTGACCTAAGTGAATACTTGTTGCGAAAGTTTCACAACGTAACTAACTCCTGCTTTTGGGTGTCTGAAGGTCTGGTAAAAAACCTACCCGAAAGCCTTGGAATGCGGATGTATACCGAAGAACCACCTATCTATATGGGTAGGTTTTTGAGCGGAAGGGTTGTAAATGCAGGCAGTTAGCATGCCGGTAAAACAGGTTTCTCTCGCGCTTGCCGACAGCAATCCGCTGGTCCTGGGCGCCATGTCGGAAATCTTCGACCGCGACCCCCGATTCTCACTGGTCGCCACCACCGCCACGGCCGAAGGTTTTCTGGGCGCGGTGATGCGGGTGCCGGTCGATCTGGGAATCATCGACTGGCGCATCCCGGCGCTCGGCGGCCAGAAACTGATCGAGGTGCTGCGCGATCAGCCCTCGGCGCCGCGGCTGATCGTCTACGGCGACGATTCGCGCGGCGAGCTGCCGCGCAAGGCGATGATCGCCGGGGCGGCCGGATTCGTCGCCCGCTCGACCTCGGTCGAGAAGCTGGTCGACACCTGCCTCGCCGTCGCCGCCGGGCAGATGGTCTTTCCGTTCATGGACGTGCGCGAGTTGCAGGCCGACCCGATCCAGCAGCTGACCCGGCGCGAGAAATCGCTGATGGAGGCGCTGGCCAAGGGCATGACCAACCGTGATCTGGCACGCGATTTCGGCATCTCGGCCAATACGGTCAAGTTCCACCTCTCGAACCTTTACGAAAAGCTCGGGGTGCAGAGCCGCGCCCAGGCGATCGCCTTTTTCTACTCGTCGCAGACCGCCCCCGAACATGGCCAGAGCCGCTAGTTTTTACACTGTCGAAATTAATTTTCTTGACAGGAAAGTAATTTTCTTTCTCGCATTGGCCCAACCCTGCACCATCCGAAGGAGGATCACGACATGAGTTTCCACCCCATCGAACAGGCCCCGGCAAGGCTGAACAGAAGCGAGCTGGCCGTTCCTGGCAGCCAGCCGCAACTCTTTGAAAAGGCAGCGCAATCCGAGGCGGATGTCGTCTTCCTGGACCTTGAGGACGCGGTCGCGCCCGACGACAAGGCGCAGGCGCGCAAGAACATCATCAAGGCCCTGAACGAGATGGACTGGGGCAAGAAAACCATGTCCGTGCGAATCAACGGGCTGGACACCCACTACATGTATCGCGACGTGGTGGATGTGGTCGAACAGGCCGGCGAGCGGCTGGATCTGATCATGATTCCGAAGGTCGGCACCGCCGCCGATGTCTATGCCGTCGACATGATGGTGACCCAGATCGAGGACGCCAAAGGCTACAAAAAGCGAATCGGTTTCGAGCACATCATCGAAACCGCGCTCGGGATGCAGAACGTGACCGAGATCGCCGGCGCGTCGAAGCGCAACGAGAGCCTGCATTTCGGCGTGGCGGATTACGCGGCCTCGACCCGGGCGCGCACCACGATCATCGGCGGCGTGAACCCGGATTATTCGGTGCTGACCGATCCGCTGGCGGACGGCACCCGCGCGGTGCACTGGGGCGACATGTGGCATTATGCGCTGGCGCGGATGGTGGTCGCGGCGCGCGCGAACGGTCTGCGCCCGGTCGATGGCCCGTTCGGCGATTTCTCGGATCCCGATGGCTATCGTGCGGCGGCGAAACGCGCCGCAGTGCTGGGCTGCGAGGGCAAATGGGCGATCCACCCGAGCCAGGTCGATCTGGCGAACGAGGTGATGAGCCCGTCCGAGGCCGAGGTGAACCGCGCGAAACGCATCCTTGAGGCGATGGAGAAAGCCGCCTCCGAGGGCAAGGGCGCGGTTTCGCTCGACGGTCGTCTGATCGACTATGCGTCGATCCGCCAGGCCGAGGTTCTGGTGCAGAAGGCCAAACAGATCGCGGGGTAATCCATGACCAACGGGAAAGGGCGTGAGGCGCTGCGCGAGACCGCGCGGCACCTCTTCGATCACGCGCTGCGGGCCGCCGATCCGGCGGGCGCTTTGCGCGCGGCGCTGACGGGTTCGCCCTTTCCCGCCCCCGCGGCCGGTGGGCGGGCGATCGTGATCGCGGTCGGCAAGGCCGCGATGGCGATGGCGGGCGAGGCGATGCGCCATCTGCCGCCGGGCACCGAGGTGATCATCGTCACCAATTATGAAAACGCGGGTGATCCGCCCGGATCTGTGGAGGGGGCGAAGGTTTTCGCCTCGGGCCATCCGGTGCCGGACGAGAACGGTCTGGCGGCGGGCGAGGCGGTTGCGGCGGCGTTGAGCCGTGCAACCGCAGCGGATCGGGTGATCGCGCTGATCTCGGGCGGCGGCTCGGCCCTGCTGCCGGCGCCGGCCGAGGGGCTGACGCTTGCCGACAAGGTGGCGGTGAACCGGCTCTTGCTGGCCGGCGGGCTTGAGATCACCGCGATGAATCTGATCCGGCAGAACCTGTCGCGGCTGAAGGGCGGCGGCATGCTCCGGCTGGCCGCACCGGCGCCGGTCTTCGCCTGGATCCTCTCGGACGTGATCGGCGACGATCTGCGTGCCATCGCCAGCGGCCCGACCGTGGCGCCGCTCGGGAACCGGGCGGATGCGGTGCGGATCCTGCGCGGGGCGGGGATCCACGACGATCTGCCGCCCGCGGTGCGCGCGCATCTGGCGCGGCCCGAGAGCGCGGCCGTCCCGCCGCCGCCCGCGCGCAACCTGCTGATCGGCTCGAACCGTCAGAGCCTGGAGGCCGTCCGGGCCGGGGCCGAAGGCTGGCCGGTCCGGATCGCAGCCGAGCCGCTGACCGGCGATGTGGGCGAGGCGGCGGAAGCGATCCTGCGCGCGGCTGGCGAGGTGCCGAAGGGGCAGGCGGCCTGCCTCGTCTGGGGCGGCGAGACCACGGTGACCCTGCGCGGTGGCGGAAAAGGCGGCCGGAATCAAGAGCTTGCCCTGCGCATTGCCCTGGCGGGCGAGGATGCGCTGGCGGGGCGGGAGTGGGTGTTCCTGTCGGGCGGCACCGACGGGCGAGACGGGCCGACCGATGCGGCGGGGGGCCTCGTTGATGGCACCAGCGCGGCGCGGATGCGGGCGGCGGGTGTCGATCCGCAGGCGCTGCTGGCAAACAACGACAGCTATGCGGCGCTGGCGGCATCGGACGATCTGCTGATCACCGGCGCCAGCGGCACCAATGTGGCGGATGTGCAGATCCTGCTGATCAAGAGCTGAAACGACGAAGGCGCCGGGATCACCGGCGCCTTCCTGCTACTGACGCCGGGCCGGGGGCTGATCGCCCGTGCTGCCGGGCGGAATCCCCCATTCCGGCAGATCGTTCACCAGCACATGCGCCACGCGGCGGAAAGTGGCGCGCATCCGTTCGACATGCGGGCCGGAATGGCCGCAATCCGCGATGGCCTGATCCATCAGCTCCAGCCAGTCATCGGCGTCCTGGCTGCTGATCGGCACATGGGCGTGCATCAGCCGCACATCCATATTGCCATGTTTTTCAAGGTAATAGCGCTGCCCGCCCAGGAAGCCCGACAGGAAGTTGAACTGTTCCTCGCGGACATGGGAAAGGCCGTGGCCGCGGAAATGCAGCCGCAGGATCTGTGCGCCGCGCGGATCGGTCTCGACCAGGTCGTAGAAGCGGTTGACCAGCTTGCGCAGCGCCTCTTCGCCGCCCAGCAGATCGACAGTGCTCTGCTGCGGCGGCGGGGTTTCCTTCTGAAGTGCCATATCCTTTCCTCCCTCAGGACGGCCCTTGTCAGACCCGGCTCAGGATTGTGGCCGGGTTTTCTTCGGATCGTAATGCGACAAAGTGACGATCTTCGCGGGCAGGCGCTTCTGATGGCCGTCGAGCTTGCCGATCTCGACCTCGGTCCCCGGCTCGGCATGGGCGACATCCACCCGCGCCAGCGCGATGTTCTTGCCAAGCAGCGGCGAGCGCATCGAGGAAGTCACCTCGCCGATCTGGGCGCGGCCGATATGGATGCAGTCGCCATGGCCGACCGCCACTTCGGAATCGATATCCAGCCCGATGAATTTGCGCGACGGATGTTCTTTGCGCCGGATCAGCGCATCGCGGCCGATGAAATCGTCGGTCTTGCCCTTCAGCGGCACGGTGAAGCCGATCCCGGCCTCGAACGGGTCGGTCTGGTCGGTGAAATCGTAGTTGGCGAAGATCAGCCCGGCCTCGATCCGCAGCATGTCGAGCGCGAGCAGCCCCATGGGCCGCAGCCCGTGTTCCGGCCCCTTCGCCCAGATCGCGTCGAACACCTCGCCCGCATGTTTGGGGTGGCACCAGACCTCATAGCCGAGTTCGCCCGTGTAGCCGGTGCGCGAGACCACGACAGGAATGCCCTGGGCATCGCCGATCCGGCCGACGGTGAAGCGGAACCAGGCCAGTTCTTCCATCGTGGGCTGGTGCGGCGGGGTCCAGATCACCTTTTTCAGCAGGTCCCGGCTCTCGGGCCCCTGCACGGCGAGGTTGTGCAGCTGATCGGTGGAATCGCGCACCAGCACGTTCAGCCCCAGCTTTTCGGCCTGTTCGCGCAGCCAGACGCCCGAGTAATCGTCGCCGCAGATCCAGCGGAAATTGTCCTTCGCCAGCCGGAAGATGGTGCCGTCGTCGATCATCCCGCCATGCGGATAGCACATCGCAGAATAGACGATCTGGCCGGGGGTCAGCTTCTTCACGTCGCGCGTCAGCGTATATTGCATCAGCGCCTCGGAATCCGGGCCGGTGACCTCGAACTTGCGCAGGGCCGAAAGGTCCATCACCACCGATTTCTGCCGCGCGGCGTAATATTCCTCGATCGGCCCGGCTTCGGCGTAGGAATTGGCCAGCCAGTAGCCTTTGTATTCGATGAAATTGCGGGTCATCTTCGACAGGCGGTCGTGGAACCCGGTCTCTTTGGTCATTTTCGGCTCCGAATCTGGGGTCGCACGGATCGCAACCGCGCGGCTGAATTTCTGCGTGGCCGCATAGGTGCGCACGTGGATGTCGGTCGGGTTCCAGCCGTTGGCGGCGGTGGTGTCGTCGGGGCAGGCCGAGTTCACGCATACGATATCGGTCAGCGCGCGCAGGAGGACATAATCGCCCGGCCGCGACCAGGGCTCGTCGGCATACATCACGCCGTGATCGTCCACCCCGGTGTTGAAGAAGAAATTCGCCGCCATCCAGCCGCCGCGCGCATTCACCCCATGCGGGGCAAGGGCGTTGTTGAAGTTCTCGGTGCAGTTGACGTGGCCCGGATAGCCGATGTCGTCGTAATATTTGGCGTAGCAGGCCAGCGAGAAAGCGTCATGGCGCCCGCAGGTGTCCTGGATCACCTCGACCAGCGGCAGGAAATCCTGGTCGTAGTATTTCGCATGCAGGCCGGGCATCGGATAGGCATGGCCCATGGCGCTGCGGGTGGCGGTCACGTCCAGCGGATGCTCGATCCCCTTGTCGAGCTTGCGGGCGTCAAAACACTGGAAATCGGTGCATTGCCGGCCATCGACATCGATGATCTGGATATATTCGCCCGCTTTGACCACATAGGCCTCGGCGGTGGCGGAATGGACGCGCACCTCCTGGAGCGGGTCGGACAGGGGATCCGGCAGTTCCGCCTTCAGCCCGACATTCGGCGCGGCGCGGTGGACATAGACCGTCAGCGGCGTCGAGGTGTCCTGGCCGTCGGGCAGCATGTCGCCGCCGGGCGCCGCGATCACCACGATTCCTTCGCGGTTCGCGGGGAAGTCGACGCTGGTTTTCGCCGGGGTGGCGGCGTCGAAGAAGCGGCTGGCTTTGGCACCGGCCAGATCCAGCCCGTGCCGCTCCAGCCCCTTGCGCATCCGCGCGAGGCTGTCATTCCCGCCCGCCAGCAGATCCTTCAGGCCCGAAGCGTCGCTGTCGGCGGCAAGGCCGAGGATGCCGGGGTCGATCCGCCCGGAAAGATCGGCCGCGACCACCTCGCAGGGCTGGCCGCCCTCGTCGTTGACGACCGAGATCCGGTCGCCCGCGCCGATGCGGATCATCATCGCGCCGCTGCCGGGCACCGTGTAGCGCTCGGTTCCCGGGGGCAGCATCAGCCCGCGCGGGCGGATGATCTGGCTGGGCCGGGGGGGGCCGGGGTTGACCGCCGGATAGAGCGTGTCGAGCATCGGATCCTCCATCGCGCATGTTGCGCATGCAGAAAATTAGTTTACCCGTAAGAATATTCTAGACCCTGCGCCCGACGAGTCAACGGAAACCGCGCCGCGGCAGGGATTTGCGCCCGGTTTCCCGGGCGCGGGGGTCAGTCCTTCAGCCAGCCCGCCGCGATCTGGCGCTGATGCGCGACGATGGCGTTGCGCATCAGAATCGCCACGGTGACCGGGCCGACGCCGCCGGGCACCGGAGTGATCCAGCCCGCGACTTCCTTGACCTTCTCGGTATCGACATCACCGACGATGCGCACCGTGCCGTCGGGATCGGTGACCTGGTTGATGCCGATGTCGATCACCGCAGCGCCCGGCTTGATCATATCGGGGCCGATCAGATGCGCCTTGCCCACCGCGACCACCACCACATCGGCGCGGCGCGAATGCATCGCGACCGAGCGCGTCATATGATGGCAGACCGTCACCGTCGCCCCCTCGGCCATCAGAAGAAAGGCCGCCGGTTTGCCGACGATTTCGGAATGGCCGATCATCACGACCTCAAGGCCCTTCAGATCGAGCCCGGTCTCGCGCACCAGTTCCACCGCGGCGGCCGCGGTGCAGGGCGCCAGCGCCACGTCATTGTAGACGATATTGCCGATCGAGGCCGGGTTCATCCCCTCGACATCCTTCAGGGGATGGATCGCCGATTGCAGCGAGCGCACGTTGATATGCGCGGGCACCGGGCGTTGCAGGATGATCCCCAGCACGTCGGGGCGGTCGTTCAGCTCCAGGATCAGATGCTTGGCCTCGTCCTGGGTGATGGACTCAGACCAGAGCTGCTGATCGAACGGAATGCCGGCGGCAGCCGCGCCGCGCGCCTGGTTCCGCACATAGACCGCGATCTCGGGCGAGGGGCCGATCGAGATCGACACCAGCCGCCCCACCGGCCGCGTGGCGCTGGCGCGCGAGACCTGCTCGCGCACCTCGGCCAGCAGGCGGTTCTGCACCGCCTTGCCGTCGATCAGCCTGTGGTCGCGCGCTGTAACGCCGCTTTCCGTCACGCGGTCAGTCCTTCTGGTTCATTGAGTCCGTTTGCCCTGCATGCTGCGGTGAGGGTATTTGCCAGGAGGCATGCGATTGTCATGGGGCCGACGCCGCCGGGGACGGGGGTTATGGCGCCTGCGACGGCTTTGGCGCTGTCGTAGTGGACATCGCCGACGAGCTTCGTCTTGCCGTCACGCTCGATGCGGTTGATGCCGACATCGATCACGGTGGCGCCGGGTTTCACCATGTCGCCGGTGATCATCTCGGGCCGGCCCACGGCG
>NZ_UXAW01000055.1 GCF_900609055.1 Pseudogemmobacter humi | reverse complement strand
GCACATGGCTCGTCTCCCTCTCCATAACGCTCTGGCGCAATCAGCATCGTAAACCTACCCAATAAACTAGCAAGAAATATTTTTGCATGTGGGGAATATTTTTTTACCGCCCCAAACGGGTGCGGCGCCACATGATCCCGGCGCGGCGGGCCGGAACAAACGGAAGGCCAATCAAAGCATTATCGGGACCGGAGCCGGGAGGGCCGGGGCCACGCCGGGCAAAACGGCCTCGGGGCGGAACCCGCGGCAACCACGCGAAAGACCAGTCTTAGACCAGTGGGATCGGGTGGTCGGAAGGGCGCCGCCGGGGCGGGTTTCCCTTGGGCCGCGCGCAAGTTCTCTGACAGACAAGAAATTTTAATATGAGATTATTGATTTTCTGTTTTCCTGGCCTCACAGTGGATCCGTGCCGGCGATGGGCGCCAGGTCAGCGACAAGACCAGGACCATACCACGACAGGACCAGTTCCCGCGGGCGGCGGCAACAGCAAGGGAGGCCGGCAAGCACCACAGCAAAGCGGAACAGGCGACCCGGCGCAAAGCCGCAGAACCGTCTCCTGCCGCCCGAGACCGGCACCCAAGCCGCAAAATGCCCCTGCCCGGATCAGTCCACCGGACAAAGGCGACAGAAAACCGGACCCGTCGAGGCTACCGGAAAACACAACAGGGAGTGCATATATGGAAGGAACTGCCACGTTCTTCGCGGAACAGGTGACTCTTAACCAGCTCGTCCAGAACCTGATCTACGGTTCCGGCACGGTGGGGGCACTGATGGTCGTCGCGGGGCTGCTGATGATCGACGCGGGCACCACCCGCAGCGGCAATCTCTACAATTCGACCATCGAGAAGATGGTCGGCTTCTTCATCGGCTTCACCACATATTTCGTCATCGGCTTCGGCTTCTGGGCCGGGCAATATTACATCATGGGCGGCGCCACGATGATGGATTCGCTGAAGGACTGGTGGTTCTTCGGCGCGTTGTCGAACGCCCATGCGCAAGATGTCGATCCGGCCGTCTGGCCGGGGCTTAACACGTTCCAGATCTTCATCTTCTTCCTCGCCACCTTCGCCGGCATCGTGAACGTGCTTCTGCATTTCGCGGTGTCCGAGCGGATGAAGGCCTCGGCCTTCTACGTCACCTGCGTGGTGGCGACGGTGGTGTCCTCGGTGCTCAGCTGGGCGGCCTGGGGCTCGGTCGGCCCGCTGACCAACGCCGGTTTCCACGATTTCTTCGGGATCGGCTTCGTCTATATCTTCCCGACCGGAATCGCGATGGTGCTGGTGCCGCAACTGGGCAAGCGCCCGGGCATGTTCTCGCCGCACCCGAAGGTCCCCAGCTACAAGGCGCCTTCGATCGGTCTGGCGGCGGTCGGCCTGCTGACCATCTTCTCGGGCCTGCCGATGGTGATTCTGTCCTGCCTGTTCTTCGTCGACCCCGAGGCCTATGCGATCTCGGTCACCATGGCCGACACCAGCGTGGGCATCGCCTTCAACAACTACGGCATCTCCTGGGCCGGGGGCGCGATCACCGGGGCGATCATCTCGTATCGCACGAAGAACTACATCTATCTGCTGTTCGGGCCGCTGGCGGGCTATGTCTCGGGCGCTCCGGGCTTCGACGTCTATCTGCCCTGGCAGATGTTCCTTGTCTCGCTGGGGGCGCCGGTCGCCTGCTGGCTGGTTTACGAGTTCACCTACAAACGCCAGATCGACGAGCACAAGCTGTTCCCGCTGTTCATCGGCGCGGGCTTCTATGCGCTGGTCATGGTCGGGCTGATCAAGGCGGGCACCCCTCGCGGCGGCTATATCGGCATCGAGGAAGGCATCTATGCCTATCAGCACGGCCAGATCGGCATCGTGATGCAGCTGGTCGGCTTCGCGGTCTGCCTTGGCACCGGCATTCTGACGGGGCTGATTCTCTCGGTGATCCTCAAGGCCACCACCGGCCTGCGCGTCTCCGAGGAAGATCAGGCCGAAGGTCTCGACAAGCTGAAATGGGGTCTTGAGAACGAAGGCAACGGCTGAGCCGCCCACAAGGCGCGCAGTCGGTTTCCGGCCATGCCGGAACAGATCACGGCGGGGGCGAAGCGCAGGCTTCGCCCCGGTTTTCTTCTCTGATCACACTTTGGGCAACCGCCGGTTCCGCACGAAATATGTTTTCTGTGAGGAAACCTTTTTTAACATGAATGTTGCTTTTCATGTTCAACCGACACAGACTGCCCCCAACACTCACTGAATAAAATGGGAGGAATCATGACCAATTCCTGGAGATTCTCTGCGCTTGCCGACCGCCACCGCGCCATGGGCTCGGAACTGGAAGACTGGAGCGGCATGGGCACGGCCTGGTCCTACACTGTCGGCAATGACAATGACGAATACATGGCGATCCGCACCAAGGCGGGCCTTATGGATGTCTCGGGCCTGAAGAAGGTCTATCTGAACGGCCCCGCCGCGAGCCATGTGATCGAGCGCGCCACCACCCGCAATGTCGAAAAGATCATGCCGGGCCGCTCGGTCTATGCGACCATGCTGTCGGATGGCGGCAAATTCGTCGACGACTGCGTGATCTACCGCACCGGGCCGAACAATTTCATGGTCGTCCATGGCACCGGCCAGGGCCATGAGCAGCTGGCGATGTATACCACCGGCCGCGATGTCGATATCCGTTTCGACGACAACCTGCATGACCTGTCGCTTCAGGGCCCGCTGGCGGTTGATTACCTGCAAAAGCATGTCCCGGGCATTCGTGACCTGAACTATTTCAGCCATATGCAGACCTCGCTTTTCGGCAAGCCCGTGATGATCTCGCGCACCGGCTATACCGGCGAGCGCGGCTATGAGATCTTCGTGCGCGGCCAGGACGCCGGCATGGTCTGGGATCGCATCCTCGAAGAGGGCGCGGAAATGGGCATCATGCCCTGCCGCTTCACCACGCTCGATATGCTGCGGGTCGAAAGCTACCTGCTGTTCTATCCGTTCGACACCTCGGAGAATAACCCCTACGACAACGAGCCGGGGGGCGACACCCTTTGGGAGCTTGGCCTCGACTTCACCGTCTCGCCGGGCAAGATCGGCTTCCGCGGCGCGGAAGAGCATTACCGCCTGAAGGGCAAAGAGCGCTTCAAGATCTGGGGCCTCAAGCTGGAAGGCGACAAGGTTCCGGGGAATGGCGCCCCGGTCTTCAAAGACGGCAAGAAGGTCGGCGTTGTCACCCAGGCCATGCATTCGCCGCTGAACAACTGGACGGTGGCAATCGCCCGTCTGCCGGTTGAAATGGCGAACAACGACACCAAAGTTGTCGTCAACTGCGCGACCCACGGCGAGATCCCGGCGACCACGCATTCGATGCCGTTCTACGACGTCGAGAAGAAGCGCCGCACCGCCAAGGGCTGAGAGCCAGCACTTCCGGTCTGAACGCTCCCCCGCCACATGCGCGAACTGTGGCGGGGGGCATTCCCACTCTCGGGGCAGAGCGGAACCAGCAAAGCGAAAGACACGAGGAATGACGCAGACGCAATCTGATGAAATCATGAAGTCGCGCCCGCGCTATGGCGTGCTGTCTTACCGGCCCGGATCGACCCATTTCATCGTCGCCGACGGCGAAGGCGGTGAAGCGGTGCAGAGCCTGTTCGCGCAGGCGCCGGAGATAGCGACCACGGCGCATATCGTCTATATTCCCGGCGCGAACGGAACCGATCTGTCGGCCGCGCTCGAAACACTCGGCGCAGCGGTGTTCCGCAAGGCGCCCAGCTACGGCGCCGCGCGCCAGCGCATCCAGAAGGTGCTGGGCGACGCGCATATGGGCCTTCAGCTTTACGCCGCCGGGACCGAGGGGCTGATCGGCCAGGTTCAGCGCGACGCGGTGGAAGCGGGCCTGCCGCATGACGCGCTTCAGACCGAGCAGCGCGGCTCGCTGGCGCGGCGGGTGCAATGCGTCCATTGCAAGGGCATCACCGAGAACGTCACCACCGATCCCTTCGTTTGCAGCCATTGCGGACTGAACCTCTTCGTGCGCGACCATTACTCGCGCCGTCTCGCCGCCTTCCAGGGCGTCTGCATCGACGCCGAAGATCCCGGTGAAGTCCCGCCAGCCGTGGAGCGTTTCAAATGAGCGGCGCCAGCAAGATCCCCGCCATCGTGACCGAGGTCGTCGAGGTCAACAGCCTGATCAAACGCTTCCGCTTCGTGCGCGAGGACGGCGGCCCGATGCCCGGCTTTTCCGGCGGCTCCCATACCGTGGTCGAGATGGAGGACGACGGCAGGCGCCGGCTCAACGCCTATTCGCTGATGTCCGACCCGGCCGACCGTTCGGGCTATGAGATATCGGTGCGCCGCGACGATGGCGGCCGCGGCGGCTCGATGTTCATGCACGCCCGCGTCAAGCCCGGGATGCGGATGCAGATCTCGCAGCCGGTCAACCTGTTCGGGCTGGACCTGCGCGCGAAGAAACATCTGATGATCGCGGGCGGCATCGGCATCACCCCCTTCATCGCGCAGATGGCGCAGCTCGACGGGCTGGGCGGCCGGTTCGAACTGCATTACGCCGCGCGCGACCGCGAACTCGGCGCCTATATGAACGAGCTTTCCGCCCGCTACGGCGAGCGGGTGCACCGCTATTACGACACCGAGGGCCAGGCGATCGACCTGCCGACGCTGCTGAAAGGCCAGCCGCTCGGCACCCATCTCTATGTCTGCGGGCCGAAGGGGATGATCAACTGGGTGCTCTCGACCGCGCAGAAGCAGGGCTGGCCCAAAGGCGCGCTGCATTCCGAGGAATTCCTCGCCCCCCCCGTGGGCGAGGCTTTCCAGGTGGATCTGGCGCTCAGCGGGGTGACGGTGAACGTCGGCGCCACCCAGTCGATGCTGGAGGCCATCGAGGCCGCCGGGATCGACGCGCCCTATCTCTGCCGCGGCGGCGCCTGCGGGCAATGCGAATGCAAGGTCCGCGAAGCCGAGGGAGAGTTGCTGCACTATGACCACTGGCTTTCCGACGAGCAGAAGGAAGCCCGTTCCCACATCATGCCCTGCGTCTCCCGCTTCAAGGGATCGCGGCTTGTGATCGAACTCTGAGGAGAAGACCGATGAGCCTTGACGACGCATTCAAAGACCCGTTCTTCCGCGACGAGTCCTTCTTCGGCAAATACACCTACAAGAACTCGCCCGCCGCCATCAAACGGTTCCCCTTCCCCTTCCCCGAAGACGACTACATGTATTCGGTGAATATGGAGCCGCATGTCTCGGGCCGTCCCGGCTCGGTGTTCGAGCATGCTTTCGACGTGGACGAGCATTACGTTTCCGAGATGCGCGACCGCGCCCGGGTGCTGGCCGACGATCCACTGCGCTGCCAGTCGCTGCCGCATATGACTTTGGCGGGCTGGGATCTGCTGGAGCTCATCATGGAGAGCTTCGCCCGCGACTACCCCCAGTGGTTCGAGCTGCACAAGGACGGCAACAAGTGGCACTGGATCAACCGGCCGCTCGGGATCGACGACAAGTTCACCTTCCTTGATGAGAGCACCCTGCCCTACGGGCCGATGGAATACATCACCCGCCAGGCCCAGGGCGATTTCACCTTGCAGGATCAGCGCGAGGACAATCTCTGGATCGAGGCCGGCATGGTCACCAGCCAGGCCGACTGGAGCCTCGATTTCGACATCGGCATGAGCTTCCACGAATGGCATGCGCCGGTGCCGCTGGCGGGCAAGATGGGCGTGTTCGACCGGGCGCTGAAATTCCTGCTTCAGTTGCAGCACGGCGCCCCGGTGCGGCGGTTCAACTGGACGATGACGGTCGATCCGCTGCTGGACACCAGCCCCGAGAATTACCACAAATGGGGCCCGTCCAAGACCACGCTGTCGGCGGAGAACATCGGTCAGCGCCAGCATCTGCGGGTGGAACTGCAAACCCTGTTCCGGCTGCCGCGCTCGAATGCGATCGCCTTCCCGATCCGCTGCTATCTGATCAGCTTCGAGGATCTGGTGAGCCAGCCGAAATGGGCCCGCCGCCTGCATCGGGTGATCAAGAACCTGCCCGACGAACTGGCGACCTACAAAGGTTTCATCCGCAACCGTCCGCTGATGATCGAATACCTGTCGCAGTTCGACGACGGCGCGCCGACCTCGCCGGGCTGGTGGGCCGACGAGTGAGACCTGTGCCGGACAGGGAATGAGCGGGGCCGGCTTCGTGCCGGCCTTGTCATTTGGGCAGATCCGCTGCGTCCTCGGAAAGCGCGGCCCCGCCGGATTGCCCCGCCGGATTGACAGCCGCCAGGGTAAGCGCGACTCCGTGGTCGGGCATCCCCCCTGGAACGCTGTTGAGAGCCCAAAGCGGTTGCCCACAAAACCGTGAAACCTGCCGGTTGCTTACCATCCGCAACACCTGGCGCCACCCCGCGGGCCGGGGGAACCACATTGCATCCCGAGGCGAATTTCCAGGCGGAACATGGACAGGCCCTCCCCATCCCTCCCGCTTCGCAATCATGAAACGACGCGCAGGCCGGGCGGTGTTCGCAGGTCTGGGCTGATCAGCCGACCCCTCCCCCGCCAGCCGGCCTCTTCAATCCGCCTGCGGATAAGAGATGACCGACAGGAATTTCGCCGGCAGTTTGTTCAGTTTCTCCGGCCCGTGCGGGGAATCGGCGTCGAAGAACAGGCTGTCGCCGGGCTGCATCAGGAAAGTCTGATCGCCGTGGCGGTATTCGACCTCGCCCTCCAGCATATACAGAAGCTCGATCCCGTCGTGCTGGAAGGTGGGGAAGGTGTCCGAGGTCTCGCTCAGCGTGATCAGATAGGGCTCGACGATCACCCCGCTCGCATTCGCGCCGATATGGCCCAGAAGCTGATACTGATGCCCGGCGCGGGTGCCGGCGCGCTCCATGATCACCGCCTCGCCGGATTTGACATGCATCACCTCTCGCCGTTCCTCGTAGCGGCGGAAGAACGAGGTCAGCGGCACGCTGAGCGCATGGGCCAGGGTCTGCAAGGTGGTCAGCGAGGGCGAGGTGATGCCGTTCTCGATCTTCGAGACCATGCCGATCGACAGCCCGGTCTGTTTCGACAGATCGGCGACCGTCATCCCCTTTTGCCGGCGGAAATTGCGCACCGCGCGGCCGATGGCCACCTCCAGCACCTTCTCACGCGGCTCCGAGACCCGGTGCGGATCCTGCGACAGCGAGCGCAAGGGTTTGGTCGTGTCGGGATTTTTCTTGGCTATGGTCATCGAAACCTCGAAACTGCCCGCCGCCATCACGGCCCGGTGCATCCGGGCCTGGTGCCAACGGCTGAAAATAAGACTATCCTAGCCGCATATGTTTCCTGAGAGAATAAGAAACATGCACCACAATGAAAACGGCCTGCATCTGGGCTTCCTGATCTTCCCGGGGTTTCCGATGGCCTGCCTGACCTCGGCGATCGAGCCTCTGCGGGCGGCGAACGAGATCATCGGCCGCCGCGCCTTCCGCTGGAGCGTGGTGGCCGAGACCGGCAGCCGGGTGGTCTCCTCGGCCGAGGTCGGGTTCGATCCCGATCTGGCTCTGGCCGATCTGGAGAA
The DNA here is from genome assembly GCF_900609055.1 of Pseudogemmobacter humi. Lineage (GTDB taxonomy): Bacteria > Pseudomonadota > Alphaproteobacteria > Rhodobacterales > Rhodobacteraceae > Pseudogemmobacter > Pseudogemmobacter humi. The sequence continues at coordinate 23,198 of NZ_UXAW01000055.1, read as the reverse complement.
TGTCGATCAGCTCTACATCCTCTCGGGGCCTTCGGGGCGGTTTCAGAACGCGCGATCCTCGAATGCGGCGCTGCGGCGGCTGGCGCGGCACGGCACCGGGATCGGCGCGTTTTCCGGCGGGATCTTTCCGCTGGCGCGCTCGGGGCTGCTCGACGGGCACAAGGCCTCGGTCCACTGGTGCTATGAGACCGCCTTCAAGGCCGAATTTCCCAATGTTCTGGCGTCCGAGAAGGTGATCACCATCGACCGCGGCCGGCTGACCGCCGCCGGGGCCACCGCGGTGTTCGATCTGATGCTGCGGCTGATCGACCAGCAGCTCGGCGCCGAGGCGATGACCGAGGTGGCCTGCTGGTTCCAGCACCCGTTCATGCGTGGCGAGGAGGTGGAGCAGAAGATCCCCACCCTGCGCTCGGACCGGACCGAGGATATGCTGCCCGCCCCCGTCGCCCGCGCGATCCGGCTGTTCGCCGAACATATCGAGGATCCGATCCAGATCGCCGAAGTGGCCGAGGCGGTGGATCTGTCGTCCCGCCAGTTCGACCGCTCCTTCAAACGCTCGACCGGGCAGAGCCCGTTGAAATACTATCGGCTGCTGCGGCTGAAAAAGGCGCGGCAGATGGCGCTTTACTCGAACGACACCATCACCGAGATCGCGCTGGCGGTGGGCTATGCCAGCACGACGCCGCTGGTGCGCCATTACATCCAGGCCTTCGGCGTCACCCCGCAGGAGGACCGCAAACAGGCCAACCTGTTCCGGGTGAAGGAAAACGCGCCGCTCCCGGCGATCTGACCCGGCCGCCTCTGGCCGGTGTCGGATGCCTCCGGCGGGGATATTTAAGGACAGAAAATGATCCGATCCGGCAGCGCCGCATTTTCTGTCTGAGAATATCCCGGGAAGCGGTGGCCGGTTTCACCATCGCTTCCAGAAAACGACAGACCCGGCCCTGAAGGGCCGGGTCCGGGGCCAGGGCCCCTTTTCCGGTCGGTCGCCCTGCCGGGCGGCGGGCTCAGAGCGCCGCCTTTGCCGCCGTGACCAGAGCGTGGTGCAGCGAGGCCGCGGACGAGCGCGGGCCGTAGACCGAATAGCGCGCGCCGGCCTCGCGGCAGACGAGGATGCAGCCGAGATGCTCGATCACCGTGCGGCTGGCCCCGCCCGAGGGCAGTTTTTCCAGATCGAGGTTCGACAGGATCTCGAACACCTTGCGCACCCGCGGCCCCTCCAGATCGAAGCGGCCCCAGCCGTCGGTCTGTTCGGTGACCGAAGCCGCGTCGCCGAAGCCCTGTTTCACGATCCGGGCGATGTCCTCATGCGTGGCGAAGGGCGCCTCGATGAACCATTGCTCGGGGCCGGTCCAGATCGCGGTGTAATCGCCGCCCGAGGCGGAGCGCGCCGGGGCGGGCAGATCGAAGCCGAAGAACTTCGGCGCCGCCGCCCGGAATTCCGCCGCTTGCGAGGCCCGCGCCGAGAGCGAGGCCAGCGCGGTATCCACCACCTCGGTGATCGTCACCCCCTGGAACGTGTCCTTGCGGGACGTGTCGCCGCCAAGCGGCGTGATCGGTTTCAAACGATGCTCAGCCACGGAGACGCTCTCCTTCCGGGTCAACGAAGTGGGCGGAGACGACTTTGACCTCGACCTCCTCATTTGCCAGCGGGTTGACCGCGCGGATCACCTCGCCCTTACGGGCGGCGCCGTTCTTCAGGAAACCAAGGCCGACGGAATGGCCGAGGCTGGGCGAGAAGGCGACCGAGGTCATGTAGCCCTGGTCGTTCTTCGCATCGGCAGGCGCGCCGCGGTTGATGAAGTGCATACCGCCGAGCAGGGTTTTCGATCTGTCGACCGGCTCGAAACCGACGAGGTTCAGCGCGTCGGCTGCGTTCATCCCCTCGCGTTCCGAAAGGGTCGATCCGATCGAGTCCTTCTTCTTGTTGACCATGCCGCCCATGCCGAGGTTCAGCGCCGAGGTGGTGCCGTTCAGCTCGTTCCCGGCCGCATGGCCCTTCTCGATCCGCATCACGCCAAGCGCTTCGGTGCCGTAGACCACGGCGTCGAACTCGCGACCCGCTTCCATCATGGCGCGGACAAGGCCGTCGCCGTAGCGGGTGGGCACCGCGATCTCATAGGCGAGTTCGCCCGAGAACGAGATGCGGAACAGCCGCGCCCGAAGCCCGCCGCAGACGGTGATCTCGCCGCAGCCCATATAGGGGAAGGCCTCGTTCGAGATGTCGTATTCGGGATCGACGATCTTTTGCAGCAGTTTCCGGGCATTGGGACCGGCGACCGAGAACTGCGCCCAGGCCTCGGTGGTCGAGATGATCTGCACGTCGAGATCGGGCCAGAGGCACTGGCGGCAGAATTCCATATGCCGGTAGACGCCGACCGCATTCGCGGTGGTGGTGGTGGTGACGAAATGGTCCTCGGCCAGACGCGCGGTGGTGCCGTCGTCCATCGCCATGCCGTCCTCGCGCAGCATCAGCCCGTAGCGGACCTTGCCCACCGGCAGTTTGGCGAAGGGGTTGCAATAGATGCGGTTGAGGAATTCCGCCGCATCCGGCCCCTGCACGTCGATCTTGCCCAGCGTGGTCACGTCGCAGATCCCGACCGAGCCGCGGGTCGCCGCGACCTCACGGTCGACCGACTGGCGCCAGTGGGTCTCGCCCTGGCGCGGCAGCCATTGCGCGCGCAGCCACATACCGACCTCGACGAAGACCGCGCCCTGCTCGGCCGCCCATTTATGGCTGGGCGTCAGGCGTTTGGGGCGGAAATCGGCGCCGGCCGAGCGGCCCGCGAAGGCGCCGATCGGCACCGGGGTATAGGGCGGGCGGTAGATCGTGGTGCCGGTGTCGGGGATCGACTTGCCGGTCATCTCGGCCATGACGGCAAGGCCGCCGATGTTCGAGGTCTTGCCCTGATCGGTCGCCATGCCCATCGTGGTGTAGCGCTTCAGGTGCTCGACCGAGCGGAAGCCCTCCTGATGCGCCAGCTTCACGTCCTTGACGGTGACATCGTTCTGCTGGTCAAGCCAGGCGCGGCCCTTGTGCGGCACATACCACAGGGGCGAGACGCGGGTGGGCGCATCCTCGGCCTGCGGCAGATCGGCGGGGGCGGCGCTCAGGCCGAGCGCGTCGAGCGCACCGGCCGCGGCTTTCGCCCCCGAGGCCAGCGCCGCAGCGGTGGAGAATTCACCATTCGCTGCCCCGGCCACCACCATGCCCGGCGGCAGGCTGCCCGGCACGAAAGCGGCGAGGTCGGCATTCCAGACCGGCAGGCCGCGCTGGTGGCAGGTCAGATGCACGTTCGGGTTCCAGCCGCCCGAGACGCCGAGCGCCTCGCAGGGGATCTGGCGGATCTCGCCGCTGGCGAGCTTCACCTTGACCGAATGCAGGCCGAGCCGGCCGAGCGCATCGGTGACCACCGCGCCGCGCAGATGCTCGGCGCCGCTGAAGGCCGGGCCATCGGCCCGGCTGTCGATCACCGCGCTGACCTTCACGCCCTTCGCGATCAGATCCGAGGCGGTGCGCAGACCGTCGTCATTGTTGGTGAACACCGCCACCGACTTGCCCGGCGTCGCCGCCCAGCGGTTGACATAGGCGCGCAGGGCGCCGGCCATCATGATGCCGGGGCGGTCGTTGTTCCTGAACGCGATCGGGCGCTCGGTCGCACCGGCGGCCAGCACCGCGCGGCTTGAGTAGATCCGCCACAGGATCTGGCGCGGCTTGCCCTCAGACGGCACCGGCAGATGGTCGGACACCCGTTCCAGCGCGCCGTAGATGCCGTGATCGAAAGCGCCGATCACCACGGTGCGGGTCAGGATCCGCACATTCGGCATGGCAGAAAGCTCTGCCACCGCCGCCTGGGCCCATTCCGCACCCGAGGTATTGCCGAGGGTGAAGGTTTCGGCATTCAGCCGCCCGCCGGGGGCGAAATCCTCATCGGCGAGGATCACCCGGGCGCCCGAGCGCGCCGCGGTCAGCGCCGCCGCCAGACCCGAAGGCCCGGCCCCGATCACCAGCAGATCGCAATGCAGGAAGCCCTTGTCATAGGCATCCGGGTCGGTCTGCATCGACAGGCTGCCCAGACCCGCGGCACGGCGGATCATCGGCTCGTAAAGCTTTTCCCAGAACGCCTTCGGCCACATGAAGGTCTTGTAGTAGAAGCCCGCCGCGAAGAACGACGCCAGCCGGTCGTTGACCGCGAGGAAGTCGAATTTCAGCGAGCCGACATGGTTCTGGCTTTTCGCCGACAGCCCCTCGAACAGCTCCGCGATGGTGGCGCGGGTGTTCGGCTCCTGCCGGGCGCCCGAGCGCAGCTCGACGATGGCGTTCGGCTCTTCCGAGCCGGACGAGATCGGGCCGCGCGGGCGGTGGTATTTGAACGACCGGCCCATCAGCCGCACGCCGTTGGCCAGCAGCGCCGAGGCCAGCGTGTCGCCCTGATAGCCCTGGAAGGCCTTGCCGTCGAAGGTGAAGTTCAGCACCTTCGAGCGGTCGATCTGACCGCCTTGCAGACGATTGGTCTGGCTCATTTGCTCCTCCCGCGCCTACGTGCCACATCGCGGGCCAGTTCGACGGCTGTAATCTCATGGGTCAGCGTGTTGCGGGTGACGACCAGCCAGGAGCGGTCGCCCTGTTCGTGGAACCACAGTTCCTGGTGCTCGCCCGCGGGGTTGGTGCGCTGGTAGAGGTATTCATGGAACTGATCGACGGCGTTTTCCGCCTGCCAGTCGGGCCGGTCGATCAGGCTCGCATCGCCCAGATAGACGAATTCCTGTGAATCGCGCGGGCCCAGCAAGGGGTGATTGATGATCATCTTCTCTTACCTCAATGCAGGTTCGGCTGGGCGCCCATGCCCTTTTCGTCGATCATCCGTCCCTTACGGAAACGGTCGAAACGATAGGCCGAGGCCACCGGATGCGGCTGATCGTTCGCCAGGAGATGCGCGAAGCACCAGCCCGAGGCCGGGGTGGCCTTGAACCCGCCGTAGCACCAGCCGCCGTTGAAATAGAGGCCGTCCACATCGGTCTTGTCGATGATCGGCGAGCCGTCCATCGACATATCCATCACCCCGCCCCAGATCCGCAGGAGACGCGCGCGGCCGATCATCGGCATGATCGACATGCCGCCCTCGCAGACATCTTCCACCACGGGAAGGTTTCCGCGCTGCGCATAGGTGTTGTAGCCGTCGATGTCGCCGCCGAACACCAGCCCGCCCTTGTCCGACTGGCTGACGTAGAAATGGCCCGCGCCATAGGTGATCACGCCCGGCAGCACCGGCTTCAGCCCTTCGGAGACGAAGGCTTGCAGCACATGGCTTTCGATCGGCAGGCGGTGGATCCCGGCCTGGGCCATCACCTTGCCCGAGGAACCAGCGACCGCGCAGCCGATCCTGTTCGCGCCGATGAAGCCGCGGGTGGTCTCGACGCCCAGCACCTTGCCGTTCTCGATTTTGAACCCGGTGACTTCGCAGTTCTGGATGATGTCGACGCCGCGGCTGTCGGCGGCGCGGGCATAGCCCCAGGCCACCGCGTCGTGGCGCACCGTGCCGCCGCGCGGTTGCAGAAGGCCGCCCTTGATCGGGAAGCGGGCGCTGTCGAAGTTCAGGAAGGGGGCGATCTTGCGTACGCCTTCCTTGTCCAGCAGTTCGGCATCCACCCCGTTCAGCCGCATCCCGTTGCCGCGGCGGCGGAAAGCGTCGCGCTGCGCATCGGTATGGCAGAGGTTCAGCACGCCGCGCTGGCTGACCATGGCGTTGTAGTTCAGATCCTGCTCCAGGTTCTCCCAGAGCTGCATCGAGAACTCATAGAACGGCTCGTTGCCGTCGAGCAGGTAGTTCGAGCGGATGATCGTGGTGTTGCGGCCCACGTTACCGCCGCCGATCCAGCCCTTCTCCAGAACCGCCACATTGGTCTTGCCGAAGACCTTGGCCAGATACCATGCCGTGGCCAGACCATGCCCGCCGCCGCCGATGACGATGATGTCATAGTGCTTCTTCGGCTCGGGGTCCCGCCATGCGGGCGTCCAGCCTTTATGGCCCGTCAGAGCCTCTTTGATGACTTTGAATCCCGAATACCGCATCAGTTCCTCGCGCCCGGTTTTCCTGATGTTTGCAGGAATTTACCCCACCGGGCCCCTGCCGTTTCAGACAAGGACTCTTCCATTTCGGACATGGCCCGTTTTCCCGATGCGATCCGGCCCCGGTCTGAAAAATCCCGCGGAATCAAAGCCTGCGCTGGCGCGGAAATGCGAACGGCGCCCCGCAGGGCGCCGCATCGGACCGGGAACGGGCCGGGATCCGCTCAGAGAAGATCTTCTTCCTCGCCCGTCACATCGACGCCGAGCGCGTCGAGACCGGCCTCGATATTCTCGGCCAGATGCGGCATGCCCATCAGGTAATCGACGGTCGGCGTGGTGGCCTCGGCATAGGCGGTGCGCACGGCCTCGGCGTAATCCTCGGGCTCGAAAGCGCCGCGGCCGACCCAGGCCAGCGCGGTCAGATGCGCCTTTTCCTCATCGTTCAGCCCGTCGATGAAAGCGTAAAGCTCGGCCTGACCCACCGGCCCCTCGCGCGAAAGGAACACGACCTGAACCGCTTTGCTGGGACTGATTTCGATCATGGTATTCCTCCTGCCGCCATCGTCTCGCGGAACGCCGCCCGAGGCAAGCCCCTCAGCGCATCAGCGCGGTCACAAGGCCGCAGACCAGGGCGCCGGTCAGCGTGGCCGCAACGACCGAGCGGCGCGGCAGGAAGGCCAGCACCGTCGCCACCACCCCCGCCGCGACCGGCAGAAGATCGCCCCGGACCGGGGTGAGCGCGGGCAGGATCGAGGCGGTGAACAGCGTCGCAATCGCCGCCGGCCCGGTCGAGCCCAGAAACCCCGCCAGCAGCCCGCCGGGCCGCGGCTCCGAGCGCATCATCAGCGTAGGAAGCGCGCGGAACGCCCAGTTGGCCCCACCCGCCAGCAGCGCCATCAGGATCAGGTCCGGGTTCATGCCAGCCTCCGCGCGCGCGACCAGCCCGGCACCATCCCCGCCAGCGCGCCCCCGATCATCCCCGCCAGCACCCCGGCGGTGCCCGACCACATCAGGGTGCCGATAACCGTCGCCAGCACCGCCACCAGGATCGCGGGCAGCGCCGCGCGCGACAGGATCGACAGGAGCAGCGCCAGAAACAGCGCCGTCAGCATGAAATCGAGCCCGGCGCTGACCGCGGGCCAGGCCTCAAGCGCGCCGCCCCCGGCGAAGCCGCCGACCGCGGTGCCCAGCACCCAGGAGGCATAGGCGGCAAGCCCGAGGCCGAACATATAGGGCTCGGAAAACCTTTGCCCGCGCGAGAGCGCGCCAAGCGCCTGACCGAATACCTCATCCGTCAGCCCCCAGGCCCAGGCCCAGGCATGGCGGCGGGTGGCGTCTTTCCCCGCCTCTTTCATCAGCGCAGGCCCGTAGAGCACATGGCGCAGGTTCATCGCGATCAGGGTGAAGGCCGCGACCAGCACCGGCGCGCCCCCCGTCACCAGCGCCAGCGCAAGGAACTGCGAGGCCCCGGCATAGATCACCAAAGACAGCATCACCGCCTCGGGCAGGCTCAGTCCGGCGCGGGTGGCGGCGACGCCGAAAGAGAAGGCGATCGGGAAATAGCCCATGACGATGGGCAGCGCGGCCAGAAGGCCATGGCGAAATCCGGGAGGGGCGATCTGGTCGGTCATGATCGGCGCAATCTGACCTTGCGCGCGCGGTTTGTCAAAGCGCGAGAGGCCCAAAATCCTTCAAAGGATTTTCGCCATTTTCTTCAAAGAAAATGGCCCGGAGTTTTTGAAAACTCCGGGCCGCGCGCCCTATTCGGCGGCGTTGGCGTAGGCCTCCATCGGCGGGCAGGTGCAGATCAGGTTGCGGTCGCCGTAGACATTGTCGATCCGCCCGACCGGGGGCCAGTATTTGTCGACCCGGAAGGCGCCCGGCGGGAAACAGCCCTGCTCGCGGGTGTATTTCCGGTCCCAGTCGGTGACCAGATCCTGCACCGTATGCGGGGCGTAGCGCAGCGGCGAGTCCTCGGCGCTGATCTCGCCCGCCTCCACCGCGCGGATCTCTTCGCGGATCGCCTGGAGGGCGTTGATGAAACGGTCGATCTCGGCCTTGGTCTCGGATTCCGTCGGCTCGACCATCAAAGTGCCCGAGACCGGCCAGGACATGGTCGGCGCGTGGAACCCGTTGTCGATCAGACGCTTGGCGATGTCGTCCACCGTCACGCCATGTTCCGCGAAGGGGCGGGTGTCGAGGATGCATTCATGCGCCACCCTGCCGCGATTGCCCATATAGAGCACCTCGTAAGCCCCTTTCAGCCGCGCCGCGATGTAGTTGGCGTTCAGGATCGCCACCCGCGTCGCCTGGGTCAGCCCGCTGCCGCCCATCATCAGGCAATAGGCCCAGGAGATCAGCAGGATGCTGGCCGAACCCCAGGGGGCGGCGGAAACCGGCCCCTCTTCACCTCCGGTGACGGGATGCCCCGGCAGATGCGGCGCCAGATGCGCCCTGACCCCGATCGGCCCCATGCCGGGCCCGCCGCCGCCATGCGGAATGGCGAAGGTCTTGTGCAGGTTCAGGTGGCTCACATCGCCGCCGATCTCGCCGGGTTTCACGAGGCCCACCATGGCGTTCATATTGGCGCCGTCGATATAGACCTGGCCGCCGTGATCATGGGTGATCTTGCAGACCTCGCGCACGGTCTCCTCGAACACGCCATGGGTCGAGGGATAGGTGATCATGCAGGCCGCCAGCCGCTCGCCCGCCTTCGCCGCCTTGTCGCGGAAGTCGTCCACGTCGATATCGCCGTTGGCCGAGGCTTTCACCACCACGACCTCCATCCCCGCCATCTGGGCCGAGGCCGGGTTGGTGCCATGGGCCGAGATCGGGATCAGGCAGACCTTGCGCGCCCCCTCGCCCCGCGCCTTGTGCCAGGCAAGGATGGTCAGCAGCCCGGCATATTCGCCTTGCGCGCCGCTGTTCGGCTGCATCGAGAAAGCGTCATAGCCGGTGATCTCGCACAGCTTCGCGGTCAGATCGGCGATGGCCTCGTGATAGCCCGCCGCCTGGTCCTGCGGCACGAACGGGTGCAGAGTGGAGAACTCGGGCCAGGTGATCGGCATCATCTCGGCCGCGGCATTCAGCTTCATCGTGCACGATCCCAGCGGGATCATCGCCCGGTCGAGCGCGAGGTCGCGGTCCGAGAGCCGGCGCATGTAGCGCATCATCTCGGATTCCGCCCGGTTCATGTGGAAGACCGGATGGGTGAGGTAGTCGCTTTCCCGCAGCAGGCTCTCGGGGAAGCCGAGCGCCGCGCGGTGCGGCGGGGCGCCCTCGATCCCGAAGGCGCGCAGCACGCGGGCCAGCACCTCTTCCGAGGTGGTCTCGTCAAGGCTGATGCCGATCCGGTCGTTGCCGATCTTACGGAAGTTCAGCCCCTCGGCCCGGGCGGCGGCGAGGATCCCGGCCTGGCCCACGCCCACCTCGACGGTGATCGTGTCGAAGAAGGCTTTCGGCGAGACTTTGGCCCCGGCGGCCTTCAGCGCCCGCGCCAGACGCTGGGTCAGGAAATGCACCCTTTCGGCGATGGCGCGCAGGCCATTGGGGCCGTGGAACACCGCATACATGCTGGCCATAACGGCCAGCAGAGCCTGGGCGGTGCAGACGTTCGAGGTCGCCTTCTCGCGGCGGATGTGCTGCTCTCGGGTCTGAAGGGACAGCCGGTAGGCGCGGGTGCCGTGGCTGTCGACCGAGACGCCGACGATCCGACCCGGCATGTTGCGCTTCAGATCATCCTTGCAGGCCATGAAAGCGGCATGAGGGCCGCCATAGCCCAGAGGCACGCCGAAACGCTGCGCCGAGCCCACCGCGATATCGGCCCCCATGGCGCCAGGCTCTTTCAACAGGCAAAGCGCCAGCAGGTCGGTGGCCACCACCGCCAAAGCCTTCTGCGCGTGCAAGGCGGCGATCTCGGCGCTGTAGTCGCGGACGTGGCCGTAGCTGCCCGGATACTGGAAGATCGCGCCGAACACTTTCGACGGATCGAGATTCTCCACCCGGTCCTCGATCACCTCAATGCCGAGCGGCTCGGCCCTTGTGCGGATCACCGCGATGGTCTGCGGATGGCAGAACTGATCGACGAAGAAGGCGCGCGCCTTCGATTTCGCCGACCGCTCGGCCATGGTCATCGCCTCGGCCGCCGCGGTCGCCTCGTCGAGCAGCGAGGCATTGGCGATGTCGAGCCCGGTCAGATCGCAGACCATGGTCTGGAAGTTCAGAAGCGCCTCAAGCCGCCCTTGCGCGATCTCGGGCTGGTAGGGCGTGTAAGCGGTATACCAGGCCGGATTCTCCAGGATGTTGCGCTGGATCGCGGGCGGGGTGACGGTGCCGTAATAGCCCTGGCCGATCAGCGAGGTCATCACACGGTTCTTCGCCGCGACCTCTTTCAGCTTCGCCAGCAACTCGTGCTCGGCCAGCGGCGCCCAGGACAGGGGCTTTTGCTGGCGGATCGAGGCGGGGACCGTCTCACCGATCAGCGCATCAAGCGTGGGGGCGCCCACCGCATCGAGCATTTCGGCCATCTCGGCCGGAGAGGGACCGATATGGCGGCGGTTGGCGAAATCATAGGGATTGTAGTCGGTCGGGGTGAAGGTCATCGCCTTGCCTCGCAGGGGTTCGGGGAAGCCGGGCGCCACAGGCGCCCGGCAAAATCCTTCAAAGGATTTTGGCCGTTTTCTTCGAAGAAAACGGCCCGGAGTTTTCAAAAACTCCGGGACCGCGCCGCATCAGCCGATCATTTCCTTGTATTCGTCCTCGGACATGAACGCATCGAGCACGCTGCTGTCGGCGATGCGGATCCTGAAGAACCAGGCCGCACCCAGCGGATCCTCGTTCACCAGGCCCGGATTGTCGGCAAGGGCCGTGTTCACCTCGACGATCTCGCCCTCGACCGGGGCAAGGATGTCGGAGGCCGCCTTGACGCTTTCGATCACGGAAACCTCGTCGCCCGCCGCCACCTGCGTCTCCGTCTCGGGCAATTCGACGAACACCACATCGCCCAGGGCCTCGGCCGCATGTTCGGTGATACCGACGGTGACCAGATCGCCGTCGAGCCGCAGCCATTCATGTTCTTTGGTGAATTTCATCTGCCTGGTTCCCCTGGGTTCAGCGTTTGTAATGGGTGGGATGGAAGGGCGTGGCCGCGACCACGGCCGCAAGCCTTTTGCCGCGCAGCTCGGCCTCGATCCGCGTGCCGGGGGCGGCGAAAGCCGTGGGCACATAGCCCATGGCGACCGGCGCCTGGACCGAGGGGCCGAAACCGCCCGAGGTGATCGCGCCCAAAGGCGTGCCGTCCTCCGAGAACAGCTCCACCCCTTCACGCATCGGCGCCCGGCCTTCGGGGCGCAGCCCGACGCGCTGGCGATCAGGGCCCTCGTCCAGCTCCTTCAGGATCCGGCTCTCGCCCGGGAAGCCGCCCGCCCGCGCGCCGCCCGCGCGGCGCGGCTTCTGGATCGCCCAGGTCAGCCCGGCCTCGACCGGAGAGGTGGTCTCGTCGATGTCATGGCCGTAGAGGCAGAGCCCCGCCTCCAGCCGCAGGCTGTCGCGCGCGCCGAGGCCGATGGGAAGCACCTCTTCCATATCGAGGAGCGCCCGCGCCAGCCCCTCGGCCCCGGCGGCCGGGACGGAAATCTCGAACCCGTCCTCGCCGGTATAGCCCGAGCGCGACACCCAGAGCGGCCCGAACACCGTGTCGAAACCGGCCACATCCATGAAGCGCATCCCGCGCGCGCCCGGCACCAGCCGCGCAAAAGCCTCTTCGGCCTGCGGCCCCTGAAGCGCCAGCAGCGCACGGTCCTGCTGCACCTCGATTTCCGCGACATCGGCCAGATGCTCCGCCAGATGCGCGAAATCATGCGCCTTGCGCGCCGCGTTCACCACAAGGAAGTAATCCCCGCCGCGGTTCGCGAACATCAGATCATCGAGGATGCCGCCGGTCTCGCTGGTGAAGATGCCATAGCGCTGGCGGCCCTGCGCCAGGCTCAGCACATCGACCGGCATCAGCCGCTCAAGCCCGAGGCCCAGATCCTGCATCGTTCCCTTCGGGCGCAGCACGACCTGGCCCATATGCGAGACATCGAACAGCCCCGCCGCCTTGCGGGTGTGCAGATGTTCCGCCATCACCCCGGCCGGATATTGCACCGGCATTTCATAGCCCGCGAAAGGCACCATCTTTGCGCCGGCCGCGACATGGAGCGCGTGCAGGGGCAAGTGCAAAAGGTCGGTCAAACCGCCTCTCCCTCTGTCTTCTGCCGGAGGATACCGGCACCGATCACGGCAGTTCCCCTGCCGCCCGGTGCCCCCTCTGTCCCTGCCCGGGTCGCCCCGCGAGGGGACCATGGGGCGCCTGAGATTGTTATCCCTTCGGCGGGCGCCTCACGCGCCACTCTCCAGAGCCTTCACATGCAGGAACGGTCCCTTGCGCCTGAGAGTTTACCGGGGCGGTTGCTCCTTCGGCACCGGAAAGGCGGCTCCAAAGCCACCCGACCGGATTCTCCCGATCCTGCCCCTCCTGACTAGCCTGGACCCACCCGTTCAGGCAAGCGAAATTCCGTATACGACGGAATGCCGCGCGGTTCAGGCGCGGCGCTCGCCGGGGGCCGCGGGCTCGGCCTCGGGCTGGCTGACCGGGGCCGGGGCGGGCACCGGGCCATTCAGCGCGACATTCGGCCGCGCCATCGCCATCCGGGCGAACACCACCGCCAGCGCGGCGAAGATCACCCCGCCGACCGCCTGGCCGATCAGCACGCCCTGCGCCCCCCAGAGCTGCCCGAACCAGACCGCGAAAGGCATGGTGCCAATCGTATGGCGGCCCCAGTTCACCACGGTGGACCAGAACGGCCGGCCCAGATTGTTGCAGACCGCATTCCCGGCAAAGATCACGCCGTTGAAGAACCACATCAGCGCCAGCGGCCCGCAGAACAGATAGACGATGTCGCGCGTCAGCCCCTCGGCCCGGAACAGATCGGCAATCGGCGCGCGCAGCAGGAACAGCAGCCCCGAGACCAGCGCGATCACCAGCGCGGTGAAGATCAGCGCATCGCGGAAGGCACGCCGCACCCGGTCCATCCGCCCGGCGCCGAGGTTCTGGCCGATGATCGGCCCAATGGCGCCCGCCAGCGCGAAGATCACCCCGAAGGCGACCGGCGTCAGCCGCCCGGCGATGGCCATCCCCGCCACCGCCGCCTCGCCGAACCCCGAGGCGACGCGGGTGACGAAAGCCTGGCCCACCGGCGTCGCCACCTGAGTCAGGATCGCCGGGATGCCGATGGCGAAGACCGGCCCCATATCAGCGATCACGCCGCTCAGCGTGGGCCGGTCGAACCCGCCATGCCGGCGCAGGATCGGCCGCACCGCCATGAAAAGGATCACCGCGCGCGACACCAGCCCCGCCAGCGCCGCCCCGGTCAGATCGAGGCCGAGGCCGAAGATCAGCAGCGGGTCCAGCACCACGGTGATCGCCGCGCCCCAGACCGTGGCCATCATCGCCGCCCTCGCATCGCCATGGCTGCGCAGGATCGCCGCGCCGATCATCCCCAGCATGAGCAAAGGCTGGCCCAGCGTGACGATGCGCAGGTAATCCACCGCCAGATCATGGGTCAGCCCCTCGGCGCCCAGAAGCCGCACCATCGGCGACAGCATCACCCAGACCAGCGCGCTGAAGGGCACCCCGAACACCAGCCCCAGCACCATGCCGGTCGTCGCCTTGCCGCGTGCAAGCGCCGGGTCGCGCTGGCCGAGCGCCCGGCTGACCAGCGCCGAAACCGCGATCGACATGCCGATCCCGAACGAGGTGGTGAAAAACAGCACCGCTCCGGCATAGCCGATGGCCGCCGCCAGCTCGGCCCGGCCAAGCCAGGAGATATAGGCCATATTGATCAGATCGACGATGAAGACCGCCATCAGCCCGACCGAAGAGGTCAGCGACATCACCACGATATGGCGAAACAGATTGCCCTGAACGAATTTCGCCTCAGCCATGCCGCGCGCTCCGCCGATCGAAAAGAGCCGGCCCCTCTTCATCCTGACCGAAATACCCCCGGGGGGAGGCGCAGCTTCGCTGCGCAGCGGGGGGCAGGCGGCCCCCCGCCCTGCTCACAGCGACGGGATCTTCTTCAACATCGGCAGCACATCGGCCATCTCGGGCCCGTTCGCGCGCCCGGTCAGCGCCTTGCGCAACGGCATGAACAGATCCTTGCCCTTGCGGCCGGTCGCAGCCTTCACGGCGGTGGTCCATTCGCCCCAGGTCGCCTTCGTCCAGGGCTGCGCCGGCAACAGCGCGAAAGCCTCGCGGATGAAATCGCGATCCGCCTCATCGACCAGCGGCTCGGCGCCCTCGCTGAACAGCTTCCACCAGCCTTCGAGATCCGCGAGCACGGTGATATTGCCTTTGGCCACCTCCCAGAACGCCGCGGCCCCGGCTTCCGGCACGCCAAGCGCGGCGATCCGCTCCTGCACGGCGGCGAAGGGCAGGCCCTGGACATGGGCGCGGGTCAGCGGGAACAGATCCTCGGGGTCGAATTTGGTCGGCGCCGCCCCGAAACTGCCGATGTCGAAGCCTTCGGCCAGTTCCTCCAGCGAGCCCGCCAGTTCCACCGGCTTCGAGGATCCGAGCCGCGCCATCAGGCTCAGCAGCGCCATCGGCTCCACCCCCTGCTCACGCAGATCGCGCAGGCTGAGCGCGCCGAGACGCTTCGACAGCTCCTCCCCCCCCGGCCCCGACAGCAGCGAGTGATGCGCAAACGAGGGCGGCGTGCCGCCAAGCGCTTCCATGATCTGGATCTGGGTCGCGGTATTGGTCACGTGATCGGCGCCGCGCACGATATGGGTCACGCCCATCTCGACATCATCCACCGACGAGGCGAAGGTATAAAGCACCTGGCCGTCAGCACGGATCAGCACCGGATCCGAGACGCTGGCCGCGTCGATGGAAATATCGCCGATGATCCCGTCATGCCATTCGATCCGGGTCTGGTTCAGCATGAAGCGCCAGTAACCCGCCCGCCCTTCGGCGCGGAAAGCGGCTTTCTCGTCCTCGCTCAGTTTCAGCGCGGCGCGGTCGTAGACCGGCGGACGGCCCATGTTGAGCTGCTTCTTGCGCTTCAGATCCAGTTCCGGCGGGGTCTCGAAACATTCGTAGAACCGCCCCGAGGCGCGCAGCTTCGCCGCCGCCTCGCGGTAACGGTCGTAGCGGGCCGACTGCCGCTCGATCCGGTCCCAGTGCAGGCCGAGCCAGTCGAGATCGCGCATCAGCCCGTCGATATATTCCTGTTTCGAGCGCTCCTGATCGGTGTCGTCGAGACGCAGGATGAAGGTGCCCCCGGCCTTGCGCGCGATCAGATAGTTCATCAGCGCGGTGCGCAGATTGCCGACATGGATATAGCCGGTCGGCGAGGGGGCGAAACGGGTGGTGACGGGCGTCGGCATGGCGGCAATCCTCGGGCGGCCGGGACAGGGGCCGCGAAGCCCCCCTCTGTCACAGGGCGGGCGGCTTGTCCAGATTTCCGGCCAGACCGCCCGATGGCTGGCGGCAAAAGGGGGCCCTGCCCCCTCGCGCTTGCGCGCTCACCCCCGGGATATTTTCAGACAGAAAATGAGCAGGCGCGGCTCAGGATCATTTTCTGTCTCTAAATATCCCCGCCGGAGGCATCCGCCCGGAACGGGCGGAGCACTTCCTTCACCACGGGCCCCGCGTTTTGCATGGCGGGCTTGCGTTTTCGACGGGCCTCGCCGATGGACAGCGGAGCCGCGTTATCGCAAACAGCGGCGCCCGGCCCTCAGCTTTCCAGGTGCTTTCATGTCCGCCTCCCCGCCCTCCGGTCTGCGCCCGGCGATCCTTGCGCTGGCGCTCGGGGCCTTCGCCATCGGCACGTCGGAATTCGCCGCGATGGGGCTGCTGCCCTGGTATGCCGATGACCTCGGCGTAAGCGAGGCGCGCGCGGGCCATGTGATCAGCGCCTATGCCTTCGGGGTGGTGGTCGGCGCCCCCGTCACCTCGTTTCTCGGTGCGCGGCTGCCGAGACGGCGTTATCTGGCCGGGCTGATCGCGGCTTACGGCGTGCTGAACCTGCTGGCCGCCGCGCTGCCGGGCTTCGACACGCTGGTTCTGACACGGTTCCTGGCCGGTCTGCCGCATGGCGGCTTCCTTGGCGTCGCCATGCTGCTGGCCGCCGATGCGCTGCCGCGCGAGGCGCGGGCGCGGGGCGTGACCCAGGTTCTGCTCGGGCTGACGGTGGCCAATATCCTCGGCGTGCCGCTGGCGGGGATGCTGGGCCAGGCCCTCGGCTGGCGCTCCGGCTTCGCGCTGCCGGGCGTGCTGGCGCTGGTCTCGGCCGCGCTGATCCTGCGCTATGCGCCGCGGGTCGGCGTCGATCCGGATGCCAGGCCGATGGAGGAACTGCGCGCGCTGAAGAACGTCCCGGTGCTGCTGGTGCTGGCGGTGGGCGCCATCGGCAACGGCGGGCTGTTCGCGGTTTACGCCTATCTTTCGGCGGCGCTGCTGGCCACCACCACGGCGCCGGGCTGGGTGGTGCCGCTTCTGTTGTCGGCCTTCGGGGTGGGCGCCACGCTCGGCAGTATTCTGGCGGCGCGGCTGACGATCCGGCTGGGCGCGATCCGCGCCTGTTTCACGCTGCTGCTGTTCATGATCCTGACCCAGGCCTTCTGTGCGCTGGCGGTGGGGCATGCGGGGGCGATGGTCGCCTCGGCGCTGCTGCTCGGCCTCGGCTCGGGGATTTTCGTGCCGCTTCAGACCCGGCTGATGGATGTGGCGGGCCGCGCGCAGAGCATGGCGGCAGCGATGAACCACGCCGCCTTCAACGCCGCGAACGGGATCGGGCCGCTGGCCGCCGGTATGGCGCTTGACGCCGGCTGGGGCTGGCGCTCTCCGGGGCTGGTGGCGATCGGGCTGACTCTGGGCGGTCTGTCGATGCTGGCGCTGCTGGTGCGTCACAGCCGGCGGTGAGGGGCCTTCCCGCCGCCCGCCCGCTGTGCCAGGGTTGCAGCCATGACCAATCCTTCGCCCGATGCCATCTCCCCCTCGCTCGACCTGATCGAAAGCCTTGCCCGCGAGGCCATCGCCACCCTGCCCGAGCCCTGGCGAGAGCCCGCCACCCATGTCGTGCTGCGGGTCGAGGACTTTCCGTCCGAGGAGATGCTCGACGCGATGGATCTGAACGATCCGTTCGAGCTGACCGGCCTTTACGAAGGCATCCCGCTGACCGAAAAATCGGTGGCCGATCAGGTGATGCACCCCGACATGGTCTGGCTGTTCCGCCGCCCGATCCTCGACGAATGGGCCGAGCGCGGCAATGTCTCGATCCAGGAACTGGTCAGCCATGTGGTGATCCACGAGCTGGCGCATCACTTCGGCTGGAGCGACGACGATATCGCCGGAGTGGACCGCTGGTGGGAGTGATCCCGCCGGGCCGCGCGGGCTGACAGGACTGTGATGTGCCTCTGTGATCCGCCGGGGCTAATCTTGGGGAAATCGTCTCTCCCAGCCCCGAGGATCGCGCCATGTCCGGCCCCGAACGCGGATTTTCCCGCCGCCATGCCCTTTTCGCCGCCGCCGCTCTGCCGGCTGCCGCCGTTCTGCCTGGCGTGGCCGCGGCGCGGGCCGAGCTCCAGGGCCCGGGCGGCGGGCTGTTCCGACGCTTCCGGCTGGGCGGTTACGAGATCACCTCGCTGCTCGCGGGCACCGGCGAGAACACCAACCCCAAAGGCACCTTCGGGCTGAACGTCACCGACGCGGATTTCGCGGCAGTGTCCGAGGCCGCCTTCCTGCCGGTGGACCGGGCGGGGAACGTCTTCACCCCGGTGCTGGTCAATACCGGCGCGGAACTGGTGCTGTTCGACACCGGGCTGGCGGCCGAGGGGATCCTCGCCGCGCTCGGCCAGGCCGGGGTCTCGCCCCAGGCGGTGGATGTGGTGGTGCTGACCCATATGCACGCCGACCATATCGGCGGGCTGATGACCCAGGACGGCGCGACGCCGGTGTTTCCCCGCGCGCGCTATGTCACCTCGCAGGTGGAGTTCGACCACTGGGCGGCGCAGGAGAACGAAGGCTTCGACCGCAACGTCCGCCCGCTGGCCGAATTGACCCAGTTCGTGACCGACGGCGGCGAGGCCGCGCCGGGGATCACCGCGCTGGCGGCGCCGGGCCATACGCCCGGCCATATGGCCTGGATGATCGAGAGCGAAGGCAAGCTCCTGGTGCTGACCGCCGATTGCGCCAACCATTACGTCTGGTCGCTGGAGCACCCCGACTGGGAGGTGCGCTTCGATCTGGACAAGGCGGAAGCGGCGGCGACGCGGAAACGGATCTTCGGCATGATCGCGGCCGACCGGCTGCCGTTCATCGGCTATCATATGCCCTTCCCGGGCCTCGGCTATGCCGAACCGAAAGGCGAGGGCTTCCGTTTCGTGCCGCACAGCTATCAGCTTTCCTTCGCCGAATGACTTACCCCGGGGCGGCGCGGGGGTGAGCATGCGCCTTCCCTGAACAGCGCCACATGTCCGAAGAAGCCCCGATCCTGACGCTCACACTGAAACTGGCGACCGAGTGGACGGGGGGCGCAAACTGCGCTGCTCCGAACCGCCGCCCGATCCCGGCGGCGGCGGGCTGAACTTAGCCCGGGCCGAGAAATCCCGTCCCTGACGGAAACTGTCCATCGGTGGCGCGAAAGCCGCCATCGCGGTGACAGGGCCGACACCGGGCATCTCCTGCAATCGGGCCGAGGGCCACGACCGTTTGCTCGCGAATGCGATCTGCGTATCAAGCTCAGTAATCCGTTGCGACAGGCCGTCGATCTGATCAAAGCAAAGCTGCGCCATCTGGCAGATCACTGCAGGAAGATCATCTGACCCCGCGCCCGGCTCCAGAATTGCCCGCAGTTTGTCCACGTTCTCCCGACCCTTTCCGGTGACAAGCCCGAACTCAGCGAGATGCCCGCGCAAGGCATTGATTAGCTGTGTCCGTTCTCCGACCAACAGATCCCGCAGCCTGAAGATCATGCCCAGCCCCTGCTGTTCCGGCGTCTTCACCTCAACGAAACGCATGGTCGGCCGACTGCCCGCCTCCGCGATCGCCTCGGCATCCGCCATGTCGTTCTTCTGGTTCTTCACATACGGCTTCACGAACTTCGGGGCGATCAGGCGCACCTCATGCCCGATGGCCGCCAGCGTCCGCGCCCAGTGATGAGCGGTCGCGCAAGCTTCCATTGCAACTATGCACGCAGGGTGCGACGCATGAATACGAGAAACTGCTTGCGCGAAAGCTTCTTACGAAACACGATCTTGCCGCCCGCAGTGGCCCCGTGCAACTGAAAGACCTGCTTCGTCAGGTCCACGCCTGTAATCGAGACTGCCTTCATGGAGGTTCCTCCTGATCCCGTCTGGATCACTGTAGCACATAAGTGCCGTCAGAAGGGGCTACCCAACCCATCATCAACGCCTGTCTCCTGCAGTAAAGCGCCTTCAGAGTTGGCGGCTCTTCACAAGCCACACTGGGAACGCATTTGTTGGATTGCCATCCTTGACCCGTTCAGCGAGAAATACCGCGCCCCTTCGGGCATCCGCTCTGCGGCAGGGCCATTTAATGCGAAAGACTGCCCGGACGTCATCGCATTCACAATCAGGTCGGACACGAACAAGCTGCTGTTGTCGCTCAGATAGGCATCCTGCTCACTCCCGTCGATTTGCATCGAAAATACCTGTTCATCCACCGAGAGTGAGACCGGGACATTGGCGGTCCAACCTTCCGGGCTGTGAAGCGTCAGGCTGATCCCTGCGCGTCCCTGTACGCATGACAGCGAAACCTGGCTTTGGCCCGAGGCACTTTCGACAATCGCATAGAATACCTTACCTGCCTGGCTGAACTGCCATCTCTTGGTCGGCTTATACCCTGTGGCTGACGGCGTGACAGGTGAAGGGCTGGTGCCAGATCCCTTCGGCTTGATTTCGCCCAATGGCTGCGCCTCTATCCCCCAGATTCCTTGCTTGCCCGCGCGTTCGATATTGATTCCACAGGCGGAAAGCACCTCGCTGACAGGCTCATCCCCGCCCGTCACGTCAAAGACGGCCGTGATCGGGGTGCTGCCTGCCGGATGGACCTGGACGACAAATTCCGCCGCCTCCGTCAATTGTCGGATCAGACCGGCCTCATTGGTGAAAAACGTCGCCGATCCGGTCGATGAAATGCCCCAGCGAAAAGATTCGACAGGGGCGTTCTGGTCCGTGCGATACAGGTGCATAACTGCGGCGGAACTAGCAAGAACACCATCGGGCAGGATCGGAACCCCCCAGACGAGATAGCCTTCGACACGACCATTCATGCAGCGGATGTTCATTTCCGTGGCCGGTATGCCTTCGGGTTCCATGCGCAACGCGATGTTGCGCGCCAGGGGAATACCCCCGGTCAGTGTGTCAGGCACCACTTCGAACAGCCAGGGCGTGGCAGTCGTGACAGCCATCTCGGAATTGTTACCCCCGGCGATGAGGCCATCAAAACATGCAAGGCGGGCCGTCGGCTCCACGATTCCCATACAGGACTGAACATCGTTGCTGCCTTGCGCGAAAGCCGGGAAAGGAAGTGCAACGAGGGCAAGCATCTTAAAAGTCAGCTGACGAAAATTATGCATCATTTTTCCTCACAAAATTAGATTTTTCAGATGATTCGACAGGGTTCAAAGGAAAACGCCACCGGGATTATGCAAGGAAAAAGGGCGCTTGTCTTTTACTCTGGCGTGGGGCGGAATCCGCCCCACGCTCGCCCTTTAACAACCCTGCATATCAGCCCATACCGTGATGCGGACGCATCACGATCAGAGCGCCAAATATCCTTGCCTATTATCCCATCGCGCCACCTGCCATTGTTGCGTACTGGTTAGTCGTTACCATGTGGATTACCGCTGATGCGAATTACCCAGATTTTCCCGGTTCCATCGCAGGAGAGTTCTGGCAAAATACCGTCGTTCTGGAAAAAGTTACCCACCCGGAATTTTGCGCCTTGCCGACATATCGCCAGTTCTTCGGTAGTGAAACCATAGGATAGGAACATATCCTCGACGATTTGAATTCCGGTCCCGCCCTGATCTCTCTCTGGCACGTATTGGCCGCTCAGCCTCGTGCGGCTATCGAAGGAAGACATGGACAACTGCATTACGAAGGCTTCATCCGGCGAACGGCACCAGTTGACAACGGAGTCGTGCTCGCAGCGCCCCCGGTTGCCGAGGATGCTCCTCATCCTGTCGAGTTCGTCCAGTGGTTCACCCATACGAACTGCGTTGATACGCAGAGGGCGCTCCTGATCGCTCATCTCCGCAGTCGTCGTATCCACTCGCCAAGCCTTATCCTCGCGACTGAACACCGCCGTCCCCCACAGGTACTCTTTGCCATCTCTGCCTTCCGCGCTCATAGTGAAACGGAACTGGCAGAGATAGCTGTCTTTGTCTGAACCAGCCTCACATTTCTTCACTTCATCGACGGAAATTCTGAGCCCTTCTTCGGTCGCCTTCCGGAGTTCCCCGGTGGCGTTAAGTGCTTCCTGGATGTCTGGTGCCGAGGGTTCGTCGGAGCATCCCGCCACTGCCAATACTGAAACGAAGGCCAGACCAGCAAACGAGCGTCTGCGTTTGTTGACAGGCTTTCCTGTCGGAGCCTCGCCAGGGCCGGGATTAGCGGTCTTGTTGTTCATGGGAAATGTCATTGGGTCCTCTTCTGGGCCGGGTTTGGGACAGGTTTGAGTGAAATCACAGGTTGATTAAGGACAGGTCTGGGTGTTCAGCATCACCCAGGTCAAAGTTCGGGGGTGACGTTGCGGCCCTTGCGCTCGCGCTTGAGGGTGCTTTCAAGCATGTCACGGGTAATATCGAGATTGCGCAGCACGCTTTGTGCGTGACTCAGTTTCTGATCCTCGATCACGATCGTCATGCTGCTCAGCCGCGAACGGTCATCCGCGCTGAGGTTGACACGGATACTGATTCCACATCCCTCGTTACCACGCAGAACCGAAGTCAGGTTGACCGCATGACGGAGGTTGGTGAGATAATTGAAGCGGTTGCCATCAGGCTTTCGGTTGCAGTCATCATCTTCCCGCAGGGCACCCGTCCTGTTGTTGAAGAACCACCGCAGTTCCGCGTCTTTGTTGCCGCGAAATGATGGTTGGCCATATTTCGCAAGAAGGCCATCGACGACCTCGTGATACAGTGGCCGATCATCGGGAGCGGGGCTGAACTCGCGCCAGACCGCGATGACAGGGTTTTTAGTCAGCGGCAGGGTGGCTTCACGTTCCAGCGTCAACGCACCAATCGCCTCGCCATAAGTCCCGACCACTGCACCGGGGATACG
Source organism: Pseudogemmobacter humi (assembly GCF_900609055.1). Taxonomy (GTDB): domain Bacteria; phylum Pseudomonadota; class Alphaproteobacteria; order Rhodobacterales; family Rhodobacteraceae; genus Pseudogemmobacter; species Pseudogemmobacter humi. The sequence goes on along the minus strand of NZ_UXAW01000055.1, from coordinate 778 downwards.
GCTCATGGTGGAATACTCAGCCGACATCCCCGGCCCGTTGATATTTCCACCGAAGAAAAGCTTCCCTTCCCGGGTCTGCTCCAATGCGGTCTGGAATTCGCTGGCTGTTCCAAACGGCAGACCGAGAATGTCGAAGGGGCTGTCCGGATGGCGGCTGCCGTCAAACGAGTGATCGCTGATACGGCGCAGCGTTATTTCCTGCTTCTGATCGGCCACCTCCAGCCTGATTTTCATTCTTGCACCCTCGATTGTATCAATGTGCAAGACCGGTGTGGCAGAGCATGCCGCTTCGACGATGATACGCCAGGCGTCAGCCTCGCTGCGGTAGTCGGAGGTCGTCACGCCTCGGCACGAGCCGATATGGAATGACGCCCCTTCTTCCAGCACGTGAAATGACACGCTTTCCATCATCCCAAAGGCCCCACGGCCAGAGCCGATCCAGGTTCCGCGCATCGCTTCGGGCATGGGATCAGCCAGTGGGACCGGCGCAAGCTGAACAGTTGCCATAGCGGAAAACGCATCATCATCCCCGAAGGTCGCCACCCATTTCTCGCCCATGCGGGAGAGCGTTGCGGTCATCCGTTCTGAGGGCGGGCTCTCCTCGTCCCTGTGATGGACAACGATGTCGCAGCTCCAGTCAGCAGCCGCATTCTGGACACAACCGAACTGTTCCAGTGAGGCTACTCCCCGATCCTTGGACAGTTTTCGAGGATGTTTAAGCTACTGCCTGCGCCTGCTGGTCGGTTTCGATGCTGTTGAAGTAGACCACGGCGGGCGG
>NZ_UXAW01000053.1 GCF_900609055.1 Pseudogemmobacter humi | reverse complement strand
GCCGGGCGACAACCTGAAATTCGTGGTCGAGCTGATCGCTCCGATCGCGATGGAAGAGAAACTGCGCTTCGCGATCCGCGAAGGCGGCCGCACCGTCGGCGCAGGCGTCGTCGCCAAAATCATCGAGTGATCGGCAGAGGCGCGGAGGATTTCCGCGCCCCGCAGATCTTCGGAAAAGGCCGTCCTTCGGGGCGGCCTTTTCTTTTGCGCGGGCGGCTTGCCGTCCCGGTTCGCGGCTGCGGGATCCGCCGCATCCGCATCGCCGGAGCATCCCGGTTCCCGCCGGTATCCCTGCGCGGCATCGGCGTCGGCCCGCTGCTGCTGGCCCGGTCGCGGTTGTGGGCTGGGGCTGCGCTCGTTTATCCGCCCCCTGGGTGGTGGTGAGTGCGGCGCCGCTCCGGCGTCGCCGCCGGGGGAGCCGGTGTCTCGGGGAGGCGCCGGGAGCAGCGGTTTTCTGTCCGCTCTTTGCCAAGGTGAGCGGGGGCCTCGCCCCGGCGATCTGGCGCCGCAGCCGGCAGTTTTCTGCACATCGGTTTTCTGCCCCTGTCCTGCGGCCGCGTTTCACGCGAGGTTCCGGCAAACTGAAATGAGAGGAATCGATATGTTGTCCGTTTTTCGCTCGCGTGGGTTGTTCCCGCTGACCGCCGTCTGCCTGCTGGCCGCGGCGCCCGGCTTCGCCGCTCTGTCGCCCTGGTATGACCGGGCCGAGCAGATCGCGGCGATTCTCGGCAGCGAGGCAATCGCCGGGGCGCTCGGCCAGCGCCCGGTCGATTCGCTCGAATATGAGGGCCAGCGCTCTGACGGCACCGTCAAATGGGAGATCGAGAGCGAGGGCTGCGATCTGGATGTCTATCTGGTGCCGTCGCCGCCGGAGGCGGGCATGGTCGGCAAGACCACCTATCAGATCCGCGAACCGCTGGAGCCCTGCCGCTGAGCGCAGCCCGACGCCGCAAAGGCCATTGACAGAGGCGGGGCTTCGCGCCGCATCTGTTGGCCATGGCGACGATCATCGACACCAAGGTCCATCCTCCGCCGCTGCGGCCCTCGCTGATCCGGCGGCCAGCGCCGCTGAAGCTGATGGATCAGAGCCTTGCGCACCGGCTGACGCTGGTGCGCGCCCCGGCGGGGTTCGGTAAATCCACCCTGGTCGCGCAATGGGGGGCGGGGCTGGACGAAGCCGCCTTCGCCTGGCTGAGCATCGACCCGATGGTCGACAGCGGCCGCAGCTTCATCCTGCATCTGGTGCGGGCGCTGCAACGCGCGCTCGGCCCGGCGGCGGCGGGACTGGAGGATCTGGACGCGGCCGAGACGCTGGGCGAAAGCGGCGCGCTGGCCGCGCTGATCGGGGCGGTGGCGGCGCATGACGGGCCGGTGGTGCTGGCGCTCGACGATCTGCACCGGCTGACCTCGCCCGAGGCTTTGCGCTTTCTCGGCGCGCTGATCGACCATGCGCCGCCCGGCCTGCATCTGATCCTGATCTCGCGCGCCGATCCGCCCCTGCCGCTGGCGGGCCTGCGCGCGCGCGGCGAGGTGTGGCGCATCCCCGATGCGGCCCTGCGCTTCTCGGCGGACGAGACCGCGGATTTCCTGCACCGGGCGCATGGCATCTCGCTGAGCGCGGGGGCGCTGCGCAGCCTGCACAGCCGGACCGAGGGCTGGATCGCCGCGCTGCATCTGGCGGGGCTGGCGATGAACGAACACGGCGACTGGCCGGATTTCATCGCCGCCTTTTCCGGCGCCGGCGGCGATATCGCCGCCTACCTCGGCCAGGACGTGATCTCGCGCCTGCCGCCCGGGATGATGGATTTCCTTTGCCGCACCTCGGTGCTGGAATGGTTCGACGCCGAACTGGCCGCCGAGGTCAGCGGCCACCAGGACGCCCGCGCCATGATCGCGCGGATCGAACAGGCCAATCTGTTTCTGGTGCCGCTGACGCCCGAGCGGACGAGCTTTCGCTACCACCACCTGTTCGCCGATCTCCTGCGCAGCCTGCCCGCGACCCGGGCGCTGGCCGCGGATCTGAACCGCCGCGCCGCGGAAAGCCTTGCCGCGCGCGGGCTGGAGATCGACGCCGTGCATTACGCTTTGGCGGCGGGGGATACGATCCGCGCGGCGGAACTGGTCGAGACCTGCTGCATGGCGGCGGTGCAACTGGGCCATATCACCCGGCTTCGGGCCTGGCTGGAGCGCCTGCCGCCGGGGCTGGCCGCCAGCCGCCCGCGGCTGTTGCTGGCCCAGGCCTGGGTGTTCTTCCATTCCAGCGCGCCGCGCCGGGCGCTTGGCTGCGTGCGCGCGGCGCGCGATCTCTTGCGCCGGCTTCAGGCCGAAGGCGCGACCGGCGGTGCGTCCCATGCCGCGCTCTGGGCCGAGATGCAGGTGCTGGGCGTGGGGGCGCTGTCGGCTGCCGACCGCTCGGCGCGGGCGCAGCGCATGGCGGTGGCGCTGCTGCCGAACCTGCCGCATCAGGCGCATTTCCTGCGCGGCACGCTCAACAACGTGCTGGGGTTCTGCGAATATTCGCTGGGCCATCTGGGCCCGGCGCGGCTGGCGTGCAGCCGGGGCCGGGCGGCGCATGAACAGGCGGGATCGGTGTTCGGCATGGCCTATTCCGAACTGATCCTCGGCCTTGTCGAGAAATCGGCGGGCAATCTGCAACGCGCGCGCCAGCATTTCGCCAGCGGGGCCGGGATGGCGCGGGGGGCTCTCGGCCCCGGGTCATACGCCGAGGCGATGGCGGCGGTGTTCCAGGCCGAACTGGCCTATGAGGGCGACGATCTGGAGGGCGCCGCGCGGCACCTCGCCGATCACCGCGGCGAGATGGAGGCCTTCGGTCTGGTGGTGCACGAGATGACGGTGCGGCTTTCGGCGGCGCGGCTGGCGGCGGCGCGGGGCGAGTCTGCTGCGGCCGTCGCGATGCTGTCCGAGGCCGAGGTTTCGGGCGCGCGCAACCATTACCGCCGCCTCACCGCCTCGGCGCTGAACGATCACGTGCGGCTTTTGCTGCGCGAGGGCAATGCCGCGCTGGCGCGCAGCGTGCTGGCGGCGCGCGGCGTGCGCGAGGACAGCGGCGAAAGCCCCGGTGCGCCCCCGACCGCGCATGAGATGGAGCAGCTCGCGCTCTCCCGGGTGCTGATCGCCGAGGGCGCGGCGCGCGACGCCCATGAGCGGCTGGCCCGGATCGTCGGGCGGCTGCGCTTTTCGGGGCGGCTGCGCCGGCTGGTGCAGGTCCAGGCGGTGAACGCGCTGGCGGCCTTGCGCGCGGGCGAGCGGATGGCGGCGCTGAACGCGATTTCCGAGGCGATGGAGATGGCCTTCCGCCAGGGCGCGCTGCGCAGCCTGCTGGATGAGGGCGAGGGGCTGGCCCAGGTGATCGACTGGGCTCAGGGCCGCATCCCGGCCTGGTCGCGCGACGTGGCGCTGGCGGCTTTCGTCCAGGCCCTGCGCGCGCGTCTTGCGGGCGGCGCCGCGCCGGCGGAACCCCTGGCGCTGTTGTCGCCGAAAGAGGCCGAGGTGGCGCGGGCTTTGCGCGAGGGCGCCTCGAACCGCGAGATTTCGGAACGGCTGGCGATCTCGCCCGATACGGTGAAATGGCACCTCAAGAACATCTATTCCAAACTGGCGGTGACCAGCCGCACCCAGGCGGTGCTGGCGCTCAGCGGTCTTGCCGCGCCGGACACCCACCCCAAAGGGTGGTAGATTTTTCGCGCCGCCCTACCCGTGGGGGAGGGGCTTTGCGCCTGAGTCTCGCCTAGCCTCGCCAAAGCACCACCGCGGGGGAGAGGCGATGACAACCGGCTTCGTGTCGCATGAGCTTTATCACTGGCACAACACGCAGAACTGGAATCTGCTGTTCCCGCCGGGCCTGACCATCCAGCCGGGCGAACATGTCGAAAACCCCGAAACCAAGCGCCGGATCCGCAATCTGCTGGAGGTCTCGGGCCTCCTGGACTACCTGGTGCCGGTGAAACCCCGCCCGGCGACCGAGGACGAACTCGCCCGCTTCCACACCCGCGCGCATATCGCGAAGATCAAAGCGGTCAGCGAGGCGGGCTATGGCGAGGCCTCGCCGCTGACGCCGATGGGCGCGGGCAGCTACGAGATCGCGCTGCTCGCGGCCGGGGGCACCATCGCGGCGATGGATGCGGTGCTGACGGGCCAGGTGCGGAACGCCTATGCCCTGGTGCGCCCGCCGGGCCATCATGCCGAGAGCGACATCGGCATGGGGTTCTGCCTGTTCGGCAATGTGCCGGTGGCGATCCTGCACGCCCAGGCCACCCATGGTCTGGGCCGGGTCGCGACGGTGGACTGGGACGTGCATCACGGCAACGGCACCCAGGCCGCCTTCTGGGACAGCCCCGATGTGCTGACGATCTCGCTTCACCAGGACCGGCTGTTCCCCACCCATTCCGGCCTGCACTCGGAACGCGGGGCGGGGCGGGGCGAGGGCTACAACCTCAACATCCCGTTGCCGCCCGGCTGCGGCAACGGCGCCTATATCGAGGCGTTCCGCCGCGTCGTGCTGCCCGCGCTGGACCGCTACCGGCCCGATCTGATCGTGGTGCCCTCGGGCTTCGACGCCTGCGCGGTGGATCCGATGGGGCGGATGATGGTCACTTCGGACGGCTACCGCCAGATGACCGCGCTTTTGATGGAGGCCGCCGAACGGCTGTGCGGCGGGCGGCTGATGATGTCGCACGAGGGCGGCTATTCGGCGATGTATGCGCCCTATTGCGGGCTGGCGGTGCTGGAAGAGATGAGCGGCATCCGCACCCATGTGACCGATCCATGGGCGGATCATGCGGTCTGGGGTCAGCAGGATCTGCAACCGCATCAGGCGGCGATGATCGAAGAGGCGGCGGCGCTGGTCGCCGCGATCCGCTGAAAACAAAGAACAGGGAGTCGACAGGATGAAAAAGCTGAAACTCGCGGCGCCGGCGGTGATCCCCGGACGGCGGAATTTCCTCAAAGGCGTGGCCGGTTTCGGCGGCGCGGCGGGGGCGATGCTGGCGGGGCTGAACGACGGGGCGCGCGCGCAGGGATCAGCGATCCCGGTGGGCCAGGCCGCGCCGCTGACCGATTTCGCCGCCGCCGACGGGGTGGAGTTCCGCAACGGCCTGATCATGGCCTGCGACGAGATCAACGCGCTCGGCGGCATCCTCGGCCGCCCGCTTGAGCCGCAGTTCGAGGACACCAAACAGATGGGCGACGCCACCAACGTCCAGGCGGTGCAGCGGCTGATCGACCGCCACGGCGTCCATGCGGTGATCAACGGCTACAATGTCGGCTCGGGCTCGGCGATTCCCGATGTGATCGCCGACAGCGGCATCATCTATGTGCATTACGATGCGACCCTCGGCCATACCAGCCTGATCGAGAGCGACCCCGAGCGCTATTTCGGTTCCTTCCAGGGCTGCGCGGCGGAATACTGGTATGGGCCGGGCTTCCTCGATTTCCTCAAACGGCTGGAGGAGACGAAAGAGTTCACCCGCCCGAACAACAAGATGGCGGTGATCCTGTCGGCGGGCGTCTATGCCGCCAATATCGCCAACGGCGTGAAGGAGCGCGCGGCGGAATACGGCTGGGACATCTCGATGTTCGAGACGGTGAGCGTGCCGATCTCGGAATGGGGGCCGACGCTGGCGAAGCTGCGCGAGGATCCGCCCGCGGTGATCTGCATCACCCATTTCTTCCCCGCCGATCTGGCGCAGTTCATGGTGCAGTTCGCGCCCAACCCCACGAATTCGCTGATCTATATGCAATACGGCCCCTCGCTGCCCGCCTTCCGCGAGATCGCGGGCAAGGCTTCGGAAGGGGTGATCTACGCCACGCTGGTCGGCGCCTTGCAGGACGAGATCGGGCTGGATTTCGAACGCCGTTACAAGGAAAGGTTCGGCGAGAGCGCGGGCCACAACTCGGGCGCGCAGCCCTATGACGGGGCGTATCTCTGGGCGGTGGCGGCGGCTTTGGCCGGGGGCAGCGGCGAGCCGGACGACGCGGATCAGAACCGGCTGGTCGCCGACCGGATGCGCAGCCTGATCTGGCGCGGCGTCTGCGGCACCACGCGGATGAACCCGGCGAACAACGCCGCCCGCGCCTTCCCGACCGAGGTGAACGATCCCTCGCTGGGCATGCCGCATCAGTTCCTGCAAATCCAGGACGCGGCCGGGGGCGGGCGGCTGATCGCGCCCTGGCCCTATGCCGTCGCGCCCTACGTCAAACCGTCCTGGCTGGCATGAGCGAGCGGCCGATCCTCGTCTGCGAGGCGGTGACGAAGCGATACGGCGCGCTGAAGGCGGTCAATGCGCTCGGCTTCACGGTCGGGCGCGGCGAGATCCTCGGCATCGGCGGGCCGAACGGCGCGGGCAAGACCACCTTGTTCGACGTGCTCTCGGGGCTGTCTCCGGCCACGTCGGGGCGGGTGGTGCTGGATGGCGACGAGATCACCCGCGCTGCCCCCGACCGCATCTGCCAGATGGGGCTTGCGCGCACCTTCCAGCTCAACGCGGCGTTCGACAGCATGTCCCTGCGTGACAACGTGCGGCTGGCGGCCAAATTCGGCCGCCGGCGGCTGGCGATGCCGGGTCTGACCCTGCCGCGCGATGTGCGCGAGGCGGCGGATGCGGCGCTGGATTTCGTCGGGCTCTCGGACCGCGCGAAGACCATCGCGGGCCTCGCCCCGGTGATCGACCGCAAGCTGCTGATGATCGCCTCGGCGCTCGCGACCGATCCGAAGATCCTGCTGATGGACGAGCCGGTCGGCGGGCTGACCCATGCCGAGACCGATGTGATCATGGATCTGGTGCGCCGCCTGAAACAGCGCGGCGTCACCATCCTGCTGATCGAGCATGTCATGCGCTTCCTCGTCGGCCTCTCGGAGCGGGTGATCATCCTGCACCACGGCGAAAAGATCTTCGAGGGTCCGCCCGGCGGGCTGGTCGAGGACAGCACCGTGGTCGATGTCTACCTCGGCGCCGGGGCCTCGGCGCGGCTGCGCGACCATCTGAAGGGGGTGATAGCATGAGCCTGCTGGAGCTTTCCGGCCTGCGGGCGGGCTACGGCGCCCAGGACGTGATCCGCGGCATCTCGCTTTCGGTGGCCGAGGGCGAATTCGCCGCCCTGGTCGGGCCGAACGGCCATGGCAAGACCACGGTCCTGCGCGCGATCTCGGGGCTTTTGCGGGCGCGCGGGGGGCAGATCCTGCTGGCGGGCCAGCCTCTCACCAGGCTGCGGCCCGACCGGATCGTGGCGGCGGGCGTCGTCCATGTGCCGCAGGGCGATCTGTTGTTTCCGGGGATGAGCGTGCTCGACAATCTGCGGATGGGCGCCTGTCTGCCCGCCGCCGCGGCCGAGGAAAAACGCCGTCTGGAAGAGGTTTTCACCCTGTTGCCGAAGCTGCGCGACCGTCAGGGCCAGCTTGCCAGCACCCTTTCCGGCGGCGAGCGGCGCATGGTCGGGATCGGCCGCGGGCTGATGACGGGCGGGCGGATCCTGATGCTGGACGAGCCCTCGCTGGGCCTTGCCCCCATCGTCATCGACCAGATCTACGATCTGGTGCAGCAACTGGCGAAATCCGGGCGCACCATTCTGGTGGTCGAGGAGAACGCGGTGCGGATCGCCGATATGGCCGACCGGATGTATCTCTTGGACAACGGCGAGATCGCCTGGGCGGGAACCGGGGCCGGTTTCCTGTCGAGCCCGGAAATCTTCGCGACCTATCTGGGGGGCTGAGGGATGGATGTCGCACTCCAGATCCTGTTTTCCGGGCTGACGCTGGGCGCGGTCTATGCCGTGTCGACCATCGGCCTTGCGCTGATCTATGGCGCGCTGAACATGCTGAACATGGCGCAGGGGGGCCTCCTGGCGCTTGGCGGCTATATGGCGATGTGGGCGATGCAGGCCATGGGTTTTCCCGCGCCGCTTGCCGCGCTGACCGCCATGGCGGCGGGCGCCGTCGCGGGCGGGCTGATCTTTCTCCTGGCCGCGCGCCCGATGCTGGGCGGCGAGGGATTCGAGACCCGGATCTTCATCGCCACCATCGGCATCGGCCTGATGCTGGAGAGCCTGATCCTGAAAGCTTTCGGCCCGCAGCCCCAGGCCCAGAGCCTGCGGCTTGACGGCGGGCTGATGTTCGGCCGCGTCAACCTGCCGTGGCAGAACCTGCTGATCTTCGTCACCGCGATCCTGATGCTGGCGGGCGTGGCGCTGCTGCTTGGCCGTTCGCGCCTTGGCCGGGCGATCCGGGCGACCTCGATGAACCGCGAGGCGGCGCAGCTGATGGGGGTGCCGATCCGGCGCATCTATCTTACGATCCTGATGCTGTCGGGCGCGCTGGCGGCGCTGTCGGGGATCATGATCTCGTCGATGTCGGGGCTTTTGCCGAATATGGGCGCCGATCCGATGCTGAAAGCCTTCATCATCTGCGTGGTGGCGGGGCTGGGGAATGTGCCGGGCGCGGCGCTGGTCGCCTTTGCCATCGGCATGCTGGAGGCGCTGATCCAGTATCTCTTCGGCGTGCAATATGCTTTCGCGATCCTGCTCTGTCTGGTGATCGCGGTGCTGATCTGGCGCCCGCAGGGGATCTTCGGCCAGAAAGAGGTGGTGCGGCTATGATCCGGTTTCTGACCCTCGCCCCGGCAAGGCGCGATTTCCTGATCGCGGCGCTGCTGTTCGCGCTGATGCTGGCGGTGCCGCTGCTGACCGGCACCCGCTATGTGATGACCCAGCTCACGGTGTTCTTCATCTGGGCGGTGGTGGCGAGCCAGTGGAACCTCGTCTTGGGCGTTGCGGGGATCTTCAGCCTGGCGCAGATGGCTTTGTTCGCGGTCGGCGCCTATGCCACGGCGATGCTGGCCTATTACCTCGGGCTGATGCTGCCCGCCGCCATGCTGCTGGCGGCGCTGGTGACGGTGGGCGTCTCGCTGGTGATCGGCTTCGGCTGCCTGCGGCTGCGCGGGCCCTATGTCGCGCTGCTGACGCTGGCGATCGGCCAGGTCATGTATCTGGTGGTGGTGAACGATACCGAATGTTTCACCACCCCGGCCTCGGGCTGCCTGCCTTTGTTCGGCGGCGCGCGGGGGTTCTCGCGGTTCGGCGATCTCGGCTTGCGCGATCTGCTCGGCTCGAAATGGTATATCGGGCATTACTATGTGGGGCTGGTGCTGCTGCTTGCCGCGCAGGTGTTCTGCATTGCCATCATCCACGGGCCGCTCGGCCTCGCGTTCCGGGGATTGCGCGACAATCCGGGCCTCGCGCTGGCGCGCGGCGTGTCGCGGACGCGCTATCAGCTCTGGGTCTTCGGCCTGTCTGCGTTCTTCACCGGCCTGGCGGGGGCCTTCCACGGCGCGCATTTCGGCGTGGTCGGGCCCACGGCCTTCGCCTTCCCGATGCTGCTGTTCATCCTGGCGATGATCGTGGTCGGAGGTCTTGGCACCACCTGGGGGCCTCTGATCGGCGCCGCGCTGCTGATGTGGGCCGACGAGGGGCTGCGCGAGGTCTCCGACTGGCGCGAGATCGGCCTCGGCCTCGTGCTGGCGCTTTGCGTGGTGCTGTTCCCGCGCGGCCTTGCCGGGATCCGCCTGCGTGTTGCGCGCTGAGGCAGGAACGCTTCGCTTGCGAAGGTTCCTGGCGGCTGTTCCCGATGGTCTGAGCGGCGATCATGGCGACCAGTGCGGCCCGGATGACCGGAGAGACCGGTCCCCGGATCACCTCCTGCAATCGCAGGGCGCGGTCGCGGGCTGAGCTTTGGCCGGCGGCTGGCCTCAGCCGCCGGGGATCCGGCTGAGGAACAGCCTCGCCCGCTCGTGCTGCGGCGCGGAGAAGAAGCTCCGCGGCGGGCTGTCCTCGACGATCCTGCCCTCGTCCATGAAGATCACCCGGTCGGCCACCGCGCGCGCGAAGCCCATTTCATGGCTGACACAGAGCATGGTCATGCCTTCATCGGCGAGGGCGATCATCGTCTCCAGCACCTCCTGGACCATCTCGGGATCAAGCGCCGAGGTCGGCTCGTCGAACAGCATGATCCGCGGTTTCATGCAAAGCGCCCGGGCGATGGCCGCGCGCTGCTGCTGGCCGCCGGAGAGCTGCGCGGGATATTTATGCGCCTGTTCGGGGATTCTGACCCGCGAGAGCAACTCCATCGCCGCCGCTTCGGCCTCCGCCCGCGAGAGTTTGCGCACATGCACCGGCGCGAGCATACAGTTTTCCAGCACCGTCAGATGCGGGAACAGGTTGAAATGCTGGAACACCATCCCGGTCTCGCGCCGCACCCGGTCGATGGTCTTCAGATCGCGGGTCAGCTCGGTCCCCTCGACGAAGATCTGCCCGGACTGGTGCGCTTCCAGCCCGTTGATGCAGCGGATCAGCGTGGACTTGCCCGAGCCCGACGGGCCGCAGATCACGATCCTTTCGCCGCGCGCCACGCTCAGGCTCAGGTCGCGCAGCACATGGAAGCGGCCGAACCATTTGTTCACGCCGCGCAGCGCCAGCGCCTCCATGCTCTAGCGCATCGGCCAGGCGTATTGCAGCCCGCCCTGGGTCCAGAGCGCATTCAGCCCGCGCGCCAGCCCGATCGGGGTGGAGGAGCCGATATTGGCCTCGAAGATCTCGCCGTAATTGCCGCTGGCCGCAAGGGCGCGGCGCGCCCAGTCGTTGTCGAGGCCGAACATCGCGCCCATGCCGCCTTCGAGCCCCAGCAAACGGCGCACCTCCGGGTCGGCCGACGAGGCGGCGACCTCTTCGATATTGGCGCGGGTGATGCCCTTTTCCTCGGCGATCAGCAGGGCGTTGACGGTCCAGCGGATGATGTCGCCCCATTGGTCGTCGCCGTGGCGCACCGCCGGGCCGAAGGGCTCTTTCGAGATGATCTCGGGCAGCAGCACATGGTTCTCGCTGCCCATCGTGCCCGCGCGCACCGCGGCGAGGCTGGCCACATCGGTGCTGAGCACGGCGCAGTCGCCCTCAAGATATTTGCGCTGCGCCTCGGCGTCGTCCTTCACCTCGACCGGCTGATAGGTCAGGTTGTTGGCCTTGAAGAAAGCGTCCAGATTGGCCTGGGCGGGGCTGCCCGGGCGGATGCAGATTTCGGCGTTGAACAGCTCTTTCGCCGAAGCGACCGCCATCTCCTTCTTCACCATGAAGCCCTGGCCGTCGTAATAGGTGATCGCCGGGAAATCGACCGCGCTGCCTGCATCGGCAGAGAAGACGGCGGCGGAATCGCGCACGATCAGATCGACCGCGCCCGAGGCGAGGGCGGCGAATCTGTCCTGGCCCGAGATCGCCTGAAAGCGGGCGCGGGCCGGGTCGCCCAGCACCGCCGCCGCCACCGCGCGGCACAGATCGGCGTCGAAACCGACCCAGTTTTCATTGGCATCCTCCACCGCAAAGCCGGTCAGCCCGGCATTGACGCCGCAGATCAGCTCACCGCGCGCCCGCACCTCGTCCAGCGTCGCGGCAAGCGCGGGCGCGGCGGCCAGCACGGCGGCGGCAAGGCACGCGGGGAATGTCGGTTTTCGCATGATGGTCCCTTCCGGTAATGGCGAGGCACGGGCGGTGGGGAAATGCCGATCCCGTCCGAACGGGCAGGCGGATCCCTGCCGCAGTCTTTGGGGAAGAGCTTCGGCGGGTCAAGGCCGGATGGCGGGCCCGGCCTCAGCCGCAAAGCATGAAGAAGCGCCAGGCGTCGCTGAAGGCCCGGCGTTTGAGGGATTCGGCCAGGGCGGCGTCCTCGTCGATGCCCCATTGCTCGTTCTGCCAGCTCTCGTCGATGCGCGAGGCCTCCCAGGCCTCGTCCGGCCCGATCCGGCCGCGCACCAGCGCGAAGGCCAGCACCAGCGAGCCCGATATCGCGACCAGGTCGTGGAACGCCGCAAGACGGAACGCATCGAGCGCGGCCACCCCGGCGCGCAGCCGGGCGAGGCTTTCGGCAGGCTGTTCCACCGGCACCACGCCCGCAGTGACGTTCAGCGCCGCGCCGAATTCGGCCTCGGCCCAGGCCAGCAGCGGATTCCAGACCCCGGCCTGGCGCGCGGCCAGCGCGAGCGGCCGCTCGGCCCGGTAGCACAGAAGATCGGTCGCGCCGTAGGCGGCCAGCACCTCCGCCACCTCTTCCTGCTGGTGCGAGAGCTTGTCGATGGCGGAATTCGCGGTGCGGGTAAGCGGCATGGTGCCGGGGTCGATCTTCCCCTCCTGCGCCTGCCATTCGGCGGCCACCGCCTCGGCCAGCGCAGGGGTGGGCAGGATCAGCGCGGCTTTCGCGGGCGTGCGCAGGGGGCGGTCGTCCAGATGCACGGTGAAGCCCGCGCCTTCGGCCGCGACCGCGGTCTCCTTCCAGAAGCGTTTAGGGGCCCATTCGGCCATCTGATCAGCGTCCTCCGAAGGCTTTGAACGGGTCGGCGGGCACGTCTTCTTCCTTCCAGTCGAGCGCCTTCCAGGTGCGCTTCATATGCTCGGGCAGCGGCGCGGTGAAGGACACTTCCTTTTTTGTGATCGGATGCTCGAAGGCGATCGAGCGGGCGTGAAGATGCAGCTTCCTCGACAGATCGCCGCCGATCCCGGCGCCCCAGCCGTCGCCCTGGTTGTCGGCTGCGCTGCCGCCGTATTTGCCGTCGCCGAGGATCGGATGGCCGATCTCGGCCATATGGGCGCGCAGCTGATGGGTGCGGCCGGTCACGGGTTCCAGCGCCATCCACGACAGCCGGGTGCCGAGGAACCAGAGCGTGAAGTAATCGGTCTGGCTGCGCTTGGCGTCGGGGTGGTCCTTCGCCTCGGCAGGGTGGATGCAGATCATCTTTTCGCCCTCGCCGCCGCGTCCGCGGCCGGGGGCCTTCATCAGATGGAACTTGATCGAGCCCTGGCGCGGATGCGGCACGCCCGCGACCACCGCCCAGTAGATCTTGCGCGTCAGCCGGTGGCGCAGCGCCTCGGACAAAGCGCGGGCCACCCGGTCGGTGCGCGCCAGAAGCAGCACGCCCGAGGTGTCCTTGTCGAGCCGGTGCACCAGCTTCGGCCGGTCCTTGTAGCCGAATTTCAGCGCCTCGGTCAGCCCGTCGACATGGCGGTCGCCCTGGCCCGAGCCGCCCTGGCTCGGCAGGCCCGGCGGCTTGTTCAGCACGATGATATGTTCGTCTTTCCACAAGACGCAGGCCTGGATCATCTTCGCATCCTGCGGGCTGATGCCCGCGACGCGCTCGCGCACCGGGGCCTCGCCCTCGGCGACCGGCGGGACGCGGATCGTCTCGCCCGGCGCGATGCGGTCGGCGGCTTTGGCGCGGCCGCCGTCGACGCGGACCTGGCCGGTGCGGCACATCTTCTCGATCTGACCTTGCGTCAGCTGGGGAAAGCGTTTCTTCAGCCAGCGGTCGAGGCGCTGCTCGCCCTCATCCTCGGTGACCTGGATCAGTTGCACGCCGCTCATGTGAGGCTCCTGGCAAGGGTGACGCCCAGCGAGACTGCGGCGAGAGAGAGAAGGACCGAGACGCCGACGTAAAGCGCGGCCTCGGGGATGCGGCCGGCCTCCCACAGCTTCAGCGTGTCGAGCGAGAAGGCCGAGAAGGTGGTGAAGCCGCCAAGCACGCCGGTCATCACGAAGGGCGAGAAGCGGGGGCCGAGCAGGACGTAAGTGAGGCCGATCAGGAAGCTGCCCAGCACATTGATCGCCGCCACCGCCCAGGGCGCGCCGAAGGCCGCAACCGTCAGATGGCGCAGGACGGACCCGGCGGCCCCGCCGAGCGCGACCGCGCCGATGGTGCTGAAATGCGTCATTTCACCGTCTCGTTTCCGGGTTTCTTGCCCGCATGTTTGTCATTTTCCAACATAGCGTCGTGTTCCGGGTCGGCGCCGGGCACCGGGTCGTAGCCATGCCCGCCCCAGGGATGGCAGCGGCAGAGCCGGTGCGCCGTCAGCCAGCCGCCCTTCAGCCCGCCGTGGCGCGACAGCGCCTCCATCGCATAGGCCGAGCAGGTCGGCTGATAACGGCAGCCATGGCCGACCCAGGGGCTGAGCACCAGCCGATAGGCGCGCACCGGCAGCGACAGGACGAAGGCGAGCGGGGTCATGGCTTCGGCCCTTCCACCGCTGCCAGCGGCTTGTCCGCGCCCGGCTTCGGCTCGCGCGGCGGGCGCTCGCGGTGGACCGCGGCGAAGGCCGATTCCAGATCGGCCAGCAGCAGGGCGAAATCGCGGCTCACCGTGGCCTCGGGCCGGGCGACCAGGACATAATCCCAGCCCGGGCGGCCCATCCGCGGCAGCAAGGCCCGCGCCGCTTCGCGCATCCGGCGTTTGGCGCGGTTGCGCAAGACCGCATTGCCGATCTTTTTCGAGGCCGTAAAGCCGATCCGTGTCACGCTGTCGCCATCGTGCCGGTCGCGCGCCTGCAACAGGAACGAGCCCGTGCCCTGACGCCGCGCCGAGGCCGCTTTCAGGAAATCGGCCCGCTGCGGGATCACGACCAGCCCTCCCTTGCGGGATGCGGGCAAAACGGAAACCGCCGGAGGCGCTTCGGGCGTTCCGGCGATCTGCCTCAAGCCCTCTGCCTCCGGCGGTGTCATCACTTCATCCTCCGGCCCCCTGCCAAAAGCAGGCGGCGGCTGATTCAGGCCGAGAGAACCTTGCGGCCCTTGGCGCGGCGGGCGGCCAGCACCAGGCGGCCGCCTTTGGTGGCCATGCGGGCGCGGAAGCCGTGGCGACGGCTGCGAACCAGCTTCGAGGGTTGATAGGTGCGCTTCATTGCGGCATTCCTTCTGTCTGTTCGGGCCTCGCGGCCGGTGCTGCGGGCCCCCGCAATCCATTCCCGCAAGGGGCGCCGGAAGGGCGCTGGATTCGCGGACCATGATCCTGAGGCCCGCCCTATAGGGGCAGCCCGCGCCCAAGTCAACGCATCCCGGGCCGGCAGCCCCATGATTTCAGCGATATATACCCGGCGTCATACTGTTTTTCCGCGACGGCCTTTGCTAAATCAAGGGGAAAGCCGGGTTTGGCCGAAAGGTGGGCAGGGTGGCGCAAAAGGCGGTTCGGAAGCGGTTCCTGCGGACGTTGTCCGGCCGTTTCCTCATGCTGACCGTGATCTTCGTGCTGCTGGCCGATGTGCTGATTTTTGTCCCCTCGCTTGCGCGTTACCGCGCCGATTTCCTCCTGGAGCGGCTGCGCCAGGCGCAGATCGCGGCGCTGACACAGCTTGCCTCCGACGCCGGAGTCAGCCCCGAGCTTGAGGCCGAGCTGCTGGCGAATGCCGGGGTTTACAACGTGGTCCTGCGCCGCGACGACATCCGCCAGCTGGTGCTCTCGTCGCCGGTGCCCGCGCCGGTGGGCGCCGATTACGACCTGCGCCTTGCCGGCCCCTGGGAGCTGATCCGCGACGCGCTGGTCACGCTGACCGGCGACGGCAGCCGGGTGGTGCGGGTGATCGGCAATCCGGTGCAGGAAGGCGGGCAGCTGATCGAGATCACCATGCCCGACGAGCCCCTGCGCAAGGCGATGCTGCTTTACGCCTGGCGGCTGGTTTTGTTCTCGGCGCTGATTTCGGCGGTGATGGCGGTGCTGCTCTTTCTGGCGGCGCAGCGTCTGATCGTGCAGCCGATCCGCCGGGTGATCCTGCATATGAAGGCCTATGCCGAGGCGCCCGAGGATGCGCGCACGGTGATCGAGCCCTCGGCCCGGGTCGAGGAATTGCGCGAGGCCGAGGAGATGCTTGCCTCGATGCAGGTGCAGCTCACCGGCGCTTTGCGGCAGAAGGAGCGGCTGGCGCAGCTTGGCGGCGCGGTGGCCAAGATCAGCCATGATCTGAGGAACATCCTGACCACGGCGCAGCTGTTTGCCGACCGGATCGAGGGCAGCGCCGATCCGGCGGTGGCGCGGTCGGCGCCCAAGCTGGTGGGGTCGATCAGCCGCGCCGTCAGCCTGTGCGAGGCGACCCTTGCCTTCGGCAAGGCCGAAGAAGCGCCGCCGCTGCTGACGCGCTTTCCTCTGGCGGTGCTGGTGAGCGAGGTGGTCGAGGGCGAGGGGCTGAGCGATGCGCTCGGCGCGCCGGCTGAGCCCGGCGGCCAGGTCGGCGCGATTCTCGACATCGCGCCGAATCTGACCCTGCGCGCCGACCGCGAGCAGCTTTACCGGGTGCTGTCCAATCTGATCCGCAACGCCCGCCAGGCGATCGAGGCGACCGGCCAGCCCGGCACCATCGAACTCGCCGCCGGAGAGAGCGATTCCGAATGGTGGATCAGGGTGGGCGACACCGGCCCCGGCCTGCCGCCAAAGGCGCGCGAGCATCTGTTCGCGGCATTCCAGGGCGGGGTGCGCAAGGGGGGCACCGGCCTTGGTCTTGCGATCTCGGCCGAGCTGATCCGCGGCCATGGCGGGCGGCTGGAGCTTTTGCGCTCGGATTCCGAGGGCAGCGAGTTCATGATCCACCTGCCGAAACTGGCGATTTCCGCGGATCATCATCCAATCGAGTGAAGCTGCATTTTGTCCCTTGCAAGTCTCTGCGCGGGACTCTAGATACCGGCCTCACGACGGACCCGTAGCTCAGCTGGATAGAGCACCAGACTACGAATCTGGGGGTCGGGCGTTCGAATCGCTCCGGGTCCGCCATTTTACCTTTTTTATCGTCTGTCAGATATTTCTGGCTTTCCGTCAGATTTCTGACCCGGATCGCGCTTTGTTTGCGCTGATCGACATGCACTCATAATCTCGATCATATTTTCTGGATCGAGAGGTTGATCGGGTGTGTCTGCACAGTTCATCGAGCACTGAGTTGAGGGCCTGTTCCCCTGATCCTTTGCCGCTGACGGTGGTGCATCATCCCCTCGAGCCGGCCACATCGCTGATATCCCGCCTTGCTGTGCGACACGGTGCAGCATCGAGCACGGATTTCTGCCGCGATATCGGGTTTTCCTATAAGGCATTGCTGCGCGGTGATCGTGCGGCCATCGAGCAACTCGCGCGCCTCGCCGGATGCGATGCGGATGCGTTGGCGCGGATCTCGATCCGCAATCTCGGGCGCAATGCCCTGCGTCTGCGCGACGAGATAGCGACGACACACACTCTGCACCGATCTCGGATACGTGTCTGCCCTCGCTGCATCCAACAGGATGCTGGGTCTGCTGGGGAAGCCCGTCGAGTGCCTCGACGGGTGACTTGGCAGTTTGTTTCTATCCGGTCGTGTCCAGTGCATAACTGCGCATTGATGCCCTTGCCTGCGGAGGCCACCAACCTGCATGGCTATGATTTCGCGTCGCAAATTCGTAAGCACTGGCAACTGATCGAGCGGACGGAACCTGTACGGCAAGCCCACACCGAATTTGAAGGATATCTCTGGCGCCGGGTCGTTGGCGAACGTGGTGACGCGTGGATTGACCAACTGGACCTTAATGTTGCAAGCCGCGCCTGCGAGGTCTTCGGTCTGTTGCGCGAACGAGGCCCTGACAGCAAGCTGAGTGGGCACAGTGAGACAGAATGGGCCCAGTTCGGCCAGTCGGGGTTTGAGGTATTCCAGCGGGGCGCGGATGCCTTGGCCGAGGAAATGGCGCGAATGCTGTCTCGCCCTGGGATCGATCGCCGGTTTTTTCGCGAGTCTATGGCCCTTTCACCATATGGCTGAACGGTCGGGGTCTTGGCGACGAGTTCGAGCCGCTGCGCGATATAGTGCGATGTCGGATATTCGCCAGCTTCGCTGTTCGCAGGGGGATTCTGGTACTGGGCAAACCCTCGCCAGGAGGGGACCGGCGCGAGGACCCTGATGACATGGCACTGAACGATATGCCAGAAGATCTGTCGCATCTGATACGACAGCGGGGCCTTGCGTATCTGAGCAAGGATGGGAAATGGCTCATCAAGGGCTTTGTGACGCCAGCAATGGTTGAAGCGTTGCGACGTGAATTGAGTGAGCTTGTCAGTACGGAGATTGCGGCACGGCTGCTCGGCATGTCGCAAGCAGCCATGCTCACGCAGATTGAGGCTGGCGCTCTCGCCCCGAGGCTGACCGTGTCGTCGGGCGATTATCTATTCGACTGCGGCATGTTGCGATCATGGCGACAATTGGTGGCGGTCAATGAAACTGGGCTGCTCCAAGGTTTTGGCTATAGGAACAATACCGCTCTGACCCTGGCAGAAGTTGCAAAACGCTTGAAGATCACGTTGAAGACCGTTTTCTATATAGTTCAGAATGGTTTCCTAGGCACAGATCCAACATCTAGCGCGGGCCGCGCAGGCACGGCTGCGGCGCATATCCTCTCGGTGGCAGCCTTCGAAGACGTCTTCGTTTCCATCGGCCAGCTTGCGGCTCTGGCGCACACTCCACAGGGCGCATTGGCGATCCGGTTGAGAAACGCCGGTGTCGCAATGGTTGCCATGCCGCCCGGCCTCAGTCGGGTCTATTGGCGCTGCGACATAGGCGCATTCGGGTTACCACTGCCCAATCCGGGGCTTGTTGGTGTTACGAACGCCGCAGAAGATGCCGTGCGACCTTCGCCGCCGGGAAGTCGCTGATCACCGAGATGAACAGCATCATGATGATGACGAACGAGGCGAGCAGCGCCCAATCAATCCCGTTCACCTCGACGCCAAAGGGGATATCGGCCATGACCGCGAGGTTCTTGAACGAAAAATAGGCCGTTGCCGCGACATAGAGGTGGTCACGCATGGTCAGCATGGCACGCGCGGGCTTAGAGTAGGTTTGCTCGCGAAACGCACGACATTCGGAGCGAAGAGTTGCCCAGAAGGACGCACACTCCGGGCTCTCCACTCGCCTCGTTCCGGGCGTGGACGTGGGCTCGCCACGCAAAGCTGCATACAGTGCCTCGGTCGGCAGCGGATCCGCATCAATTTCGTCGATAATCGCCAACCGTGTTGATTGCGGCAGTTCCCGCTGCTGTCGCTCGTAATTGCCGTAGGTTTTTACGCCCACGCCGAGACGCTCGGAAAATTCGGCCTGACTTTGCTTGGTTTTTGCACGAATCGCGCGAAGCTGGGCGGCCCCGACCTCGCGGACAATTCTCTCGTAGTCGCGTGCTGCCTGCTCATAATGCTCGGCCACCAAAAGATTTTTGTATCGCGAAAGCTTAAGTTCCTTTGCATTCAAACGCGCTGATTCTTTGGAAGAATCGCGGGATCGGCACGAACGTACCGTACTGATCGGCACGTTCGTGCCGATTATTTTCAATACAAAACAATATCTTGGTGTTGACCGTCCGCGCTTTGCTTCCTTAGCTGTCTGATGCCGGGCGAACGGCCCGACGCAGGAGGAATGGGGGGCATAGGCTGATGCGGACGCCGTCGAAACAAAATCTGGATGCGCATGAGCGCCTGAAGGCCGAACTGCGTATTCGGGGCACTTCGCTGGCCCGTATTGCCCGAGAACTCGGCGTGTCGGATGCGGCACTGACGCTGGTAGGAAAAGGCTGCAATCGCTCTCGCAGGATCGAACATGCGCTGGCGCGTGCGGTCTGCACCACGCCGGAGGTGCTGTTCCCGGATCGTTATCAGGGAGGCAAACCATGACCTAGAAAAGGAAAAGGCCAAGAGGGCTGCAACCCTCAAGGCCTTCTTGGGTGTATCAAGATAGGACCCGATACACCTCTTTCATGACCCATATACCGGGACCGGTCAAGCGTGCAGGTGATCTGTCGCGCCGGTTCCGCACACCCAAATCCATGAAGGAGGGCCGAGGGCGGCCGGCGTGCGCTGGTCATCTGGCCAATAACACATGTCCGAAGACGATGATGAAACGCCCTGGCAGCCGCCACAGCGCAGCACCGGTACGCGCAGCTTTCCGGCACGGTCCAGATCCAGCTCGCGCGGCTTTCTGCTGGCGCATCTGCCGGCGGAGGCCCGGCCTCGACAGATCATCTATGAAAGTAATTTGGAACGTCAGACGGCGCTGCTGTTGCTGGCGCGCAGAGACCTGCGGAACCTTTGGGATCAGCCGCCAAAAGTCGCTTTCACGGATAAGCGGGGGCAAATAGCCCATCACATCTTCGATTATCTGGCCGAGTTTGACGGTGGTCGCCGTGTCGCGATCGCTGTCAAGCCACAGGCGCGTGCTGAGCGGTTGGGATTTCGCGAGACGCTTGCCCGTATCCGCGCAGACCTGCCGCCGCACTTTGCCGACGAGGTCGTGCTTGTCACGGAAAAGACCCTTCCCGCTGCTGCGATGCATATTGCCGAACTGCTGCACATGTTTCGTGCTTGTCATGACCCGGAGGCGGACGGGATTGTCGGGGATTTGATGGCGGCTCAGTACCGGCCGTTCTGCATCGCCGACCTCGTCGCCGATAGCGGATTGGGCGGGCGGGCTTTCCGTGCACTGGTTCGAGCCATCTATGCGGGGCTGGTCCGTGCCGATTTCGATAGCCGCATCACATCGGCGACTGTCCTGTTGCCGCCGGAGAGCCGATAATGACAATGCTGCGCCTGTCCCGCGCCGATGCGGTCATCGCGCAGGGCACCCTCTGCGTCGTCGCGCGCATCGACCCGCATATCGTCGAACTGCGCCCGCTCGGAGGCGAGGACGCGCCGATGAGCCTGAGCCACCTCGAACTTTTGGAGCAGCTCAGCTCGGGGAATTTCGAAGTGGAGTACGGCTATTTCGGCAGCCGTCAAGCCGCGCGTCGCGCCATGGCAGGGCGCAGCTTGCTGTCGCTGCTGTCTAGTGCGGAACGACAACTGGTGTTCTGGAAGATCGACTGGTGCGAGACCTTTCTCGCGGCCGAAGCCAGCGGCGGGGTCTCGCGGTCGGATCGATCTTGCTCGGCCTTTATCTCGGAACTCGAAAGGCGCGTCATGGGGAAGATGCGGCAAGCTGCGAATGGCAACGCCTTACCTGATATCCTTCTCAGGCCCCCGCCGTGCCGCACCAGCCTGATGGGATGGGTCAGAATCTGGGAGAGGGCCCGCGATCCGATGGCCCTTGTCAAGAAGTCGCGGTTCAACGGCGTCAACGCCCGGAAAATTGGCCGCGACCGCGAGGCAATCCTGCAACGCAAGCTTGCGAATTACCTGCATCCCAACCGGATCCTTGCTCCCGAACTGCATCGGGCAATCAATGCTGAAATCCGCGAGCGGAATGCGGATGCTAGATCGGCTGGATCGGCCACCATGCCGGAAATCTCCGAAAGCACGGTCCGGCGCAGACTCGCAGAGATCGACAATTTCGAGTTGTGCGCTGCGCGCCATGGCGTTGCCGAGGCCAAGTATCGCCTCGGGGGTTACGGTGCGGGTCTTCAGATCGATGTTCCGCTTCAGCGCATTGAGATGGATGAATGGGAAATCGACCTGATGGCGATCCTCGCCAAAGGAGGCTTCGATATCAGCGACGCCAGGCTGCGCGATCTCGCGCTCGGACGCTACTGGGTCTGTGTCGCTTTCGACACCGCCACGCGCAGCATTCTGGCGTTGAAATTGTCGAAAGCGCCCTGTGTTGACGATGCGCTAGCAACGATCTGGATGGCAATGCGCGACAAGACAGCCATCGCGCGTCGACTGGGGTGCGAAACCGGCTGGGTTCAGCACGGGCATCCGTATCATGTCGTCGTGGATGAGCTACTCCCCGATCCTTGGACAGTTTTCGAGGATGTTTAAGCTACTGCCTGCGCCTGCTGGTCGGTTTCGATGCTGTTGAAGTAGACCACGGCGGG
>NZ_UXAW01000051.1 GCF_900609055.1 Pseudogemmobacter humi | reverse complement strand
GGCGGCAGGCTGCCGGGGCGGGTGTCGGCGAGCAGCGGCACCGGGCGGCGCGGGCGCACCAGCGGCGGCTCGGCCCGGCGCGCGGCGATCGCGGCCTGAAGGGGAGTCATCGCAACCGCCGGAGCGGCGCCTGCCACCGCCGTGCTGCGGGCACGGTTGCGGATCACATCGGTGATGCGGGCGCGGATGCGGTCCTCGCCGGGCGGCAGAGGATCGGGGGTGGCGGGCAGTTCCGGCTCGATCAGTTCCGGCTCGGGCTCGACCACACGGCGCATCCGGGCAAGAAAGCCGACCTTTTCCTTCGGCAGATCCGCGGGCGGCTCGAAGCGGCGCGGCTCGGCGCGCAGACTGGCGGGCGCGTTCCAGGCCTGCGCCGCGCCCAGAGGCGTGGGCGCCAGATCGGCATCGACCGGCGGCTCGCTCCGGCGCACCACGGCGGCGCGGGCGGCCATCGGCTGCGGCGCGCTCCAGCCGGCCCCCTGCACTGCGGCAGAGCGGGGCTCGGCACGGGCGGCACGGCGGCGCTCGGACAGATCGCGGGCGCGGTCCAGCGCGGCGGCGCCGCCCTTGCCCATGGCCTGCATCAGCATGGAATAAAGCATGACCGAGCCGTAAAGCAGCGCCTGACGGATGGATCGCAGCTCGACCCGGCTGAATCCGGTCACATACAGCAGCATGGCAATCAGGCCGAAGAAGGTGACGACCGACAGCAGCCGCAACGAGAACCCGTTCGGGCCCGGCACGATGCCGATCAGCGCCCCGGCGACCGTATCGCCGAACAGCCCGCCAAGCCCGAACGTATGCGGCCAGCCCTCGCCCACCGCCAGCGTCGAGGCATAGGCCGAGGCCAGCGCCACCGCGATCACGGCAAAGACGATGCGGCCCAGCACCCGCTCGGCGCCCCTGTGCAGGATGAAGCGCATCCCCCAGGCCAGCAGGATCACGGGCATCGACCAGGCGCCGCGCCCGATCAGGATCACCAGCGTCGAGGAGACGGCGGCGCCGAACCGGCCCAGCATGTTCCTCGCCGGTTCCTGGGTGGCGACCATCCAGCCCGGATCCTCGGGCGAATAGCTTGCCAGCATCAGCGTGAAGAACAAGGCCGCCACGACCAGCCCCACCCCGATCAGCTCACGCCCGCGGCGTTCCAGCATCGCCTGGGTGCCCTGATCCAGCAGCGGATCGCGTTGCCTCATCTGAAAGCTCGCCATGCTTGCCGTCCCTCAACCATACAGGCAGTCGCGAAGCCGGATCAGCCCGCGCTGCGTTTCTTCTTCGGGCGCGACCAGCGCGACCCGTATGTAACCCTTGCCCGGATTGTCCCCCGCCACGTCGCGCGAGAGATAGGCGCCGGGCAGCACCCTCACGCCGGTCTCGCGCCAGAGCCGCAGCGCGGCCTCTTCGCCGTCCCGAACGGGCAGCCAGAGGAACATGCCGCCCTCGGGCAGGCGGAAATGCTGATGCCCGGCGAAGACCTGCGCCGCCATGCGGTATTTGCTCTGATAAAGCGCCAGCGAGGCCGCGACATGGCCCTCGTCGCGCCAGCAGGCCTCGGCGACATGTTGCAGCGGCAGCGGCAGCGGAGCGCCCGCGAAGGCGCGCAACTGGCGGATGCGGCGGATTTCTTCCGTCCCGGCCGCGACAAAGCCCGAACGCAGCCCCGGCAGGTTCGAGCGTTTCGACAGCGAATGGAACACCGCCACCCTGCCCGAATCGGCGCCTGTCGCCTGCGCGACCTCCAGCAGCCCCGGCGGCGGCGCATCGCGCCAGATCTCGGAATAGCATTCATCGGCAAAGACGCGGAAATCGTGCTTTTCCGCCAAAGCCAGAAGATCGGCCAGATAGTCGCGCGGCGCCACCGCGCCCTGCGGATTGGCGGGCGAGCAGATATAGGCCACCACCACGCGGTCCAGCACATCGGGGGGCAGCGCGGCGTAATCGGGCAGGAAGCCGGTGGCGGCGCCCGCGGGCACATAGACCGGCTCGGCCCCGAGCGCGAGCGCGGCCACGGCATAGACCTGGTAGAACGGGTTCGGCATCAGCACCACCGGGCGCTTGCCGGATTTGACCTCGGGCGCCAGCGCCAAAGCCGCGTTGAACAGCCCCTCGCGGGTGCCGTTCAGCGCCATGATCCGGTCCTCGGGCAGCGCCACGCCGTAGCGGCGCAGGATCCAGGCCGAGATCGCGGAAAGCAGGCCGGGGGTGCCATCGTTCGGCGGGTAAGCCCCGAAGCCCGCAAGGTTTTCCGTCAAAATCGAACCGACGAACGCCGGCATCGGATGTTTCGGCTCACCGATGGTCATGGCGATGGGTTCGCCGCCGGGGGCGTGCGCGTCGAGAAGTTTCCGCAGGCGCGGAAACGCGTAATCCGGCAGGTTCGAAAACCGCTCAGGAAATGCCATGACTGCCTCTGGTCCGGGATCGTTATTCGCCCCGTTTGCAGGGCAGCATAACGCCCCATCCTGCGTTGGTCCAGAATTTCTCAACCATCCCCAGGGGGTTAACCAGGCAAATTGTGGCTTTTATGTCCGTGCGGCGGCAGGGATCAGCCCAGCGCGCGCTCGGCCCCCGCGCCAAGGCGCAGCAGCCGGTCCTCGCCCATGGCGGGGGCGAGGAGCTGGATCCCGCAGGACGGCTGCGAGGTCGGCAGCGTCAGCGCGCAAAGCCCCATCAGATTGCCGATCCTCGTATTGCGCAAAGCCAGCAGGTTCTCGGTCACGTAATAGGCGCGGTCGGTCAGCAGGCGTTCAGCGTCGGGCGGCAGGATCGGCGCGGTGGGGGTCAGCACGGCGTCGAAACCGGCGGTGCGCTCGCGCCAGATCGCGCGGATTTCCTCAAGCCGGCGCCAGGCGGTGACGTAATCGGCGGCGGTGATCTCCGCGCCCGAGCGGAACCGCTCAAGGATCGGCGCGAACATCTTCTGCGGCGCGGCCTCGATGGTGTCGCGCCAGATCCCCCAGGCCTCGCCGGTGAAGAGCACGCCCGAGAGCGCCATCGCTTCCCCGAGTTCCGGCAGTTCGATCCGCTCGACCCGCGCCCGCCCCCGGGTCAGCGCGGTGCAGGCATCCGCGAAACCCTTCGCGGGCGCATCGCGCAGATCGTCGAAGGCCACCGTTTCCAGCACCGCGAAACGCGCGCCCGCCACAGAGGCGCCGGTCAGATCGGGGGCCGCGCGCCCCTCCATCGCAGCAAGCAGCAGCGCGCAATCCTCGACCGAATGGGCGATCGGCCCCACGGTGTCGAACTTCTCGCACAAAGGCACCACGCCTTTCAGCGACAGCCGCCCCGCGGTGGTCTTCAGCCCGGTCAGATCGTTCCAGGCCGCAGGGATCCGCACCGATCCGCCGGTGTCCGACCCGACGGCGGCGGGCGCCAGCCCGAAGGCGACCGAGGCCGCCGCCCCCGAGGACGAGCCGCCGGGCACCGCGCGCTCATCGTTCAGGCAGGGCGGCGTCGCGGTCACCGGGTTCAGCCCCAGCCCCGAGAAGGCCAGCTCCGACATATGGGTCTTGCCGAGACAGCAAAGGCCGGAAAGCGTCGCCATCTCAAGCACTTCGGCGTCTCGCCCGGGCACCCGGCCGCGCAGAAGCGCCGATCCGGCCTCGGTCGCGGTGCCGGCGGTGTCGAAATTGTCCTTCCAGCTGACCGGCACCCCGTCGAGCGGCCCCTTGCGAAAGCCGGTCTTCGCGCGGTCGGCGGCGCCGATGGCCTCGGCCCGGGCGCGGGCCCCGGTCGCATGGGCCCATATGCGGGGCGCCAGCGGATGGGTGGTCAGCCGTTCGAGGAAGGCCTCGGCCAGTTCCACCGGATGGATCCGGCCCGCGCCGATCTCACGCCCCAGTTCCGCCGCCGTCCTGTTGAACCAGATGTCGCCCATACGCTCGCCCGCCTGCTTGCCCTTTGCCTGACGCTAACGGCAAGCAGCCGCATGGACAATCCCGCAGACCGGCACTAGCTGTTGGTCATGGCAGAGGGTGGCAAAAGTGACGTGCTGATCGCGGGCGGCGGGCTGAACGGGCCCGCGCTGGCGCTGGCTTTGGCCCAGGGCGGGCTGAGCGTGACTGTGATCGACGCCCGCCCCGCCCCCGACCGCGCCGAAGCCGGTTTCGACGGCCGCTCCTATGCGCTCGCCATCGCCTCGAAACGGCTGTTGTCGGCCATCGGGGTCTGGCCGCGGGTTGCCGACAAGGTGCAGCCGATCCTGAAGATCCGCGCCAGCGACGGGCGGCCCGGCGAAGGCCCGGCGCCGTTCTTCCTGACCTTCGACGCCGATGAGATTGAAGAAGGGCCGATGGGCTTCATGCTGGAGGACCGTTTCCTCTATGCGGCCTTCCTTGAGGCGATGCGCGCGACGCCCGGCATCACATTGCTGTCAGGCGAGACCGTGGTGGCGCAGGAGACCGGCCCGGCGGGCGTGAGCGTCACGCTCGCCTCGGGGCGGGTTCTGGCGGGCGCGCTGCTGGTCGGCTGCGACGGGCGGGGATCAGAGGTGGCGGCGCGGGCGGGGATCCGGCGGCTCGGCCATGCCTACGGCCAGACCGCGCTGGTGACGGCGATCCGGCACGAGTTGGATCACGAGGGCTGCGCGCAGCAATTCTTCATGCCGGGCGGGCCTTTGGCGATCCTGCCGCTGCCGGGCGGGCATCATTCCTCGATCGTCTGGAGCGAGGAGGAACGCCTCGCCGCCGAGATCCAGGCGCTGAGTGACGAGGATTATCTGACCGCTTTGCGGCCCCGGTTCGGCTCGTTCCTGGGCGAAATCCGGCTCGCCGGGGCGCGGTTCACCTATCCGCTGACGCTTTCCCTGGCAGAGCGCTTCATCGACACCCGCCTGGCCCTGGTGGGCGATGCGGCGCATGGGGTGCATCCGGTCGCGGGCCAGGGGCTGAACCTCGGGCTGCGCGACGTGGCGGCTTTGGCCGAGGTGCTGATCCTCGCGCGCAGGCGCGGCGACGATATCGGATCAGGCGTGACGCTTGAGGAATACCAGCGCTGGCGGCGGTTCGATTCCACGCTGCTCGCGCTCGGGATGGATGGGGTGACGCGGCTGTTCTCGAACGACAACCCGGTGCTGCGGCTTGGCCGCGACCTCGGGCTCGGAGTGGTGAACGCGCTGCCGGGGCTGAGGCGGCGCTTCATCCGCCAGGCCGCCGGACTGAGCGGGGAACTGCCCCGCCTGCTGACCGGGCGGCCCGTCTGATTTAAACCGCCCCCCCCCGGACCGGCCCTCAGACCGGAACGAACCCCTCGCGCTCGGGGTCGTATTGTTCCAGTGCGCCCTCGCCGGTGTCGTTCCACAGCCCGTGCAGCGTCAGCATGTCGTTCTCGACCGCCTGCTGCACGAAGGGGAAGGTCATCAGATTGTCGAGGCTGGTCAGCACCGCCTGCTTTTCCAGCGCCTGAAGAATCGCCTCCTGCGGCAGATGCGCGACCTTCTCGAAGCCCGGGCGCAGGATGTCCATCCAGCGGCCGACGAAGCTGGTCTTTTCCTCAAGCTCGGGCGCATGGCCGGTGCACATGTCATGGCAGCCCTTGACGCCGCCGCAGTTGGAGTGACCCAGCACCACGATATGGGCGACCTTCAGCGCGGTCACCGCATATTCTACCGCCGCCGAAGTGCCGTGATTCTTGCCGTCGGGCGTATAGGGCGGCACCAGGTTCGCGATATTGCGGTGGATGAAGAACTCGCCCTCGTCGGCACCGAAGATCGAGGTCACATGCACCCGAGAATCGCAGCAGGAGATCACCATGGCGCGGGGGTGCTGGCCGGTCTCCGCCAGACGGCGATACCAGGCGCGATTGTTCTGATAGGTCGTCGCATGCCAGCCGTGAAAGCGCTGGACAAGGTATTGCGGAAGAATGCGGGCATGAACCATGGGCTTGCTCCTTTGCCCCCGGAATTACGCTGCATTCGCACAAAATTCGAGAGGAAAAATGCGGTTTTCGGCGCGTGGCTTAGCAAAGTCTAAAGCATCCCGACCCCATCCTGGACATGGGAAACGGGCCATCGCCATGCGGTGTCGCGGAACCGGCGCGGGGTGCGCGGGGGCCGTGGCGGCATGGGTCTGCGGCCGGCAGGGGTTCAGGGGACAGGGGTGTCATATGGAGCAGATCGTAAAGCTGCATCCGCAGGAGCGGATCCGGCAGGATGGCGAGGTGATCGCCGCAATCTACCGCAATCTCGGCCCCGCAGCGGCCGGGCAGATGGTCAGCCGCGCGCTCGGCGAACTGGCGCTGTCGATGGCCGGGCTGGCGGCACAGGTGCGCCAGCACGATCTGAACGATCTGGGGCGGCAGATGCAGAAGCTGCGCGCCATGGCCGACAATCTGGGCATGACCAGCCTCGCGCTGGTGGCGATGGACGCGCGCGGGTGCCTGGAACGCTGCGATGGCACCGCCTTTGCCGCGGTCTGGGCGCGGCTCTTGCGGGTGGCCGAACGCTCGCTGCGGCCGGATCAGGATTTCGCCGATCTGTCGGGCTGAGCCCCGCAAGGGCCCGCGCGGCGGCCCGCGAAACAGCCGCGCGCGAATGAGGCGCCGCGCTCAGAGGAAGGGCCGGTGCCCGGCCCTTTGCCCGCCGGGCGGGGGTATTTGGGTCAGGATGAAAAGCAGGGGTTCCGGGTTTCGGACCCCGGCAAGAGGACCGGGCTTTGCGGCCCGGTTGCGCGCCGCGCGGGGGTATCAGGCTCAGGAGGAAGCCGGCGGCGCGGCCCGCGCGCAAGCCCGCTTGCGGCGGCGGCGGCAGGCGTTAGGCTCGGGCACGAAACCATTATCCGGATGCCCCATGCAAGACCCCGCCGCCCGCTCGCCCGCCTTCGCCGATCCCGGCGCGCAATCGCTGCCGCTTCATGTGGTGACACCCGGGGATCTGGCCGGATTTCTCGCAGGCAGGGGGGCAGCCTTCGCGCCCTGGCTGACCGCCACCGGCTTCGAGGCGGGCCTCGGCGACTTGCGGCTTCTGCCGGGGGCGGACGGCGGCCTTGCCGGAGCCGTGGCCGGCCTCGGCAGCGATCAGGCGCGGCGGCGCACCCGCTTCGGACTTGCCAAAGCCGCAGCCGCCCTGCCCGGCGGCGCCTGGCATATCGAGGGCGATCTGGCGGGTGATGCCGCGACCGAAGCGGCGCTCGGCTGGCTCTTGTCCTCCTATCGCTTCGACCGTTACCGGCCCGGAAAGCCGCCCGCCGAACCGGCGCGGCTGAAGGCCCCGGCAGGGATGGACGGCGCGCGGATCCTCGCCATGGCCGCGGGTGAATTCCTCACCCGCGATCTGATCAACGCCCCGGCCCGGGACATGGGACCAGATCAGCTGGAGGCCGCCTTCCTCGCCCTCGCCGAGGCATTCGGGGCGACCACCGAAGTGATCCGGGGCGAGGATCTGCTGGCGCGGAACTTCCCGATGATCCATGCGGTGGGCCGCGCCAGCCCGCATGCGCCGCGTCTGCTCGACCTTCGCTGGGGCAGCCGCGGCCCGCGGCTGACGCTGGTCGGCAAGGGCGTCTGTTTCGACACCGGCGGGCTGAACATCAAGCCCTCGTCCGGCATGCTACTGATGAAGAAGGACATGGGGGGTGCTGCCACCACGATGGGCCTTGCGCGGATGATCATGGCGCTGGACCTGCCGGTCCGGCTGCGGCTGCTGGTTCCGGCGGTCGAAAACGTGATCGCCGGCAATGCGCAGAAGCCGAAAGACATTCTCACCAGCCGCAAGGGGCTGACGGTCGAGGTCAATGACACCGATGCCGAGGGGCGGCTGATCCTCGCCGACGCGCTGGCTTACGCGGGTGAGGAGGAATGCGACGCGCTGATCTCGATGGCGACGCTGACCGGCGCGGCGCGGGTCGCGGTCGGCCCCGATCTGGCGCCCTACTGGACCGACGACGAGGGCCTTGCCTCGGCGCTGGAACGCGGCGCGAGGGCCGGGTTCGATCCGGTCTGGCGGCTGCCGTTCCACGACGCCTATGAGAGCGTGATCGAGCCCGGCATCGCCGATCTCGACAATGCGCCCGGCTTCGGTTTTGCGGGGGCGATCACCGCCGCCTTGTTCCTGCGCCGCTTCGCCGCCCATCCGCGCTATATGCATTTCGACATCTACGGCCATACGCCGTCTGATGCCCCGGCGCGGCCCAAAGGCGGCGCGGGCCAGGGCGCGCGGGCGATCCTGAACGCGCTGCCAGAGATGCTCGGGCTGTGAGCGACCGCCGCCTCACCCCGTTCTCGGGCCGGATCGGCCATATCTCGCTGAAAGACCGGGGAGTGCCGCTGACCGCGGGCGAGCCCGCCTGCGTCGCCGCGCCCCTCGCCGCGCTGCGGGCGGCACCCGGCGGCGCGATGGACCGGCAACTGCTCTTCGGCGACGCGGTGACAGTGATCGACCGGCGCGACGGGCACGCCTTCGTCATGGCCGGGAAAGACGGCTATTGCGGCTGGCTGGCGGAGCAGGACCTCGCCGCCCCCCGCCCCGCCACCCATCGCCTGTGCAGCCCGGCCAGCCATCTCTACCCCGAGCCGCGGGTCCAGGCGCCGCCGCTGCATCCGCTCTATCTGAACGCGCGTCTCACCGTCACCGGCGAGAGCGGGCCCTGGGCCGAAACGCCCCAGGGCTACGTCCCCGCCATCCACCTCGCGCCGCTCGGTCAGCCCGCGAAAGACCCGGTCGCGGTGGCCGAGAGCCTGATCGGCGCCCCCTATCTCTGGGGCGGCAATTCGGTCGCCGGAGTGGACTGCTCGGGCCTCGTGCAACTCGCCTTCCACGCCGCCGGCCTCGCCTGCCCCGGCGACAGCGACCTGCAACAGGAGGTCGGCGCGGAACTCCCCGAGACCGCGCCCCTGAAACGCGGCGATCTGCTGTTCTGGAAGGGCCATGTCGCGCTGGTCGCAGGCCCCGGCCGCCTCCTCCACGCCAACGGCTATACGATGTCGGTCGCCTATGAGGACCTCGACGCCGCCACCGCCCGGATCGAAACCCATTACGGCGGCCAGATCCTCGCCCGCCGCCGCGCCCTGTAAGGCAACCTGGTTTTCATCCTGATCCAAATACCCTCGGGGGGAGCGCGCCTCCGGCGCGCGCGGGGGGCAGACAGCCCCCCTCCGCGGCTTCAGTCCACCGGACGGATCAGCTTCTTCTCCAGCACCCGCAGCACCTGTTGCAGATCATGCCCGCGCCGCAGCACCTGGCCCCCTTCGCCCAGCACAGCGAACATCCCCTGTTTCAGCCGCAGCTTCGGGCGTTTCTCGATCCGGTAGAGCGGGGTCTCGGCGGTGCGGCGGAAGATCGAGAACACCGCTGCCTCGCGCCCGTGCGAGATGGCGTAGTCGCGCCACTCCCCCGCCGCGACCATCCGGCCGTAAAGGCTCAGGATCACGGAAAGCTCCTGCCGGTGAAAGGCGATCACATCGGGCTCGGACCGGCCCGCCGGAAAGGGAAGGGGCGCTTCCATGTTCATAAGGCCAGTCTGCCCGCCCCCGCCCGGCAAATCAAGCGCCGCGCGCTCAGCGGAACCCCGGGGCCACGCGGATCTCGCCGGTCTCCAGCCGGCGCCAGTTCCTCTGCACCGGGTTGAGCCGCTTGACCACCAGCGGATCCGCCGCCTCCACCGCGCCAAGCCTGACCAGCAGCGCCGCGATCGCCGCCTCGGCCGCGCGCGTCCCACCGTCCAGCGCCTTCACCGCCACGCCGATGCCCTGCCCCGGCAGGATCGCGACGAAAACGCCCTCGGCCCCGGTCTTGACCGCCGCCCGGCCCTGCGCCGCGCGCATCAGCCCGGTGCAGGCGCGCTTCTCGCCCGCGACCAGTTCGGGATGCAGGATCATCGCACCGACCAGCCGCGCCATCGCGGATTGCCGCACCCCCTGCCCCTCGCGCGCGGCAGCGAATGCCGCCATGGCGCGGGCGAGCCCTTCCAGGCTGATCGCGAAATTCGGCGCCGAACAGCCGTCGATGCCCATGCCCGAGATTTCCTCGCCCGCCACCTCCCCGGTGGCCTCGCGGATCGCAAGCTGCAACGGATGGCCGGGATCGACATAGTCCGGCCCCCAGCCCTGATGCTGCGTCACCGTCAGAAAACCGCAATGCTTGCCCGAGCAGTTGTTGTGCAACTGGCAGGGCCGCTCGCCCGCGCGGATCAGCCGCTCGCGCTCGTCGCGGTCGTCGGGCTCATGCGCGCCGCAGCGCAGATCGGCCTCGCTCAGCCCCAGATCCGCCAGCCAGCGCCCGGTCTTTTCCACATGCAACGCCGCGCCCTGATGGCTGGCGCAGGCCAGCGCCAGATGCTCAGCCCCCAGCCCCCGCGCATCGGCCGCGCCGGTCTCGATCAGCGGCAGCGCCTGGATCATCTTGCAAGACGAGCGCGGGAAGATCACTGCCCCCGGATTGCCCCAGGCCTCGACGATGCCCTTCGCATCGCAGATCACCGCATGGCCCAGATGGGTGCTCTCCAGGACGCCGCCGCGCCACAGTTCCGCCATCGGCGCCGCGCCACGATCCACCCGCCGATCGCCCCCCCGGTCCGGCCCCGCTTTGCCTGCCGCCATCCCATCCCCTCACAGATCTGCGATTTTCTGCCCAGAGGGCTTTCGCCCAATGGCCTTTTTCAGTATTTCTGACGTATCGGGTTCAGGATGCCCCCGCCAGATCCAGAATGGCGCAAGCCGCTCGCGGGGCCGCACCAGAGGCACAAAGACAGCTTGGAGGCTGCGTCAGACATGACTACCGTCCTTCGCCGCGCCCTTGGCGCTTGCGCAATCGCACTGGTCGCGCCGCTGGCCCCCCCTGGGGTTCCGGGGGCCGCCATGGCGCAGGAATCGACGAACCGGGTCGGCACGATGACCGACTGGAACGTCTTCGTCGACGAAAACCCCAAGGAATGCTGGGGCGTTTCCAAGCCGCGCGAGACGGTGAACAGCAAGGACGGCCAGCCGGTCTCGGTCCGGCGCGGCGATATCCTGCTGTTCGTGACCCACCGGCCGGGCGTCGCGCCGCAGGTCTCGTTCACCGGCGGCTATCCTTTCGCCCAGGGCTCGACGGTGAACGTCAATGTCGGCGGCACCAGCTTTGACCTGTTCACCGACGGCGAATGGGCCTGGTCGGGTTCGGCCGGGGACGATGCCGCGCTGATCAAGGCGCTGCGCGCCGGGGCCGATGCGGTGGTCAGCGCGCGCTCGGGCCGCGGCACCCAGACCAAGGACACGTTCAGCCTGCGCGGCTTCACCGCCGCGATGGACGACGCCGCCGCGCGCTGCAAGTAAGCCACGCGCGCCGATTGCTTTCCGGGCGCCCCGCTTCGCCGGGGCGCTTTCGTTTTTCCCGGGAATCGCGTAAAAGACCCGGGACATCAGCCAGATCGCCTGTAGCAAGGCCAACCCGCAAGGATCTGCCCCATGAATGACCTGACGCCGCCCGCCGTGCGCGCACCCTCTGCCCCGATCACCCAGGACGTGCTGACCCTGCCGCGCAAGCTGCCGGACACCGGCCGCGTGAACATCGTCGGCCTCACGCGCGGGCAACTGCGCGAGGCGCTGATCGCCGCCGGCACCCCCGAGAAACAGGCGAAGATGCGGCTCGGCCAGATCTGGCAATGGGTCTATTACTGGGGCGTGCGCGATTTCGCGGCGATGACCAATCTTGCGAAAGACTACCGCGAACTGCTGGCCCGGAAATTCGAGATCGCGCTGCCCGAGATCGTGACCCGTCAGGTCTCGGCCGACGGCACCCGCAAATACCTTCTGCGCATCGCGGGCGGCCATGAGGTCGAAGCGGTCTATATCCCCGAGGAAGGCCGCGGTACGCTCTGCGTCTCGTCCCAGGTCGGCTGCACGCTGACCTGTTCCTTCTGCCATACCGGTACGCAGAAGCTGGTGCGCAATCTGACCGCCGGCGAAATCGTCGGCCAGGTCATGCTGGCGCGCGACGATCTGGGCGAATGGCCCGAGCCCGGCCAGGGCTCCACCGGCGAGCGGCTTTTGTCGAACATCGTGCTGATGGGCATGGGCGAGCCGCTCTACAATTTCGACGCCGTTCGCGATGCGATGCTGATCGTGCGCGATGATGAGGGCATCGCTCTGGGGCGTCGCCGCATCACGCTTTCGACCTCGGGCGTGGTTCCCGAAATCGCCCGCTGCGCCGAGGAAATCGGCTGCCAGCTGGCGATCAGCTTCCACGCCACCACCGATGAGGTGCGCGACAAGCTGGTGCCGATCAACAAGAAATGGAACCTGGCGACGCTGCTCGGCGCACTGCGGGATTACCCGCGCCTGTCGAATTCCGAACGCATCACCTTTGAATATGTCATGCTGAAAGGCGTGAATGACAGTGATGCCGATGCGCGCCGGCTGGTGAAACTGATCCAGGGCATTCCGGCGAAGATCAACCTGATCCCGTTCAACGAATGGCCCGGCTCACCCTATGAGCGGTCGGACTGGGAGCGGATCGAGGCCTTCGCCGATATCATCTACAAGGCGGGCTACGCCTCGCCGATCCGCACCCCGCGGGGCGAGGACATCATGGCGGCCTGCGGCCAGCTGAAATCGGCGACCGAGCGGGCGCGCAAGTCCCGTGCCGCAGTGGCGGCCGAAGTAGGGGTGTCGGCTTAACCGCGCGTTAACCCTGCGGGCGCATGCTGGCGGGATGGAGCTGCGCGAATTCACCCTGAAACTGCCCGAGCCGACCGTGCTCGCCCTGCGTCGGATCGCCGTCGACGAGGATGCCAGCATCGGCCAGATCATCCGCGAGGCGATCGCCCGCGACCTGTCGCGCCGCGCCAGAGCGAAGACGTCCGTCAGGACGGATGAGCGGCTCGTCGCTCCCTTGCGGGCGCTCCTCGCTGACGATTTCGCTTATGCCGCCGGCTGGTCCGATCTGCTTTTGCGGCTGCGGCGCAAAGGGTTCCGGCTGGAAGAAGCCGGCGGCGGTCTGATCCTCGTCGGAGCAGAAGGCGGGGCGCGGTTCTGCAAGGCGTCCGAACTTGGCTATTCCTATGCCGCGCTCCTTCGTCGCTTCGACGCGCCTTTTCCGGCCGGCCACCGCCACGCCTCTGCGCTGGATCGGATCCGCGCCGCATCTTGACCTTTCTCGCCCGCCGGGCTGAGCTTGGCCCATGGCCCTGCCGCTGATCCCCAACCAGATCGCCCGCCGTCTGTTCCTCGCCCGCCACGCGCTGGCGGAGCCGCCCGCCGGTCCGGCGACCGGCGAGGCTTTGCGCGGGCTGATCGGTCGGATCGGCTTCGTGCAGATCGACAGCATCGCCACCGTGGGCCGTGCGCATGACATGATCCTGTTCGCGCGCCGCCAGAGTTATCGCCCCGGCGGGCTGGCGCCGCTGATCGAGCGCAACCGCCAGCTATGGGAGCACTGGACACATGACGCCTCGGTGTTGCCGGTCGAGGTGTTTCCGCACTGGCATCACCGTTTCACCGACAACCGCGCCCGGCTGGCAGAGCGCTGGACCGGCTGGCAGCGCCCCGGGTTTGAGGCGAAATTTGACGAGGTGCTGCAACAGATCGCCGATCACGGCCCCGTCTCGGCCGCCGAGGCCGCCGGAGACGAGGGGGCTGCGCGCAAAAAGGGAGGCTGGTGGGACTGGCATCCGGCCAAGGCCGCGCTGGAATATCTCTGGCATTGCGGCGCGCTGGCAGTGACGCGGCGCGAGAATTTCCGCAAGATCTACGATCTGACCGAGCGGGTGATCCCCGACGCCCTCCGCGCGGAGCGGCCCGAGCGCGAGGTGACGGTGGACTGGGCCTGCCGTTCGGCGCTGGACCGGCTGGGCTTCGCCAGCGCCCGTGAGATCGCCGCCTATTGGCAGGCCATTTCAGCCGATGAGGCGAAAACCTGGTGCCAGGCGGCGCTGGAACGGGGCGAACTGGCCAGGGCAGAGATCGAGGGCCACGCCGGCCAGATCCGCGCCGCCTTCCTCTGGCCCGACACGTTGCGCGATACCCCACCCGAGCCGCCGGGACGGATCCGGGTGCTCTCGCCCTTCGATCCGGCTTTGCGCGACCGCAGCCGGGCGGAATTCCTGTTCGGCTTCTTCTACCGGATCGAGATCTACGTGCCCGCCGCGAAACGGCAATATGGCTATTACGTTTTCCCTTTGCTGGAGGGCGACAGGCTGATCGGGCGGCTGGACGCCAAAGCCCATCGCGATGCGGGCGCTTTGCGGGTGAGCGGCTTCTGGCCGGAACCCGGCATCCGCCTGGGCGCCGGACGCCGCACGCGGCTGGAGGCCGAGATGGACCGCCTTGCCCGGTTCTCCGGCTGCGACCGGGTGGAATTTCTGCCGGGCTGGGACCGCGGCCCGGGGTAAGCCCTCTCCGCCCCCCGCGTTCAGCAGCCTCAGAAATCCTCCCATTGCGCGGCATCGGTGCCGGTCCGCGCCAGCGGCACCGGGGTGAAGCTCTCGACCGTGACCGGCACCGGGCGCCGCGGCGGCAGCGCGGGATGGCGCGCGGTCTCGGCCCCGGCGGGCACAGTGAAGCGCGCCAGCGTCTCGCTCAGCCGCATAGCGTCGTTGTGCAGCGCGTCGCTTGATGTCGTGCTCTGCACCACAACCGCGGCATTGCGCTGCGTCACCTCGTCAAGCTGCTTCACCCCGGTATTGATCTCCGACAGGCCCAGCGACTGTTCGCGCGCCGAAGCGGCGATATCCGCGATCAGCGTGGTCACGCTGTGGATATGCCCGATCATCAGGTTCAGCGCAGTGCCGGTTTCATGCACCAGGGCCGAGCCGGCCTCGACCTGCTCACTCGACTGGCTGATCAACCGCTTGATCTCGCGCGCCGATTCCGAGGCCCTTTGCGCCAGCGAACGCACCTCGGAGGCGACCACGGCGAAGCCCTTCCCCGCCTCGCCCGCCCGCGCCGCCTCGACCCCGGCATTCAGCGCCAGCAGGTTGGTCTGAAAGGCGATGTCGTCGATCACATCGGTGATCCGGGTGATCTGGCGCGAGCTTTGTTCGATCTGCTCCATCGCCTGGATCGCCCGGCGCACCACCTGTCCGCTTTCCTCGGCCTGACGGCCGTTCTCGGCCATCTGGCTGTCGGCGCTGGCGGCGTTTCCGGCCGTCGACTGTACCGAGGCGGTCAGTTCATCCAGCGCGGCGGCGGTCTCCTCCAGCGTTGCGGCCTGGGTTTCGGTGCGGTTCGACATGTCCTGGGCGATGGAGTTGAACTCGGCCGCACCGCTGTCGACCGAGGCCGCGATCTGCCGGATCATCACCATGGTTTCCGCCAGCATATCCACCACGCCGTTGAAATTGCACCGCAAATCCTCATACCGCGCCGGGAACGGATCGTCAGACGGGCTGGCGATCGAAGCGGTCAGATCCAGCGCCGACAGCCGCGTCAGCGAATCCGACAGATCGCGCACCACGCGGCCCTGCTCGGCCTCGCGCCGGGTGGCTTCGGCGCTCATCGCCTGCGCCTCTTCGACCGAGCGGCGCCAGTCCTCGAACCCGCGGGCGAAGGTGCCGATCTCGTCCTGGCGTTGCAGGGCGGGCACGGCAACGCCGGTATCGCCGCCGCGGATCCGCTCCAGCACCTGCGACAGCGTTCCCAGCGGGCGCAGCAGACTGCGGTTGGCCCACCACAGCACCAGTGCCCCGATCAGCGCCGAGACGGCCACGCCGAGCATGCCCTGCATCCAGGCCGAAGCCAGATCACCGCGCAGCACGGTTTCCGGCACGAAGTTGCAAAGTATGCCCACAACCCGGCCATCGGCGCCATGCAGCGGGATCAGATTGACGGAATAGACCTCGCCGAACAGTTCGGCCGGACCCATATAGCCCTCGCCCCGCAACAGCGGTGCGCGCGCGGGGTGATCGAGGCCGAGCGGCGAATCCACCCAGCGTCTGCCCTGATCGTCGGTCAGGCTGGTGGTCAGGCGGATGAAATCGCCCCGCGCCTCATCCCATCGCAGGATCGAGAAATGCGTGCCGGTGGTGCGGAACGCCTCATCCGCCAGCACATGGCTGCCGAAGCCCGGAATCCCCACCCAGACCGCATCGGTGACATTGCCGCTTTCGTCGATACGGTAGGACAGCGAGGGGAACATGTCCTGCGTCAGCCCCGCCGTCACCCGCGAGGCGGTCAGGATCATCGTCTGCAACCGTTCCTCGACCACCTGCGAGACCCGGTAGTTCGAGAAGAGCGCCCCCACCCCGCCGACCACAAGGAACATCAGCAGCGAAAGGCCGGTCAGTTTCGAGACCAGACCAGGCGGGCGCAGTCGTTTCATCATCATCCCCGGAATTGCATCGCACCGGGGCAGGCTGACAGGCAGCGGTGTAGATTCGGTTAGCGCTGGCGTGTCCGGTCGATTTGTTTCTATCTTGCGCCGCGCCCGGACGGGCGGCCCAGACCACGGAATCGAATGCGACAGACCCTGACCGAGATCTACGAAGCCCGCGTGAACGAGGGCAACCTGCGGCGCGATCCGGCGCAGCACGCCGTGCTGCCCGCGCTGGAAAGCCTGCGCAGCTGGCTGGAGAGCACGCCCGCGCGCAAGGGGGGGCTCTTGTCCGGCCTGTTCGGCAAGGCGCCGCCCGCACCGCCGCCGGGACTGTACCTCTGGGGCGGCGTCGGGCGCGGCAAATCCATGCTGATGGATCTGTTCACCGAGGCGACCGCGATCCGGGAAAAGCGCCGGGTGCATTTCCACGCCTTCATGCAGGAGATCCACCACGGGCTGCACGAGGCGCGCAAAACCGGGATCGAGGATGCGCTGGCCCCGGTCGCCGCAAAGATCACCCGCGAGCTGCGGCTCTTGGCCTTCGACGAGATGCAGATCACCGACATCACCGATGCCATGCTGGTGGGGCGGCTCTTCGGGAAGCTGTTCGCCGCCGGGGTGGTGGTGGTGACCACCTCGAACCGCCCGCCCGAGGATCTCTACAAGAACGGGCTGAACCGGCAGCTTTTCCTGCCCTTCATCGCCATGCTGCGCCAGCAGCTCAACGTGGTGGAACTGGAAAGCCCGAACGACTACCGCCAGCACCGGCTGAAAGGCGCCCAGGTCTGGTTCTGCCCGCCCGGCGCCAGCCGCGGCCGGATCGAGGAGATCTGGTCCGACCTGACCGGCGGCGCGGCGGGCGAGGTCCTGCGCCTGCCGGTCAACGGCCGCGAGGTGGAACTGCCGCGCTTCGCCAGCGGCGTGGGGCGGGCCGGTTTCTACGACCTCTGCGCGCGGCCCCTGGGGGCGGCGGATTACCTCGCCATCGCCGAAGCCTGCCGCGTGCTGGTGCTCGAGGACATCCCGCGGCTGTCGTCCTCGAACTACAACGAGGCCAAACGCTTCGTCACCCTGATCGACGCGCTCTACGAGGCGAAGGTCCGGCTGATCGCCTCGGCCGCCGACGAGCCCGAGCGGCTCTATATCGAAGGCGAGGGCGCCTTCGAATTCGAGCGCACCGCCAGCCGGCTGCGCGAGATGCAGGATGCGGCCTGGGGCACCGGGAGGGACTGACCTGCCGCTTTCATCCTGACCCAAATACCCCCGCCGGAGGCATCCGCCGCCGGCCGCGCGCGGGCGTTCAGCCCATGACCGCCTGCCAGATCAGCCGCAGCGCCATGGCCGAAGAGGTCACCACCAGCAGGGGCCGGATCAGCCGGGCGCCGATCCGCATCGCCAGCCGTGCGCCGACCAGCGCGCCCGCCGTTTGCGCCAGCGCCATGGCCAGCCCCAGCCCCCACCAGACCGCGCCCGAGGGGATGAACACCGCCAATGATCCGATGTTCGAGGCGAAGTTCAGGAGCTTGGTATGCGCCGTCGCCTTCAGCACGCCATAGCCCGCCAGAAGCACGAACCCCATCATGAAGAAACTGCCGGTGCCCGGGCCGAAAAAGCCGTCATAGGCGGCAATCGCCGGCACCAGGGTGAAGGTGAACACCGCCGGGCGCATCCGCTGCACCCGGTCCTGATCGCTCAGACCGCGGCGGAAGGCGAAGAAGGCCGCGACGCCGATCAGCACCACCGGCATGATGATGCGCAGCACCCCGGCGGGCATCAGATGCGCCACCAGCGCGCCGCAGGCGGCGGCCACGGCCGAAACCGCCGCCATGCCGAGTTGATCCCTCAGCCGCACATGCCCGGCCCGCGCATAGGTCAGCGCCGCCGTCCCGGCCCCGAAACTGCCCTGGAACTTGTTGGTGCCCAAAGTCTCGACCGGCGGCACCCCGGCCAGCAGAAGCGCCGGCACGGTGATCAGCCCGCCGCCCCCGGCGATGGAATCGACGAAGCCGGCGATGAACGCCGCCAGCATCAGAAGAAGCGCGATCTCGGTGGCGATGCCGATCATCAGAGATCCAGCCGCTTGCTGATCCGCCCGACCACGCGCCCGTCCGCCAGCGCCCAGGCCGGATCATGCGCGTAATCGGCAAAGCCGAGGCGCGCGTAACAGGCCAGCCCGGCAGGGTTGTCGGCCCGGATCGTCGCGTTCAGCGCGGTGATCCCCGCCGCGCGGCAGGCGGCGCGACTCGCGCCGAACAGCCGGACGCCGATCCCCCGCCTCTGATGGCCGGACGCAACGAATGTGCCGATATCGGCCATCCCGGCGGGCAGTCCGGGATGCGCCCCGACGGACTGGAACCCCAGAATCCGGCCCTCTTCTTCCGCGACATGGCAGCAGATCACATCCGCCCCGGTGATATAGCTTTCCCGCACCTCTGCGACGCTACGCGGCTGCTGATAAGCGGTGGTGCCGCCCAGAGCGATGATCCCGTTTTGCAGATCGGCCATCGCCCCGGCATCCGCCGCCCGCGCCGCGCGCAGGAT
The DNA here is from genome assembly GCF_900609055.1 of Pseudogemmobacter humi. Lineage (GTDB taxonomy): Bacteria > Pseudomonadota > Alphaproteobacteria > Rhodobacterales > Rhodobacteraceae > Pseudogemmobacter > Pseudogemmobacter humi. Next base: position 317,910 of record NZ_UXAW01000051.1, on the reverse strand, counting down.
CACGACGCGAACTCCTCGCGCGTGTAGCCTTGCAGGTAAAGCAGCGCGGTCAGATCGCCGTGGTTGATGCGGATATCGGCCTCGGCCTGGACCCGGGGCTTCGCGTGCAGCGCCACGCCCATGCCCGCATGTTTCAGCATCGGCACGTCATTGGCGCCGTCGCCCACCGCGATCACTTCGGCCGGCGAGACCCCGAGACGCGCGGCCAGTTCGTCCAGCGCCTCCACCTTGGCCTGTTTGCCGAGGATCGGTTCGGCGACGAGGCCGGTCAGCCGCCCGCCCTCGCACAGCAGCGTGTTGGCGCGGTTCTCGTCGAACCCAAGCGTCGCCGCGATGGCGGCGGTGAAGGCGGTGAACCCGCCCGAGACCAGCGCGGTATAGGCGCCATTCGCCCGCATCGTCGCCACCAGGTCGCGCCCGCCCGGCATCAGGGTGATACGGTCGCGCACCACCCGCGCGATCACCGCTTCCTCCAGATCCTTCAGCAGCAGAACCCGCTCGCGCAGGGCGTCCTCGAACTCCAGTTCGCCGTTCATCGCCCGCGCGGTGATCCCCGCGACATATTCGCCCACCCCCGCCTCATCGGCCAGCTCGTCGATGCACTCCTGGCGGATCATGGTGGAATCCATATCGGCGATCAGCAGGCGCTTCTTCCGCCCCGCCGAGGCGGTGACCGCAAGGTCGATCTTCAGCGCCTGGAGATCCTGCCACACCTGCCAGCGGTTTTCCGGCAGCGCGGGCAGCGCGAATTCCGCCGCCACCCCGGGGTCGAGCCAGCGCGCCTCGCCGCCGCCCCAGGCGTTTCGCAGGCTTTCCAGAGTGGCGCGGTCGATCACGGGGGTTTCGGGGCTGGTCAGCAGGGTCGCGGTATACATCATGCCTCGGCTGCGGAAAGGGATCTGGTCCCGCTTACGCGCAAATCACCGGCCAGACCAGTGGCCGCGGCGCCCCGCCGGAACCCGGGATTTTCGCGAACGCAGCGCCCGCGCCGCATTGCAGCGATTGACAATGACATTAAATGATCCATACGCTTCACCAAGAGAAACAATGTTGCGCATCCAATTCAGGCGACGAGGCAGCGATGACCCAGAACGCAGCACCCGATCAGGCGGCGGAAAAGCCGGTGAAGGACAAGCCCTGGCTGTTCCGCACCTATGCGGGCCATTCGACGGCAGCGGCCTCGAACGCGCTTTACCGCGGCAACCTCGCCAAGGGGCAGACCGGGCTGTCGGTCGCCTTCGACCTGCCGACCCAGACCGGCTATGATTCGGACCACGAACTGTCGCGCGGCGAGGTGGGCAAGGTCGGCGTGCCGGTCTGCCATCTGGGCGACATGCGGGCGCTGTTCGACCAGATCCCGCTGGAACAGATGAACACCTCGATGACGATCAACGCCACCGCCCCCTGGCTGCTCGCGCTTTACGTCGCGGTGGCCGAGGAACAGGGCGCGGATATCGCCAAACTCCAGGGCACGGTCCAGAACGACATCATCAAGGAATATCTCTCGCGCGGCACCTATATCTGCCCGCCGAAGCCCAGCCTGCGGCTGATCACCGATGTCGCGGCCTGGACCGGCAAGAGCCTGCCGAAATGGAACCCGATGAACGTCTGCTCCTACCACCTGCAAGAGGCGGGGGCGACGCCCGAGCAGGAACTGGCCTTCGCGCTGGCCACCGCCTGCGCGGTGCTCGACGATCTGAAAGGCAAGGTGCCCACGGCCGATTTTCCCAAGATGGTGGGCCGGATCTCGTTCTTCGTGAACGCGGGCATCCGCTTCGTGACGGAACTGTGCAAGATGCGCGCCTTCACCGATCTGTGGGAGGAAATCTGCCGCGACCGCTACGGAATCACCGACGAGAAATATGCGCGCTTCCGCTATGGGGTGCAGGTCAACAGCCTTGGCCTGACCGAGCCGCAGCCGGAAAACAACGTCTACCGCATCCTGATAGAGATGCTGGCGGTCACCTTGTCGAAGAAGGCCCGCGCCCGGGCGGTGCAGCTTCCGGCCTGGAACGAGGCGCTCGGCCTGCCGCGGCCCTGGGATCAGCAATGGTCGCTCAGGATGCAGCAGATCCTGGCCTATGAGACGGATCTGCTGGAATACGACGACCTGTTCGACGGCAACCCGGCCATCGAGCGCAAGGTCGAGGCGCTGAAACAGGGCGCGCGCGAGGAGCTGGCGCAGATCGACGCCATGGGGGGGGCGGTCGCCTCCATCGAATATATGAAATCGCGGCTGGTCGAGGCCAATGCCGAGCGCATCGGCCGGATCGAAAGCCAGGAAACCATCGTGGTCGGCGTCAACCGCTGGCGCGAGTCGGAGCCCTCGCCGCTGACCACCGGCGACGGCGCGATCATGGTGGTGGACGAAGCCGCCGAGGCCGACCAGCTCTCCCGCCTGCGCGCCTGGCGCGAGAGCCGCGACGAGGGACGTGTCCGCGCCGCGCTCGACGCGCTGCGCGAGGCCGCGCGAACCGGGGCGAATATCATGCCGCCCTCGATCGCGGCGGCGAAGGCAGGGGCGACCACCGGCGAATGGGGCGAATGCGTCCGCCTGGCCTTCGGCCAGTATCGCGGCCCGACCGGCGTGTCGAAAAGCCCGTCGAACCGCACCGAGGGGCTGGAGCCGATCCGCGAGGCGGTGCAGGCGGTGTCCTCGCGCCTTGGCCGCCAGCTTTCCTTCCTTGTCGGCAAGCCCGGCCTCGACGGCCACTCGAACGGCGCCGAACAGATCGCCGCCCGCGCCCGCGACTGCGGCATGGAGATCCATTACGAGGGCATCCGCCTGACCCCTTCGGAGATCGTCGCCGCGGCGGCCGATCAGGAGGTGCATGTGGTCGGCCTCTCGATCCTCTCGGGCAGCCACATCCCGCTGATCACCGAGACGATGGAGCGGATGCGCGCCGCCGGGCTGACCCATATCCCGGTGGTGGTCGGCGGCATCATCCCCGAGGACGACGCGGTGAAACTGCGCGCCATGGGCGTGGCCGCAGTCTACACCCCGAAGGATTTCGAGCTGAACCGGATCATGATGGATATCGTGACGCTGGTCGATGCCGAGGCGGCGGCGGCCTGAACCGCCCCCCTCTCTGACCGAATGAAGCGCGGCAGCGTCAAACTGCCGCGTTTTTGCGCGATAAATCAGTCATTCTGACGGCAAAACGCCTGATTTTCCGGCATTTCGCCAGAAACCCCCTTATCCCTGCCTGTAAACTGCAATATCCCGCGCCAGAAAGATCAATTTTCAGGCGAATCGGGGGGCCTTCATGGTGCAGCTGGACGAAAAACTGGAATCCATCCTCGCCGAGGTGATCAAGCGAAACCAGGGCGAGCCGGAATTCCACCAGGCCGTGCGCGAAGTGCTGGAATCCCTCGGCCGTGTGGTCGCCAAACGCCCCGATTTCGCCGATGACGCGCTGATCGAGCGCATCTGCGAGCCCGAGCGCCAGATCATCTTCCGCGTGCCGTGGATCGACGACAAGAACCAGGTCCGCATCAACCGCGCCTTCCGGGTCCAGTTCAACTCGGCGCTTGGCCCCTACAAGGGTGGCATCCGTTTCCACCCTTCGGTGAATGTCGGCATCATCAAGTTCCTGGGCTTTGAACAGACCTTCAAGAACGCGCTGACCGGCATGCCGATCGGCGGCGGCAAGGGCGGTTCGGACTTCGATCCGAAAGGCAAGTCCGACCGCGAGATCATGCGCTTCTGCCAGTCGTTCATGACCGAACTGCACCGCCATATCGGCGAATACACCGACGTGCCGGCGGGCGACATCGGCGTGGGCGGGCGCGAGATCGGCTATATGTTCGGCCAGTACAAGCGCCTGACCAACCGCTACGAGGCGGGCGTGCTGACCGGCAAGGCCCTGTTCTACGGCGGCTCGCGCGCGCGGACCGAGGCCACCGGCTACGGCAACACCTATTTCGTGCAATCGATGCTGGCGACCAAAGGCACCAGCTTCGACGGCAAGAAGGTCGTGGTCTCGGGCTCGGGCAATGTCGCGATCTACACGCTGGAAAAGGTCCGCAGCTTCGGCGGCACGGTCGTCGCGATGTCCGACAGCTCGGGCTATATCGTCGATGAGAACGGCATCGACCAGGAGCTGATCCAGGAGATCAAAGAGGTGCGCCGCGCCCGGATCTCGGAATATCTGCGGATCAAGGGCGAAGGCAAAGGCGTCTATTTCGTCAAGGCGGGCGACGGCACCATCTGGGACGTGGCCTGCGACGTGGCCATGCCCTCGGCCACCCAGAACGAACTGACCGGCAAGGATGCCCGCGCGCTGGTGAAGAACGGCGTGATCGCGGTGGGCGAAGGCGCCAACATGCCCTCGACCCCGGACGCGATCCGCATCTTCCAGGAGGCGGGCGTGATGTTCGCGCCGGGCAAGGCCGCGAATGCGGGCGGCGTGGCGACCTCGGCGCTGGAAATGCAGCAGAACGCCAGCCGCGATTCCTGGAGCTTTGCCCAGACCGAGGCGCGGCTCGCGGCGATCATGGGCTCGATCCACGACAATTGCGCCGCCACCGCCGAGGAATATGGCGCGCCGGGCGATTACGTGCTGGGCGCCAATATCGCCGGTTTCGTCCGCGTGGCCGAGGCGATGCGGGCGCTCGGGGTAATCTGAGCACCTTCGCCGGACAACAGGGGGCGTGGCCGCAGGGCCGCGCCCTTTTTCATTTCGCCCCTTGAACGATCCGATTCGCTCCTGTTGGATGGCGTCCCCTTAAAGGAGCCTTCCATGCAGAAACGAAATCTCGGGCGCCACCGGGTCGGTGCGATCGGCCTTGGCGCAATGTCCTTCGGCGGCATCTTCGGCGCGACCGATGAGGCGACGAGCCTCGCCACGCTGGATGCGGCCTGGGAGGCCGGGATCACCCATTTCGACACCGCGAACATCTACGGCAGCGGCGTCTCGGAAAGCGTGATCGGCACATGGCTGCGGACGCGCGGGCATACCGGCGGCTCGGGGCCGGTGATCGCCACCAAGGCCGGGATCGTCGACGGCCCGCCGCGCCGGTTCGACAATTCCGCCGCCTGTCTGCGCAGCGAGCTGGAGGCCTCGCTGAAACGGCTCGGGTGCGATCATGTCGGGTTGTTCTACATCCACCGCCGCGAGGCCGCCCGCCCGCTGGAGGAAGTCGTCGGCACCCTCTCGCGCCTGATCGAAGAGGGCAAGATCGGCGGTTACGGCCTCTCGGAGATCGCGCCCGCCACCCTGCGCGCCGCCCATGCGATCCATCCGGTGACGGCGGTGCAGAACGAATATTCGCTGTGGTCGCGGCAGCCGGAACTCGGGCTGATCCGCGCCTGCGCCGATCTGGGCGTGACCTTCGTTGCCTTCTCGCCGCTCGCGCGCGGGATGCTGGGCGACACGCCCCTGCCCCGGCCCACCGACGGCTTCCGCGGCGCCAACCCGCGCTTCACCGGCGCGAATTTCGCCGCCAATACCGCGCTGGTCGACGGTTTCCGCGCCTTCTGCCGCGCCCGGGGCTGGACCACCGCCGCCGCCGCGCTGGCCTGGGTGCTGCACCGGGACGAACATGTCATACCGATCCCCGGCACCCGCTCGGCCCGGCATCTGGCCGATTGGCAGGGCGCGGATGCGATCCGCTTCACACCGGGGGATCTGGCGGAGATCGAGCGCCTGCTGCCTGCGGGCTTCGCCCATGGCGACCGCTACGGCGACCATCAGTTGCATGGGGTGGAACGCTACTGCTGACGCAGGCAGTGCCGCGGCGCGCGCCCCGGGGCCAGATCGCATTCCGCCCCGCAGGCGGCGCAGCGCCAGTGCCCGGCGCCGCCCTGCCGCGCCTCGCGCCAGCGGCAGGCGCGGGTCAGCGTCGAGCCCCGGCGATAATACCAAAGCCCCAGAAACAGCAGCAAAAGCCCGGGCGGAAAGAGGAACATCATCTCCGGCACCTGCGCCTCTGGCCGGCCTGCGCCTCCGGCGGGGGTATTTGTCTCAGGATGAAAGGGCTTTCACCCTGAGACAAATACCCCGGGGGAGTCCCTGCGGCACGCAGGGACGGGGGCGGCGCCCCCTCCCCGGCCGGGTCAGGCGACGCGCTCGACCATCATTTTCTTGATCTCGGCGATCGCCTTCGCCGGGTTCAGCCCCTTGGGGCAGGTCTTGGTGCAGTTCATGATCGTATGGCAGCGATACAGCTTGAACGGATCTTCCAGTCCATCGAGCCGCTCGCCGGTGATCTCGTCGCGCGAATCGATGATCCAGCGGTAGGCATGCAGCAGCGCCGCCGGCCCGAGATATTTCTCGGAATTCCACCAGTAGCTCGGGCAGGAGGTCGAGCAGGACGCGCACATCACGCATTCATAAAGCCCGTCGAGCTTCTTGCGGTCCTCGATCGACTGGCGCCATTCCTTGGCCGGCGTGTTCGATTTCGTCTCAAGCCAGGGCATGATCGAGGCGTGCTGCGCGTAGAAATGCGTCAGATCCGGGATCAGATCCTTCACCACCGGCATATGCGGCAGCGGGTAGATCCGCACGTCGCCCTTGATCTCGTCCAGCCCCCAGATGCAGGCCAGCGTGTTGATCCCGTCGATGTTCATCGCACATGAGCCGCAGATCCCCTCGCGGCACGAGCGGCGGAAGGTCAGCGTCGGGTCGATCTCGTTCTTGATCTTGATCAGCGCGTCCAGAACCATCGGGCCGCATTTGTCCATGTCGAGATGATAGGTGTCCACCCGCGGGTTCTCGCCGGTGTCGGGATCCCAGCGATAGATGCGGAAGGCGCGGATATTGGTGGCGCCTTCGGGCTTCGGCCAGGTCTTGCCGGTGCGAACCTGAGAGTTTTTGGGCAGCGAGAACTGGACCATGGGTCAGCCTTTCCAGTCGGATCTTTGGTATAGCGGGCGGCTCGGCGCCTGCCCGGATTTCGACATGACGCAGGTGTCGTAGACGGCGGCGGGATCCTTCCCGGCCAGCCAGTCGGACGAGATGGTGATCTCGAGATCGCCCCGCGTCCGGGTGCCGCCCCTGCCGCCAGAGACAACGCCGATCCCGGCGCTGCCGGTGGGGCCGCGGGCCTCGCGCGCGGCTTGCAGGCATTGCTGTTCGGCAACATGAACCGGCAGCGGCCCGCAGGCCAGAAGCGCCATCGGCAAAAGAAGGGCGGCGGCGCGCATCATCTGACCTGCGGCAGGCCGCGCGCGGCGAAGCAGCTTTGCGCCGCCGGGCGCAGCGCGATGTTACGGATGTTCTCGCGGGTCTGGCTTCCGGCCTCGACCCCGGTGTCACGGGCCAGCGCGCGGATCTCGGGCATCGAGGCCGCGTTCAGGATGCAATCGGTCGCCTGTTCCGCCGGCCCCGCCGGCAGATCGCGGCTTACCACCGGCAGCACAACGCCATGCGCCAGGTTGCGCGTGGTCTTGTCGGCCAGCGCCTGCGGATCGCAGGCGGCCAGCAAGAGGACAGCGGGCAGCAGAAAAAGGCGGGTCACAGCGCGAGTCCTCCAACCGAGAGCATCTGCGTGGTGCTCAGCGACCGCACCAGGCATTGCGTCGCCTCGGGGCGGCTGGCGATGGTGCGCACCACCGGCCAGGCCTGGGCCGCGCCATTGGTGCCTGCCGAGGCATATTGCGCGAGCTGGATCAGCTCGCCCGTCTGCGCATTGTTGATCACGCAGTCGGTGAAGGGGGTGACATTCACCCCCGGCAGATGTTGCGCCGCCGCCGAATTTACCGCCGAACGCGCCAGCGAGCGGGTGGTTTCCTGCATCACCGCCTCGCCCGCCACGCAGGCGGGCAGTGCAAGGCAAAGGATGAGGGCCAGCCCGCGCATCAGAACTTCCTTTCCGCCGGGGCGATCTTCTTCAGGCTGATGCCGCCCTCGGCCTCGGTGGTCAGCGGATCGGTATGCACCGGTCGGTAGTCGAGCGTGACCCTGTTGCCCTCGACCCAGGCCAGGCTGTGCCTGCGCCAGGTCTCATCGTCGCGGGTCGGATAATCCTCATGCGCATGGGCGCCGCGGCTCTCGGTCCGGGCATGGGCGCCGTAGATCGTCGCCAGCGCATTCGGCATCAGATTGGTCAGTTCCAGCGTCTCCATCAGATCGCTGTTCCAGATCATCGAGCGGTCGGTGACCTTCAGATCGCCCATCTTGCCGGCGATTTCGGTCATCGCACGCTCGCCCTCGGCCAGGGTCTTTTCGGTGCGGAAGACGGCGGCGTCGCGCTGCATGGTCTTTTGCATCTCAAGCCGCAGATCGGCGGTCGGGATCGCGCCTTTCGCGTAGCGCAAAGCGTCGAGCCGGGCGAGCGCCTTGTCCACCCCGGCGGTATTGGTCGCGGGCACCGGCGATTTCGGATCGACCACCTCGCCCGCGCGGATCGCGGCCGCACGGCCGAACACCACGAGGTCGATCAGCGAGTTCGAGCCGAGCCGGTTCGCGCCATGCACGCTGGCGCAGCCCGCCTCGCCCACCGCCATCAGGCCGGGGAACACCGCATCGGGGTTCTCAGCGGTCGGGTTCAGCACCTCGCCCCAGTAGTTCGTCGGGATGCCGCCCATGTTGTAATGCACCGTGGGCAGAACCGGGATCGGTTCCTTGTTCACGTTGACGCCCGCGAAGATCTTCGCCGATTCCGAGATGCCCGGCAGGCGTTCGTGCAGGGTCTCGGGCGGCAGGTGGTTGAGGTGCAGGAAGATATGGTCGCCCTCGGCGCCGACGCCGCGGCCCTCGCGGATCTCCAGCGTCATGCAGCGGCTGACATAATCGCGCGGCGCCAGATCCTTGTAATGGGGCGCATAGCGCTCCATGAACCGCTCGCCGTTCACGTTGGTCAGATAGCCGCCCTCGCCGCGCGCGCCCTCGGTGATCAGGCAGCCCGAGCCGTAGATGCCCGTGGGGTGGAACTGCACGAATTCCATGTCCTGAAGCGGCAGGCCCGCGCGCGCCACCATACCGCCGCCGTCGCCGGTGCAGGTATGGGCCGATGTCGCCGAGAAATAGGCCCGGCCGTAGCCGCCGGTCGCCAGCACCACCATCTTGGCATTGAACACATGGATCGTGCCGTCGTCGAGCTTCCAGCACACCACGCCGGTGCAGCGCCCGTCGGTGATGATCAGATCCAGCGCGAAATATTCGATGTAGAACTCGGCGCGCTCCTTGAGCGAGCGGCCATAGAGCGTGTGCAGGATCGCGTGGCCGGTGCGGTCGGCGGCGGCGCAGGTGCGCTGCACCGGCGGGCCCTCGCCGAACTGGGTGGTATGGCCGCCGAACGGGCGCTGGTAGATCTTGCCCTCTTCGGTGCGCGAAAACGGCACGCCGTAATGTTCCAGCTCATAGACCGCGGCCTGAGCGGAGCGGGCCAGATATTCCATCGCATCGGTGTCGCCCAGCCAGTCCGAGCCCTTCACCGTGTCATACATATGCCACTGCCAGCTGTCGGGCCCCATATTACCAAGGCTCGCGGCGATGCCGCCCTGGGCCGCCACGGTATGCGAGCGGGTCGGGAAGACCTTGGTCACGCAGGCGGTGCGCAGCCCCTGTTCGGCCATGCCCAGCGTCGCGCGCAGGCCCGCGCCGCCGGCACCCACCACCACCACGTCATAATCGTGGACCTCGTAAGCGTATGCAGCAGTCATTTCCGTCTTTCCTTAACCGTGCCTGCCTGGCGCCGGCCTTTCGGCCAGCCTCACAAGGGCCGATCCTACAGAGCCAGTTTTACCAGAGCGAACAGCCCGGCTGCGATGACCGCCCAGGCAAAACCCGTCACGGCGACCAGAAGCAGTTTGCCCTTCGCGCCATGCACATAATCGACGATCGCCTCTTCGGCCTCGCTCTTGCAGTGGAGCGTGACCACAACCAGGGTCAGCCCGGTGATGATCGCCGGCCAGGGCCGCGAGAAATACTCCAGCACGCCCTCATGGCTGCGGCCAAGGCCGATGCCGAAGGTGAAGACGAACAGCGGCACCAGCACGATCAACAGAGCCGAGCTGATCATCATATGCCAGTGGTGATGGGTGCCTGCCCGTGCCGAACCCAGACCCTCGGCGCCCTTGCGGTCAGTGATGAAACGCATCTCAGTCTCCTCAAACCACAAGAACGGTGATCAGCGTCAGAACCGTGGCGCCGATGAACATGCCAAGGCCCATCACCTCATTGGCGCGGATCTCGACGAAATAGCCCAGATCCCAGATCAGATGGCGCAGACGGCCGAGCGCATGATACCAGATCGCCCAGACGGCAAGCACCAGCAGCACATCGCCCACGACGCTGGTCAGCAGCCAGTCGATGCAGTCGAAGGCGGCCGGCGAGGTGGCGGCGGCCAGCAGCCAGGCGACCAGAAGGAAGATCGTCCCGAGCGTCGCTATGCCGGTGATACGCACCATGATCGAGGAAATCGAGGTCATCTGCGGCCGGTAATAGGGGCCGATCATGAACGGAGACAGCGGCCTTTCGGCCCGCTTCGGTGCAGACATCTCTTGTCCCTTTGTCGCTGGCTGCCCCATCCATGTCGCCTGAGGGCGGTCTTCCGGGCGGAGCGCGCTTCGATACGTCCCTTGTCATAGCGTTTTTATCAGCCGAGTCACGGGGCACAATACCGGGTTGCCCCCTGTTCGCGCTAACCCGCGACTTTTTTCGCGGCCTATGTGATCACACAATCGATATGCGTGATCACACCTGTGACCACAAACAATTACCGATGATTTCATTCGGGAATTACCCGCCGGGCGCATCCCGCCCGCCCGCCGGGCGCAGGTTCTCAGCCGGCCCGCCTAGCCGCAACCTGCGCCTCCGGCGGGGGTATTTTCGTCAGGATGAAAGCCGCTTTCCTCCCGGGCCGGACACCCCGCCCGGGGGGCAGCCGGTCACAGCGGCATCAGCGCCCAGTAATCCAGATCCAGCAGCACCTCGGGCAGATATTTGCCCTCGCCATCCTTCAGCGCGAAAGGCGCGGCCCCCTGTTTCACCGCCACCAGCCGCAGCCGGAGCGCGCCCACGCCGGGCGCGGATGTCTCGGCCTTGTCCAGCACCTCGGACCAGGCCCGCACGGTATCGCCCGCGAAACAGGGGTTGGCATGCGCCCCCGCGTTCAGCGCCACGATCATCTGCGCATTCGCCAGCCCGTTGAACGACAGCGCGCGCGCCAGGCTGATCACATGGCCGCCGTAGATCAGCCGCCGCCCGTCCTCGCGCGCGGTCACGTCGAAATGCACCCTGGCCGTGTTCTGCCACAGCCTCGTGGCCAGCATATGCTCGGCCTCTTCGACGGTCACACCGTCGACATGGTCGATCTTCTCGCCGATCTCATAGCCGCGCTGGCGATGCGGCTCGCCGGCCAGGGTGAAATCGTAAGCGGTGAAATCGAGCCCCTCCGGCACCACCAGATCCGCCGCCGCCACCGCTTTTTGCAGGTGCGGAACCACCGGATCGGGCGCTGGCACGTCGCGGCGCTTGCGCACCATCACCCAGCGGACATATTCCAGCACCGCCTCGCCATGCTGGTTCAGGCCGCGGGTGCGCACGTAAACCACGCCGGATTTGCCGTTGGAATTCTCCTTCACCCCGATCACCTCGGATTCCGAGCGGATCGTATCGCCAGGCCAGACCGGCCGCAGCCAGCGCCCCTCGGCATAGCCGAGATTGGCGATGGCGTTCAGGCTGATGTCGGGCACCGTCTTGCCGAAGACGGTGTGGAAGGCGATCAGATCATCCATCGGGCTTGCCGCCAGCCCCGAGGCACGGGCGAATGCGTCGGAGGAGTAAAGCGCGCCGCGCGCCGGATAGAGCGCGTGATAAAGTGCGCGCTCGCCGCCCGAAACGGTGCGCGGCACCGCATGACGGATCACCTCGCCCACACGGTAATCCTCGAAGAAACGCCCCGGGTTGGTCTTCATCCTCGCCCCTTTCCGGCAGGGACGCCCGGCCCCTGCCCCTTTCATCCTGACCCAAATACTCCGGGGGAGTCTGCGCAAGCAGACGGGGGCAGGGCCCCCTTCTGCCCGCCCGCCTATTGCTCGCCCAGTTTCAGATCGGGCGCATATTCGCCCCCGACCTCTTTCACCACCGCCTGGCCGCAGCGCATCACCCCGTTCGAGGCATCGAAGGCATAGGTCGGCGAACCGTAAAGCTCCCATCCTTTCGCCAGCGCGGCCGAGACCTTGTGGCAAAAGGTGGAAGTGTCGTCCCCGGACAGAAAACGGTAGAGTTTCATCGCATCACCCGAACACAGGATAGCCGAGCAGGTAATGCGCCCCGGCCAGAGCGCCATAGACCACCAGCGTGCCCGCCACCGCGATCCATTCCATCTTCGCAGGCTTTGGCGGCGGCGGCACGAAAGGCCCGGCATGGCGGTTGATCGCCGCCATCTGGACCAGCGCCCAGAGACCGAGGCCGCCGAACAGCACGAAAGACGGCGAGTCGCCGTTCACCAGCAGATGCGCCGCCGACCAGATCACCACGCCCCACAGCATCGGATGGCGCAGCCTGCGCGCCAGCGCGGTCTTCATCCCGGCGGCGGCGAAGAAATACACCGAGACCAGCATCATGAGATTGTTGATCCCGGTCGTCATCGGGCTGCGGCCCCAGTAGAACGTGCCGGGATCGATGCGGTAGCCGAAGATCATCAGCCCGATCGAGGCGAGGACCAGCAACGCGACCGTGCCGCGGCCGCCCGCGCCCATCCCCTCTCGGGAAGCCGGGGCGAGGCGTTTGAACAGATGGGCGGCGCTCCACAACAGGACACCGAGGGCGAGCGAGAACATGGCGGGCTCCGGGGTTCGGGGTTTACGGGGTCATTCCTGCCCCGTTCCGCCTCAATTTGCCAGAGCCCCGATCGCCGCCGCCTTTTCCAGCAGCGCGCGGGCGGTGACGATATGCAGATTCTCGACGATCCGCCCGTCCACCACGGCAACCCCGCCGCCCTCGGCCGTCACCGCATCATATGCGGCGATCTGGCGGCGGGCGAGATCGAGATCGGAATCCGAAGGCGCAAACACTTCGTTGGCGATCTGAAGCTGGGCGGGATGGACCAGCGTCTTGCCGTCGAATCCCATGTCGCGGCCCTGTTCGCATTCGGCGCGCAGCCCCGCCTCGTCCTTGAAAGCGTTGTAGACGCCATCGACGATGGTCAGCGCATGGGCGCGCGCGGCCAGCAGGCACAGCCCCAGCCCCGCCTGCACCCCCAGACGGTCAGGGCGGAAACGGCTGCCGAGTTCCTTCGCCAGATCGTTCGTCCCCATCACCATCCCGGTCAGCCGCGGATGCGCGGCGATGGCCGCCGCGTTCAGCATGCCCGCGCAGGTCTCCATCATCGCCCAGAGATCCGCCCCGGGCACCAGCGCCGCCACCGCATCCAGATCGGCGGGGGCATTCACCTTGGGCACCAGAATCGCATCGATCTTCGCGCCGCCCGCGATGGCGGCGGCCATCGCCACCGCGTCGTCCTGGCCCCAGGGCGTGTCCAGCCCGTTGATCCGCACGATGCGCAGGCGCGGCCCGTAATCGGCGTCCCGCAGCACCCGGGCCAGCAACCCGCGGGCGGCGGGTTTCTCGTCGGGGGCGACCGCATCCTCAAGATCGAAGATGACCGCATCGCAGGCCAGATCGCGCGCTTTCTCCAGCGCACGCTCGCGAGAGCCGGGGATATAGAGGACCGAACGGCAGGGGCGCGCCATGAGCGAGTCTCCTTGGCAATAATCTTGCGTGTCAAAGCACGAAATTGGCACATTCGGCAAGAGGATATTCGCCGCAATGCAGAAATTTCGCGCAATGCCGCAGCGGCAGCGGGCTACAGCAGCCCCGTCAGCCCGTCATGCACCAGCCGAACCGAAATCGCCAGCAAGGACCAGATCACCAGCCGGTAGAACAGCTTTTCCGGCAGCCAGCGCACCAGCCTGATCCCCGCGAAGACCGCGATCACCGCGGGAAGGAACAGGATCGCCGCCACGCGCAGGTTCTGCGGGTTCAGCTGGCCGAGGAACCAGTAGGGAATCAGCTTCATCGCATTGATCAGGGCGAAAGCTATGGTCGCGGTGCCGGCGAAGACCGTTTTTTCCAGCCGCAACGGCAGCACATAGACCTGAAACGGCGGCGCCCCGGCATGGCTGACGAAACTGGTGAAACCCGCGATGGTGCCCCAGAACAGCCCCGGCCCGACCCGCGCGGGCCGGGGCGGCCCCTCGGGGCGGCGGCGCAACAGGGTGTTGGCGGCGAAGACCAGCCCGATCACCCCCACCAGCAGCGTCACCGCCGCCTCGGGCACCAGGCTCGCCGTGGCCCAGCCGATGCCGATCCCCGCCGCCGCGCCGCTGACCACGATCCGCAACACCCGCGCGTCGAACGCCTTGCGCCAGGCCCACAGCCCGAACAGATCCGAGACCACGAAGACCGGCAGCAAGAGCCCCGCCGCCGTGACCGGCGAGATCACCAGCGACAGCACCGGCACCGCCAGCATCCCGATCATCGGCAACCCGCCTTTCGACAGGCCGACCAGCGCCGAGGCGATCAGCGCCGCGATCCAGAATGCCGTGCCGTCCATCCGTATTCTCCGCCTCTGCCGCCGTTACCGCTAAACCGCGGCAGCGGCGCGGGAAAGGGTGGATCTTTCGGCATACAATGGCATACAACATCGTCAGAAAGCTGGACAGACGGTGTTTAAGGGGCTAGGCCTCCGCCCGATTCCAGCAACGGAGATTCCCCCATGGCACGACCCCGGATCGCCCTTATCGGCGCAGGCCAGATCGGCGGCACCCTCGCCCATCTCGTCGCCACCAAGGAGCTCGGCGACGTCATCCTGTTCGACATCGCCGAGGGCACCCCGCAGGGCAAGGCGCTCGACCTTGCGCAATGCGGCCCGATCGAGGGCTTCGACGCCACGCTGAAGGGAACCAATTCCTACGAGGATATCGCAGGCGCCGATGTCTGCATCGTCACCGCGGGCGTGCCGCGCAAACCGGGTATGTCGCGCGACGACCTCCTGGGCATCAACCTCAAGGTGATGAAATCGGTGGGCGAAGGCATCGCGAAATACGCGCCGAACGCCTTCGTGATCTGCATCACCAACCCGCTCGACGCCATGGTCTGGGCGCTGCGCGAGTTCTCGGGCCTGCCGCATGAGAAAGTGGTCGGCATGGCCGGCGTGCTGGATGCGGGCCGCTTCCGCCACTTCCTCTCGGTCGAGTTCAACGTCTCGATGAAGGATGTCACCGCCTTCGTGCTGGGCGGCCATGGCGATACGATGGTGCCGCTGACCCGCTATTCCACCGTCGCCGGGATCCCGCTGCCGGATCTGGTCGAGATGGGCTGGACCACGCAGGAGAAGCTCGACGCCATCGTCCAGCGCACCCGCGACGGCGGCGCCGAGATCGTGGGCCTGCTGAAGACCGGCTCGGCCTTCTACGCCCCCGCCACTTCGGCCATCGAAATGGCCGAGGCTTATCTCAAGGACCAGAAGCGCCTGCTGCCCTGCGCGGCTTACGTCAAGGGCGCCTACGGGCTTGACGGCATGTATGTCGGCGTGCCGACCATCATCGGCGCCGGCGGCATCGAGCGCGTGGTCGACATCAAGCTGAACGCCGACGAACAGGCGATGCTCGACAAATCCATCGACGCGGTGAAGGGCCTCGTCGAGGCCTGCAAGGGCATCGACCCCTCGCTCGCCTGAGTTTTCTTCACAAGCACCGCCATCGCGCGCGTCCTTCGGGGCGCGCGCGTTTTCTTTGCGCCCGCCTGCATCCCGGGGGGCAAACGCGGTCTTTCCCTTCGAGGCGGTTTGCGGCTTTACTCCGCCCCGTCACGGGACACGCAAGGGGGCGGCCATGAACATTCTGGCGCAGGATTTCAGCCTGATCGTCTGGTGGCTCGACATGATCGGCACCTTCGTCTTCGGCCTGTCGGGCGGGATGCTGGCGGTGCGCCGCCAACTCGATCTGTTCGGGGTGATCGTGCTGGCCACCGCTGCGGCCACCGCGGGCGGCGCCATCCGCGACATGGCGATCGGCGACCAGCCGGCGGCGGTGCTGCGCGATCCGTCCTATCTGATCGCCGCCTGCGCCGCCGGGCTGACCGCCTTCCTCTGCCACCGGCTGATCGAGCGCGCCGACAAGCCGGTGATGCTGCTCGACGCGCTCGGCCTCGGGGTCTTCGCGGTCGCGGGCACATCCAAAGCACTGGCCTTCGGCCTGCATCCGGCGGCGGCCAGCCTGATCGGCGTCATGACGGCGGTGGGCGGCGGCGTGGTGCGCGACATCCTCGTCACCGAAATCCCCCGTGTGCTGCGCGAAGAGATCTACGCCGTGGCCGCGGTCGCGGGCACGCTGATCGTCACCCTCGGCGCGCATCTCGGCTGGCCGCCGGTCGTGACCGCCTCGGCCGGGGTGACGGCCACCTTCGCGCTGCGGGTGCTGTCGGTGCGCCTCGGCCTGCGCATTCCCCGCGCCCGCTGAGCACGCCTCTTGCCCCGCGCCCCCCTTTCGGGCATCCCGGGGACAACACATTCCGAGGACACCGCCATGGACTATTCCAAATCCGGCCATCCGAAATCGGCCAAAGACAGCCACCACGCGCTTGACCTGCCCAAACGCGGGGCGCCCAAAGCGAAAACCGAGGCCGAGAAGAAGGCCGAACTGCTGGCCCGGATGAAAGCCGCCGCCGAGGCGCGCAAGAAAGACTGATCCCGCTTTCATCCTGACCCAAATACTCCGGGGGAGTCCCCGTAAGGGGACGGGGGCAGGGCCCCCTTCCCCGGCCAGCCGCGAGGCCCCCCCCATGTCCGACCAGTTCTCCGACCAGTTCTCCGACCATCTCGCCGAACTCGAATCCCGCCTGACCCGCTACTGCGCCATCGACAGCCAGAGCGATCCGGCCAGCACCGGCAAACCCTCGACTGCGGTTCAGCTTGACATGGCCCGCCTGCTGGTCGCCGAGCTGGAAGACATCGGCGCCAGCGACATCCGCCTCACCGATTACGGCGCGGTCCTCGCCACCATTCCCGGCAGCGCCCCCGGCCCGGTGATCGGCTTTCTGGCCCACATGGACACCGCCCCGCAGTTCTGCGCCACCGGCGTCAGGCCCCGGATGATCCGTGATTACGACGGCGGCGAGATCCGCTTCCCCGACGATCCGGCACTGGTCCTGTCGCCCGCCGTCTCGCCCAATCTCGCGCAAAAGACCGGCCATGACCTCGTGACCGCCTCGGGGAAAACGCTGCTCGGGGCCGACGACAAGGCCGGAATCGCCATCATCATGACCGCGGCCCGCCGCCTGCTGGCGGAAAAGCCCGCCCATGGCACGATCCGCCTCGCCTTCACCCCCGACGAAGAGATCGGCCGCGGCGTCGATCCACGGCTGCCCGCCGACCTGGGCGCCGCTTTCGCCTATACATTCGACGGCGGCAATCCGGGCGAGATTGAATACGAGAGCTTCTCGGCCGATGGCGCCGAGGTGCGGATCACGGGCGTCTCGATCCACCCGGGCTGGGCGAAGGGCAGGATGGTCAACGCCATCCACCTCGCCGCGAAGATCGTCGCCGCTTTGCCGCAATCGACCATGCAGCCCGAAGTGACCGAGGGGCGCGAGGGCTTCATCCATGCCGTCGAGATGAGCGGCGGCTCGTCGGAAATGGTGATCCGCCTGATCCTGCGCGATTTCGAGCTCGACGGCCTCGCGGCCAAAGGCGAGATGCTGCGCAAGGTCTGCGAGGCCGTCGCCGCCACCGAACCGCGCGCCACGATCACCTGCGAGATCACCCCGCAATACCGCAACATGCGCTACTGGCTTGAGCAGGACATGACCCCGGTCGATCTGGCCCGCGCGGCCGCGCGCGACATCGGCCTCGATCCGGTCTCGGTCCCGATCCGCGGCGGCACCGACGGCTCGCGGCTGACCGAGATGGGCGTGCCCTGCCCCAATCTGTTCACCGGGATGCAGGAAATCCACGGGCCGCTGGAATGGATCAGCCTTCAGGACATGGCCCGGGCGGTGGAGCTGATGCTGGGTATCGCCCGGCGCAGTGCATGACCACGCTGTCGCCCTATCAGAAGCCCGGATTCTACGACGAGGCGCTGGCGCGCGGCAAACACCGCGACATCGTGGGCGGACGGTGGGAGGAAACCGCGCTGCATCAGATGCAGGTGATTCTCGACGAAGGGCTGGAGCGGGACGACCATTTCCTCGACATCGGCTGCGGCTGTCTGCGGCTCGGCCATATGCTGGTGCCCTGGCTCGGTGCGGGCCATTACTGGGGCACCGATGCCTCGGCCGAACTGATGCGGCGAGGGTGGGAGACGGAACTCACCCCCGAAGCGCAAAGCCGCCTGCCGCTTGCGCAACTGGTGGCGGATGCGGATTTCGCCTTTCCGGGCGTCCCCGCGCGGATCGGTTTCGCGCTGGCCTGGGGGGTCTTCACCCATCTGCCGCCCGGCCGCCTGCGCCCGGCGCTGGCCGCGCTGCGCGCCCGCTGCCCCGCGCTGCGCAAGCTGTTGCTCACGGTGTTTCTCGCACCCGAGGGCCATGACGGCCCCTTCCGCCAGCGCGACGGCGTGGTCACCCATCCCGCGCGCCCGCCCTGGCACCGCAGCGTGGCCCAGGTCGGGGCCGATGCCGCCGCCGCCGGCTTCGCCCTGCGCTGGCGCGACGACCTGCTGCCCCGCGGCCAGGCGCTGGCGGTCCTGACCCCGGCCGAAGAAAAATCGCCGCCCCGGTGAGTGCTGCTTTCGGCCCGCGCCCGCAGGGCCAGGAAGAGCCGACCTCTGTTCCGACTTTTATAAGGCTGGCGCAGGGTTCCTCCCCGCCCCTCCAAAACCCGATGAGGCTGAAGGGCTGACCGTCCGATCCGCACTTCCCCGAAGAAAAGGCCGGACATGAGCGAAGCTGACAACCCGCCCGCTCCGGTTGTGGCGCGTCAAATGAAAAAGCCCCGGATGCCAGCGCATCCGGGGCTTTTTCAGTGTAAGCGGTTGCCTCAGAAGGTTTTCGAGAGGTTCAGGCGGAAGTTCCGCCCTGTCTCGTTGACCCAGGGCTCGCCGGGGCGCGGGCTTGTCGCCCCCTGCAGCGGCGTCATGGCGTAATGGTAGGACCGATCGAAGACGTTCTCGACGCCGAAGTCGATCACCAGGCCCTCAAGATTGCCTTGCTGCACGGTGTAGCTGGCCTTCAGGTCATGCACGCCGAAGCCCGCATGGTCTGCGGTCCCGACGATAATGCCTTTCTGGGCCTCCATACGCCAGGACACATCGAGCCCGTTGCCGAACTTATGGCCAACCGTCAGCGTGAGGGTGTCACTCGGGCTGTAGCTGTCCAGATCCCAGACGCCACCGGCCATGAGGCGCTTGTTATCGGTCAGATTGACGGTGCCGTTCAGATAGGTGCCGCCAGCCATACGATAATTTGCTGCAATCTCGACGCCTTCACGTGTCAGCTCGCGGCCGGGCACCGAAAGCGCGAACATCGTGTTCCAGAGTTCGCTGCGATAAAGCGTAATCGAGCCGCTGAACGTATCGCCCGCCGAGAGGAGATCGCCCCCCTCATAGCGGACGCCACCTTCCCAGTTGCGCGACTGTTGCAGTTTGCCGTCATAGGTGGCGGTCAACACGTCATAGGTCGGCAGCGCTTCGGTATAGGTGAAGGATCCGAAGACCGCCAACCCGTTGCCAAAGCCTTTTTCCAGCCCGAGGCCCAGGGTCCGTGCCAGACCGTCATAGGGGCCGGCGGGCGCGGTGGTGGCGCTGATCTTCTGATCCTCAAGCCGCAGGCCGAGGGTCGCGCGCAGCTCATTGCCGAAATCCATCGTGTCGATGGCAAAGAGGCTGAGACGGCGATCCTTGCCGCTGGCGGGCGAGGTCTTCAGACGGGTGCGTTCTTCGCTCGACCATCCCAGACCCGCGCGCAGGCTGTGGCTGATGAATCCGGTGTCAAAGCGCGCGGTATTGGTCAGCGTCACCCGGTCGGTGACGTTGTTGAACAGGCCCGACTGGGTCTGGGCGAAACCGGGGGTAAGGCCAAGGATATTGTGGTCCTGATCCGAGCGCGAGTAGGTCAGCTCAAGATCTGTGAGGTCATTGCCCGCCGGATTGTAGTTCCAGGTCAGCGACGCGACATTGCCCTTGCGGTCAATGTTGGCGAGGCCGAGGCCCGCGAAATCATTCAGCAGGTTCGAGAGATTGACGTTGCTCTCAGAGCTTTCATAGCTGGCATAGCTGAGGGTAATGCTGTTGGCATCATCCAGCCGGAAACGCGATTTCAGCAGCATCGACGGCACGTTGAAGCCGCGCGCGGTCTCATTGCCATCCGGGTCTTCCTGGGCGCCCTGGCCGCGCCGCGTGTAGTTCAGCAGGAAATCGAGCGAGCCGTTCACCTGCCAGGCCAGCGTCGATGAGGTGACCCAGCCATCGCCATTGCTGTTCGCGCCAAGCATCTGGCGGAACCGGAACCCGTCCTCGCCGCCGGTCAGGTCTGAGCCGTTGATGGTGCGCGCGGTGACCGCACCGCCGGTGATGCCCGAACCATACTCCAGCGAGGCGAGCGGGCCGGTTTTGACATCGATCGAGCGCAACAGGGCCGGGTCGGCGATCGCCCCCGATGAGCTCTGATAATGGCGGCCCGGATTGTCCGCCACGCCATCAACCACGATCTTGGTCGCCGGATCGCCGGGGTAGTGGTGGTTTCCACCGAATCCCCTGATCGAGATGCCGCCGGTCAGCAGATTTCCGCGACGGGTGGTCGTAACCGAGGGTGCATCGCGCAACGCATCCTGCAAGGTGGTCGCCTGCGAGCGCGCGATGCCCTCTGCATCGAGGCTGAAGTCTGGCCCGGTTCCGGCAGTTACTGCGGAGGCGCCGGCATCAAGCACAATCTCGCCAAGGTGCTCGTCGCCTGCCTTTCGTGTCTCAGTGCCGGTTGCCGTGGTCTGGGCGAAGAGCGCAAGCGGTGAAGCGCTGAGCGCAAGCGTTGCGACGAATAGAAGTCTGGGCCTGGCCATACTGTCCTGCCTGAAGCTGTCAGATTGAAAGCGCGGCTTGCATATGGCTGGCGTGCGATACTGCCCTAGTCAGGAAATTGACTGTTGTTGTCAACTTCTCTGTATGACGCAACGGCCGATGTGCCGTGGTGATCCGGGTAATCTTCCGCAGGCAATCTGACTGACAAACGGCTTGCAAACGAGGCTTCGCGCCACCGCTCTGCTGCACCTCCATCAGGCCGCTCTTCCGCCCCGGACGCGCGTGAGGGTCCGGACGTCGCTGCGTCGCGCAAGAGGGGCACGTCTCGCCAATTTCCGCAAAGGCGATGTGCATCTCCGCCGGAGAAGTCCATTGACAGCCCGGGGGGTTCCCTTGCTGGCGCGACAAGGTTGCAGCGGTGGGGTTACAGAGCGATCAGAAGAAGAGGGGCCGCCAGCGGCGGATTTCATAGAGTGGCTGCTCAGACGCCGATATTGTCGCTCGCACCGTTGATGAGGCGCGGCGCCTTTACTGGCCCGCCTTCGAGGCGAGGATCGCGCGATGAAAGGCCACGGCTCGACAGATCGCAGCACCCGCCGTCTCGCCTCCACCTCCTGCCCGAGGAGAGCCGCAGCGCGATTGACAGCGCGCTGCACGAGATCATCATCATGCCGGCGCGCCGGCAGGCGTGAGAGGGTCACCTCGCGTCGATGACGCCCAGACCGGAACCGAAATGACCAGACGCTGTTGCTGCAACTCTACATCGACACCTACAACCAGGCCCGCCGGGAATATGCCCGAGGCGAATCCGCCCGAAGGGCCGAACTGGAAAAGACCGTCGCGCGGCTGGATGCCGAGGTCGGGCGGTTGATCTCCTTCATGGCCCGCGGCGTTGGCCATGCCGATCGCCTCGCCTCGGAATACGATGCGCGCTGCCGCGAACTCGATACCGCCCGAGCCGCCCTCGCCAGCGCGCCACCCCCGATCGACAATGTCGCGCTCCACCCCGCAGCTTTGGCCGGCTACCGCCACGCTTTGCGCGAGCTGGCGCCGATCATGGGCGCAAACGCCCGCAACGGACGGGCGGATCTGGCCGCTCAACTCCGCAGGCTGGTCGAGAGCGTCACGGTTTTTCAGGGGGATTTGCCGGGTTCGATCAGGATCGGGATCTCCGGGCACCTCCGCACCCTGATCAACGCGCCGAAGCTGCGGGACCGGGTGTGGGGAGCTGTGGTGGCGAGGGAGGGACTCGAACCCTCGACCTTGCGATTATGAGTCGCACGCTCTAACCAGCTGAGCTACCTAGCCACTGGGCCGGGGGATTACGCGGGCCACCGCAGGGCGTCAAGTGGGAAAACGGCGCCTGCCCTGCGCCGCTCCCTGCATCAGGCCGTCCGGCCGCGGCGCCGTTGCTCTCCCATCCTTCGGTTCAGCGGCCATGGCCACGGGCCGCCACCGCCGCTTCTGAGGCCGTATGTGCCACCCGCGGGCGGCCCGAGGCGGTCACCGTCACCGTGGCCTCGATGAACAGCACCTGACCTTCGATCCCGGCCTCGCGGATATCGCGGCTCGCGACGACGCGCAGATCCACCGCCCCGGCGGCGCGGGCGCGGGCCTCGGCCTCCTCGCGCAGGGCGGTTTCCATCGCGTTAAGCGCCTCGTCGCGCGCGCCGAAGGCTTTCGGCCCCGCGCTCAGGTGGGCGACGAAACGACCCTGCGCGGGCGAGGTCACGAGGCCGGTGACGCGCTGGCTGACCTGACCGGCCACCGCGCCGATGGCATTCGCCACCCCGGCATGTTCGGGCAGGATCATCTCACAGCCCAGCCTGTCCCCCACCGCACCGTAGTAGTAGGGCGCCGAGGCCCCCAGCCCGATCACCGGCAGCGCCAGGCGGGCGCTGAGTGCGAGGATACCACGATGCCCGTCCAGACCCGCGCTCAGGAGCGGATGTTTCGCCAGCGCCGCCGCATCCGTATCAGCGAAGCGCGGATCCTCGGCGAAGGCGGCTTCCAGCAGGCAGTCGGCGGTCTGCGCGGTGACCTGATCGACGATCCGCCGCGCCAGCGCCTCAGGCCCGGCGGCGATCCGCTCTCCCGCGCCGTTACGGCGCAAAGCCATCAGCCGCAGTGCCTTTTCGGCGGCCGCCTGATCCCAGTCGGAAAGCCCGCCGAGAACATGGCTCGCGTCCGAGGGCGTAACGCCCGCGATCATCACCAGCCCGCGCGCCACCAGCCGGTCCAGCGCGGCGACCTCGACCCGCGAGGTCAGCGCCGCAGCCAGCGGCATCGGCCGGGTGATCCGCGCCAGCAGCGCCTGGTCGCGCGCTCCCAGCCCCCCCTGATCCGCCGCCATCGGCACCACGAAGCGCCCGTCATGCTCGCCCGGCGCGGAACCCGTCAGCCAGCGGTCCAGAGCCTCATGCACCATGGCGCCGTGCTCGACCGCCAGCAGCGAGACCGGCAGCAGCCGGCGCGGGCCGAGGCGCAAAGCGCCCGTCAGGCCCTGGCTGACCAGATGCACCTCGGAATCGCCGCCAAGCCCGGTGGTGCGCATCGCCACCGCCTCGACCATGGTGCGGAACCCGCCGACGCGGGCGCCCTGCGGGTCGATTTCGGGCAGGCCGTCCTTCAGGATCGCCACATCCGTGGTGGTGCCGCCGATGTCCGAGACCAGCGCATCCCGCGCGCCGGTCAGCCAGCGCGCGCCGACGATGCTGGCGGCGGGGCCGGAGAGGATGGTCTCGATCGGGCGCTCGCGCACCATGGCGGCGCCGATCAGCGCGCCGTCGCCGCGCACCACCATCAGCGGCGCCTGGATCCCCACCACCGCCAGGTGCCGCTCGCAGGCGGCGACGAGGCGGTCGATCATGCCGATCAGCCGGGCGTTCAACACCGCGGTCAGCGCGCGTTTCGGGCCGTTGAGCTGCGCCGACAACTCATGCGAGCAGGTCACCGCCCGCCCGGTCGCCCGGCGGATCGCCTCGCGCGCGGCCACCTCATGCGCGGGGTTGCGGGTGGCGAACCGCGCGGCCACCGCAAAGCCCATCACGCCGGGGCCGAGCGCCGCCACTTCGGCCTCCAGCCGCGCCAGATCCAGGGCCGCGGCCTCGATCCCGGCATGGCTGTGGCCGCCCTCCAGCCGGATCACCGGATCGCCTTTCAGCGCCTCGGCCAGCCCTGCGCGGGCGAGGTCTTCCTCGTCGAAGCCGATGGCCACCAGCGCCACGCGGCCGCCCTGCCCCTCGACCAGCGCATTGGTCGCAAGCGTGGTGGAAAGCGAGACCAGCGCCACCTCATGCGGGGCCACGCCCGAGGCCGCCAGCGCCCGGTCCACCGCCTGGCCGATCCCCACCGCCAGATCGTGGCGCGAGGTCAGCGCCTTGGCCTTGCCAAGGATCGCATTCGCCGCCTCGTCCAGAATCACCGCATCGGTATAGGTGCCGCCGGTATCGACCCCGAGAAAATAGGCCATCTGCCGTCCTTCGTCTTCCTGTTCGCCCTGCTGTGCTACTGCGGTGCGGGCGGCGGGTCATCCCCCGAAGCGACCTTTTCAGGGCCCGTTCGCGCCACCTGCGGCCCGGCGGCGGCGGAAGGCGGGCGGAATGCCCAGCATGTCGCGGTATTTGGCCACCGTGCGGCGGGCGAGCGGCGCCCCGGCGCCCGAAAGCGCGCGCGCCAGTTCGTCGTCGCTGAGCGGGCGCCCCGCATCCTCGGCCGCGACCATCTGCGCCAGCGCGTCGCGCAAGGCGGCGCCCGCCGGGCCGCCCCGGCGCACCGCGGGCGAGAACATCGCGCGCAGCCAGAAGGTGCCGCGTTCGGTATCGACCGAGGTGCCCGCGACCATCCGGCTGACCGTGCTCTGATGCAGCCCGACCGCGGCGGCCACATCGCTCATCGTCATCGGCGCCAGCCCGCCAAGGCCATGGGCCGGGACCGTGGGCTGACGGCGCAGGATCTCGGCCGCGATCCTCAGCAGCGTGGCATTGCGCCCCTCGACCAGCCGGATCACCTCCCGGGCGGCGCTGCGCCCCTCGCCGGGCATGTCGGCCAGTTTCAGCGCGGGCAGCGACGAGCGGTTGAGCGATATCTCATAGCCTTCGGTTCCGCGGCGCACGATCAGATCGGGCTCGCTCACCGGGGCCGCGCCTTGCGCGAAAGCGGCGCCGGGTTTCGGATCGTAGCGGCGCAGGCGGCGGATGCGTTCGCTCACGCCCGCCTCGTTCACCCCGGCCAGCGCGGCCAGCGAGCGCAGATCGCCCGAGGCGACCAGCGGCAGGTGCGAGAGGATCGCCGCCATGGCAGCGTCCAGTTCCCCGGCCTCGCGCGCCTGAAGCCGCAGGCAATCCGCCAGATCGCGGGCGAAGAGGCCGGGCGGCTCGATCTGCTGCAACCGCTCCAGCACCGCCGCAACCTCGACCACGCCCGCCCCCGCCGAGGTCGCGATCGCCGCCAGCGGGCGCTCCAGCCAGCCGCTCGGCGCCAGCGCCTCGATGATGCGCGCGGCGATCTCCTGCTCGCGCGGCGGCAGCCGCAGGCGGGCGGTCTCGGTCAGGACATGCGCGCTCAGGCTGGGGCCGGGGCCCTCGGCCGTCTCGACCCCGCCCGCGATGCTTCCCATCCGCGCCAGCGCATCGTTCCAGCGCGGCCGCCAGCCCTGGGGCGCGGGGGGCTTCCCGATCACCAGCTGCGGATTGGCCGCCGCCTGTTCCTCCAGCCAGGCGCTCAGCCCCGCCGCATCGGCGCGCAGGACCGAGATCGCCGCCGTCAGCGAGGTGTTCAGCGACAGGCGCTGCGTCTGCGCGATGGTGATCCGGGCACGGGCTTTCATATGCGCCAGACTGGCCGCGGCCCGCGCGCCCCGCAACCCCTTCTCTCGGGCGCCGCTTTGCGCCAGGATCGCGGCCCGATCCCCTGCCCGGTTTTCCTGATGCTTCGCCTGCTGATCACCCTTTGTCTTGCCGCCGCGCCGGTCCGCGCCGATGAACCCGCGCCGCCCGGCCCGGTGACGACGCTGGCCCATGCGCTGGCGCTGTATGAGCGCGCCTCGGCCCAGGGCGAGGCGCTGGAAATGGCGGTCGCGGTGCGGCTGGCACATGGGATCGGCCTGCGCGAGGCCACCCGCTGGACCCGCGAGACCGACAAGATCCCGGCGGCAGAGACGCCCGGGCGCAGCCATGCGGTGACGCTCGACCTTCTGCTGTCGGACGCCGCCTGGGCGGGGGCGCTGCTGATGGCCGAGGAGGACGAGTTGATGGCCGAGGTGCTGGCCACTCTGCCGCCGCCCGGCCGCCAGGGCAGCGCCAGCCGGATGCGGGCGGACCTGCCCGCCGCGCGGCAGGATCTGTGGCAGATCCCGCTTGCGGGGCAAAGCCCGGCCGAAATCGCCGTCTTCCCCGCGCGCGCGGGCGGGCAGCCCCGGATCCTGTGGCGGGTCGAGGACAGCGGGGGCGAAACCGTCTGCCCGCCGCGCGAGGCCGGTTTCACCGCCTGCCGCTTCACGCCCGCCGCGAACGGCTTCTACCGGGTGGTGATCGCCAACCCCTCGGGGGAAAGCGGGGAATATCTGCTGCTGTCGAACTGATCTGACGGCATTTGTCACCCTGCCGCGGCTTTTCAAACCCGCCGCCGCCTGCCAGATTTGACCAGACCCGCCCGCGCCTCAGGCGGAGAACAGGAGAACCGATGCGACCGGGACCGCTCTGCCTGATGCTGGCGCTGGCGCTGCACGCCCCCGCGATCTGTGCCGCCGAGACCACCCGCCCCAATGTCGATCCCACCGCCCAGGCCAGTCCCGGCCCGGTGGCGACGCTGGCGCTGGCGCATGAGCTTTACGCGCTTGGCAAGGCCCAGGGCGATGCTCTGACCGTGCTGGCGGCGGCGAAACTGGCGGCCTCGGTCGGGACCGAAGCCGGGGGCGGGCTGAAAAAGACCACCACCGGCGAGGCTGTGGGAGAGGCGGGCACCGCCCCGCCGCCCCCGGGTGCCGAAGAGATGTTCGCCCTGGCGCTGGACCTCGCGCAGCATGACGACTTGCTGAGCGGGCTGGTGCTGGATGCCCGGGCTGCGACCGGACGCGGCCGGATCGGCGGCGCGGTCAGCCACGATTCCGGCCTTGCCGGCGGGCGCACCGATACCTGGGAGATCCCGTTCAAGGGCCGCGAATACGCCGAAATCTCGGTGATCGGCGGCGGCGGATCGAATCTCGACATCGTGGTGACAGACGAGAACGGCAATGTGATCTGTTTCGAGGGCGGCCCCGAGGACGTGATCTATTGCGATTTCGTGCCGGTCTGGGACGGGTTCTTCTATGTCGCGGTGGAAAACAGCGGCGGCGCGCAGAACAGCTACAGCCTGATCACCAACTGATCGCGCCGCGACTATGACAGCCGCCGCTGTGCAGGCTGTCGTCACATGGGCGGCCATGGGGCTGACACGACGCAATCGCCCGGCAAAATCTGCCGCGCCGCGCCCGGAGGGTGTTATCCGCGATGCTGCCCGGGCGCAAAACCGTCCCGGGCACGGCTTCCCCCCGGCAAACGCCCCGAAAGCCCGCGCTTTCCGGGGCTTTTCCGTGCCTCGCAGCCCCCGGGCCGGATTCCGTCCGCTTTTCCCGCCGGGCCAGAGCTTCCGGCCTTGCCGCGAATGGCGCGGCGCATCCCCGCCCTTCGCTGACCGCATACCCATGGAAACCCCCGCAAAGCGCCTGGCTTTGCGGGGGCGGGTCTTGCCGTCTGCCGCTCAGGGATTGGCCGCGATCACCTCGTTCAGCCAGGGCACGAAGCGCGAGACATCCATATAGGCCGAGAATTGCGCGGTTTCCTCGCAGCCCTTGCCCGAGGCCGCGCTCAGCCCCCAGCTGACCACGCCGGCCTGGATGTAGGTGCCGTTCTCCAGCGGCACCACCAGCGGCCCGCCGGAATCGCCGTTGCACGAGGTCTTGCCGCCCTCGAACGTGCCCGAGCAGATCATGTTCTCGCTCATCGGCATCGGTGCCGCGGCGACAAGCTGGTCCCAGATCGCATAGGCCTGTTCCTCGCGCAGCGAGAGGACCTGGGCGGCGTAGACGAAGCCCTCGACCGCCTCTTCGGCCCGCGCCTCAAGCATCAGGTTGTTGCACATCTCGCGGTCGAGCATCTGGATCTGCGCCTGTTGCAGTTCCGACGCCGGACGGCCACCGTTCTGAAGGCCCCAGCCGGTGACATAGGTTGTGATCCCCGGCTCGCGCAGGATATCGCCGAATTCTGCGTCGGGCACTTCGACGGTCTGATAGGGCACGTTCGGCTTGCGGGCCAGTTTGACCAGCGCAAGATCATAGTCGAGATCGGTCACCGAATAGGACGGATGGACATAGATCGCCTCGACCGGCACCCGGTCTCCGCTGCCGTCCAGCCGGTTGGTGCCGACGACGATCGAGAAATCCGTGGGCGCGAGGTCGAAGCCCTGGCCGTCCCTGTCCATCTGATGCACGCAATGCGCCGCGGTCAGCACCCATTGGTCAAGCACCAGCGAGCCGCCGCAGAACTGGCTGTCGGTGCCGACCGGCTTTGCCGCGACGGTCAGCGCCACCTGCCAGGGCCAGGCGCCATCCGCCGCCTTCGTCCCGCCGATCACCTTCGATCCGGCCGGATCTTCGGCCGCCGCCGCCTCGTCGCGCGAGGCCTTGTCGCCCGAGGCGGCGAACTCGAACGGCGAGGTGAAGGTCTTGCTTTCGGGCGCAAGGGCCGGGGCTTCCGCCAGGGCCGGTGCGGCGGCCAGCACCAACAGCGCAAGGATCGGTTTCGTCAGAGACATGGGGAAAATTCCTTTCCGGCAATCTGGGGTCAGGCGGCCCCGGGGTTGAGCCGCACGATCCGTCGGATCATGGTCAGATCGGCAGGTTTCAGGGAAAAGCCGCGCAGGTCGGCGGTGTCTGCGTCGGGGGGCGTGATCTGCGCATCCAGCCAGAGCGTGACCGGATTTTCCGCCCCGCCCGGCAGGTTGCGGTTCACCCCGGGCGAGGCCAGCGTGGTCAGATCGGCCCGGGGGGCGCGCGCATCGGCCATCGGCACTGCCAGCACCCAGATTTCCTCGGTGCCCGCCGCGTGCACCGGGTCGATCCGCATTCCGACGCGAGCGGATTCGCCCGGGGCCAGCCGGTTCACCATATTGTCGCCCGGCCAGATCGGCTGCACGGCGAACCCCGTGTCCAGATAAAGCACGCTCACATCCTGGGCTTTGCCCGAAGCATTGGTCAGCGTGAGCCAGAGCTGGTCGCAGCCCGAAACGCCAAGCGCCGGATCATAGGCCTCGCCGGGCCCGGTCTTCCCCGTGCAGCCATCGCCCGACTGCGCGCCCGGGCGGCGTTCGATTTCCACACGGATCACTTCGGTCTTCGTCAGCCCGCGCCCGGCGGCGGCGCTCAGCACCCCGGCCAGCCGCAGACCATGGGCGGCCGTATCCAGCACCCGCGCCAGCGCCGCGGCTTCGGTCTCGTCCGGCCCGGGCAGCACCCGCAGCGAGGATCCCGGCCCCTGCGGATCGAGCACCCCGTCCGGCCCGGCCAGCACGAGGCCGCCATCGGTCAGCACCGGCACGAAATCGGGCCGCGCCGCACCGGCGCCGTCCAGCGCGGCCAGCCAGGCGGTGTAATCCTCGCCGTCCGCAAGATCGGCGCGCACCGGCGCCGCCAGCGCCAGCGGCTCGGGCGGCGGCAAAGCGATGAGTTCGGCCCAGGCCGCGCCCTCGGGCAGCGCGCCTTCAATCGCCGCCTCGCGGGCCGAGACCTTGCCGAGCCGCGCGGTGCCGAGCGGCTCGCCCCCCGCACCCTCGGCATAGAGCGCGATCTCGGCCCCTTCCGCCAGGCCCTGCAACAGGCCCGCGCGCAGGGCGCCGTCCCCGACGCGCAGCCGGGCCGTACCCGTCCCCTCGCCGAAGACGCCCGCGGTCAGCAGCGGCCCCTCGCCCTCAGGGATCTGCCGGGCAGGCCCCTGGACCATCGCATCCGAGGCCGCGGCCAGAACCTGAGCCCAGCTTGCCTCGGGGGCCGCGGCCAGCACCTGCGCCAGCCGCAGGGTGAATTCGCCATGCCAGATCCCGGTGTCGCCCAGCGGATATTCAAAAGACCGCTCGTCCGATTGCGAGGAATAGAGAAAGACGAAGTCTCCGGTCAGTTCATTCGCCCCGGTGAAGGGCGCCGGCGCGGCATCTTCGGGGATGCCGAGCAGATCCGGCGCCAGGCTGCGCGCCACGCCATGGCCCTGATCCAGCGCGCGGAAGCCGGTGGCGGAATGGCAGGCGTCGATCACCCCGACAAGCTGCACGCCGTTCGTCAGCAAAGTTTGCGCCCAGGCCTGCAATTCGTCGTCGATGATGGCGTTTTCGACCATGCCGATCTCGCCCTTCCAGCCGCTGGCGTCCATCGGCAGGAAGATCTCGTCATAACCGCCGCCCTCGTCGCCGCTGAGATCGGGGGCCTGGGCGCCGTGGCCCGAGAAGTAGAACACCACCGTATCCCCGGGCGTGGCAGTGGATGCGAGGCTGTCGAGCGCGGCGAGGATGCCTTCGCGGGTGGGCAGGCCGGTCGCGGCGCCCTCAGGCAGATCGGTCGGATCGGTGCTCAGCACGGTGATCGCCCCGGGCGCCACGCCGCGCGCGGTCAGGGTTTCCGCCATCAGCCGGGCATCATGGGGCGGGCCTTGCAGATCGGCGTCGAGCACAGCGTAATCGCCCACCCCGATCAAAAGCGCATGCACCTCGGCCCGCGCGGGGGCAGCGGCCATGAAGGCCGTGGTCATCAGGGCATATGCAAGCGCCGGTTTCATGGCGGAAACCATGCAGGCTGGCGGGCCTTCGGGCAAGAGCCGCGCGGCGCGTGACGGGATTTGTCACCGCGGGCGGGCAGAGGAAGCAAGGCGGGGGTTTCACACCCCCGGCCCGCCGCTTCTGCGAAGCGCCGGGCTCCCCCGTGGGGTATTTTCATCAGGATGAAAGAAGGTTTGTTAACCTTACCATCCCAGGATCGATTCCGCGGTACAGGCTGGGGAGTCGATGACCGCTCAGGGTGAAACCCCGCTCCGAAGCCCCGGATAGCCAAAACGGACAGTCGGAGCGGGGCGGATCTGTCTTTTGCCGTCTGGTATTTCATCCTGACCCAAATACCCCCGCCGGAGGCGGCGACGGCGGTCACCCGGGCAGCGGCGGCCATTCGATGGCGATGGCCAGCCCCTTTTCCACCGACGGCAGCGAGAGCCGCGCCCCGTGGCGCAAGGCGATGGCGCGCACCAGCGCGAGGCCGAGACCGTGGCCCTTGATCCCGCGCGCGCGGTCGCGCCCGGCCCGGGTGAAGCGCTCGAACACCTCTTCCCCCATGCCCGGCGGCAGGCCGGGGCCGGTGTCGGAGATGGTCAGCAGGTGCTTTGCCCCCGGCGTGAGGCTGAGCGTCAGGCTGTCGCCCGGCGCGCAATATTTGATCGCATTGTCGAGGATATTGGCCAGCATCTGCGCGATCAGCGTCCGGTCGCCCAGCACCATCACCCCCGGGGCGATCCCGGCGGAGGGCAGCAGGCCGCCATCCTCGGCCATCGGCTCGTAAAGCTCCCATATACCGCAGGCGAGGTCGGAAAGGTCCAGGGGCACGAGGCCGCCGCCGCTGCCCTGGTCGGCCTCGGCCCGCGAGATGTCCAGCAGCGCATCGAACACCCGGATCGCCTGGCGCATCTCATCACGCAAAGCGGCGGTGGTTTCCTCCTGCCCCTCGATCCGGCCCAGCTTCGCCATCATCCGGTTCAGGGGCGTGCGCATCTCATGCGCGATCGTGTCCGAAAGCCGGTGGGTCGCGCGGTTGAGGTTCCCGATCCGGTCGAGCATCTGGTGCATATGCGCTTCCAGCAGGCCGAATTCGTCGGGGCTGCGCGGGCCGGGCAGCCGCGCCTCCAGATCGCCCGCCGCCACCCGGTCGGCCAGCGCGTTGAGGCGGCCGATCCGGCCCATGACCTGGCGCGCGGCGAGCCAGCCGACACCCGCACCGGCGATCATGAGCGCCGCCAGCAGCCCCAGCATCCCGCGGCGCAAGGCAGCGAGCGTCGCGTCGGCAGACGCGAGCGAGCGGCCCGCCAGCAGGCCGAAGCCCCCGGGCAGTTCGCGCGCGGCGACCAGCCAGCGGGTGCCGTCCCGGACGATCTCCTGCGCGGGCAGGGCTCCGAAGCCCGCCCCCCGGGGTTCGACGCCTTCGGGCCAGGCCATGGCTCCGGCGAGGATGCCGCCCTCGCGGTCGGTCAGCAGGAAGATCTCGTCGGGGGAATGGCCGGCGGTGCGGTCCTCAATCGCCTGGCGCAAAGCGATGATCCGGCGCTGCTCGTAAAGCGCGCCGAGGCCGCGCAGGTCGGATTCCAGCAATATGCGCTGCGCCTCGGCGAGGCGGGTCGCCACCAGGCGGTATTGCAGCCCCATCGCCAGCAAGGACAAGAGCGCCACCGATACCGCCATCAGCGCCGCCAGCCGCAGGGTGGCGCGGGCCTTCAGCGGGCGTTCGTCGGCGGGCCGTTCAGCCCTCATGCGCGGGGTCGTCGGCATTGAGCGGCGCGAAGATGTAACCCTCGCCGCGCGCGGTGCGGATCACCGCGGCGCCCGCCTCTTCCAGCTTGCGCCGCAGCCGCCCGACATGGACATCGACCACATTGGTGCCGGGGTCGAAATGCAGATTCCAGACGTTTTCCAGAAGCTGCATCCGGGTGACGACCTGGCCCGCATTGCGCGCGAACCAGGTGATCAGCTCGAATTCGCGCGGCGAGACCGGGACATGGCGGCGCCTGACATGGACGGTGCGCGCCTTAAGCCGGATCTCGACATCGCCGAAGGCCATCAGATCGTTGTCCAGCACCTGGATCGTGCCGCGCCGCAAAAGCGCGCGCAGGCGGGCGCGCAACTCTTCGGGCTCGAAGGGTTTGGGCAGGTAGTCGTCGGCGCCCTGTTCCAGCCCCTCGACCCGCTCAGAAGCGCGGCCCAGGGCCGAGAGGATCAGGATCATCGCCCGCGAGCCCCCGGCGCGGATCCTCGCCATCGCCCCCGCCCCGTCGCCGTCGGGCAGCATCCGGTCCAGAACGATCACCCGGTAATCGCCCGCCGTGGCCTCACCGACCCCGCGCTCCAGCGTGTCCGCCCAGGCGGTCTCGCAGCCGAGCGCTTCGGCTTCAGCCCGGACGGCGGCGGCGATCTCGGGATCGTCTTCGATGATCAGGATGCGGTCGGTCATGTCTTTCGTCCAGGGGCTGCGACAGGTTCAGAACACCACGACCGCCGGGTCAAGCACATTCGCGCCGCCCACCGGGCGCGGGCCGCTCTGGCTGCCCCAGGGATCGAGCCAGAGATGCCGGGTCGCGCCCCCCGGCGCCTGGACCAGCAAAATCACCGGCCCGGTGATTTCCAGCGCGGCGAGGCCAGCGTCATCCGCCCCCGCGCCGTTCACCGCAAGAATGCGGTCGCCGCGGCTCAGCCCGGCCAGCGCCGCGGGCGAGCCGGTGGTCAGCGCATCGACGCGGCCCTCTTCGGCCAGCACCACGCCGAGCGCGCCCAGCCGGTAGCTGCGGATGCGTTCCGGCTCGGCCCCGGCAGAGGAGATATCGCGCAGCTTCAGCCCCGGCACCGCCACCTCTTCGGGCGGCGCGAAGCTCATCGCCAGATCCAGCCGGTCCCCCGCCCGCGCGACCGTCAGCCCGGCACCGCCCGCATGCAGCGCCGCTTCCAGCGCGAAGACGAAGGCGCCGGGCTCGCTCAGACCCACGCCATCGACCGCCAGGATGATGTCGCCGGCGCGCAGGCCCGCCCCCTCGGCAAGGCCGCCTTTGGTCACCGCATCGACCAGCAGCCCCTCGGCCGGCACGCCCAGCACTTCGGCCAGTTTGCGATCCACCGGCCGCGCGTTCAGCCCGAGTTTCGGAAAAGCGGGCAGCGTCTCGTCGATCAGCCCCCCGACGATGCGGCTCAGATCCGTGGCGGCGATGGCATAGGCGATGCCGACGAACATCCGGCTGCCGTCGGCGATCTGGCTGTTCATGCCCATCAGCCGCCCCTCTGCATCGACCAGCGGCCCGCCCGACGACCCAGGATTGACCGCCGCGTCATGCTGCAAGAGCCGCAGGGGCACCGAAACATCGACCTGGCGCGCCATGGCGGAAACCCGCCCCTCGGTCAGGGTGAACTCGGCCCCGAGCGGCGCCCCGAGCGCGAAAACCTCAAGCCCGAGGGTCGCGGCCTGGTCCGAGGGCACAAGGCCACGGCGCGGTTTGCCGTCGGGTCCGGGGCCGACCGCGATCACCGCCACATCGCGCACCGGATCGGTGGCGATCACCGTGCCGGTCTCCTCGTTCCCGTAACGGTCGGTCAGGCGGACCTCTTCATGATCGCCCACCACATGGGCGTTGGTGACGGCGACCAGCGCCTCCTCGCCCCAGAGAAAGGCCGAGCCGAGGAAAAGATCGCCGGAATCGAGGCTGCGCACCACCAGCACCGCATCCATCGTCTGGTCCAGCGCAGTGCGCTCGGGTGCGGGCGTTTCCGCCCGCACCGTCGCCGTCATCAATGTCCAGGTCATCAGAAATGCCACGGTGAAAAATCGGAGACGGAATCGCGCCGAACCAGTGGCGCGGGGCCTGTAAAATGCAGACATTCTCGGTGCTTCCTTCGGGTTACTGCCCTGGCGCCGAACCTGGACCTTCGGCGCCGGCAGGTCACATGACAAATCCGGTCATCGGGAAATTGCACGTTTACAGCCCGCAGCCCTCGCCCCATCCTGTCGCCAGTCAGATAAACCGGAGCCCCCGCATGCGCAGATGCCTGCTTATCGCCGCCCTGGTCGGTGGCGCCGCCGCGCCCGGGTTTGCCGACGGGCCGACGCCTCTGCGCCAGGCGGCGATCTCGGCCGGGCTTTACGCCCGGGGCCTGGAGGCAGGCGATCCGCTGCTGATCCTCGCCGCCGCGCAATTGCGCAAGGCGCTCGACATGCAGCCTCTGGGCGGCGAAGCCCTGCCCGGGGCCCCCGGCCCGGCGGGCTGGGAGGCGATGATCGAAGACGCGCTGGCGCTGACCGCCGCGGACGACCCCCTGCGCGATCTGGCCGAGGATATCGCGGCCCAGGCCTGGAAAGGGGTGATCTCCGGCCCGGTCTACCGGATCGAGGCCCTTGGCGCCGGGGATGAGGCACGGCTGGCCGACCTCTCGTTCCGCGGCGGCGACTATGCCGAAGTCTATGCCGAAGCCGCGCCCGGCACCGATCTGAACCTTTCGATCCTCGACGATCAGGGGCGGCTGGTCTGCGCCGACAGCCATCCCTCGCATGTCGCCTATTGCGGCTGGACCCCGGCCGAGGACGGCCATTTCACCCTTGTCGTGGAAAACCGCGGCACTTCCGAAACCCATTACGCTTTGATGACGAACTGAGGCTTTCCATGGCACAGAAGACGCTCCGCTCCCTGCTTCTCGGCACCGCGCTCGGGCTTTTGGCGCTGCCGGCCTTCGCGCGCGAGAATTACGCTTTGCTGATCGGGGCCAGCGATTATCAGAACATCGACAAGCGCTGGTCCCTCAAGGGGCCGAAGAACGATATGGAACTGGTCTCGACCTGGCTGCTGGAACAGTCGCCGGTTCCCTTCGCGCCGGAAAACGTCACCGTGCTGACCGACGGGCGCGAGGATGCCGACACCGCCACCCTGGCGAATATCCGCGCCGCGGTGGCCGATCTGACCGCGAAGGTCGGCCCCGGCGATTTCGTCTATCTGCATCTGGCGGGCCATGGCACCCGCGCCCCCGCGCTCGACCCCGAGACCGAGCCGGACGGGCTGGACGAGCTGTTCCTGCCGGTCGACATCGGCACCTGGAACAACCAGATCGGCACGGTCGAGAACGCGCTGGTCGATGACGAGATCGGCGCCATGCTGGACGGGCTGCGGATGAAGGGCGCCGATATCTGGATCGTGTTCGACAGCTGCCATTCCGGCACCGCCACCCGCGCGCTGGAAACCGACGACGAGGTGGTGATGCGCCAGCTCGACCCCTCGGCGCTCGGCATCACCGAGGAAATGCTCGACGCCGCCAGCGACGGCGCCGCCAGCCGCGGCGTGGGGGGCGAGGATCCGCGCGTCTCAGAATCCGTCTCGTTCCTGCCCGAAACCCCGGCCACGCCGGCGGGCGATGTGACGCCCGGCAGCCTCGTCGCCTTCTACGCCGCGCAGAGCACCGAGATGACGCCCGAGATGCGCCTGCCGCGCGGCAAGCCCGACCGCAAGAACCAGGGCGTCTTCACCTTCACCCTGTTCGAGACGCTGGCCGAATATCCCGGCGCCACCTATGGCCAGGTCGCGCAGGAGGTGTTGCGCAAATATTCCACCCGCAATCTGGCGAAAACCACGCCGTTGTTCGAGGGCGATCTCGACCGCGTGGTCTTCGGCGGCGAGCCGGGCGAGCGGGTCTCGCAATGGCCTGCCGCCGTGACGGAGAGCGGCTTCACCCTGAACGCGGGCACGCTGCATGGCCTCGCTGAGGGCACCGAGCTTGCGGTGATGGCGACACCGGCGGACGAGACCGCGCAGGCGCTCGGCTATGTCCGCGTGACCTCGGCCGAGACCTTCACCGCCAGCGCCGCGCCGGTCGGGAAGGACGGCAAGACCCTGCCTGCCGATCTGCCCGAAGGGCTGTATCTGCGCCGGACCGATGCGGTGCTGGATTTCTCGCTGACCGTCGCCCTGCCGCCCGCGGGCAGCGCCCCCGCCGACGTGCTCCTGGCGGCGCTGGACGAGCTGAAAGAGGTTTCCGGTCCGCGTCTGAACTTCGTCGATGCCGGGGTGGCGGCGGATCTGGCGCTGGCGGTGCTGCCCGAAAGCGACGATCCGGATGCGATCTGGATCCTGCCCGGCACCGGCCTCGCCGGCGATCTCTCGGGCACGCCGAAGGTGGCGACCGGCGGCCTTGCGCCGGGCGATCTGGCGGAAAACCTGCATGAGAAGCTGGCGGCGATTTCCAGGGCGGTCAATCTGATGAAACTGGGCGAGGCGCTCGGCCCGGTCGCGCTGGATGTGGATGTGCAGCTTCAGACCCGCTCGCCCGACCAGCCGGTGCTGCGCGGCCTCGATCTGACGCCGGTTCCGACCCTCGTCACCAATGACGAGGTGCATGTGCTGGCGAAGAACAACATGGACATCCCGGTCGATGTGAACGTGCTTTATGTCGGGGCGGATTACTCGATCACCCATTTCTACTCGGGCCGCCTGCATCCCGGCGACGAGCTGAAGAAGGGCCTGTTCGCCATCGGCGGCGAGAACATGGGCCAGGAGCGGCTGCTGATCGTGATGACCCCCGCCGGCGCCCACAGCAAGGTCGAGGATCTGAGCTATCTGGAACAGGAGGCGGTGCGCAGCCTGGACACCGGCGGCATGAGCGGCATGAACGCCGCCCTGCTCGACGCCGGTTTCGGCGAGGGCACCCGCGGCGCGGTGGCGCTGTCGGACGACGGCGCGGCGGCGGGCCCTGCGCCTGCGATCCTCCAGGTGGAACTGCGCACAAAGGCCCAATAACAGGCGTCCGGCGGCAGGGACGCTGGCTCGCCTCTGCGGCCACAGACCGGATCAGCGGTCCGGGCAGGGACGCTCCAGCCAGGCGCGATCCTTCAGGCGGGGATCTTCGCGGTTCAGGCCGCTCCAGGACGGAAGGAACGGCCATTTGCCGCCATCGTGCAAAAGACCCGGCCCTGTCACCTCGGCATGATATCCGTTGCAGCTTTTGGGGCCATAGAGCAATCCGCCGGGCGCGTGGAGGGCGGGATGATCGCGGTGATCCACCTGCTCCCCCGTCTGGTTGTCGAACAAAGCCCCCCTTTCCTACCGAAAGTGGCATGACGAACAGGAAGCGGTCATCGAAGCAAATGAATTCCACATCGTCGTGCAGCACGGTGCGGCGGTCGGCCGACAGGACGGTGCTGTTCCCCCGGATGACGAAACCATTGGGAAGAACCATCTCCATCGGCCTTTTCAGGACAAATATCCCGATCGCGAATAATCCTGCGATGGCCATCACCACCAGAAATCTGCCTCTTATGGATCAACCACCCCTCTGAGGATCAACGAACTCGCTGATCTCGCGCTCTGCGAATACCCCGGCAGAAAAGGATGGGGTCCACCCTCCGGTGATCTCCTAAGGATCGCCCCCGGCTTCGATGCCGATATCGAGAAGATCCTCGAAAATGTCCCGGAACGTGAACCGGCTTTCCCCCGAAATACGCAGGATCTACCCCTGTGGCGTCACGCTGCCGGTGAACCTCCCGCAGACAGAGCCCCCTCCGTGAGCAAATTCGATGTCGCCAAAATCATATGCGAAATCGCCATGTCGGTGTGTCCGAACGGGCGGAAATTCCTGCATGATATGGTAAGCGAATTCCGTCTCGCCGGTGACATAAGGGACGGCCTCGCAGCTGCATCCCTGGTCCGAGCCCGGATGGCCCGTATCCGGGGGCGAGGGCCGGTCGAACAGCGCCCGTCATTGGCGCGATGCGAGGGGCCCGTGCCAGCTGCGCCAGACGGCATTGCCCCCCGGGCGAGGCCTGTTTCCCCCCAGGCCGGATCGGTGTTCCCTGCGCAGGTATGCGACAAAGGATCTGTGATATGCGTCCTTCCTGCTGATGATCACTCCGGCCCCCGATCTGAACCCGGGTTATCCTGCGAGGCCATCGAAATTTCGCTAACCGCGCATCCGCAACCGGCACCTGCCCTGATAAGCTGAATCCAGTGCGTGCCCCTACGGGATCACCTTCCCCGGGTTCATCCGCCCCCCGGGGTCCAGCGCCGCCTTGACCGCGCGCATCACGTCCAGCGCGACCGGATCCTTGCGCCGCCGCATCGACGGCAGTTTCGACAGGCCGATCCCGTGTTCGGCCGAGAAGCTGCCGCCAAGCTCCGCCACCAGATCCTCGACCGTTTCCATCACCGCCTGCTCCAGCCCCTCGCGGGTGGGATAGACCGAGAAATGCAGATTGCCGTCGCCCAGATGCCCCACGGTGATCGTGCGCGCACCCGGATCCAGCGCGTCCAGCCGGGCGGCGGCGGCGGTCAGGAACCTGTCCACCCGGTCGACCGGCAGGCAGATGTCGGTGTCGACATAGGGGGCAAGGCCCTGGCAGATCTCGGCCGCCGCCTCGCGCCGCGCCCAGATCGCCCTCCGGCTCGCCTCGGAGGTGGCGATCACCGCGTCCCCGATCAGCCCCTCCTCCAGCATGGCGCCCAGCACTTCCTCCAGCTTCGTGACCAGCGGCACCGCGCCGTCGGGGCCGGGGCGGGCCTCGTCCTCCGAAGTGGTCGCGGCCTCGATCAGGATCGTGACCCCGGGGATCTCCGCGAAGGGCTGGCCCAGATCGGGGCGCACCTCGGCAAGGCGGCGGGCGTAATCGGCGGGCATCAGCTCGAAGGCCTCGACGCGGCCGCCGGTCGCCTCCTGCATCCGGTTCAAAAGGGCAAGCGCCTGCGGCAGTGCGCGCGCGGCAACAACCGCGGTCGCATGGGCGCGCGGCGCCGGCACCAGCTTCATCACCGCCGCCGTGATGATCCCCAAAGTCCCCTCGGCGCCGATGAAAAGCTGTTTCAGATCGTAGCCGGAATTGTCCTTGTGCAATTCGCTCATCAGGTTCAGCACCCGGCCATCGGCCAGCACCACCTCCAGCCCGAGGCACAGCCCCCGCGTCGAGCCGTAGCGCAACACGTTCGAACCGCCCGCATTGGTCGAAAGCGCGCCGCCCAGCATCGCCGAGCCGCGCGCGCCGAACCAGAGCGGGAAGTAAAGGCCCAGGTCCTCGGCCGCCTCGTGGATCTTTTGCAGCACCACCCCGGCCTCGGCGATCACCAGCCGGGCGTCGAGACGGATCTCGCGGATGCGGTTCATGCGCTCCAGGCTGACCAGCAGCCCGCCCTCGGTCATGGTGCCGCCGACAAGGCCGGTGTTGCCGCCGATCGGCACCACGGCCACGCCCGCGCGGGCGGCAAGCGTCACGCAGGCCGCGACCCCGGCGGTCGAGGCGGGCCGCGCGACCGCCAGCGGATGGCCGATGTAATGCCCCATCCAGTCGCGACCGTAGCGCAAAGCATCATCGCCGGTCAGCACATGCTCGGCCCCGAGCGCCGCCCTCAGTTCCTCAAGAAATTCCGTCATCGCCCGCTCCGGTCTTTCATCCTGACCCAAATACCCCCGCCGGAGGCATCCCCGGCCAGCAACCCGCCGCCCGGTCTCCGCTACTGTCGCGCCCGTGCCGCCAGTTCCAGCACAGCAGGGCCAAGCGCCTCTGCGATCAGCTTCACCCCTTCGGCGTTCGGATGGATGCCGTCGCCCTGCATCCAGCGCGCCAGCGCCGCCGGATCGGACGGGTCCGCCCCCGCCGCAGTCAGGCCCTGAAAGAACCCGTCATACAAAAGCGCATCATATTCTTCCGCCAGTTCGACATAAAGCGCGTCGAAGTCGCGTTTATAATCCGGCCCCCAGTTCGCGGGCGCCTTCATCGCGACCAGCAGCACCGGCAAATCCCGCCCCCGCGCGGCGCGCAGAATACCGTCGAGATTGGCCCGCACCTCGGCCGCCGGGATGCCGCGCAGCATGTCGTTGCCGCCCAGCGTGACCATCAGCGCATCGGCGCCGTCCCCAAGCGCCCAGTCCACCCGCGACAGCCCTCCGGCGGTGGTGTCGCCCGAGACGCCCGCATTCCCGATCACCACGCCCGCGCCCTGCGCATCGAGCCAGGCCTGGAGCTGCGGCACCAGCCCCTCGCCCTCGTTCAGCCCGTAGCCCGCGGTCAGACTGTCGCCCAAAGCGACGATCTTCACCGCCTCCTCTGCGAAAACCGGAAAAACCGGCAGAATCAACGCAATCGTGAGGTTGCGGAGCGCGCGCAATGCGCCATATCCCCCCTGTGTCGCCCGTTTCAGGAAGTTCCGCATGTCCGATTCCGTCCTTTCGCTCGCCGGTGTTCATCTGACGCTTCAGGGAAACGCCGGCCCGGTCGGGATCCTGCGGGGCATCTCGCTTGAGGTCAACCGGGGCGAGACGCTGGCGCTGACCGGCCCCTCGGGGTCGGGCAAATCCTCGCTCCTGATGCTGATGGGCGGGCTGGAGCGCGCGACGCAAGGCAGCGTGCAAGCCCTCGGCCAGGACCTCGGCGCGATGAACGAGGATCAGCTCGCGCGGTTCCGCCGCGCGAATATGGGCGTGGTGTTCCAGTCCTTCCACCTGATCCCCAATATGACCGCGCTGGAAAACGTCGCGCTGCCGCTGGAACTCGGCGGCGAGAAGGACGCCTTCCCCCGCGCTCGGGCGGAACTTGAGGCCGTGGGCCTCGGCGCGCGCACCGATCACTATCCGGC
The DNA here is from genome assembly GCF_900609055.1 of Pseudogemmobacter humi. Classification (GTDB taxonomy): domain Bacteria; phylum Pseudomonadota; class Alphaproteobacteria; order Rhodobacterales; family Rhodobacteraceae; genus Pseudogemmobacter; species Pseudogemmobacter humi. The sequence continues at coordinate 276,645 of NZ_UXAW01000051.1, read as the reverse complement.
GCAGCTTTCGGGGGGCGAGCAGCAGCGGGTCGCACTGGCCCGCGCCATCGCGCCGCGCCCGGCGCTGCTGCTGGCGGACGAGCCGACCGGCAACCTCGACGGCGCAAACGGTCAGGCGATCATGGATCTCTTGTTTTCGTTGCGCGACCGGCACGGGGCGACGCTGGTGATGGTGACGCATGCCCCCGAACTCGCCGCCCGCTGCGACCGCGTGGTGCGGCTGACCGACGGGCAACTCGCCACGGAACGCGCCGCATGAGCCTTGCCTTCCGCATCGCCCGCAGGGAACTGCGCGGGGGTCTGAAAGACCTGCGCGTCTTCCTGATCTGCCTCGCGCTCGGGGTCGCCGCCATCGCGGGCGTGGGCACGCTGCGCGCCTCGATCCAGGCCGGGCTGGCCGATCAGGGCAGCGTGCTTCTGGGCGGCGATGCCGAGATGCGCTTCACCTACCGCTTCGCTTCCGGGGACGAGCGCGCCTTCATGGCGGGCGCGGCGGAAAGGGTATCGGAGATCGTCGATTTCCGCTCGATGGCGCTGACCGAAACTGACCAGGCGCTGACCCAACTGAAGGCGGTGGACGGGCTCTGGCCGCTTTACGGCGCGGCGGTGCTGGACCCCGCGATGCCGCTCTCCGAGGCGCTGGCGGGCGAAGGCGGCCTGCCCGGCGCGGTGATGGACCCGATCCTGATCGAGCGGCTGGAGCTGGCCCCGGGCGACCGCTTCCGGCTGGGCACCCAGGAATTCGTGCTGATGGCCGCGCTGCTGGAAGAGCCCGACAACGGCGCCGACAGTTTCTCACTGGGACCGCGTACCCTGGTCGCCACCCCGGCGCTGGCCGGGTCCGGCCTGCTCTCCCCTGGCTCGCTGTTCGAGACCAAATACCGCCTCGCGCTGCCCCCCGGCAGCGATCTGGAGCGGCTGGAGGCCGAGGCCCGGCGGCAGTTCCGCGATGACGGCATGCGCTGGACCGACGCGCGCCGCCCCGCCCCGGGGATCGAGCGGTTCATCGACCGGATGGGCAGTTTCCTCGTCCTCGTCGGCCTTGCCGGGCTGGCGGTCGGCGGGGTGGGGATTTCGGCCGCGGTGCGGGCCTGGCTGCAAGGCAAGACCGCCACCATCGCCACGCTGAAAACGCTGGGCGCGCCGATGGGGCTGATCTTTGCCAGCTATCTGATCCAGGTCGGCTTTCTGACACTGATCGGCATCGCCATCGGCCTTGTCCTCGGCGCGGGCGTGCCGCTGATCGCCGCGCCCTGGATCGAGGCCTCGCTGCCCTTCCCGGCGAAGATCGGCGTCTCGCCCATGGCACTGACCGAGGCCGCCTTCTACGGCGCGCTGACGGCGCTGATCTTCACGCTGCTGCCGCTGGCGCGGGCCGAGCGCATCCGCGCCGCGGCGCTGTATCGCGGCGGCGCGGCGGGCTGGCCGCGCAGGCGGTGGATCCTCGCGCTCGTGGTGCTGGTGGTGGCTCTGGTCGCCACCGCCGTGATCACCTCGGGCATCCCGGAGCTGGCGCTCGGCACCGCCGGAGGCGTGCTGGCGGCGCTGGCCGTTCTGGCGCTGACGGCATGGGGACTGCGGCGGCTCGCCCGACGGCTCGCGCGCGGAGGGCTGGCACAGGGCCGCCCGGCCTTGCGCGCGGCGCTTGCGGCCATCGGCGGCCCGGGCAGCGAGGCGCTGCCGGTGGTGCTGTCCCTGGGCCTCGGCCTCTCGGTGCTGGCCGCCGTGGGCCAGATCGACGCCAATCTGCGCGCCGCCATCGACCGCGATCTGCCGACCCGGGCGCCCGCCTTCTTCTTCGTCGATATCCAGCCCGGCCAGATCGCGGCTTTCACGGAAAACGCCGAAGCCGACCCCGACGTCTCGCGCTACGAGACCGCGCCGATGCTGCGCGGCGTGGTCAGCCGGATCAACGACCGCCCCGCGCGCGAGGTTGCGGGCGATCACTGGGTGGTGCGCGGCGACCGCGGCGTCTCTTACGCCGGACCCCTGCCCGCGGGCACGAAACTCACCGCGGGCGAATGGTGGCCCGAGGGCTACCAGGGCGAGCCGCAGATCAGCCTCGCCGCCGCCGAAGCCGCGGAACTGGGCCTCGGCCCCGGCGACCGGCTGACGGTGAACATCCTGGGGCGCGAGATCACCGGCACGATCACCTCTTTGCGCGAGGTGGATTTCTCGAACGCCGGCATGGGATTCGTGATCGTGATGAACGAGGCGGCGCTGGCGGGCGCCCCGCATAGCCATATCGCCACGCTCTACGCCCCGCCCGAGGCCGAGGCCCGCATCCTGCGCGAGGTGACGCGGGAATGGCCGAACGTCACCGCGATCCGCATCCGCGAGGCGGTGGACCGGGTGAGCGAGGCCCTGTCCTCGATCGCCACCGCCACCGCCTGGGCGGCGGCGGGCACGCTCCTGACCGGCTTTGCGGTGCTGATCGGCACCGCCGCCGCGGGCGAGCGCGCCCGCAGCTACGAGGCGGCGCTGATGAAGGTGCTGGGCGCGACACGGCGGCGGATCCTGATGAGCTTCGCTTTGCGCGCAGCCTTCCTCGGCGCGGCGGCAGGCGCGGTCGCGGTCTTTGCCGGGACGGTCTCGGGCTGGGCGGTGATGCGTTTCGTGATGGAAAGCCCGTATCGGTTCGAGCCGGTCCCCGCGCTCGGCATCGTGCTGGGCGGCGTGGCGGCGACCCTGCTCGCCGGGCTGGTCTTCGCGGGCCGGTCGCTGCGGGTGAAACCGGCGCGGCTCCTCAGATCGCAGGACTGAGGGCGGTCAGGCAAACCGGCCGCACCGGAGCCGCCCGAGCGTCAGCGGCACGGCGCGCAATTCGCGGCTTTTCGGCCTGAAATGCGAAAGCGCGCGCGCAGGCGGGCCAAGCCAGCCAAGGCCGCAGGCAAGCCGCGAGACGCGCTTGCCCGCCCCGTCGGGGGCATTCGCGCTCCAGGCGGCAAGCGCGGCATCGAGCCAGCGGCTGTCCCTGGGCCAGCGCGAAAAGCAGCTTTGGGTGAAGATCACCACATCCAACGCCTGCCGAAAGCCACTGCGGCACGCCAGGGAAAACCGCTCCAGATCGATGAAACGGGCGGTGCATCCGTCCCAGCAGATGTCGCGCGGCGCGGGGCGGCCATGCGAAAGCCCCGCCCAGTGCAGCCGCGCCAGCGCCTTGCCCGCGGCGGCAAAGGCGGCCTCGCGGTCGGGGACCGGGCGGGCCTCATCACCGGCGATCTGTTCCAGCGTCGGCCCCGCATCGGGAAGCAGGAAGTAATCCGGCCCTTCCAGCAGGATCTTCGGCACCGGCAGCCCCTTGGCCGCAAGCGTTTTCAGCCCCTCGCGCTCGGCCTCGAACGCGCGTCGCGGATCGCCCTTCTGCAACCTGAGCCGCAGCGAAAGCTTCTCGACCCGTTTCAGCCAGAACGTCCCGCCCGCGGCAGAGCGCAGGCGCGAAATCCGTCCGGGACGATTGCGCAAAGCATCCTTCACCAGGTGCGAGAGGCCATTTCCGTTCATCTCCCCGCCCTTTCGGCAATAGTTTACCTGATCCTTCACGGATCCGGCGCGGGATACAAAACAGTTCGGTTCACTTTCCGGTGAAGAAATCCGCCGGAGCGCGGGAAAGCAGGCGGCGCGCCAGCGTCTCGCCAAGCGCAGCGCCTTCGGTCAGCGGACCGCGGATCTCGTCGCGGATCGCCTCGCTGCCGTCGGAGCGCAGGATCTCGCCCCGCAGCCAGAGCGTGTCGCCTTCCAGCAGCGCCAGCCCCGCGATCGGCGTCTGGCAGGAGCCGTCGAGCGTCAGCAGGAACGCCCGCTCTGCCGCCAGCCGCAGCCCGGTCTCGCGGTCGTGGATGCGCGAAAGCAGCGCAGCCACGCGGGCGTCAGTCTCGCGGCGCTCCACCCCGATGGCGCCCTGCGCCACCGCAGGCAGCATCTCTTCAGGCTCGATGGCCGAGCGCGCGACATCCTGCATGCCAAGCCGGGCCAGCCCCGCCATGGCGAGGAAGGTCGCATCCGCCACCCCCTCATCGAGCTTGCGCATCCGGGTCTGGACGTTGCCACGGAACTCGACCAGTTCCAGATCGGGCCGCACCAGCGCAAGCTGCGCGCGGCGGCGCAGGCTGGAGGAGCCGACCTTCGCCCCCTGTGGCAGATCGCGGATCGAGGCGTGGTTGCGGCTGACGAAGGCGTCGCGCACATCCGCGCGCGGCAGGTAGCAGTCCAGCACCAGCCCCTCGGGTTGCAGCGTCGGCATGTCCTTCATCGAATGGACCGCGATGTCGATCCCGCCGTCGGTCAGCGCCTCTTCGATCTCGCGGGTGAACAGACCCTTGCCGCCGATCTCGCGCAGGGCCTTGTCCTGAATCTGATCGCCGGTGACTTTGATGATCACCGTCTCGAACGCATCCTCGGGCAGATCCCAGGCCGCCATCAGCACCCGGCGCACCTCATGCGCCTGCCAGAGCGCCAGCGGCGAGCCACGGGTGCCGATCTTCAGGGGCGAGGCGGGGGTGGGCAGGGCATCGGTCATGCCCCGAGCGATAGCGAAGCGTGGCGGTTCTGGCAATGGCGCGCGGGCAGCGCCGCGGCGCGGCATCTGGCCGCCCTGGCGCCCGCGGCGCTTGACTTCGGCCCCCGCGCGCGGCACGGGGCCAGAGAGCGAGCGGAGGCCGAGCATGACCGGAAAGCCAGACAAGACCATCCTGCGCGCCCTGGCGGGCGAGACCCTGCCGGTGCCGCCGGTCTGGATGATGCGCCAGGCCGGCCGCTATCTGCCGGAATACCGCGCGACCCGGGCCGAGGCGGGGGATTTCCTGTCCTTGTGCTACAATCCCGAACTCGCCGCCGAAGTGACGCTGCAACCGATCCGCCGTTACGGTTTCGACGCGGCGATCCTGTTTGCCGACATTTTGCTGCTGCCGCAGGCTCTGGGGCGAGAGTTGTGGTTCGAGACCGGCGAGGGCCCGCGGATGGAGACCACGACCACCGCCACTGAGGTCGCCGCCCTGCGCCCGACCACGGCGATCCACGACACGCTCGCGCCGGTCTACGAGACGCTGCGCATCCTGAAACGCGAACTTCCCGAAGAGACCACGCTGATCGGCTTCGCCGGGATGCCCTGGACGGTGGCGACCTATATGATCGCCGGGCGCGGCAAAGAGGAACAGGCCGGCGCGCACCGGCTGAAAGCCGAAGACCGCGCGACGTTCGAGGCCCTGATCGACCGGCTGACCGAGGCCACGGTGGAATATCTCTCGGCCCAGGTCGAGGCCGGGGCCGAGGTGGTGAAGCTGTTTGATTCATGGGCCGGCAGCCTGAAAGGCCAGGATTTCCAGGATTTCGCGGTGAAACCCGCCGCAACGATCATCGCCGCGCTGAAGGCCCGCCACCCCGGCCTGCCGGTCATCGCCTTCCCGCGCGAGGCGGGCGAGGGCTATGTCGGCTTCGCCAAAGCCACCGGCGCCGATTGCGTCGCGGTGGACAATTCCGTCACCCCGGAATGGGCGGCGCAGCATGTGCAGAAGGACGGCTGCGTCCAGGGCAATCTGGCGCCGCATCATCTGGTCTCGGGCGGCGAGGATCTGATCCGCGAGACCCGCCGGGTGGTCGGAGCCTTCCGCAATGGCCCGCATATCTTCAACCTTGGCCATGGCATCACCCCCGACGCCGACCCCGAGAACGTGCGGATCATGATCGAGACGGTGCGCCAGGGATGATCCCGCTCTGGCCGCTGGTGACGGTGGCGGCGGCGGGTTTGCAGACCGCGCGCAACGCCACGCAATCGGGGCTGACCGCCCGGATCGGCACCATCGGCGCCACCCAGGTGCGCTTTCTGTTCGGCCTGCCGTTCGCGGTGCTGTTCCTGCTGGCGGCCGCCTGGCTCTCCGGCCAGCAGATCCCGGTGCCGGGCGCCGACGCGCTCGGCTTCGCCACGCTCGGCGGGTTGTCGCAGATCGCGGCCACAGCGCTGATGCTCTTGGTGATGAAGACCAACGGTTTCGGCATCTCGACCGCCTGGCTGAAGGGCGAGCCGGTGATCGTTGCGCTGATCGGCTGGGCGGTGCTGGGCGATCCGCTGACCGCGCCGATGCTGGCGGCGATCCTCGTCGCGGTTCTGGGTGTGCTGATCCTCTCGGTGCGGCCCGGCACCGGCGCGCAACTGGCGCAACTGCGCCCGGCGTTCCTCGGCCTGCTGGCGGGGGCCGGGTTCGGCCTTTCGGCCATCGGCTTTCGCGGCGGGGTCAATGCGCTGGACAGCGGCGATTTCCTGATCCGGGCGCTGACGCTGCTTGTGGTGTCGCTGGCGATCCAGAGCGCGGTGCTGATGGTCTGGATGCTGCTGTTCGACCGCAGGGCGCTGGTCGGCAGCCTTGGCGCCTGGCGGCCCTCGCTTGCCGCGGGGGTGCTTGGGGCAGCGGCCTCGGCCTGCTGGTTCATGGGCTTCGCGCTGACCTCGGCCGCGAATGTCCGCACGCTGGCGCTGATCGAGGTGGTCTTCGCGCTGATGGTGGCGCGCTGGCATTTCCGCCAGAAGATCACCCCCCGGCAACTGGCCGGGATCCTCGTGCTGCTGGCGGGCGTGGGGCTCTTGCTGACGCAGAGCTAGCCCCGGAACCGATCCCCCAGCATCTCGCGCAAGGCGGCCAGCGCCTCATCGGCGCTTTCGGTCTGCGGCCCGATCCTGACCGCGATGCTGCGCGCCCAGCCGACCTTCGCGGCTTTCGCGGCCGCGATCACGATCTCCAGCCCCTTGTCGGAGAGCGTGACGCTCTCCACCGCATCCTCGGCCCCGAGGCTTTCGTCCGAGACCTCGAACCAGACCGGCCCGCCGCCCAGGGGCTGGCGGAACAGCGCATAGGGATCTTCCTCGCCCTCGCCTTCGGCGAAACCGATGAAGATATGGCCCTCGTCCTCGACCACCGAGGCATAGAGGGCTTTCACGGTGATGTCGTTCATCTCAGATCCATTTCGCAAGCGGCGGCAGGCTCATCAGCACCGCATTGGCATCATGCCCGGTCTCCAGCCCGAATTTGGTGCCGCGGTCGTAGACGAGGTTGTATTCGGCATAGAGCCCGCGGTGGACAAGCTGCGCCTCGCGCTCGGCCTCGCCCCATGGCTGCGAGAGATGGCGTTCGGTAACCGGCAGGAAAGCGGGCAGGAAAGCCTCGCCCACGGCCCGGGTGAAAGCGAAATCGGCCTCCCAGTCGCCGGTGTTCAGATCGTCGTAGAAAATGCCGCCGACACCGCGCGCCCGGCCGCGGTGCGGGATGAAGAAATACGCGTCCGCCCAGGCCTTGAAGCGGTCGTAATAGGCGGGGTCATGGGCGTCGCAGGCCGCGCGAAGCTGCGCGTGGAAATGCGCGGTGTCCTCTGGGTATTCGATGCAGGGATTGAGATCGGCGCCGCCACCGAACCACGAGGCATGGGGCGTCCAGAACATCCGGGTGTTCATATGCACCGCCGGGCAATGCGGGTTCTGCATATGGGCGACGAGGCTGATGCCGGAGGCCCAGAACCGCGGATCCGTCTCCATCCCCGGCACGCCGCGCGCGGCCATCGCCTTTTGCGCCCGCTCGCCCAGAGTGCCGTGGACGGCAGACCAGTTCACGCCGACCTTCTCGAACACCCGCCCGCCGCGCATCACGCTCATGAGCCCGCCGCCGCCGTCTTCGCGGGTGGTGGGGGTCACCTCAAACCGGCCCGGGGGGGCGTCGCCGCCCGCGCGGTCTTCGAGATCCTCGAAGGCCAGGGTGATGCGGTCGCGCAGAAGGCGGAACCATTCGGCCGCCCGCGCCTTGTATTCTGTGAAATCCGTGCCCATTCTTCTTTCGTCCCAACGGCCAGACCTTGCCTATCACCGCCCGCGTCCGCCTCCAACCCGTTTGGCAGAGCCAGCACCATATGCCAGGCTGAAGCCCCCGATCCTGCGAGTCGCGTCATGAAGAAAATCGCCGCCTTCACCCTTCTGTCGGTCCTTGCCGCCTGCGGCACCCCGCAGGAGCAATGTATCAGCCGCAACACCCGCGACCTGCGCACGGTGGAAAAGCTGATCCAGGAGACCCAGGGCAATCTGGACCGCGGCTATGCGATCGAGCGCTATACCGTCACCGTGCCCGACTGGGAGCCCTGCATCCGCTACATCCCCGGCACCGCCGAGGATCCGACGCCGCGCCCGGTGACCACCACCTGCCGCAGCTTCGACACCGAGACGAGAACCCGCCCGCGCACCATCGACCTTGCCGCCGAGGCGAAGAAGCTGGAGCAGCTGAAGGTGAAACAGCGCGAGTTGTCGCGGCAGGCGACCTCGGTCGTGGCGCAGTGCCGCGAGCTTTACCCGGAGTGATTGTGGCGGCCGCGGATGGGGGCCCTGCCCCCGTCTTCGCTTACGCGAAGACTCCCCCGGGATATTTAGAGACAGAAAATGAGCCTGGAGCGGACTTGCATATTTTCTGTCTTTAAATATCCCCGCCGGAGGCTGCCGAGGCTGCCGCGGGGCGCATCAGAAGGCAGGAGCGGCCACCGCATCGAGAAGGCCGCGGCCGCCATCCACCACCAGCACCTGGCCGGTCACGAAACGCGCGGCCTCCGAGACGAGATATTGCACCGTCTCGACCAGTTCGTCGGGCGCGGCGATCCGCCCCAGTGGTGTGCCGGATTCGATCCGCTTACGCAGATCGGGGGCGTCCTTCAGCGCCGATTGCAGGCTCGCGCTCATCACCGAGCCGATGGAGACCGCGTTCACCCGGATCCCCTTCGGCGCCAGCGCCACCGCAAGCGTGCGCGTCATCTGCTCGACCGCCGCCGAGGCCATGGAATATCCCAGCAGTTCCGGCTGCACCCGGACCGCCGCCACCGAGGAGAAATTCACGATGGAGCCGATCGGCGTGCCGGGCTCGGTCTGCGCCTTTTCCGCCATGGCGATCATCCGCCGCGCCACCAGTTGGCTGAGGCGCAGCGTCGAGAGCACGTTCTGCTGCCAGAGCGTCTCGACCTGATCCTCATCGGGGTTCAGCGTCTCGGACAGGGCGCAGCGGCGGCTGGCGTTCACCAGGATGTCGATCCGGTCGAAGGCGTCCACCGTGGCCGAGACGAGATTGACGAGATTGAGCTTCTTCGTCAGATCGCCCGCGAACAGCCGGGCCGGGCCATCGGTGCGGGCGGCCTCGCCCAGTTCGGCCCCGAGCCGCGCCTCGTCGCTGTCCGCGAGCATGACATTGGCGCCCCGGTCCAGCAGATGCCGCGCCACCGCGAGGCCGAGGCCGCTGGCGGCGCCGGTGACGATGGCGGTCTTGCCGGTGATCGAAAAGCTCATCCCTGCCTCGTGGCATTGCGGCGCGGTTTGATGGCGCGGATCACCCGGAAGGCATTGGTCTGCGCCACGGTCTCATGCTCCAGGAAATGCGCCGACAGCGCCTCGTCGTAAGGCAGATGCCGGTTCGCGACCAGCCAGAGCGCGCCATCGGGCGCGAGCATCCGCCGCGCGGCCTGGATGAAGCCGACGCCCAGAGACGGATCGGCGGCACGTCCGGTGTGGAAGGGGGGGTTCGTCACCACGGTCTCGGCCAGGTTTTCGGGGCGGAAGGTCAGCGCATCGGCCCAGTGGAAACGGGCTCGCGTGTCCTGGATATTCTCGCGCGCGCAATCGAGCGCCGTGGCCTCGGCCTCGACCAGGTCGAGCCGTTTGACGCCTTCGCGCGCCAGGATCGCGCGCGACAGATAGCCCCAGCCCGCGCCGAGATCGACCACCTTGGGGCCAAGTTTCAAGGGCAAAGCCTGCGCCAGCAGCTCCGAGCCCGGGTCCGGCCCGTCGGCCGAGAACACGCCCGGGCGGGTGACGAAGCCCTCCGCGATCTGGCGGGGCGCGGCGGCCCAGGCGGCGAGTTCCGGCCCGGCGGGAAAGACGGCGATCCGGCCATGGGCCTTTGACAGCACCTCTGACAGAGCGACGCGGGATTTCAGTTCCTTCAGAACCGCCTCGATCCCGTCGGTCTTCTGGCCGTCGACCGCCACCGGCCCGCCGGGGACGACCGAGGCCGCCGCCTCGGCCAGAACCGCGCGGGCATGATCGCGGGCGCGCGGCAGGCAGACCAGCGCCGCGGCATAGGGCGGCTCTCCGGTGACGGCATAGCCGCGCGACGCGAAATGATCGTGATCGGGGCGGAAGCCGGTCAGCACCACCAGCCGGTCTTGCGGCAAGGCCGACAGATCATCGCCCGCCACCGGGCGGAAAACCGCGATCCTTCCGGTTTCGGGAAGCGTCAATACGCCCTGCGTGAGGGCCAGGTCGATCCGGGAATGGCGCATGCATTGCCTTGCTTATGGGTCGGGCGGCACCGCGCCGCCTATTCCTTTTCCATCGTGCATTGCAGCGGATGCTGATGCCGGCGCGCGAAATCCATCACCTGCGCCACCTTGGTCTCGGCCACCTCGAACGAGAACACGCCAACCACGGCAAGGCCCTTCTTGTGCACCGTCAGCATGATGTCGAAGGCCTGGGCGTGGTTCATGCCGAAGAACCGCTCAAGGATATGGACGACGAATTCCATCGGCGTGTAGTCGTCGTTCAGCAGCAGGACCTTGTAAAGCGGCGGGCGCTGCGTCTTCGGCTTCGGCTTGGCCAGAAGCGACGTCTCCTCGCCCGGACCGCCGGCACCCGGACCATCCTTCCGGTCAGCCAGGATATGGGGTTGATAAGACAAGGTTGGTGTCTCCGCTGGGCCGGGGGGAATCGTCATAAGAACAGCTTCCCTGAAATATAATGGGTTTTCCCTGAACGAAAAGGGGCAGGGATTGCCTTGACCGTCTTTGACCGGCAAGAGGGGCGCAAAGGGGAAACGCATGATCTCGGCCATCGGTTTCGACGCGGACGACACGCTCTGGCAAAACGAGGCCTGGTTCCGCCTGACGCAGGAGCGTTTCACCGACCTTCTGCGCGATTACGCCGATCCGCACCGCCTGCACGAAAGGCTGCTCGCGGCCGAGCGGCGCAACATCGGCGCCTATGGCTTCGGGGTGAAGGGCTTCACGCTCTCGATGATCGAGACCGCCATCGAAGTGACCGAGGGCCGGGTGCCGGCCTCGGTGATCTCGGAACTGCTGGGCTCGGGGCGGGCGATGCTGGATCATCCGGTGGAGCTTTTGCCCCATGCGCGCGAAACGGTTCAGGCGCTGGCGGGGCGGTTCCGGCTGATTCTGATCACCAAGGGCGACCTGCTGCATCAGGAGCGCAAGCTGGCGCAATCGGGACTGGGGGATTTCTTCGACGCGGTGGAAATCGTCTCGGACAAGACGCCCCAGGTCTACCAGCGGATCTTCGCGCGCCATGGGAGCGGGGCGGACCGGGCGCTGATGACCGGCAATTCGATGAAATCCGATGTGGTCGCGGCAATCGACGCCGGCGCCTGGGCGGTGCATGTGCCCCACGGCCCGGCATGGGAGCTGGAATCGGCCGATGAACCGGCGGAAAACCCCCGTTACCGCAGCCTGCCGGACCTCTCGGGCCTGCCCGGGCTGGTCGAGGAACTGGCCGCCAGCCCCTGGGAATAGCGCGCACGGGCAGCCCGCGCCCAGGATATGGCCGCTGCTGCGCCCGGGCCACAAGTCGGGCAAGCTGCTGAAAGTCTTTGAAACTTGTGGGTTTTCCGGCGCATCGCTCTGTGTTAGCCTCGGGTCCAGGCAGAAATGAGGCCCCGCCAAAAAACAGGGGCCCGGACAGGCAAAAAGGAACGGCGACGTGGCATCGCTTATCGGGCGGTTTCTCCGCACCCTGACGATTGTTCTGGCGTTCTTCGCACATCTGGCCGCTGCGCCGGTGCAGGCCGCCCCCTTCGCTGCCATCATCATGGATGCGCGCACCGGCGAGACTTTGTGGTCGCAGAACGCGGACACCCAGCTTCACCCGGCGTCGCTGACCAAGATGATGACGCTCTACATCACCTTCCAGGAGATCCAGGCGGGCCGTATGTCGCTCGATACCGTGGTTACGGTGTCGAAACATGCCGCCGCACAGCCGCCGTCGCGGCTCGGGCTGAAACCAGGGCAGAAGATCAAGGTGCGCTATCTGATTCGCGCCGCCGCGATCAAATCCGCCAATGACGCGGCCGCGGCGCTCGGGGATCACATCGCCGGATCGGAATCGGCCTTCGCGCAGCGCATGACCCGCACCGCCCGCGCGCTCGGGATGAAGAACTCGACGTTCAAGAACGCCCATGGGCTGACCGCGCCCGGCCATCTGTCGAGCGCACGCGACATGACGCTGCTCGGGCGGCATCTGTTCTACGATTTCCCGCAATATTACAACATCTTCTCGCGCCGCACCGCCGATGCGGGGATCGCCCAGGTCAACAACACCAACACCCGTTTCCTCGACGGATACGAGGGGGCCGACGGGATCAAGACCGGCTATACGGTGGCCGCGGGCTTCAACCTGACCGCCTCGGCCAAGCGCGGCGACAAGCGCATCATCGCGACCATCTTCGGCGGATCCTCCACCGCGCAGCGCAACGCGAAGATGGTCGAGCTGATGAACAAGGGCTTCGGCCTTGCCGGGAACAAGGTGAAAGAGAAACGTCCGGATGCCGCGCCGGTTCCCGATCAGAACGTGATCGCCGATCTGGTGGCCGAGGCCGCGAGCGGCATCGACACGCCCGATGCACCGGGCGGCGCCGCCAAGACCATCCGCGTCTCGGGCGAGGTCCTGCGCTCGCCGCGGCCCAAACCCCGGCCCGGTGCGGCTGCGGCCCCGGCGATGGTCGCCGAAGCCGCCGCGCCGCAGGTGCCCGATGCTCTGGCCGCCGCCATCGCCGAAGGGGTGGAAAGCGCGATTGCCGAGGCCGTGGCCGAGCCGCCCCCCGCAGGAACGCTGGAGGCCCAGGTCGTGGCGCTGGCCGAACCGGCCCCCGCAGTCGCAGCCCCGGGCGAGGCGCCCGCCGGATCGCTGGAGGCCCAGGCCGGAGCCCTGGCGGCAGGCGCCGCGCCCGGCGGTCTTGAGGCTCAGGCCATGGCGCTGGCCGCGGGTGAGGCTCCGGCGGAGACGCCCGCCCCTGCGACAGATCCGGCGCTTGCCGGTCTGCGGCCGCAGCCGCGCCCCGAACATCTGGCGCAGCCCGGGGCCGCCCCTGCTGCGGAAACCCTGGTGGCAGAAGCCGCGCCCGCCCCAGCGCCGGTGCTGGAAACCGTCGCCCCGGCGGAAGAGGTGATGCTGGCCGTGGCGCCGGCAGAGCCCGCGCCCGCCGATCTGCCCTTCGCGCTGGCGGAACCGGAGGCCTGGGAGGCCGCAGCCGAACAGCAGGTGACCGCGGTGGAAACCGTCGCCGCCGATGCGACGGCGGTGATCGAAGAGCCTGCCGCGCCCGCCCGCAAGGCGCCGATCTTCGACAGCGTGGCGCTCGCCTCGGCCGAACCCGCCGCCGCGCCGGAAGAAGAACTGGTGGTGATCTCGAAATCCACCTCGGGCTCGCGGGGCTGGGGGGTTGCGGTCGGCGCCTATGCCTCGCGCTATGAGGCCGAGCGCGCGCTGCTGAAGACCGGCCTCGCGGAAAGCGCCACCCTGGATCAGGGCCTGCGCAAAGTGACCGAACGCGGCGGCAAATACCGCGCCTCGTTCCTCGGCCTCAGCGAGGATCAGGCTGATCTGGCCTGCCGCCGCCTGCGCGCGCGCGGCATGGCCTGCGAGACGATGGGGCCGGCGTAAGCCCCCCTGCCCCGCCAAAAGAAAACGGCCGCACCCCCGGGGATGCGGCCGTTTTGCTTTCAGGCGGCTGTCAGTCGGGCCGGGGCCGGTCGTCCCAGTCGCCGGTGAGGATGCGGTTCGCATCGCCCTCGGGGTCGTCGAACTGGCGGGTGCGCATCGCCCAGATGAAAGCCACCAGCCCCACGCCGCCCATGAAAAGCGAAACCGGAATCAATATACCAAGGATTTCCATCGCTTTCCCCTATTTCAGCCGCAGCGCGTTCAGCGACACGGTGATCGACGACAGAGACATCGCCAGCGCCGCCGCTAAGGGCGTCGCCAGCCCCATCAGCGCCAGCGGCACCGCGATGATATTGTAACCGGCCGAAATCTGAAAGTTCCCGATGATCCGGCGCGAGGCCTGGCGGCTGATGCGGATCGCATCCGCAATCGGCGACATATCCTGGCCCAGAAGCACGATGTCCGAAGCCACCCGCGCCGCATCCAGCGCCGAGGCAGGCGAGATCGAGACATGCGCCTCGGCCAGCGCGCCGGTGTCGTTCAGCCCGTCGCCCACCATCAGCACATGGCGCCCCGCCGCTTTCAGATCGGCGACGCGGCGGGCCTTTTCGGCCGGCAGCACACCCGCCGACCAGTCGTCGATCCCGAGCTTCGCCGCCAGCGCGCCCACCGCCGCAGGCGTATCGCCCGACAGGAGCACGATCTTCTGTCCACCGGCTTTCAGCGCCGCCATCAGTTCCGTCACGCCCGGACGCAGCCGGTCGGTGAAGGTGAAGGCTCGCGGATCGCCCTCGCCCGCAGCAAGGTAAGTCGCGGTTTCGCCCACGCCCTCGGCACCGCACCATTCGGCGCGGCCCAGTCGGACGCGCAGCCCCTTCCAGCGGCCCTCGACGCCGTAGCCCGGCACTTCGCGGATCTCCTCGACCAGCGCGGGCCGCACGCCGCGCGCGCGCGCCGCCTCGGCCAGCGCCAGCGCCAAAGGATGCGACGAGGCCCCCGCCAGCGCCAGCGCGACCTCTTGCGCGGCAAGCGGATGGGCGTCGAAATCGGCGGCCTCGGGCGCGCCCATGGTCAGGGTGCCGGTCTTGTCGAACACCACCGTATCGACCTGGGCCATGCGTTCCAGCGCGGTGCCCTGTTTGATCAGCATCCCCTTGCGGAACAGCCGCCCCGAGGCCGAGGTCAGCACCGCCGGCACCGCAAGCCCAAGCGCACAGGGGCAGGTGATGATCAGCACGGCGGCCATGATATTGACCGACAGCCGCAGATCGCCCGCCGTGTAGATCAGCCAGCCGGTGAAGGCGACCGCCGCCAGCACATGGACAATCGAGGAATAGGCATGCGCCGCCTTTTCCGCGAGCGAGGTGTATTTCGTCTTGGCCGCCTCGGCCACCGCGACCAGATCGGCCATCCGGTGCAGCGAGCTGTCTCGGCCCGCCGCGGTGGTGCGCAGGGTCAGCGGGCCGGTCAGGTTGACCTCGCCCGCGCTGACCATCACGCCGGGGGCGACCGCGACCGGCAGGGTCTCGCCCGTCAGCAGGCTGCGGTCGATCTCGGACGCGCCCTTGATCACCTCGCCATCGACCGGCATCCGCCCGCCGGGGCGCACCAGCACCAGATCGCCGGGGATCACCTCGGCGATGGATTTCGTGACCTCGGCGCCGTCCTGGATCACGATGGCGCGCGGCACTTCCAGCGCGGCAAGCTCCTGCGCGGCCGAGCGCGCGATGGCGCGGGTGCGGTGGTCGAGATAGCGCCCGATCAACAGGAAGAAGGTCAGCATCACCGCCGCGTCGAAATAGGCATGCGGGCCGGAGTTGATGGTCTCGAAGATCGAAATGCCGCAGGCCAGCACGATGGCGAGGCTGATCGGGAAATCCATCCCGAGCCGCCCGGCCTTCAGCGACTTCCACGCCGATTTGAAGAACGGCTGGCTGGAGAACACCACCGTCGGCAGCGCAATCGCGCCCGAGATCCAGTGGAACATGTCGCGCGTCGCGCCCTCGGCCCCCGACCAGACCGCGACCGACAGGAGCATCACGTTCATCATCGAGAAGAACGCGACCCCCATCCGCATCAGAAGATCGCGGCTCTGCCGGTCGGTCTCGGTCACGGACAGAAGACCCGGGTCCAGCTCGTAAGCCTCGTATCCCGCGGCGTCGAGCACCGCGATCAGCTGGTCGGGCGTGATCCCGGGCGCGGCATCGACCGAAACCCGTTTCAGCGTCAGATTGAGCCGGGCCGAGCGCACGCCCTCCTGCCGTTCCAGCGCCTTTTCCACCGTCGAGATACATTCCGCGCAATGGGCGGCGGGCAGCGAGAGGATGATCCGCGCGTCTTTGGGGGCCTGGCGCGCCAGATCCGCTGCTGCGGGGGCGACGGCGCAGGCCGGACAGGCAGAAATGCCGCCCGGGGTCATGGCGCCGTCGATATCGCTGCCCGCGATGCTCATGAATCAGTTCCTCACGATGAAGTCGTCGCGGCGCTCGAACAGGGTGCCGTCTTTGGCCACGGCGGTGATCTTCATCATCCACTCGCCGGTGGGCAGTTCGACATCCGCCTCGTAAGAGCCGTTCAGCCAGGTGAACTCCGGCTGGGTATCGTCGCGCGCGATGGTGGTGCGGCCGATCAGAACCTTCAGCTCCGAGACCTCGACCGGGGCGCCCGCCGCATCGGTGAACGACAGCCGGAAGCGGCCATCGCCGTAGTCATGCGCGACCGTCCAGCCAAGCGCCTCCTGCGCGGCGCGGCGCGCGTCGAAATTCTGGCCGGCGACGTAAGAGCTTTGCACGTCGAGCCCCGGGAAGGTCGAAACCGCTTTCCAGGCCAGCACCAGATTGACCCCGATGATCACCCCGAAAGCACAAAGCACAATCGCCAGAACGTGCCGCCCCTTCAACTCGCGCGCGCGGGCCTCGGTCATGGGCTCAGCCTCCCTTTCCGTTGAAGACAGTGTTTCGCGCCACCCGGTCGCCCGCGGGCGAACCAGCGCCCGGGACGGCCTCGCCCTCGATCCAGATCTGCACCTCGCTACGCGGCGCCTCGGCGGCGGTGCTGCCGGGCGCGGCGGTCAGATAAAGACGCACATGCGCGGTTTCGTTCGCGGGCACTTCGATCCGCGCGCCCTCGACCCCTTCGATCGCCACATTCAGCGGCGCATCGGCGGCGACCGAGAAATCGAACCAGCGCGGCTCGCCCTGCATGTTGCGCAGGCGGATGTCGTAGGTGTTGCGGATGGTGCCGTCCGACAGAACCACATAGGTCGGATTCCTGACCGGCGTGACGTTCACGTCGATGGCCGAGCGCAGGAACAACGCCACCACCAGCGCGACCCCCACCCCCGTCCACAAGGCGGTGTAGAGGATGGTGCGCGGGCGCAGCACGTGTTTCCAGACCGGAATCGGCGCCCCGCCCTGGCGTTCGCGGGTTTCGTCGGTCAGCGCGATATAGTCGATCAGACCGCGCGGCTTGCCGATCCGGTCCATCGTATCGTCGCAGGCGTCGATGCAGAGCCCGCAGGTGATGCAGGCCAGTTGCTGGCCGTTCCTGATGTCGATGCCCATGGGGCACACGTTCACACAGGCCATGCAGTCGATGCAATCGCCGTTTCCGGCGACGCTCTGCTTGCCGCGCGGCTCTCCCCGCCAGTCGCGATAGGCGATGGTGATGGTGTCCTCGTCCATCATCGCGGCCTGAATCCGCGGCCAGGGGCAGGCGTAGATGCAGATCTGCTCGCGCGCGAAGCCGCCGAAGGCGAAGGTGGTCAGCGTCAGGATCAGCATGGTGATCCAGGCGACCGGATGGGCCTCGAAGGCCAGAAGATCGCGCAGGAGCGTGGGCGCATCGGTGAAATAGAAGATCCAGGCGCCGCCGGTCGCCAGGGCGATCAGGAACCAGACCGTCCATTTCAGCCCGTATTTGCGCAGCTTCTCGCCGTTCCATTTCTGGCGGTGCAGCCGGATGCGGGCGTTGCGGTCGCCCTCGACCCATCGCTCGACCAGGATGAAAAGGTCGGTCCAGACCGTCTGGGGGCAGGCATAGCCGCACCAGACCCGCCCGGCGGCCGAGGTGAACAGGAACAGCCCCAGCCCCGCCATGATCAGAAGGCCCGCGACGAAGTAGAACTCGTGCGGCCAGATCTCGATCATGAAGAAGAAGAAGCGCCGGTTGGCCAGATCGACCAGCACCGCCTGGTCTGGCAGGTTCGGGCCCCGGTCCCAGCGGATCCAGGGCGTCAGGTAGTAGATCCCCAGCGTGAACGCCATGATCCACCATTTGGCGGTGCGGAACTTGCCTTTGACGCGGCGGGGAAAGATCGGCTCACGCGCCGCATAGAGGCTGGGCGGGCTGGCTTCGGGACTGGACACAGAATTCTCCGGGGATTCGGCTGTGGGATAATCTATCGCAAAAGGATCGGAACCCGTCATTGACATGCGTCAATATTCCATCGCCGATACAACTTTGATCCGACACCACGCCGCAGGGCGATTTTGCCGCAGCCCCGCGGTGGGTGGCGGACGGCAAGGCCCCGGTCCCCCCATGGAAACGCGCGAACAGGAGGGAGGTCCGGGGCCGCACCCTGAACCGACCGAGGCCCGTCCGGGGTGTATCCCCTGATGGCAGAGCCGCGCGGCCGGCGCCTTGACATGGGTCAAACCGGGGGCCGTGCCGTCAGACATCATCTTCGCCCCCGCGACGAAAGAGGATTCGGCGCGGGCGCGATAAAGCGCCACACAGGCCTTAGCCCCTGGTCGGCCGGGGTCCGCGGAGATCGCTCCGGCCTGCGGCGCCCGCATCTGGCCAGGATGGATCCGCATGGCAGCGGAGGCCGCAGCCCTCTCCGGCGCGATGCCCGCGTTATGGTCCAGATGCCAGACCGCCCCCGGCGCCTGAGCCTGTGGTTCTGTCCGAAATCCACCATATGCGGCGGTTTTCTGCCCGCTCCAAAGAACAAGGGCCCCGCGAGGGGGCCCTTGCCGTTCGCCGTATCGGGCTTGGCTTATTCGCCGCCGCCCAGGCTGTGGACATACCAGGCGACCGCGCGGATCTCGTCCTCGGTCAGCCGGGCGTTCCAGTTCGGCATCACCCCGAAGCGCGCGAAATTCACGCTGTGGGTGATCGCCTCGCGCGAGCCGCCATAGAGCCAGACCGCATCGGTCAGGTTCGGCGCGCCCTGGGAACGGTCGCCCTTACCGTCTTCCATATGGCACGACGAGCAGTTGTCGGCGAAGACCGTGGCCCCGTCCGCAGCAAGCGCGGCGTCATGTTCCTGGCCCGAGAGTTGCAGGACATATTCCACCACCCCGGCGATCTGCTCTTTCTCAAGCAGTTCGTCGGCGCCGAATTTCGGCATTTCCGAATAGCGCGCATCGCCGTCGGTCGTGTTGCGGATGCCATGGGTCACCGTGTAGTGGATCGACTCCATGTCGCCGCCCCAGAGCCAGTCGTCGTCCAGCAGGTTCGGATAGCCGAGTTGCTGGACCCCCGCCGCCCCGGCGCCGTGGCACTGGGCGCAATGGGTGCGGAAGATGGCGGCGCCGGCATTCTCGGCGAAGCTGGCCAGCTGCGCATCGTCGCCGATCGCGTTCAGATCGGTCTCGACCAGCTGCGCCTTGACCCCGGCGTTCTTGTCTTCCCAGCCGGCGATCTCGGCCGAGACGGCGGCGCGGTTGTCCTGGCCGATCACGCCCTGGGTGACGCCCGATATCAGCGGCCAGGCCGGATATGCGATCGTATAGGCGATGCCCCAGATGATCGTCAGATAGAACACCCAGACCCACCAGCGCGGCATCGGGTTGTCGTATTCCTCGATCCCGTCCCAGGAGTGGCCGGTGGTGGCCACTTCGGCGGGCAGCCTGCCGCGGGCGGCGGCCTTGCGGGCCTTCGCCTTCGGCACCGGATCGTGCAGCGCCTTGCCCTGGGCCTCGCCGCCCGGATGGGCGAGGATATCGGCCTTGTGCTTCTCGTCAGCCGACAGCCGGTCAAGCTCGATCCGGTTGTCGGGGTTGTGCGGGCTGTCGTGTTTGTCGTCGCCGGCCATCAGAGGGCCTCCTCGTCGCGGGTCCCGGCCTGCGGGACTGGCTTCTGCTCGTTGCGGAAGATCGAACTGGCGATCTCCTCATGCGTCTTGCGGCTGCCGGGCCGGAAGGCCCAGGCGATGATCCCGAGGAAGCACAGGGTCATGACCAGAAGGCCCCAGCTGTCGGCCAGAGTGCGCAGGAAAGAATAGGTCTCCATCTCTGCCCCTCCTCAGCGCGTCGGATCTGGAGTGAAGGTCGAGAAATCGACCATCGTGCCGAGGACCTGCATGAAGGCGATCAGCGCGTCCATCTCGGTCAGGGCTGCCTGGCCGTCGAAGTTGCGCACATTGACCGCGCGCCCGAAGGCCGCTTCGCCATAGCGTTCCTGAAGGCCGTCGCTGTCGGCATCGGGATTGGCCTGGGCCAGGAAGTCGGCCTTCGCATTGGCGATCATGTCCTCGCTGTAGGGCACGCCCACCAGCGCATGGGTTCTGACCACATCCTCGATATAGCGGCCGTCGATCACCCGTTTGGCCAGGAAGCCATAGGGCGGCATCAGCGATTCCGGCACCACCTGCTTGGCATCCATGAAGTGGTCGACATGCCATTCGTCGGAATAGCGGCCGCCCACCCGGGCCAGATCCGGCCCGGTGCGCTTGGAGCCCCACTGGAACGGATGGTCATACATCGACTCGGCCGCCAGCGAGTAATGGCCGTAGCGGGTGATCTCGTCGCGCATCGGGCGGATCATCTGGCTGTGACAGTTGTAGCAACCCTCACGGATGTAGATGTCGCGCCCGGCCAGTTCCAAAGGCGTGTAGGGGCGCATCCCCTCCACCTTTTCGATGGTGTTCTCCAGGTAGAACAGGGGAACGATCTGCACGAGGCCGCCGATGGTCACGACCAGAAAGGCCAGAACCATCATCAGCGTGGCATGGGTTTCGATCTTCTTGTGTTTCTCTAGAATGGACATCTGTTTCCCGCTCACTCTGCCGGGATGGCATTGTTGGCATTGACCGGCGCGCGGGCGTCCTGGGCGCGCACGGTCATCCAGAGGTTGTAGGCCATGATGAGGCCGCCCAGCAGGTACATCGCCCCGCCCAGGGCACGCACGACGTTCATCGGGAATTTCGAACCCACGGTGTCAGCGAAGGCGTTGACAAGGAAGCCGTTCGCGTCGACCTCACGCCACATCAGCCCTTCCATGATGCCCGAGACCCACATCGACGAGGCGTAGAGCACGATGCCGATGGTGGCGAGCCAGAAGTGCCAGCTCACGAGCCGCAGGCTGTAGAGGCCCTCACGGTTCCAGAGCCGCGGCGTCAGATAGTAGAGCGCGCCGAAGGTGATCATGCCGTTCCAGCCAAGGGCGCCGGAATGCACGTGGCCGATGGTCCAGTCGGTATAGTGGCTCAGCGAGTTCACCGCCTTGATCGACATCATCGGACCCTCGAAGGTCGCCATGCCGTAAAAGCCGATCGCCACCACCATCATGCGGATCACCGGGTCGGTGCGCAGCTTGTCCCAGGCACCCGAAAGCGTCATCAGACCGTTGATCATGCCGCCCCACGAAGGCATCCACAGGATCACCGAGAACACCATCCCCAGGGTCGCGGCCCATTCCGGCAGCGCGGTGTAATGCAGGTGGTGCGGGCCGGCCCAGATATACAGGAAGATCAGCGCCCAGAAGTGGATGATCGACAGCTTGTAGCTGTAGACCGGACGCTCGGCCTGTTTCGGCACGAAATAATACATCATGCCAAGGAAGCCCGCGGTCAGGAAGAAGCCCACGGCGTTATGGCCATACCACCACTGGATCATGGCGTCCTGCACGCCCGAGGTAAGCTGCACCGACTGCGAGCCGAAGACAGAAACCGGCACCGCCATGTTGTTCACGAGGTGCAGCATGGCGATGGTCAGGATGAACGAGAGGTAGAACCAGTTCGCCACATAGATATGCGGCTCTTTGCGGTTCATCAGCGTGCCGGCATAGACCGCAAGGAAGGCGACCCAGACCACGGTGATCAGGATGTCGACATACCAGACCGGCTCGGCATATTCCTTCGACTGGGTGCCGCCGAGGATATAGCCGGTCGCCGCCAGAACGATCACCAGCTGCCAGCCCCAGAACACGAACCAGGCCAGGTTGCCGCCCCAGAGCCGCGCCGCCGAGGTGCGCTGCACCACGTAGAAGGCGGTGCAGATCAGCGCGTTGCCGCCAAAGGCGAAGATCACCGCGCTGGTGTGCAGCGGCCGCAGCCGTCCGAAATTGCCGATGCCCTGCAATACCTCAAAGTTCAGCCAGGGGAACGAAAGTTGCAGCGCGATGACCACGCCGACAAGAAAGCCCACGACACCCCAGAAGGCGGTGGCGATCACGCCCAGACGGATCACGCCGTCAAGATATTCGTTCCGGTTGACCACCTTCGGCTCGCCCACGCCGCGAAGGACCACCACGAAGGCGATACCCGCAGCCAGAGCGACGGTGATTGCGTTGACCAGATAGGCCAGATCGCGGGCGTGATTGGCCGCGATCGCGGCCAGCACCGCGATGGCGCCAAGCGCGATCAGTTTCGCATAATCCCACATGAATGCGTTCCCTCGTCTCTCGTTATCCGGGCCGGAGGCGCATACGACTCGCCCCCGGACAGGGTTTTCGACTAGTGTCCTTGTGATCTGCCCGCAACCGGCGCGCATTGATCTGCGTCAACACGTCCCGGCCCGGCATTTGACATTCATCAAAGCGCAGCATCCGCTCTGCGCCTAGTCTTTTCGCAAGCTGAACCCCGGACGGAGGTATCCCGATGGCCTATAAATCCCTGCTGACCGTTGCCAGCTCTGCCGCCGGGCTTCCCGTCGCGGTGGATGCCGCCGCAAAAATCGCGCTCGAAATGGACGCGCATCTCGAAACCCTTGCGCTCGGCGTCGACCGCTCGCAGCTCGGCTATGCCTATATCGGCTCGGGCGCGATGCTGATGCAGGTCGCGATGGAGCGCGCCGCCGAAGAGGTCGCCGCCAACGAGGCCGGGCTGCGCGCCGCGCTCTCGGCCCAGGGCCAGGATCTGCGCTGGTCGATCGATTCGGCGGTCAGCCAGCTCGGCGCGCTCAGCGAGCTGGTGGGCGCGCGGGCGCGCTATGCCGATCTGGTGGTGCTGCCCAAACCCTATCTCGACGGCGCCGGCCCCGAAGCCGAGGCTGTGGCCGAGGCGGCGATGTTCGAGGGCATGGCGCCGGTGCTGATCGTTCCCGAAACCGGCCTTGCCTCGCCGGTCCCGAAACGCATCGTGCTGGCCTGGAACCAGAGCCGCGAGGCCATGGTCACCGCGCGGCGCGCGCTGCCCTTCCTGAAACGCGCCGAACAGGTGGTGATCACCGTGGTCGACCCGCCCGCCCACGGGCCGGAGCGCTCAGACCCCGGCGGCATGCTGTGCCAGCTTCTGGTGCGCCACGGAGTCCGGGCCGAGGTCGCGGTGCTGGCGCGCACCCTGCCGCGGATTTCCGAAGTTCTGGCAAGGCAATGCCAGGATCTCGACGCCGATATGCTGGTGATGGGCGCCTATGGCCATTCGCGCTTCCGCGAGGCGATCCTCGGCGGCGCCACCCGTAACATGCTGGAACAGACCAAAGTGCCGGTGCTCATGGCGCATTGAGAACAGCCCCCGGCGGCGGTGCCCCGCATCTGCCGGGGAAGCCTCCGGCGGGGGTATTTAACTCAGGATGAAAGCCCCTTTCACCCTGAAGAAATACCCCGGGGGAGCTCCGCAGGAGCCGGGGGCAGCGCCCCCGCAGCCGGCCCTGGCCGGCTCAGGCGGCGTCAGGCCAGCATCCCGCCGTCGGAATCGTCGCCCGCCTCTTCCAGCAGGCGGCGCAGGTCGGGGATCACGATCTGGCGCTTGCCCTCCAGCCGGATCACCCCGTCGCGTTTCAGCGCCGAGATCTGGCGGCTGACCGTCTCCAGCGTCAGCCCGAGGTAATCGGCCATCTCCTCGCGGGTCAGCGGCAGGTCCACCGTCAGCTGGCTGCTTGGCTGGCGCAGATGCAGCGAGGCGTCGCGCCGCGCTATGATCGCCAAAAGCGAGGCGATCTTCTCGCGCGCGGTCTTGCGGCCCAGAAGCAGCATCCATTCGCGCGCCGCATCCAGTTCGTCCAGCGTCATCTCCAGAAGACGCTGCGCGACATGCGGCGTCTTAACCATCATGTCTTCAAAGGGTTTGCGCCGGAAGCAGCACATCACCAGATCCGTCGTCGCGGTCACGTCGTAGCTGGCGATCATCCGCCCGGGCCGGCCCACGAAATCCGAGGGCAGCAAAAGCCCCACCATCTGGCGGCGGCCGTCCTCCATGGTCTGGGTCAGCGTGGCGATGCCAGACACCACCGAAGCCACGAAATCCATCCGGTCGCCCGACCAGATCACGGTCTGCCCGGCCTGAAAGCTGCGGTAGTATTTCAGCTGTTCCAGCGCGACCAGCTCGTCGGTGTCGCAACGCGCGCAGACCGCACGATGCCTGATCGGACAGTCACCGCATTCCTGGTGCTGCACCTGCTTTTCCTGCAGCGCCGCCATGCCAAAGCCTTCCGCCATTGATCTGCGTCAAGGAAGCCTCGCCCCGACATGCCTAAAGGTAGTTCTATGATGAACGATACGCAACTCACCAGGCTGGGGCTATTTGACGCGAAGGTGCCGCGTTACACCTCCTATCCCACCGCGCCGCATTTCGCGGGCGATGTCGGGCCGGGGCTGTTCGCCGACTGGATCGGCGCAATTCCCGAAGGTGCGCAGATTTCGCTCTATGTCCATGTGCCATTCTGCCGCCGCCTGTGCTGGTTCTGCGCCTGCCGCACCCAGGGCACGCAATCCGAGGATCCGGTCATCGCTTATGCGCAGACGCTGCGCGACGAGATCGCGCTGCTTGCGCGCCATCTGCCGAAAAACATTACCCTTTCCCGGCTGCATTGGGGTGGGGGCACCCCTACCCTGCTGCCACCCGACGAAATCCACCGCCTGGCCGACACGATCTTTTCGGTGGCCCCGATGGCCGCGGGCGGCGAGTTCTCGGTCGAGATCGACCCGAACGAGGCCGATGACGCCAGGCTCGACGCGCTGGCCGGGGCGGGGATGAACCGCGCCTCGATCGGGGTGCAGGATTTCGATCCGATGATCCAGAAGGCGATCGGCCGCGACCAGAGCTACGCCCTGACCCGGCGCGTCTCGGAGGCGATCCGCGAACGCGGCGTGACCAGCCTGAACGCCGATATCCTCTACGGTCTGCCGCATCAGGACAAAACACGTATCTCCGATTCGGTGCAGAAACTGCTGTCGCTGGCCCCGGACCGGGTGGCGCTTTACGGCTATGCCCATGTGCCCTGGATGAGCCGCCGCCAGCAGCTGATCCCCTCGGACAGCCTGCCGACGCCGCAGGAGCGGCTGATGCTGTTCGAGACCGCCCGGGCGCTGTTCCGCGCCGATGGCTACGACGAGATCGGCATCGACCATTTCGCGCTGCCCTCGGACGGGCTGTCGCGCGCCTGGAAGGCCGGGCAGCTGAAGCGCAACTTCCAGGGCTATACCGACGACCGCGCCGGGGCGCTGATCGGGCTGGGCGCCTCGTCGATCTCGCGCTTTCCGCAGGGCTATGCGCAGAACGCGCCCGCCACCGCCGCCTATACAAAGGCGATCCGCGAGGGCCGGTTCCCGGCTTACAAGGGCCACCAGTTCCGCGGCGAGGACAAATTGCGCGCCCGGATCATCGAGGCGCTGATGTGCGATTTCCGCGTCGAAGCGGCCGAGCTGATCGAGGGTTTCGGCGCCGATCCCGCCCGGATCGATGTGCTGTTCCGCGCGGCGGCGGCGAAATTCGAGGATATGGTCGAGATCCGCAACGGCGCTTTCATCATCGCCGAGCGCGGCCGGCCGCTGACCCGGATGGTCGCCCGCGCCTTCGACGAATACGACAGCGCCAAAGCGCAGCATTCGGCGGCGGTCTGACGCTTACGGCGCCAGGCTTTCGACCAGCGCCACCTGGCGCGGCAGGCAGATGCGCGTCAGATCGTAGTTCTCTGCCACATGCCGCCGGGCGGCCTGGCGGATCCTGTCGAACCGCGCGGGATCGGCAAGGCATTCGGTGATCTGCCGCGCCCAGGCGTCGAGATCGAAGAAATCGACCAGCAGGCCGGTCTCATCGTGGCGGATCATCTCTTCCACCGGCGCGGTGCGCGAGCCCACCACCAGCGCGCCCGCCGCCATCGCCTCGACCATCGACCAGGACAGCACGAAAGGATAGGTCAGATAGGCGTGGACGCGGGAGATCTGCATCAGCCGCAGATAGTCGGGATAGGGCAGCTTGCCGGTGAAATGCAGCCGCGACAGGTCGAGCCGGTCCTTCACCTCGTTCAGGAACACGTCCTTCCAGCCCTTCGCGCCCGGGGGCGTGGCGCCATAGCTGACCTCATCGCCGCCGACCACCACCACCTGCGCCGCGGGCCGGGCTTTCATCACCTCGGGCAGCATCCGCATGAAGATATGGTAGCCGCGATAGGGCTCCAGGTTGCGGTTGACGAAGGTCAGCACCTCATCGCCCGCGCGGATCACCTGCCCGCCCGGCAGGGTAAGGGCCGCGGCGGGATCGGGGCGCACCAGATCGGTGTCCACCCCGTCGAAGATCACCTCGGTCATCGGTTGCAGGAGCGGGGGCAGGGTCGAGGCCTGCCAGCGGGTCGGCGCCAGCGCCCGGTCGGCATGGATCAGCGCCTGGCCCAGATGCGCCGCCCGGCCCTGACTGATCATCACCTGATCAAACCCGCCGGGGCTGAATTCCGGGTCGAATCCCACATCGAGGCCGATGCCGCGATAGTAGAATTCGGAATAGACCAGCAGTTTCGCCTGCGGCCAGACCTCTTTCAGGAACAGCGTCTCACCCCAGCCGGAATGGCCGATGATCACATCGGGGCTGAAGCCCTCGCGGTCGCGGATCGCCTGCGCCGCCCGCGCCGCCGCCACGCCGCGATCGGACATGGTGGTATAGTTGCGCCCCAGCCGGGTCGCGCGGGGATCCACCGGCTCGGGGGCGAAACGGTAGCGCCAGGTGGGGATCGGCGAGGCGCGGTCGTTCTTCGCATCGGTCAGCGCATGGCAGCGATGGCCGCGCCGCACCAGTTCCGGCGCCAGATGCGGGAACTGGCCGGGAAAATTCTGATGCACGAAGAGGATGTTCAAGCCAGGACTTCCTCTGCCGCCGCCAGTTCGCCGAAAGCCGCCTTCATCAGGGCGCGGGTATAATCGGTCTGCGGCGCGTCGAAGATCTGTTCGGTGCTGCCCGATTCCACGATATCGCCTGCCCGCATCACCAGCACCTTATGCGACATGGCGCGGATCACCCGCAGGTCGTGGCTGATGAAGATATAGGCGAGGCCCCATTTGCGTTGCAGCCCGCGCAGAAGTTCGACGATCTGGACCTGCACGGTCATGTCCAGCGCCGAGGTCGGCTCGTCCAGCACCACCAGCTTCGGGCGCAGGATCATCGCGCGGGCGATGGCGATGCGCTGGCGCTGGCCGCCGGAAAACTCATGCGGGTAGCGGGTCATGGTGGCGGGGTCGAGGCCGGTCTCGGCCATGATCCCGGCCACCATCTCGCGGCGGTTGCGTCCCGGCTCCAGCCCGTGGACGCCAAGGCCCTCGGCGATGATCTGCTCGGCCGTCATCCGGGGCGAGAGGCTGCCGTAGGGGTCCTGGAACACGATCTGCATGTCGCGGCGCAGATCGCGCAAGCCCCGCCCGCCAAGCCGGGTGATGTCGCGGCCCATGAAGGTGACGGGGCCTTCCGAGCCGATCAGCCGCATCAGCGCCAAGGCCAGCGTGGTCTTGCCGGATCCGCTTTCGCCGACGATGCCCAGCGTTTCCCCGGCGCGGACCTGGACGCTGGCGTCATTCACGGCCTTCACATGGCCGGTGACGCGCTTGAAGAAGCCTTTGGTGATCGGGAACCAGACCTTCAGATGCTCTGAGCGCACCACCTCGGCCGCATCCGCGGGCACCGGATCGGGCCGCCCGGTCGCCTCGGCCGCCAGCAGCTTCCTGGTGTAGGGGTGCTGCGGGCGGGCGAAAACCTCGGCCGCAGGGCCCTGTTCGACGATCTCGCCGCCCTGCATCACGCAAACCCGGTCGGCAATGCGGCGCACGATGTTCAGATCATGGGTGATGAACAGAAGGCTCAGCCCTTCCGAGCGTTTCAGCCCCGCCAGAAGCTCCAGGATCTGCGCCTGGATCGTCACGTCGAGCGCGGTCGTCGGCTCGTCGGCGACCAGCAGATCCGGCCCGTTCGCCAGCGCCATCGCGATCATCACCCGCTGGCGCTGCCCGCCCGAAAGCTGATGCGGCCAGGCGGTCAGCCGGCTTTCGGCGTCACGGATGCCGACCTTGTTCAGAAGATCCAGCACCCGCGCCCTCGCCTTGTCGCCGCGCAGGCCCTGGTGCAGCTCCAGGCTCTCCATGATCTGGCGCTCGATCGAATGCAGCGGGTTGAGGCTGGTCATCGGCTCCTGGAAGATGAAGCTGATGTCGTCGCCGCGCATCTTGCGCAACTCATCCTCGGGCAGGCCGGCGATGTCCCGGCCCTTCCAGCGCACCGAACCCTCCACCGTGGCGTTATCGGCCAGGAGCCCCACGGTGGACAAAGCGGTGACGGATTTCCCCGAGCCGCTCTCGCCGACAAGGGCCACGGTCTCGCCCTTCTCCACGGTGAAGGACACGCCTTTGACCGCCGCGATCTTCCGGCCGTCCTGGGCGAAGGTGACTTTCAGGTCACGGACCTCAAGCAGGCTCATCGGAAGGTCTTTCTGGGGTCGAACGCGTCACGGATGCCTTCAAAGATGAAGATCAAGAGCGTCAGCATGATGGCGAAGGTGAAGAACGAGACAAACGCCAGATGCGGCGCCTGGAGGTTCTGCTGCGCCTGGCGCGACAACTGGCCGAGCGACGGCGCCGAGGCGGGCAGGCCGAAGCCGAGGTAATCCAGCATCGCCAGCGAGCCGATGGTGCCGGTGACGATGAAGGGCAGCATGGTCAGCGTGGCCACCATCGCGTTCGGCAGCATATGGCGGAACATGATTTGCAGATCGGGCACCCCGAGCGCGCGGGCAGCCCGGACATATTCGAAGTTGCGCGCCCGCAGAAACTCGGCCCGGACCACGCCGACCAGCGAGGTCCAGCCGAACAGCACCATCAGGAACACCATCAGCCAGAAGCTCTTCGCCCAGATCGCGGTCAGGATGATGATGACATAGATCGACGGAACCGAGGACCACAGCTCGATCACCCGCTGGAAGATCAGATCGGTCTTGCCGCCGAAATAGCCCTGGACCGCGCCCGCCGCCACGCCGAAAACCGCGTTCAGCACCGTCACGATCAGCGCGAAGGTCACGGAAAGCCGGAAGCCATAGATCACCCGCGCCAGCACGTCGCGGCTGGCCTCGTCGGTGCCCAGCCAGTTCTGCGCCGAAGGCTTGCCCGGCGCCACGCCGCCGGTGTTCACGATGGTGTTGTATTTATAGGGGATCGGCGGCCAGAGCATCCAGCCGGTCTGAACCGGCTCGCCCAGAACGGTGCCCTTCGCGCGCGCCTCGGCCAGCACCTCGTCGGTCTCGTAGAAGCACTCCTCATGCCCGCCGGTGACGATCAGACATTCCACCTCGGTCTGGGGGTAGTTCGCCTCGGTCCTGAGATCGCCGCCGAAGGTCTGTTCCGAATAGAATTTCAGAAACGGCATGTAATAGCTGCCCTGATAGCGCACCAGCAGCGGGCGGTCGTTGGCGATCAGCTCGGCGCCGAGCGTCAGCAGATACAGCACCGCGAACAGGATCAGCGACCAGAACGCCCGGCGATTGGCCCTGAAATTGCGCCAGCGGCGCTGGTTGAGCGGGGAAAGCGCCATCAGCCCGCCCTCTTTTCAAAGTCGATCCGGGGATCGACCAGAACATACATGATATCCGAGAGGATCCCGACCACCAGCCCGATCAGCCCGAAGGCGAAAAGCGTGCCGAACATCACCGCATAATCGCGCTCGATCGCGGCGCGGTAGCCCAGCAGGCCCAGCCCGTCGAGGGTGAAGATCATCTCGATGATCAGCGAGGAACCGAAGAACACCCCGAGGAACAGCGCAGGGAAGCCCGCGATGATGATCAGCATCGCATTGCGGAAGACATGGCCGTAAAGCACCCGCCGCTCCGACAGGCCCTTGGCGCGGGCGGTCATCACATATTGCTTGCGGATCTCATCGAGGAAACTGTTCTTCGTCAGCAGCGTCAGGGTGGCGAAAGAGGCGATCAGCTGCGCCGTCACCGGCAAAGTGATGTGCCAGAGGTAATCCTTGACCTTGCCGAACCAGGAAAGCTGGTCCCAGTTGTCGGAGGTCAGCCCCCTGAGCGGGAAGATCTGCCAGTAGGATCCGCCCGCGAACAGCACCATCAGCATGATCGCGAACAGGAAACCCGGGATCGCATAGGCGGCGATGATCACCCCCGAGGACCAGGTGTCGAAGGAACTTCCGTCCTTCACCGCCTTGCGGATGCCAAGCGGGATCGAGATCAGATAGGCGATCAGCGTCGACCACAGCCCGAGGGTGATCGAGACCGGCATCTTCTCGATCACGAGGTCAACCACCGAGATCTTGCGGAAATAGCTCTCGCCCAGGTCGAAACGGGCATAGTTCCACATCATGATGCCGAAACGCTCCCAGAACGGGATCATCTCCTTCTCGCATTCCTCGCGGCGGATGTCGGGGGTGCCGGTGAAACCCTCGGCGCAGGTGATGCGGGCAAAGCCGAACTGCACCTCCAGCTTCGCGCGGAACTCGGGCGACAGGCCGCGCGCGCCGGTATAGCCGCTTTCGCGCTCGGCCCCGCTGCCGGCGTCGCCCCCGGCCCCGCCAAGCGCGGCGATGGAATCGCCCGAGCCTTCCAGCCGGGCCTCGATCTGTTCCAGCGGCCCGCCGGGGACCACATTGGTCAGCGCGAAATTTATCAGCATGATCCCGAACAGGGTCGGGATCACCAGAAGAAGCCGTCTGAGGATATAGGCGCCCAAAATCTTAGCCTGTTCAAAAGGTTACTGGCGCAGAGCGCCGCTGGCCTTCAGCGCGGCCGCCTTGTCGGGGTTCACCCACCACCAGGACAGATAGCCGGTGGAATAGGGCGGCAGTTCCGCCGGATGTTCATACATATCGTAATAGGCATACCAGCTTTCGGCCTTGTGCCACATCGGGATGCGGAACTGTTCGTAGCGCAGCACCCGATCCAGAGTATGGGTGGCGGTGGTCAGGCTCTCCATCGAATCCGCCGCCATCACCACGCCGATCAGCCGGTCCACCGCCGGGCTTTTCAGCCCCGCCGCGTTGAACACCGAAATATCGGCGGTTTCCGACCCGTAATACTGCCGCAGTTCGGCGCCCGAGAAATAGCCGGTCTGGGTGAAAGAGCCGATGATGTCGAAATCATAGGCCGGGTTGCGGGTGCGCACCTCGTATTGCGCGGAATCGATCAGGTTCAGGCTGGCGTCGATGCCGATGGCGCGCAGGTTCTCGACGAAAGGCGCGATCACGCGCTCGAAATTCGGATTGTCCTCCAGGAACTCGATCCTCAGCACCTGGCCGCCGGCGTTGCGGCGGATGCCGTCGGCGCCCGGCTCCCATCCGGCCTCGTCCAGCAGCGCCGAGGCCTTGCGCAGATTGCCGCGGTCAAGCTGGCGCTCGGCGCGCGAGACCGCGGGCGACACCGGCGGATCGGTCAGGATCGCGGCTGGCAGCAGCCCCTCATCGACCAGCGGCTTCAGGATCGCCGCTTCTTCGGGCGCGGGCGGGCCTTCGGCTTCCAGCCAGGAATTTTCCCAGAAGGAATCGATCCGCTCATAGGCGCCGTAGAACAGGACCTGGTTCGACCATTCGAAATTGAACATCAGCGCGATCGCCTCGCGCACCCGGCGATCGGCCCAGGCTTCGCGGCGCAGGTTGAACACCCAAGACTGGCCGTTGGCCTTGGTGCCCAGAGGCAGCGCGGCTTTCTTCACCGTGCCGTTCAGCACCGCCGGGAAGTTGTATTGCTCGGCCCATTGCTTGGCGACGGATTCCTCGCGGAAGGTATAGGCCCCGCCCTTGAACGCCTCAAGCGCGCTGCTCGGCTCGGCGAAATATTCGTAGCGGATCACGTCGTAATTGTTCTGGCCGATGCCGAGGGGCAGATCCTGCGCCCAGTAATCCGGGTTGCGCCGGTAGCTGACCGAGGTGCCGCTTTTCACCGGCTGCGGCACATAGGGACCCGAGCCGAGGAAGGGCACCATCGAGCTTTCCTCAAGGTCGAGCCCGTTCGCCTCGTAATGCGCCTTCGAGAGGATCGGCAGGCTGCCCACCGTGGCGGGCAGATCGCGGGTCGGCACGCCTTCGAGGAAGGTGAATTTCACCTTGTGGGGCCCAAGCGCCTCGGCGCCCTCGACCTGCTGCGCCAGAACGGTGCGGAAATCCGACAGGCCCTTGGTCAGCAAGGTCTGGTAAGAGAATATCACATCTTCCGAGGTCAGCGCGCTGCCGTCCGAGAATTTCACATCCTCGCGCAGGTTGAACACCACCCAGCTCCGGTCGGGCGGGTATTCCATCGTGATGCACATGAAGCAGTAAGAGGCTCCGATCTCGTCGGCGGTGCCGGTCAGGATGCTTTCCAGCATCATCGGCGAGCCTTGCGCCGCGCGGCCCTTCACCGAAAACGGATTCATCGAATCGAACCCGGCCTGCACCGCGGCAAGGCTGATCTCGCCGCCCTTCGGGGCCTCGGGGTTGACATAGGGCAGATGCGGGAAATCGGCGGGCAGCTTCAGTTCGTCGCCGTTGAAGGTGGTGATGCCATGCGAGACGATCACCTCTTCGGCCCTGAGCATCCCCGCCGGGGCGATCAGCGCCGCCAGCGCCAGCGCCGCCCCCGCAAGCCAGCCCGCGGGCCCTGCGTCACCACCGCTGCGAACCGCCCGGGCCCCTGCCCTGCCGCCTTTCGCCCCCTGCGCCGCACCCATCCGATCCTCCGGCATTCTGTCCCTCAGGATCATTGATGCTAAAGGCCCGGCAGTTCAAGGAAAAGGCGCGATTGCGTGACTTTGGGCCGCGCTGCGAAAAAGGCCGCACCCGGGGGGCGCGGCCTGTGGTTCCGGTCGGGCGGTTGCCCTGCCTCAGTTCTGGGTCGCGAGGAAGGCGATCAGATTCGCGCGCTCCTCGGGTTTGGGCAGGCCGGCGAAGGACATTTTCGTATTGGCCGCAAAAGCCTTGGGCGAGGTCAGGAAAGTGTCCAGCGTCTCGGGCGTCCAGTGGGCGCCCTTGTGATCGGCCATCGAGGACGAATAGGCGAAGCCGGCGATGCTGGCGATCTCGCGGTCGACCACGCCGTTCAGATGCGGGCCGGTGATGTCGGCGCCATCAAGCTTGTGGCAGGCCTTGCATTTGTTGAAGATCTTTTCGCCCGCCGCTGCATCGGCATTGGCGTAGATGGTGGCGAAATCCACCACTTCGGCCGCGCCGCCCTCATCGCCGCCGGTCGCGCCGGTGTCGATCGTATAGGCCTGGGCGACTTCTTCGCCATGGTGGCCGCCGGCCGGGCTGGTGCTGTAAAGCGCAGATGCGGCCCAGTTGCCAAGCAGCAGCACGAGAAGTGCCCCGCAGACTGCGCCGGTCGCCTTGGTCATCGTCATCGTGTCGAACATGTCGCGCGCATCCCTTGGTCGTCTGACGGGGTATTAGCCGCTTCCCCCGGTCTCTTGCAAGGTGTAGGAGCGCGACCAATCGCCTCTGCGGCACCGGAAACGTGAATTTTCAGGAGAGAATCATGGCTGGCCCGATCGCCTTCCAGGGGGAACCCGGCGCCTATTCGCACCAGGCCTGCCGCCAGGCGCGCCCGGGGATGGAGGTGCTGCCCTGCCCCACCTTCGAGGAGGTGGTCGATTCCGTGCGCCGGGGCGACGCCGAACTGGGGATGCTGGCGGTCGAGAACTCGACCTACGGCCGGGTGGCCGATGTTCACAGCCTCTTGCCGGATTCGGGCCTGCACATCATCGACGAGGACTTCGTGCGGGTCCATGTCAACCTGCTGGGGGTGAAGGGCGGCCGGGTCGAAGACGTGCGCGAGGCGCATGGCCATGTGGTGATCCTGCCGCAATGCGCGGGGTTCCTGAAGAAACACGGCATCCGCGGCGTGGTCAGTTCCGACAATGCGAAAGCCGCGCGCGAGGCGGCCGAGGCGGGTGATCCGGCCCGCGCCGCGCTGGCCAGCGAACTGGCGGCCGAGATCTACGGGCTGGACGTGCTGGCCCGCCATATCGAGGATCACGCCAACAACACCACCCGCTTTCTGGTGATGAGCCGCACCCCCGACCATACGCGCCGGGCAGAGAAGATGGTCACCACCTTCACCTTCCAGGTCAGGAACATTCCTGCGGCGCTTTACAAGGCGCTTGGCGGTTTCGCCACCAACGGGGTGAACATGACCAAGCTGGAAAGCTACATGATCGGCGGCCATTTCACCGCAACCGCCTTCTATGCCGATGTGGAAGGCCATCCCGAGGACCCGCCGCTGGCGCGCGCGCTGGAAGAGCTGGGCTTCTTCACCACCGAGCTGAACATCCTCGGCGTCTATCCCGCATCGACCGAGCGGCGCTGACCCTCAGCTTCCCGCGCGCCAGCGTTCCTCGACCAGCGCGACCAGCCGGCCAAGCGCCGTATCGAGTTTGCGCTGCGTGCGGCCTTTGGCAAGGCGCAGCGACTGGATCACCAGCCGCGCCGCCAGGGTTTTGGGCCGCAGATCCGCCACCAGCGAGATCCGGGTCCGGCGCGGCGCCAGCGCCATCAGCTCGATCCGCGCGGCCCCCTCGACCGAGGCACTGTCCAGCCCGCAGTCGATCACGCTGTTTTCGGTCAGTTCCGCGATCCGCACCAGCATCCGGCGCGGCTTGCCGCGATATGCGAAACGCAGACGCCAGCCCATGCCCGGACCGGGGCGCTTCAGCTGGTCGACCCGCTCGACCTCGGCGCCGCGCCGCAGGGCCATACGCTCGAACTGCTCAAAATCGGTCAGTTGCTGCCAGACGAAATCCAGCGGGGCCTCGATGTCCTGCCGCGTCCCGAGTTTCATGCGCCTGACCTGCCTGTACCGTTTATATAGCGTTTTCCGCGCCGGAGTGTCGCCTCAATCCAGCCGGTCGGCAAGCCAGTTCGTGATCAGGAACCGCGCGATCGAGCCCTGACGCGGCGGCCGGACCGCAGGGTGATCGTCTGACAGCACCGCCACCATCTCTTCGCGCGTCAGCCAGAGCGCATCCTCCAGTTCGGCCGGATCCAGCGTGATCGACTCGCTCATCGCCTCGGCATGGCAGCCCAGCATCAGCGAGGCCGGGAAGGGCCAGGGCTGACTGGCCAGATAGCGCACCGCGCCGCAGCTTATGCCGGTTTCCTCATGCACCTCGCGGCGCACGGCGGCCTCGACCGTCTCGCCCGGCTCGACGAAACCGGCCAGGGTGGAATACATCCCCTCGGGCCAGCCGGGGCTGCGGCCCAGAAGCAGGCGGTTGGCCCTGGTGACCAGCATGATCACCACCGGATCGGTGCGCGGGAAATGCATCGCATGGCAGGCGGGGCATTTGCGGTGCCAGCCGCCGCCGCCCGCCTGCGACGCTGCGCCGCAGGCGGCGCAGAAGCCATGCGTCCGGTGCCATTCCAGAAGCGCGCGGGCGGTGGCGGCCATCTCGGCCTCGTCCGGCGACAGCGCGGCCATGATCCGGCGCAGCTCGGTCAGCGCGTGGCCTTCGGGCGCCAGCGGATGGGGCTGCATCCCTGCGTCGAAGCCGCCCTGATCGGGCACGCCCTGCTCCGGGCTCCAGTGCGAGATATCGGCGGCGAACACGCCTTTGCCCTGCCAGAGGCCCAGAAACACCGGCTGCGGCGCGTCTTCCAGCATCGGATCGCCCACTTGCAGCCAGCCGAGCGCATCCTCGCCCGCCAGCACCATGCAGCGCCATAAGGGCAGCACCCGCCCCTCCGCCAGCAGCGCGGCCAGCGCGTCGGGGTCGCGGCGCAACTCATGGCCGCGGTCGCGTCCGGTTCCGCCGAAAGTCACCTGTTCCGCGATGCGCATGTCCGCTCTCCTGCTCTGGCTGCGGTTTCATCGCATGCGGAGTGTGTCAGGAAAAGCCCGCCCGCGCGGCCTGCGGCAGCGGATATGCAACCGACGCTTGCCGCCAACCCCGGCGCATGACAACCTTAAGGAGAACATGACAGATCAATCGGATTGGCCGGTGCCTTTTTCCGCAAAGTTCTTCGACAATGAGGCGAAACCGGCATGACCGGCCCCGGAGAGGTCGGAGAGGTCGGCTGGCCGGACGAGGTTGCCTCGCCCCCGGCCATCGCCGCCACCGCGACACCCGCCGGCTGCGGCCATCTGCGGCTGATCGCCACCAGCGACCTGCATGCACAGATCCTGTCCTACGATTATTATTCCAACCGGCCGCTGTTCGGCAGCGGCCTTGCCCGGATCGCCTGCCTGATCGACGAGGCGCGGCGCGACGCCCCGGCCTCGCTCCTGCTCGACAACGGCGATTTCCTGCAAGGCAGCGCGCTGGCCGATCCCGATATCGCCGGGCGGCGCGGAAGGGTGCATCCCGCCATCGCCGCCTTCAACACGCTCGGCTACGATGCGGCGGCGCTCGGCAATCACGAGTTCAACTATGGCCTCGGCTTTCTGCGCCAGGCCGTGGCGGGGGCGGGATTTCCGGTGCTGTCCGCCAATGTGCTGACCGCAGCCGGGTCGGATCCGTTGCAGGACCGCTTTCTCTGCACGCCTTTCGCGCTGGTCAGCCGCCGCCTGCCCGGGATGCCGGACGGCCCGCGCGCGATCACCATCGGTCTCCTCGGTCTGACCCCGCCCGAGATCCTGCAATGGGACCGCCGCCATCTTGAGGGCCATATCCTCGTGCGCCCGATGGCCGAAGCCGCCCGGGCCTGGGTGCCGGAACTGCGGCGGCGCGGCGCGGATCTGGTGGTCTGTCTGGCGCATACCGGGGTTTCGGCCAGTCGCCGGACCAATGGCTCGGACGCGCAGGCCGCCGCGATCGCCGCCATCCCCGGCGTGGATGCGGTGATCGCGGGCCACAGCCATCTGACCTTTCCCGACGGCGGCGGCCATCCCGATCCGCGGATCGATTCCCTGCGCGGCCGGATCGTGGGCAAACCCGTGGTGCAGCCGGGGCATGAGGGCTCGCATCTGGGGATCATCGACCTGTGGCTGCGGCCCGCGCGCCAGGGCTGGCAGGTGGCGCAAAGCGAGACGCGGCTGATCCACGGCTCGGAATCCATCGCCGGTCTGTCTGCCCGGACGATCCGCGCCGCCGCCGCGCCCCTGCGGGATTCGCTTGCGCCCGATCACCGCGCCGCGCTGTCGAAGATGCGCCGCAGGCTGGGCACCACCACGATCCCGCTGTCGACCTGGTTCGCCCAGGTGGCGGATTGCCAGGCGCTGCGGCTGATCGGCGCCGCCAAGATGCACCACACGCGGCGCGCGCTGGCCGCCACCCCCTGGGCCGGCCTGCCGATGGTGGCGCTGGTCACCGCCTATCGCTGCGGCGGGCACGGCGGGCCGCAGCATTACAGCGACATCCCGCCCGGGCCGCTGTCCCTGCGCCATGTGTTCGACCTCTATCCTTTCCCCAATACCGTGACCGCCGAGATCATGACCGGCGCCGGGCTTGCCGCGCGGCTCGACCGCACCAGCGCGATCTTCAACCGCATCACCCCGGGCCGGCCCGACCAGATGCTGATCGACCCGCGGGTCCCCGGCTTCAGCTATGAGGTGGCGGTGGGGGCGGATTACCGCATCGACCTGAGCCAGCCCTGCCTGCGCGACCGCGCGGCCACGCCGGGAGAGGGCCGGATCCGCGATCTCGGTATCGGCGGCCGCCCCCTCGCCCCCGACGAGCGTGTCGTGGTGGTGACGAACAGCTATCTCGCCTCGGCCCATGCGCTGGCCTCGGACCGGCTGGTGCTGGACGATAACCGGCTTTGCACCGATGCGATCGCCGGCTACATCCGCGAAGCGGGGCGGATCGGGCCGCACCGGGGCGGCGGCTGGTCCTTCGTGCCGATGCCCGGCACCAGCCTCTTGTTCGACACCGGCAGCGGCTGCGCCGGTCATCTGGGCGAGCTGGCCGCGTTGCGCCCCGAGCCGGTGGGCCTGACCGAAGAGGGATTTTCCCGCTTTCGCCTGCACCCGGAATGACTCCGGCGTGCTGAGCGCGCGACATCATGGCTCCGGCACGCCGCCCATGCGAGCGCCACTTGCGCCGCAGTCCGGGCCGGCATATATCCCGGCTTGAGAGGCTGGCGCGGGCAGGCGCCTCGCCAACCCGGTCAGGTCCGGAAGGAAGCAGCCGTAACGAGCCCCGCCTGGGTCGCTGTCCAGTCTCTCACCCTTCCCTCTCTTGCGCCGCCGCCCTCATCCGCAAGGGTATTGCGGTGCCGCGTTCATATCCGCCCCGCCGCTTCCCCTTCCGGCCCCCCGCCTTCCGGCGGCGCCATATCGGCGCGGAAGCGATGCAGATGCGCCAGGCATTCCGCCATCAGCCGGCGAAGACCCGGCGCCAGCGCCTCGACCCGGGCGCCGTCACCCCGGCGCGCGGCCTCTTCCACATGGCCCGACAGCGCGAACATCGCATCCGCTTCGAGATAGCCGACCACGCCGCGCACCCGATGCGCGAAATCTGCGATCTTCGCCAGATCGCCCCCGGCCATCAGCGCGGCAAAACGCGCCTCCATATCGCCGAAATCGCGCAGGAAACCGTCCACGAAGCGCAAAAGCCGCTCACGCGAGCCGCCGAAGCGGCGCAGAAGCTGCGGCAGGTCGGGGGTATAGGCCGGGGGGGCCGCGCCCTGCCCCACCAGCTCCGCGAGCAGCCGGTAAAGCGCCTGTTCGTCAAGCGGCTTGGTCAGATGCGCCGTCATGCCCGCCGCCAGGCTTTCGCGCTGATCCTCGACCCGGGCCCGGGCGGTCAGCGCGATCACCGGCAGGCTGGCCCATTCCGGGCGGCGGCGGATCTCGCGGATCGCCTCCAGCCCGTTCATGCCTGGCATGTGCACATCCATCAGCACCACCCCGAAGGCCGCCTCCTCCATCCGCAGGATCGCCTCGCGGCCGTCGGAGGCGGTGACGACCAGCATCCCCGCCAGTTCGAGAAACTCGCGCGCCACCTCGCGGTTGAGCGCATTGTCGTCGACCACCAGCACCCGGCGCCCGGCCAGCGCCCGGATCAGATCGCCATCCCCGCCGATCCGCCGCAAAGGCATGCGGGCACCGGCGCCCGGCGCGACAGCCAGCACGCCCGACAGGGTGCTGAACACCATCGAGCGGGTGACCGGCTTGAGCACAACCCCCTGAAGCCGGATATCCCCGGCCTCGGACAGCACCAGTTGTTGGCCGTAAGCGGTGACCATCAGCACGGCGGGCAGGTTCAGCAGCCGCGCGTCCTCGCGGATGCGGCGGGCCAGTTCCAGCCCGTCCATCCCCGGCATCCGCCAGTCGGACAGCACGATATCGAAGGGCTGGCCGCCCGCTTCGGCTCCGTGCAGCAGATACAGCGCCTCTTCGCCGCCGGAGGCGGTCAGCGCCCGCATGCCGAAGCCCGTCACCATGTCTGCCAGCATCTTCCGCGCGGCTTCGTTGTCGTCGACGATCAGCACGCGGCGATCCTTCAGCCCCTCAGAGATCCGGCTGGCAGGCTCGGGCCCGGCCCGGTCCAGCTCTGCGGTGAAGAAGAAGGTGCTGCCGAGGCCCGGCGTGCTTTCCA
Organism: Pseudogemmobacter humi; assembly: GCF_900609055.1. Classification (GTDB taxonomy): domain Bacteria; phylum Pseudomonadota; class Alphaproteobacteria; order Rhodobacterales; family Rhodobacteraceae; genus Pseudogemmobacter; species Pseudogemmobacter humi. The sequence goes on along the minus strand of NZ_UXAW01000051.1, from coordinate 237,092 downwards.
CCCAGATCCGGCCGCCCATCAGTTCGACGATGCGGCGGCTGATCGCAAGGCCAAGGCCGGTGCCGCCATATTTGCGCGCGGTATCGGCCCCGGCCTGCGAGAAGGGGCGGAACAGCCCGGCGATCTGGGCGCCGGTCATGCCGATGCCGGTATCGCGCACCGCGAACAACAGCCGCTCCCCCTCGCCCGCGCCACCCGGCTGCACCGAGACCGAGACGACCACATCGCCTTTTTCGGTGAACTTGACCGCATTGCCCACCAGATTGGTCAGCACCTGCGCCAGCCTGAGCGAATCGCCGCGCCAGAGCCCGCACACGCCGGAGGCGATGTCGAACGTCAGCTCCAGCCCCTTTTCCTCGGCCCGCAGCGCAGTGACCGAAGAGACCGTCTCCAGCACGCTCTCCAGCCGGAACACGGCGCTCTCAAGCGTCATCCCGCCCGCCTCGATCCGGGAATAATCCAGGATATCGGTGATGATCCCCAACAGGACATTGGCGGAATCGTTGATCTTCTCCAGATAGTTGCGCTGCCGGGGATCCGGTTCGGTCTGTAGCGCGAGGCGCGTCATCCCGATCACCGAATTCATCGGCGTGCGGATCTCATGGCTCATCGTCGCCAGGAAATCGGCCTTGGCGCGCTCGGCGGCCTCGGCGTTTTCCTTGGCAATGCGCAGGGCCTCGGCGGTCTCATAGGCTTGGGTGACATCGAGGATGATCCCGTCCCAGACCCGGCCGCAGCCAAGGGCGCGCGGCGCCGAGCGGATCTGAAGCCAGCGCAGGCTGCCGTCGGGCCGGACCACCCGGAAATCGCATTCGAAATTGGTCTGGTCCAGCGTGGCCTGGCGCGAGGCGGCCAGATAGCGTTCCCGGTCGTCCGGGTGGACGGCGCGCATCAGCAGGCCAGGGTTCTCCATGATCGCCTCGGCCGGATACCCCACCAGCCGCTCGACCCCCGCGCTGACGTAGGAGACCCGCATCTCCTCGGTGGTGATCTCGTTCCCGTCCAGCCCGATCCCCGGGGCGAGATAGTCGATGCGGTAGATCGCGCCATTGGGCAGGCTGTCGACGATGGCGCCAAGCTGCGCGCGGGCCTCCTCGCGCTCGCTGACATCCTGGACGGTGCCGGAAATGGCGGCGATCCGGCCATCCGCGCCGCGGATCGCCTGGCCGCGCACCTCGGCCGAGAAACTGCCGCCCGACGGGCGGTAATGCGCAATATCGACCGTATAGGGCTCGCCGGTTTCAAGGCAGCGACGGTTCGCCTCGCCCACCCGGGCGAAATCTTCGGGCGGCATCATGCGGCGCAGATCCTCAAGCGTGATCTCGCGCCCCGGATCGGCGCCGTTCATCTCGCTCATCATCGCCGAAGCCGACAAGCTGCTCCGGGCCGGGTCGTAGGTCCAGGATCCGATCCGGGCCAGCCGTTCGGCCCATTCCAGCGCGCGCAGACTTTCGCGGGCCGTTTCCTCGGCGGCGCGGCTTTCGGTCAGGCGGGCACGCAGTTCCCGCTCTGCCTGGTCGAGGCTGCGGCGCAGCGTCTCGAACTCGGCGATCATCGCCGGGGGAACCGCCACCGCGTCATGGACCCCGCCCCGCCCCTGAAGCGCGGCGATCTGGCGCGAACGCTCGACCAGCCCGCGGATCGGCGCCAGCACCCGCCGCGCCAGCAGCAGCGCGAACAAAAGCGCCACCGCGATGGTGGCCGACGAGGCGATGATCATGCTGCGGATCGGGTTTTGCCAGCGCAGATCGAAACTGACCACCGGCTCGCCCACCAGCGCGACCCAGCCCGGCGTGCCCGCGATCCTCTGGAAGGAAAAGACGATGGCGCGGCCCTCGATGGTGCGCGCGCGGAAACTGCCGCTTCCGGTGCCAAGCGCGGCCAGCACCGGCCAGTCGGGGACCGGCTGGCCGGTCAGCCGTTCGCCCCCGACCGAACGCGCGATGATCCGGCCCTCGCCATCGGTGATGGCAAGAACCGCCGCGCCGCTGCTTTTGGTCTGCCGCGCAAGCGAGCGGATCAGGTTGCCGGGATGGCCCACCACCACCGCGACCGTCACCGCCCCCCCGCCCTCGGCGGCAGGATGGGCGATGGCGATGCGCGGCGTGTCGCCCGGATAGCGCTCGGGCAGGAAGTTCGACACCTGCATCCGGCCGGTCCCGGCGGCCTGCACCACCAGCCCGGCCAGCGCGGGCTCGACCCCCGGCGGCGGGGCGAAGGCGCCGGCCTCGTTGCGCACCAGGCTGAACAGGTCATGGCGGCTGGCGTCGGTGGCATGCGGGCCGGTGAGCGGCGCCCCGGGCTGGCCAAGGCCGGCCTGAAGCCCGTGCAGAAGCCTGCCGGTGACCTCGATCTCGCTGGCGGTGGATTGCGCGAGGATGCTGGCGGTCTCCAGCAACCGCTGCTCGGAAAGTTCGCGGAAGGATTTGCCCGCATTGATCAGCGCCATGGCCACCACGCCGAGCGTGGGCAGAAGCGCCACGATAAGGATTGCGATCAGCGCCGTCCGCAACGTCGGCCGCCTGATCCGTTCGGGTAACAAATTCACCATGGCTACCACTCGCTGCCGGGGTCGGCACATCCCCCGGTAGATTTATGATACGATCCGGGCAGATAAGGGAAGAGGCGGGAACAATCGGACGACATTCAGAGGATTGTCTCCGGAATGTGCAAAGCATCGCCCGGATCGCTGCCGGACCCGGGGAGCGGGTTGTTCGCCCGCCGGTCGGCCTTTCCCCCTGGCGGTTCGATGCGGATCACGCGCCGGATCGGCTCGCCAGGGGGAAAGGCGGTGCAGGCTGATGCCAGGGGTGGTTCAGCGCCGGCCGGGACGCGTCGCGGTGCAGGCTTTGCTGCGCAGCATTCACGGCGGATTTCCTGTGATCCACCGGGAAAATCCGAAATCGACCGCTCCGGCACAGGGGCCGACGGATCACATTTATATTATTGATATATAATATATAATCATGACAAACCGGCGGAAATGCTGCGCAGCATTTCCGCCGCCCGATCAGCCCCGCGCGGCGATCCCGGCGGCGATCACGCACAAGAGCTCGAACAGCACCGTCGCCCCGGTCAGCGCGGTGATCCCGCCCGCATCGAAGGGGGGTGAGACCTCGACCACATCGGCCCCGACGATGTTCAGCCCGGCAAGGCCGCGCAGCATGGCCTGGGCCTCGCGGGTGGTGAAGCCGCCGATCTCGGGCGTGCCGGTGCCGGGGGCCATCGACGGGTCGATCCCGTCGATGTCGAAGGTGACGTAGCACGGCGTGTCGCCCATGATGCGGTGCACCTCGGCCATCACGCCCGCCGGGCCGAGCCGGTCGAATTCCTCGATATAGATGATGCGGATGCCCTGATCATGGGCCCAGCCGTGCTCGTCGGCGGCATAGACCGAGCCGCGGATGCCGATCTGCACGATGCGCTTCGGGTCGAGAATGCCTTCCTCGATGGCGCGGCGGAACGGCGTGCCGTGGGTATAGGGGTTGTTGCCGAAATAAGTGTCGTTGGTGTCGGAATGGGCGTCGAACTGCACCAGACCCAAGGGCCCGCGCGACGGATCCGCCTTGTGGATCGCGCGCAGGACCGGCAGCGTCGTCAGATGATCGCCCCCGACCGAGAGCGGCAGCGCGCCTTCGGCGCAGATCGCGGCGATCCCGGCCTCGATCTGTGCAAGGGCAGCCAGCAGGTCGATGGGCTGCACCTCGATATCGCCCAGATCGGCGACCGAAATCAGCTCGTAGGGGATGGTGCCGGTGACGTGATGGCCGCGCCGCATCAGGCTGGACTGGTTCCTGACCTCGCGCGGGCCATGGCGGGCGCCGGCGCGGTTGGTGGTGCCGCCGTCCCAGGGAATCCCCGCCAGCGCCACGTCCAGCCCGGCCGCGCTGTCGACCGCCGGCAGCCGCATGAAGGTGGACCGCCCCGCGAAACGCGGCACGCGCGAGGCATCGACGGGTTCATGCAGGATGCGGTTCATCGGTTTCGTCCTTACAGCGCGCGGGTCATGAAATATGAGTTAGGATCGTCGGGATAGCCCTCGATAGGGCCGCAGCGTTCAAACCCGGCCTTTTCGTAAAGGCGGCGGGCGGGGATGAAGATCTCTTCATGCCCGGTCTCCAGCGACAGCCGCTGGAAGCCGTCGGCGCGGGCAGCGGCGATCAGATGGTTGACCATCCGGTCCGACAGACCGCGCCCGCGCTCCTCGGCCAGGACATGCATGCTCTTGATCTCGGCATGGCCCGCGCCGATCTTTTTCAGCGCGCCCATCGCCACCGGCCGCCCGCCGTCGCGCAGCACGAAGAACCGCACCCCCGGCGCCGCCAGATCGGAAGCGCCGAGCATATAGATGCTCTCGGGCGGGGTCTGGGCGTGCATATCCGCCGTGTGCCGCTGGAACAGCAGCGCAAGATCGGGGCCGAGCGGGCTTTCCTCGGTCAGGGTCAGGCCGGTGGTCATGGCGCCTCCATCGGGGATCGGGGTCGGCTTATGACTGACCGCAGCGCGCGGGCGGGTCAAGGGCCGCCGCTCAGCCCAGAGCCTCCGCCGCCAGTTTCTCGTAAAACGGCAGGTGATGGGCGAGGTGATCGTTCATCACCGGATGCTGTTTCGCCAGCGCCGCGAAACCCTCGCGCTGCGCGCGGATCTCGTCTTCGCTCAGCGGCCGGATCATGCGCGAAGAGCTGACATCGCCGTGCCAGCCGCCGACCTGATCCCAGTCCTTCGGGCGTTCCCCCTGCCAGTCGAACGCCCGTTCGGTATACGGCAGGCCGACCGCTTCCCAGAACCGCGCCATCATGCCGCGTGTGTCCTGGCGCACGTCTTCGGCGCGGATCACCACCGGCTTCCCGCCCGCCGCTTTCAGCGCCGAGTAATGGTTCCACTGCGCCTCCAGCCCGATCTCGTCCGGCGTCACTTCGGGATCGAGTTTGAAGTAAGAGGCGATCGAGGCCACCGGGTCGCGGATCAGGAAGGCATTGACCAGACGAGGCGCGAAGGCCGCGTCCTCCAGCAGATGCGGCATGACATAATAGCTCATGTCCTTGAAGAACACCGGGCCCTTTTCGGCCCGCGCCAGCAGATGGTCGCGGATCGCCGGATAACTGACCGGATGATCGGGGCGCATGTCGAAATGCGGCATCTCCCGCACCGCGCGATGCACGTAATAATCATACATGAAAGGCTCATGCGCGCAGTCGAGATCGCCGCGCTCGCGCATCACCCGCTCCATCGCGGTCGACATCGAGCGCGGATGCGACCAGAGCGCATAGATCGGATACATGGAAACCTCCCTAATTATTCGGATTGAACCCCGGCGGGGGCGCGCAGCATGCGGTCGGCCACCAGCGCGATACAGGCGATGATCCAGCCCGCGACCAGCCCCGCCCCGGCATCGGCCTTCGACAGCGCGACATAGACCTGCTGGCCCAGTTCACGCGTGCCCACCAGCGCCGCGATCACCAGCATCGACAGCGCCGCCATGATGGTCTGATTCAGCCCCAGCCGGACCGAGCTGCGCGCCAGCGGCAGCTTCACCTGCCACAAAAGCTGCCAGGGGGTGGTGCCCATCTGGCGCCCGGCCTCGACCAGATCGGCGCGGACATTGCGAAGCCCGTGTTCCACATAACGGATCGGCGGCACGATGGCGTAAAGCACAATGGCAATCAGGGCGGTGAACTCGCCCACCCTGAACAGCATCAGCGCCGGGATCAGAAAGACGAATTGCGGCATGGTCTGAAGCGTGTCGCTGACCGGGCGCAGAACGGCCGAGAACCGGTCGCTCTGCGCCGCCGCCACACCGAGCGCACCGCCCGCGGCAAAGCAGATCAGCACCGCCACCGCACAAAGACAGATCGACTGCATCATCGCGCCCCACAGACCCGAGACCCCGGCGATCCCCAGACCCGACAGCGCCAGCAGGCAAAGCCCCGCCCCGCCCGCGCGCCAGGTGGCGGTGGCGATCACGGCGAACACCCCGATCCAGGGGAAATTCGGCAGCCCGGTCCAGAACAGAAGCGAGGCGAAGCCGAGCGCGATCCCGGCGCCGGGACGGCGCCAGCCGAGGCCAAGCGCCAGCGCGGCCGAGGCCCCCGCATAGGCCAGCGTCACGCCGGGGGTCAGCGCAAAGCCCCAGACCATCGGGCTGGCCGAGCCCGAGAAGCCAAGCCGCAGCGGCAGCATCACCCCCCAGGTGATGACATTGCGCAAAACCGCGAAGAAGGGCGCGCTCCAGGTCACGAACTCCAGCAGCCAGCCGTCCAGACGGCGCAAAGCCCGCTGGCCCGCGTCGCCCGGCAGCAGATCCTGGCCGGAAAGCGCCAGCGCCAGCAGCAGCGCCGCGCCAAACCCGAACGCAAGCCCCCGGCCCGACAGGCTGCGCGGCAGACGGGGATCGCGGCGTTCCGCCAGGCCACGGGTGATCCGGTCCAGGAGGATCGCCAGCAGCACGATCACCAGCCCGGCCCCGAGCGAGCGGCCCATCTCGGCCGCGCGCATGGCAGAGAGCACCTCCCAGCCGATATCGTTGAACCCGCCGATGATGGCGATGATGATCACCATGGAAAGCGAGGCCATGGTGGTCTGGTTCACACCCACCAGAAGCTGCGGCAAAGCGGTGGGAACCCGCGCCTGCCAGAACAGCTGTCCCGGCCGCGCCCCCGCCATCAGCGCGCTTTCGACGACCGCCGGCGGCACGTCGCCGAGGCCCACCAGCGTGTTGCGCACCATCGGCGGGATGGAAAACACCACGCTCGCCGCCAGCCCCGCCGTAGGGCCGAAGCCGAACAGCAGCAGCAGCGGGATCAGATAGCCGAAGGCGGGCCAGGTCTGCATCACATCCAGCGCCGCGATCACCGCGGGGCGCAGCCGCGGCCGATAAAAGGCCAGCACCCCGAGCGCAAAGCCCAGCACCACCGCCAGCGGCACCGAGATCAGGATCAGCGCCAGCGTGTTCATCGCTTTGGGCCAGTAGCCCATCCCCACCACCGCCAGCAGCCCCGCGCCGGTGAAGAGCGCAAAACCCCGGCCCACGGCGCGCAAAGCGATCAGCATCGCCGCCAGCACCATGGCGGGCCAGGGCGCCCATGCCAGCCCCGCGCGGATCAGGCCGAGCGGCGTCTCGACCAGCACGGCAACGATCCTGCCCAGGGGCCGCGCCGCCTCGAACAGCGGCGTGACGGCCAGGTTCAGCCCCTCGGCCAGCGGCAGGGTAAGACCGGCCGGGAAATTGCGCAGCCAGGGACAGAAATGCGCCAGCACCGTCAGGATCAGGCAAAGCGCCAGCAACCCGGCCCAGATCCGGTTCTGCGCGCTCACAGGATGCGGCCCCGTCATCGCGGCCCGCTTTCGCAGCCAGCGTCCGGCCCGGCATCGCGGCGCAGAACGGCGAGCACCGCTTCGGCCTCCAGCACCAGCGCGGGCTGTCCGGGCGCGGCCTCAACCGCGAACCGCTTCTGCCCGGCGGCGATCTCAGGCAGCAGGGTCTCGATCGGCGCGCGGGGGTTCAGCGCCGGACCGGCGGGGGCCTCGCCCGGCACGGCGGTCACCGCGAGGTCGCCCAGCCGGATCGCCCGGCTGAGCGCCACATCGGCGGTGAATTCGGCGACATAGCTGTCGGCGGGCGAGAGCAGGATCTCGGCCGGGGTGCCGATCTGGATGATCCTTCCGCCGCGCATCAGCGCGATACGGTCGGCCAGGCGGCAGGCCTCCATGATGTCATGGGTGATGAAGACGATGGTCTTTTTCAACTGGCGTTGCAGGCGCAGAAATTCGTCCTGCATCTGCCGCCGGATCAGCGGATCGAGCGCCGAGAACGGCTCGTCCAGGAACCACAGATCCGGGTCTGGGGCGAGGCTGCGGGCGATGCCGATCCGCTGCTGCTGCCCGCCCGACAGCTCCGATGGCAGCGCCCCGGCGCGCCCGCCCAGTTCGACCAGTTCCAGCATCTCCTGCGCCCGCGCCTCACGCGCGGCCCGCGCCATGCCCCGGAGCTTCAGCGGAAAGGCCACGTTCTCAAGCGCGGTCAGATGCGGCAAGAGGCCGAAGCTCTGGAACACCATGCCCATCTTGCGGCGGCGGATTTCCGTCAGTTCGCGCCCGCTGACGGCGCGCAGATCGACCCCCTCGAAACTCATACTGCCGTGCTCGACATCCAGCAGCCGCGACAGACAGCGCACCAGGGTGGACTTCCCCGAGCCGGAAAGCCCCATGATGACGAAGATCTCGCCCGCCTGCACGTCGAAGCTGGCATCGGCCACCGCCGGGATATGCCCCTCGCGGCGCAGCCTTTCGGCCAGCGCCTCCGGGTCGATCCGGTAGCCTGCGGTATCGAAATACCAGCCCGGGCGCGGCCCGAACACCTTCCACAGATTGCGGCAACTGAGCAGCGCGCCGGCGGGCGTTTCCGTCATCACGGGGCCTCCGGGCTCAGTTCAGCGCACCATCCACCCAGGGCCGCCAGAGGGCCTCGTTCGCGGCGATCCAGCCATCGGCCACCGATTCCAGCGATTCCCCGTTCTGGTCGATCGCCAGCATCATCTGCTGCTGGTCTTCGGTCGAGACGCTGAACGCTTTCAGCACCTCGTATCCGGCGGGCCATTTGTCTTTGAAGCCCGACCAGACCGCCTTGTTCACATCCGGGGCCCTGATGCAGTGCTCGTTGGTGTCCTGCACGCAGGGCGGCATGTCGATCCAGCCGACCTCCACCTCGGCCAGGATGAAATGCGGCGCCCAGAACATCATGACGAGCGGCGTCTTCGCCGCCCCGGCGGCGCGCAGTTCCGCCAGCATCGCGCCCTCGGAACCCGAAGGCACCGCCGTCAGCGCCAGGCTGTTGTCGGCGATGATCGTCGCCGCGCGCGAGCCCCAGTCGGCCGGATAGTCGAGGAAACGGCCGTTCGGCATGGTGTCGGGCGTGGCCAGCAGCGCGACGCAGGCGGGATCGTTCAGCGCCTCCCAGGACGGCAGCGCGGGGCAGAGCTCTTCCATGAATTTCGGATAGATCCAGCCCTCGTTGGTCTCAAGGCCAAGGCTGCCCAGATCCTCGACCTTCCCCTCGGCCAGCACCTTTGGATAGATATCGCCGACATTGTTCAGCCAGATCTCGGGCGAGACCGCGATCTCGCCATCGGCCAGCCCCTGGAAATGCGGGTAATTTCCGGCGGTGACATATTCCACCTTGTAGCCGGCCTTCTCCAGCACCCGCCCCGCGATCTGCGAGGTGATCTGCGCCCCGGTCCATTCCAGCATGGCGATGCGGATCGGCTGATCGGTGGCGCCGGGTTCGGCGGCGATACCCGGCCCGGCCAGCGCGCCAAGAACAACGGCGCAAACCGTCGTGGTGAGATGTTTCATCGGCGTCTTCTCCCTGTCGGTTCGTTTTATGGTTTTTATTGTTTTATGGTTCTTCCTGTTGCCGGGCCGCCCTTACCAGAGGGCGCCGCCGGTGATCCTGATTTCCTCCATCGTGATCCCCGCCGCCTGTTCGCCGACAAGGAAACCCACCAGCGCCGCCACCTCCTGGGGCGCGATGATGCGGCCCTGCGGGTTTTCCGCCGCTATGGCGGCGCGGGCCTCGGCCGTGCTGCGGCCCTTGCCCTCGCGCTCGACGATCTGGCGCAGATCGGCTTCCATCAGCGGGGTGTCGACCCAGGTCGGGCTGACCATGACGCAGGTCACGCCCCGCGCGGCCCCTTCCAGCGCGACGCAGCGCGTCAGCCCCAGCAGGCCCGCCTTCGACGCGCAATAGGCCGGGTTATCCTTCCAGCCCGTGCCGGCCGCTGTCGAGCCGATATTGACGATCCGCCCCCAGCCCCGCGACATCATGCCGGGCAGAGAGGCGCGGATCATGCGGAAGGCGCCGGTCAGATTGGTGTCGATGATATCGGCCCAAAGCCGGTCGGAATGGCCCGTGACCGGCTGCTCCGCAGTGATCCCCGCGGCATTGACCAGAATATCCGCCGGGCCGAACCTTTGCGCCGCGCGGTCGCAGAAGGCCGCGACCAAGGCCGGATCGCGCAGATCCAGCACATCGGCGCGCACCTCGCCGCCGCCCTCAAGCGCGGCCTCGGTCAAAGCACCGAAAGCCGCGAGGCGGTCGCGGCTTTCCAGATCGCGCGCGCCCACCGCCACCCGGTAGCCCGCCCCGGCCAGCGACAGCGCCACCGCATGGCCGATGCCGGAAAGCCCTCCGGTCACGATCGCCACCCTGTGCGCTGCGCTCCGGGTCATGGCCCGCTATCCCGCCGGAAGCGGCTGGCGGGCGGGGCTGGCCAGCAGCCTCGTGTTCTGCGGATCGAAGGGCGGCTCGGTCAGGATCCTCGCGCCCCGGCGCCTGCCCAGAACCTCGACCTCCAGCCCGTCGCGCGCATGGCGGTCGCGCAGGTAAGCCAGCGCCAGCACCTTGCCGGTGCGATGACCGTAAGCCGCAGAGGTCACCATGCCCACGCAACGGTCGCCCTGCCAGACACCGTGAGAGTAGTAGGGATCGGCCTCGCCGGGGTCGAGTTCCAGGAGCACCATCTCCCAGCGGTTCTCCTCTGCCATCCGCCTGAGCAGCGCCTCACGGCCGATGAAATCATGGTCGGGCTTCACAAGAAAGCCCATGCCGGTCTCGGCGGGGGTGCGCTCGGTGGTGAAGTCGGCGCCCCAGGCCGGATAGCCCTTCTCCAGCCGCATCGCATTCATCGCATAGGCGCCGAAACAGCCGATCCCCTCGGGTTTGCCCGCCGCTTCCAGCGCGAGGAACAGTTCCGCCGCGCGGGGGGCGGCGACATGCAACTCCCAGCCGGATTCGCCCACGTAAGACAGCCGCATCGCCCGGACGGGAATGCCTGCGATGATCATCGTCCTGACCGACATCCAGGGGCCGAACGGATCTTCCGTCAGCCGCTCCAGGATCGTCTGCGAGGCCGGACCCATCAGCCCGATCACCGCCAGATCGTCGCTCACCCGAGAGACGGTCACATCGAACCCCTGCGCCCGCGCGCGCAACAGATCGTCGTCGCGCATCTCGGCCGCCGCCGCCGAGGTCAGATAGAAGTGATCCCCGGCGAGGCAGGCGACGGTGAATTCCGCTTCCGTCCCTCCGGCGGGCGACAGCGCATAGGTCAGCCCGACCCGCCCCGGCTTCGGCGCCAGATTGCAGCCCAGAGCATCCACGAAGGCCCGCGCCTCTGGCCCCCTCACCTCGAACTTGGAAAAGACCGACATGTCGGCAAGGCCTGCCGCGGTGGTCACCAGCCGGCACTCGCGCGCCACCGCGTCGGACCAGCCGGGGCGGCGGAAGGTCAGGGCCGCGGGGGCGCCGAACCAGTTCGGCCGCTCCCAGCCGTAAGCCGCGCCCATCTGCGCGCCGCGCGCCTGCATCAGATCGTAAAGCGGCGTCAGCCGCTTCCCGCGCGCGGCGGGGCGTTCCTCATACGGATAATGCACGCCGAATTGCAGGCCGAAGCATTCCACCGCCTTCTGCACCCGGTAGTTGCGGTCGGCCCATGGCCCGAAGCGGCGGCTGTCCACCGCAAGGGCATCCATCGGCGGCGCGCCATGGGTCATCCAATGCGCGAGGAACCAGCCCGAGCCGCCGCCCTCCATCACCCCCATCGAGGATCCCGTCAGCAGCCAGGCGTTTTCCAGCCCCCAGGCCGGGCCGATCAGCGGGTTTGCGTCGGGGGTGAAGGTGATCGGGCCATTGACCACCGATTTCACCCCGCCGGTTTCCAGCGCCGGAATCCGCGCCATGGCGGCCAGCAGGATATGCTCCACCCGGTCGAGATCGGGCGCCATCAGCTCGGCGCCGAACTCGGGCGGCACACCGTCGACCGACCAGACCTGCGCGTCCTTCTCATAGGGGCCAAGGATCAGCGCGTCGCGTTCCTGGCGGACATACCAGCTTTCCTCGGGGTCGCGGATCATCGGCAGTTCCGGCAGGCCCTGCGCGATGCGTTCGGCCACCGCGGGCACGGTATCGGTCACCAGATACTGGTGCAGCACCGGGACCGAGGGCACGTTGGCCCCCATCATCCGGCCGATCTCCCACCCCCAGGTTCCGGCGGCGTTGACGATGTGCTTCGCGCGGATCGGGCCCTGTTTCGTCTCGACCAGCCAGGCGCCGTTCTCGCGCCGGATCGCATGGACCGGGTTGCGGCGCAGGATCACCGCCCCCCCTTCGCGGGCCACCCTGGCCATGGCATTGGTCGCCAAAGTCGGATCGACATGGCCGTCGTCGGGCTCATAGATGCCGCCGAGGATCCCCTCGGTGCGGGCCAGCGGATGCAGCGCCGCCACTTCTTCGGGCGAGTGCAACAGCCGCAACTCATAGCCGGTGAATTTCGACAGGCCCGCGACATGGGCGAATTCGTCCATCCGCTCCGGGTTCGAGGTGATCCGCATCGCGCCCGAGGCGTGGAAGCCGCAGCTCTCGCCGGTCTCGGCCGGCAGGATATCGCGGTAAAGCCGCACCGAAGTGGCGCGCAATTCCTGGATCGTCGGGTTATGGGCGAAATGGGTGCAAAGCCCGGCGGCGTGCCAGGTCGAGCCATGGGTGAGGTCGTTCTTCTCGGTCAGAACGACATCGGTCCATCCCGCCTTGACCAGATGATACATCAGCGAGACGCCCATGGCGCCGCCCCCGATGATCAGAACCTGCGCTTCCGTCATGCCTTCATCCTTTCGCCCGCAGGGTCGAAGGGCGGGCGGGCCAGCGCCTGCGCCTCATGGTGTTTTCCGGCGATCTCCACGGTGAAGATCCGCCCGCAGGTCTGCGCCATGGTCTCGCCCCTGGCGATCCCGACCAGCCCGAGCGCGAGTGTCCGGCCCGTCCGCGCGCCGCGCGCGCCCGAGGTGGTCAGGCCGACCACCCGGCCCGCCTCCCATATCGGTTCGTCATGCAGCACCAGCGGGTGGCCCGGCAGATCGAACAGCACCAGCCTGCGGGTGATGCCGTCGGCGCGCTGCGCCGCCAGGGCGGGCTTGCCGAGGAAATCCTTCGACCAGTCCACCGCGAAGCCGAGGCCCGCCTCCAGCGGCGAGACCTCGGGGCCGATGTCGTGGCCCATATGGCGGAACGCCTTCTCGATCCGGCAGGCGTCCAGCGCGTAATGGCCCATCGGCCGGGCGCCCGCTCCGGTGAGGGCGCGGAAAACGGCGGTGGCATGAGCCACGGGGACGTAGAGCTCCCACCCCAGTTCGCCGACGAAGCTGACGCGCTGCGCGGTGCAGGGCTGGCCGGCGACGGTCACCTGCCGCGCGGTCGAGAACGGAAAATCCTGCCAGTCGTCGGACGACAGCCCCGCGAGGGTCTCGCGCGATCCCGCCCCCATGACGCCGATGACCGCTTCGGCCTCGGTCACATCGGCGATGGTCACATCGAAACCCGCGGACCGCCGCCGCAGCCAGGCCGCATCGCGCCAGCGGGTGGCGGCGCCCGAGACCAGCCGGAAACGGTCTGCGGCGCGGCGCAGGATGGTCACATCGCCCTCGATCCCGCCGCTCTCGTTCAGAAGCAGCGTGTAGACCGCGCGGCCCGGCGCAACATCCATGTTCGCGGTGGCGATATGCTGCATCAGCCGCAGCGCATCGGGGCCGGAGATGTCGAACTTGCCGAAGGGGGAAAGGTCCAGCAGCGCGGTGCCCTGCGCCATCACCGCCGCCTCGCGCTGCGCGATGGGAAACCACGGCTGCGCGCCGACCGAATACGGCAGATCGCGCTCGGACGCATCGCGGGCATACCACAGCCCGCGCTCCCACCCCGCGGTCAGGCCGAAGACCGCGCCCTGATCGCCCCAGAGATCATGCAGCGCCGATTTGCGCAGGCCCCGCCCGGCCCCGGGCTGTCTGAACGGCCAGTGCAGCGCGAAAGCATCGGCGACCGCCTCTTCCATCCGCGCCTCGACATGGGCCGCGGCCGCGGCCAGCGGATCGGCGCGGGCCACGTCCACCTCCCACAGATCCATCGGCGCATGGCCCGCCAGCATCCAGTCGGCCAGCACCCGGCCGACGCCCGCCGAGGACATCACCCCCACCGAATTCATCCCGGCGGCGACGAACAGCCCGTCCACCTCCGGCGTCTCGCCGATCAGCGGGCGGGTATCCACGGTGAAACTTTCCGGCCCGTTCATGAAATGCTGGATGCCCGCCTGCGCAAGACCGGGGATCAGCGCCAGCGCGGCCTCCATGAACGGGGTGAACTGGTCCCAGTCCTCGGGCATTTCCAGGAAGGGCCGGTCGCCCTCGGGGCCGTAAGCGTCCCAGCATTTGGCGCGCGGCTCGAAGCCGCCGATCACCAGCTTGCCCGCGTCGCCCTTGACATAGATGCCGCGGTCCAGATCGCGCAGTACCGGGAAAGGATGCGGCATCCCGGGCATCGGCTCGGTCACCACATACATATGTTCGACCGCCTGCAAGGGCAGCGTGACGCCCGCCTGATCGGCCAGCCGCTTCGACCAGGCCCCGGCACAGAGCGCGACCTGATCGGCGCGGATCACCGCGCCATCCGCCATCACCACGCCGGTGACGCGGTGCCCCTCGGTCAGCAGCCTTTCGACCCGGGCATTCTCGCGGATCACCGCGCCCTGCGCCTTCGCCGCGCGGGCATAGGCCATGCAGAGATCGACCGGATTGACGTTCGCGTCTTCCTCGACCGCCATCGCACCGACCACGCCGGACAGGTCGAGCCCCGGCACAGTCACGCCCTCAGGCCCGGTGATCGTCGGATGCAGCCCGAAGTGGCGGCCAAGTGCCGCGATGCGGTGCAGCTCGTCCATCCGCGCCGGATCGCGCGCCAGCCAGTATCCCCCCGTCCGCCGGTAGCCGGTGGACATGCCGGTTTCCGCCTCAAGCCGGGGAAACATCTCGCCGGCATACATCGCCAGCCGCGTCATGTTCGGTGTGGCGCGCAGCGGCCCGACGATCCCCGCCGCATGCCAGCTGGTGCCTGAGGTCAGCGTATTGCGCTCCAGAAGCTCGACCGATGCCGCGCCGGTTTTCGTCAGGTGACAGGCGAGGCTCAGCCCGATTGCGCCGCCACCGATGATCACGATCTTACGCATCTGGCCTTACGTCCGTTCTATCTTCCCGGAAATCAGACAGAATGCCCGCCGCTCGCGCAAGAATGGACAAACATCATTAGGGATACTAATTCTTAGCAGAACGGCAGCCCGGATCTTCAGGATGAACACGCGCGACAAACACGAACCGGATATCAACCTGTTCCGCGCCATCGAGGTTTTCATGGCCGTGGCCGAGATGCGGCAGGTCACCGCCGCCGCCAGCGCGTTGCGCATCACGCAATCCGCCGCCTCGCAGCATCTGAAGAACCTGGAGGTGATCTTCGGAATGCCTTTGTTCGACCGCGCGACCCGTCCGATCACGCTGACCTATGCCGGGGAAATGCTGCAACGCCACGGTTTCCGGCTGCTCAATCTGATCGACGATCTGAAACGCGACATGCAGCATCTGGGGGCCTCGTCGCTGCCCGCGCTGCGGGTGGGGCTGCTTGCGTCCATCGCCACCACGCTGACGCCGGGGCTTTATGAGCTGGTCGGCAAGCAGATGAAAGTGCCGGAGCTGATCCTGTCGGCGGGGCTTGCGACCGATCATTTCGCCGCGCTGAACGACCGGCGGATCGAGATGGCGGTAACCTCCGAGAAATTGCAGGAAGGGCTGGGATACAATTTCACCTCGATTCTGGAAGAGCCGTTTTTCCTTGTTCTGCCATCGGGTTACGATGGCCCTGTCGATGACATCCACAAGATCGCCCGGCACCTGTCGCTGGCGCGGTTCGGCACTTCCACCCCGGTCGGGCGGCGCACCGATCAGCATCTGCAACGCTGCCGCCTGGACCTGCCGCGCGCCATCGAGGCCGACCGCACCTCCATGGTCATGGCCGGGGTGATCACCGGCAAATGTTTCGCGATCCTGTCGCCGACGCTGCTGATCGACGGCGTGGCTGAGGGCATGCGGCTGCGGATCGAGCCCCTGCCCTTCGCGCCGCTGAAACGCACCATCCGGCTGGTGTGCCGGCGCGAGGATCTGGGCGACATCCCCCACCGCATCGCGCGCGAATGCCAGATCATCCTGCGCCGCGCCTTCGAGACCCTGTTTCCCGCCATCGCCGGGCAGGTGGTCTACCACGAGATCGCTAATTCGTCTCATTAGGATTTCCGATAGTATAAGTTTGGCCTGTGCAGGCCGCCAAAGCCGCCTCTATCGTCCGCATCCGGGGGCACTCCCCGATAGCAGTCTGACGGGAAGGCCGAAGCCATGGGCGAGAGACGGGGCCGCAGCGCCCGGATGCAGGAGCGCAGCGACAGGAACAAGGTCTCGGCCCCCTATGTGCTGCGCCGTATCGGCAATGTCAGCCTGATCAGCGACGAAGCCGTCGCTGTCATCGAAAGGAACGCCGACCGCATCCTCGACGAGATCGGCATGGATTTCCGCGGCGATCCCGAGACGCTGGAGATCTTCCGCGCCGCCGGCGCCCGCGTCGACGGCGAGCGGGTGCGCTTCGATCCAGGCTGGTGCCGCGAGAAGATAAAGACCGCGCCGCGGGTCTTCACCCAGCATGCGCGCAACTCTGCCCGTTCGGTCCAGATCGGCGGCAATGCGCAACTTTTCGCGCCCAGTTTCGGCCCGCCCTTCGTCCATGACATGGAGAACGGGCGCCGCTACGCCACGATCCACGACTTCCGCGAGATCACGAAGCTGCACTACAGCCTTAACGCCGTGAACCATTCCGGCGGCGTGGTGGTCGAGCCCGTCGATCTGCCGGTGCCGGTGCGCCATCTGCATATGGCGCATACCCATCTGACGCTGTCCGACAAGCCCTTCATGGGCGCCGTCACCGCCCCCGAACGCGCCCGCGACACGATTGCCATGGCGAAACTCGCCATGGGCGAGGATTTCGTGAACGAGAACTGCGTCCTCTATTCGGTGGTCAACACCAACGCGCCTTTGGTGATGGACGAGACCATGCTCTGGGCGCTGAAGGAATATGCCAAAGCCGGGCAATGCACGGTGGTCTCGCCCTTCGTCCTCGGCGGCGCGATGTCGCCGGTCACGGTTGCGGCGACGCTGGCGCAGGTGCTGGCCGAGGTCATGGCCTGCGTCTCGCTGATCCAGCTGATCCGGCCCGGCGCGCCTTCGGTGTTCGGGACGTTCTTCTCGCCCCTGTCCTTGCGCACCGGGGCGCCCACTTTCGGCACCCCCGAGGGCACCCAGTTCCAGATGTGCGCGAAGACGCTGGCCGACCGGCTTGGCCTGCCGTTCCATTCGGTCGGCGCGCTGACCGCCTCGAAAGTGCCCGACGCCCAGGCCGGCTATGAAAGCCAGTCGCAGCTTATGGGCGCGGTGATGGCGGGGGTGAATTTCATCATCCACGCCACCGGCTGTCTGGAGGGGCTGCTGACCACCGGCTACGAGAAGATCGTGATGGACGCCGACCGCTGCGCGGCGCTGGCGCGGTTCGCGGAAGGGATCGACTTTTCCGAAGCCGCCCAGGCGATGGAGGCATTCAAGGAGATCGGCCCCGGCGGCCATTTCCTCGGCGCCGCCCATACCCGCGAGAACTTTGAATCCGCCTTCTGGCTGGGCGAAATGTCGGACAACGGCACTTACGAGCAATGGACGGCCGAGGGCGGGCTCTGGCAGCACGACCGCGCCACCGCCCGCGTCAAACAGATCCTGCGCGACTACGAGGCGCCGGAGATGGACATATCCATCCGCGATGCGCTGGACGATTTCGTCGCGCGACGCACATTCGAGATCACCGGAGAGAAAGCATGACCCTGCACACCAGCTGGAACCTTGAGGAAACCGCCGCGCGGCGCGACCGCTATTACTCGGCCAGCCAGCGCAAATTCGTGCCCTTCCGCGACCCGATGGTGTTCCGCCGGGGCGAGATGCAATATCTCTGGGACGAAAAGGGCCGCAGATACACCGACCTCCTGGGGATGAACGTCTGCATCTCGGTCGGCCATTCGCATCCCGATGTGGTGAAGGCCGCGATGGATCAGGCGCAGGAGCTGACCCATTGCACGACGATGTTCTACCATCCCGTCCCCGCCCATTTCGCCGAGGAACTGACGGCGACCATGCCGAAGGGGCCCAATGGCGATATCGAATGGGTGGTGCATTTCACCAATTCGGGCTCGGAAGCCATCGACCTCGCCATGGCGATGGCGCGCGGCTACACCGGCAATCTGGACCTGCTGGCGCTCCGCACCGCCTATCACGGCCCGACCTCGGCGGCGCAATCGGTGACCGGAATCGCCGGCTGGCGCCATCCCGGCATGCCCGGCAATGTCGCCTTCGTGGCCGAACCGAACCAGTATCGCGGCATCTTCGGGCGTAACGCGGGCGCCGCGCCTTACCTCGACGAGATCGAGCGGGTGATCCAGACCTCGACCACCGGCCGCGTCGCCGGGATTCTGGTCGAAAGCGTCCAGGGCTACGGCGGCATCATCGAGATGCCCCCCGGCTATATGTCGGGCGCCGCCGAGCGGATCCGCGCCGCGGGCGGGCTTTACATCGCCGACGAGGTGCAGTCGGGCTTCGGCCGCACCGGCGAGCATATGTGGGGCTTTGAATCCGACGGGGTGATCCCCGATATCGTGGTCATGGCCAAGGGCATCTCGAACGGCTTTCCGCTCGGCGCGGTGGTGGCGCGGCGCGAGATCGCGGAACCCATGGCCGAGAAGTTCATGTTCCACACCTATGGCTCGAACCCGACCTCCTGCGCGGCGGGGCGGGCGGTGTTGCAGGTGCTGAAACGCGACCGGCTGCAAGAGAACGCAAAACAGGTGGGCGGCGCGCTTTTGAAGCGGTTGCAGGAACTGGCGCAGAAATATCCTGCCATCGGCGACGTGCGCGGGCGCGGGCTGATGCTGGCGATCGAGATGGTCTCGGACCGTGGCAGGATGACGCCCGACGCCGACACCACCGGTGTCGTGTTCGAGGCCTGCCGCGAAGCCGGGCTGATCCTGTCGAAATCCGGGCCGCACCGCTCCTGCCTGCGGATGGTTCCGCCGCTGTGCCTGTCGCTGGCGGATGTGGATCAGGTGGCCGAGGGGCTGGACCGGGCCTTCGACAAGGCGCGGAAAGGCCAGGGGTGATGCTGATCGGGCGCAGCCTCGGGCCACCGGCCGAAGATACGGCTGCCAGAGCAGGCGGCCGGGGCGGCGCGCGCCACAGCTATTGCTTCGCGCTCTTGCCCGAGTTCTGCCTGTTGTCGCTGACGGCCGCGCTTGAGACGCTGCGGGTGCTGAACGAGGCGCTGTCCGGCCAGGCGGTGCGCTGGACGCTTTGCGCGGCGGGGGGCGGGCCGATGCGCTCTTCGGCCGGGATCGTGCTGCCGGTGGAGGGCGAGCTGCCCGAGGCCGGGCGCGGCAGCACCATCGTCATCGTCGGCGGCGAGAGCCCGCCGCCGCGGACGACCCCGGTGCAGAGCACGCCTCTCGAACACTGGATCCGCCGCTGCGCGCGTCGCGGCGCCAGGGTGGCGGCGCTGCATTCCGGCAGCCTGACGCTGGCGCGGGCGGGGCTGCTCTCGAACCGCAGCGCGACCGTGCACTGGCGCTATATGGAAACGCTGGCCGAAAGCCATCCCGATGTGGAACTGCACCACACCGCCTGCGTGGTGCATGACGATGTGATGACCTCTTCGGGCGGCACCTCGGCGATCGACCTGTTCCTGCGGCTGGCGGAAACCGATTTCGGGGCGGGCATCTCGCAGCGGGTGGCCGAGCATTTCAGCTGGCAGCCGATCCGCACCTTTCACGAGACGCGCCCCGCCGGCCTCGTGCAGCGGCGCGGCATCCGTCACCGCATGGTCGCCGATGCCGTCGCCATGATGGAGGCCCATGCCGAAGAACCGCTTGAGGTCAACCGCATCGCCGGCGGCCTCGGCCTTTCGACGCGCCAGATCGAGCGGCTGTTCCGCCGCCATCTGGGCGACACCCCCAAGCGCTATTACACCCGCATCCGGCTGGAGCGCGCGCACCGCCTGCTGTGCTTTTCCGATCTGGCGGTGACCGAAACCGCCATGGCCTGCGGCTTCGCCTCGGTCAGCCATTTCTCGCGCCTGTTCCGGGCCGCTTTCGGGGTCTCGCCGCACCGGCTTCGGACCGGGGCGCCCGCCGCGGAGCCCGGGGATGAAAACCTTCGCGAAAGGGGGAGCGGATGGAATTAACCCCCTGTCACCCGCCAGGGTTTGGAATGTCGGAAAGCGCCCTCCGGTGCCATAAACCGCCGAAGGGATTGAATGGAAACGCCGTTGATCTCTGAAACAGACAGGAAAACAAAATGTCGCCCCTGCCCAGATTGCTTGCCGCCCTGCTGATCGCAGCCCCCGGTCTTGCCGCCCCCGGCATCGCCGCCGCCGAAAAGCTGGTGATTCCGGATCCGAATTACGCCTCGGGCCGCGCCACCGCCTTCGCGGTCAGCGGGATCATCGAAGAGGCGCTCGGCCTCGAAGTGGAAACCGTGCCGCTGCCCTCGGTGCCGGTCGTGTGGGAGGCGATGTCGCGCGGCAAAGGCGAGATCGACATCTGGACCGAGACCTGGCTGCCGAACCAGAACGCCCCCAAGACCAAATATGTTGACGAGGAAAAGACCGTCACCCTGTCGGAGAAATCCTTCCCCGCGGTCCAGGGCTACTGCATCCCGAAATCCGTGCAGGAGAAGCACAACATCCGTTCGGTCTTCGATCTCGCCAACCCCGAAGTGGCGGCGCTGTTCGATTCCAACGGCGACGGCAAGGGCGAGGTCTGGATCGGCCCGCAGGGCTGGCTCTCGACCAATATCGAGACGATCCGCGCCCGGGATTACGGTTTCGCCGAATTCTTCGAACTGCAATCGACCGACGAGGCCATCGCGACGGCGGGCCTTGACGCCGCGGTCAAGGCCGACCGGCCCTGGCTGGGCTATTGCTACGGCCCGCACCAGAATTTCGTGCTCTACGATCTGGTGCTGCTGGAAGAGCCCGCCCATAACCCCGATGCCTTCGTGATGGTCCAGCCCGACGAGGATCCGGACTGGCAGGCCAGGTCGAAGGTCGCCTCGGCCTATCCCGACACCAGGGTCTATATCAGCTGGTCGGCCAGCCTCTCCGAGCGCAACCCCGCGCTGGTGACGCTTTTGCAGAACATCCAGCTCAGCGCGGATGACGTGAATGCCTGGTCGCTCGAGATCATCAATGGCAAGGATCCCGCCGAAGTGGTGAGGCCCTGGATCGAGGCCAATTCCGCGCAGATCGCCGCCTGGGCCGCGCAATAACCGCGGACAGACCCGACCCGGCCGGAGATGCCCCCCGCATCTCCGGCCATCAGATTACATGCGACCCTTGCGCATTTGCCCTGGTCCGCCGCCCGTGGCAGGCTGACAGGGGCCATTCCAGCTGGATGGGACATTGCCCGTGAACGAGCCAGAAATAGAATTCCGTTCGGTCTGGAAGATCTTCGGCCGCATGGAGGCCGAGGCGCTGACCGCCGCGAAATCCGGCACCGGCAAGGCCGAGCTGATGGCCAGGTGGGGCGCGGTGCTCGGGGTTTCGGACGCGTCTTTCAGCGTGGCGAAGGGCGAGATCTTCTGCGTCATGGGCCTGTCGGGATCCGGAAAATCCACCCTGATCCGGCTGATCAACCGGCTGATCGAACCAAGCGCCGGCGAGGTGCTGATCGGCGGCGAGGATATCGTGAAGGCCGGACCCGCCCGGCTGCGCGATCTGCGCTCGCGCCGGATCGGCATGGTGTTCCAGAGCTTCGGCCTGTTGCCCCACCGCAGCGTGCGCGAAAACGTCGCCCTGCCGCTGGAGATCCAGGGCGCGACACCGCGTCAGCGCTTCGACCAGGCCGAGGTGGCGCTGGCCAGGGTGGGGCTGGCGGGCTGGGGCGACCGGCTGCCCGCGAACCTGTCGGGCGGCATGCAGCAGCGGGTGGGGCTGGCGCGCGCGCTGGCCGCCGACCCGCCGGTTTTGCTGATGGACGAGCCGTTCTCGGCGCTCGACCCGCTGATCCGGCGGCAGTTGCAAAGCCAGTTCAGCCAGCTCTCGCGCGAGATGGGCAAGACGGTGGTGTTCATCACCCATGACCTGGACGAGGCCATCGCCATCGGCTCGCGCATCGCGATCATGAAGGACGGCGCCATCCTGCAAACCGGAGCGCCGGAAGATATCGTCACCCGCCCGGCGAACGATTTCATCGCCGAATTCGTGCGTCACGTCTCGCCGCTGGAGGTGATCCGCACCGCGACGATCATGACGCCCCTGCCCGACGGGGGCGGCCTGCCGGAAAATCTGCCGCCCGATCTGCCCCGCGTCGATGCGCAGGCGCCACTGGCCCGGCTGGCGACGATCTTTGCGAAGGACGCGCGCGGCGCGCTGGTGACGCGCGACGGCAACCCCTGCGGCTATGCCCGGCCGCAGGATCTGATGCAGGCGCTCGCAGAACGGCCCGGACGATGAACCACACAGACACAGACCCGCTTGTCGCCGAATTCACGCAGCGCGGCGCGCGTTATTACAGCGCGGAATTTGATCGGCTTTCCGCGAAAAGCGGCCCGTCCTTCAGCTTCAACCCGATGGCCGCGCTGACCGGGCCGGTCTGGCTGGGCGCCCGCGCGCTGTGGGGGGCGTTCTGGCCTGCGTTCCTCGTGGCGCTGGCCTCGGTGGTCCTGCTGGCGATCGCCGTGTTCGGCGATCCGGGCCGCGACGATCGCGCCCGCGCCGACCGGCTGGAGATGCAATCCGCCGAGCGCCTGACCGCCGCTGAAGCCGCCATCGCCGCCGGAGACCCGTTGGGCGAGGGGATGAAACGCTCGGCCGAGGGGCTGGCCCAGGCCGCCGACAATGCCCGCGCTGCGGCCGAGGCGGCGCAGTCCCGCACGCTCGGCCTCGGGCTCGCGGGCGCCACGGGGCTGGCGCTGGTGCATCTGGCAGTAGGGTTCAGCGCCACGCCGCTTCTGAACCGCCGCTTCCGGCGCTGGCGCGGCGACCACCGCATCGCCCATGGCCTGCCGCCCGCGCGGATCATCTTCGCCACCGTCCTTGTCCTTGGTGGCTATGTCGTGTCGGGGTTGCGCTTCGCAACACCCGCACCGCCGGCCTGGCTGACGAGTTTCCCTGCCTCGGCCACGATCTACAACGAAAGCGCGCGCTGGCTGGACGGCGCGTTCCGGGCCACGGCCCAGGGCCTCGGCGGGCTGTTCAACGGCATCTCCGCCGGGATCAACACGATCCTCGGCCTGCTGGAGATCGCGCTGGTGGCGACGCCCTGGCCCATCGTCATGGCTGCGGTCCTCACCATCGCCTGGCAATGCGCCGGGCGGCGGGTGGCGGTGTTCTCGGCGGCGGCGCTGGCCTATCTGGCCTTCTTCGGCTTCTGGGAGAAAAGCATGGCCACCGTCGCGCTTCTGGGCACGGCGGCCTTCCTTTGCGTGGTGGCGGGCCTGCCTCTCGGCATCTGGGCCGGGCGCGACAGCCGGGTGCTGAACGCGATGCGCCCGGTGCTGGATCTGATGCAGACCATGCCGGCCTTCGTCTATCTGATTCCGGTGATCGCCTTTTTCGGCATCGGCAAGCCCCCCGGCATCATCGCCACCATCATCTTCGGCATGCCGCCGGTGATCCGTCTGACCGCGCTCGGCATCGCTTCGGTGCCGGAGAACATCCGCGAGGCCGCCACCGCCTTCGGCGCCACGCGCAGGTTCCTGTTGTTCCGGGTCGATCTGCCGATGGCCAAACCCTCGATCATGGCCGGGATCAACCAGACGCTCCTGATGTGCCTGTCGATGGTGGTGATCGCCTCGCTGATCGGCGCGCGGGGCCTGGGCGAGGATGTGCTCTCGGCGCTGCAATATGCCGCCGTGGGCAAGGGCATTCTCGCGGGGCTGGCGATCCTGGCCTGCGCCATGGTGATCGACCGTATCGTCCAGGGCCAGGGCTCAAAGAACGAGCACCGCTGACGAGGGGGGCGCCCGGCGAGGGGCACAAAGGGCTGCCGGTCCGCGCCGAAAGCGGAGACCGGCAGCCTTTCACAGTATACTCGTAACAGGATACTCGCCAATCGCGGAACGGCTTAGTTCGTGAACGACGATCGCCACACCGCAAGCCGCCGCAGCTTTCCGAACTCATACTCACATCGGCCCGATCTTCATCGCATAACCCTGGGAATCGGTAAATCCGCGTGGTTGCCTAGGCAGATCTGCCTATGGCGGGGCGGGGCCGCTCTGGTGGAATCCATTAAAAAGCCGTAGAATAGCGGGCGGATTTCGGGCGGATTCGCAATGCGTTGCGGGCCTTGATGCGCCCGTTTCCAGCCTGCCGCCCGAACAGCCACCACCGGATCAGCGCATGCCACCTGCCTTCCCGAACCGCCCGACCGCCGGACCCCCACGCCCGGCCCGCTCTCCGGTGCACGGGGGCACGGGCGGCTGATGCGTTTTTCGCTGCGTATCCTTCTGGCCTGCTGCCTTGCCGGGCTTCAGTTCCTTGCGGTGCTGACGGTGGTGTTTTCGTCTTATTTCACCTCGGAGCGGGCGCTGATCGCCCATGCGCGCGATCTGCTGCGTGATGTGGGCACCAATGCGATCGAACATTCCAAGGGCTTCCTGAACCCGGCCCAGGGCGCGGCGGAACTGGCGGCGCGGCTGGCGCAGAACCGGGTGGTCGCCAGCGAGGATCACGTCCAGCTTGAGCAGCTTCTGTTCCAGCAGCTTCAGATCACGCCGCAATTCGCCGGGGTCTATTACGGCAGCGAGGAAGGCAATTTCGTGATGGTGATGCGGACCGAGGACGCCCAGGCGCCGTTCCGCAGCAAGATCATCCGCAACGAAGGCGGCGCGCGCAGCATCGAGCTGATCTGGCGCAACGACGATTTCTCGGTCGTCGCGCGCGAGCAAACCCCCGAGGATCCCTATGATCCGCGCAACCGGCCCTGGTATTTGCGGGCGAAATCCGATCTGACCACGATCTGGACCGATCCCTATATCTTCTTCACCTCGCAGCAGCCCGGGATCACCCTCGCCGCGCCGGTGGTCGATGCCGAAAGCGGCGTCAAAGGCGTGGTGGGCGTCGATATCGAGATCAGCAAAATCTCGGATTTCCTGTCGCGGCTGAAGATCGGGGTCCAGGGCAAGGCGCTGATCATCCACCGGAACGGCGATGTCATCGCACATCCCGATCTGGATCTGATCAAGATCACCAGGGAAGACGGCACCCTGCGTTTCGCCAATATCGCCGAATTCGAGGATCCGATCGCGCGCGCCGCCTTTGCCGGCCATGCGGGCCGGGGGCCGGTGCTGGTCGATCAGGTCACCGCCTCGCAATTCACCTGGGACGGCGAGGTCTATGTCTCGACCGTGATGCCGCCGATCAGCGACAAGCTGCCCTGGACCATCGGCGTCTATGCGCCCGAGGACGATTTCACCGCCGTCATCAAGCAAAACCGCACCGCAAATATCTGGATCGCCGCGCTGGTGGCGGCGATTTCCGGCGTGATCGGTCTGGCGCTGGCGGATTACATCCACCGTCCGGTGCGCGCCTTCGCGGTGCGCTCGACGCTGATCTCGCAGGGCGAGCTGGACCCCACCGGACCCGCGCCGCGCACCTACAAGGAACTGGAGCGCGCCAATGCGACGCTGATGCAGCAGATCCTCGCCCGCCGCGATGCCGAACGCGAATACGGCCAGACCTTCGATCTGTCGTCGCGCGCGATGGCGCAGATCTCGCCCAAAGACGGCGCGGTGATCCGCGCCAATGCCAAATTCGCCGAACTCATCGGCGCGGC
Source organism: Pseudogemmobacter humi (assembly GCF_900609055.1). GTDB lineage: Bacteria > Pseudomonadota > Alphaproteobacteria > Rhodobacterales > Rhodobacteraceae > Pseudogemmobacter > Pseudogemmobacter humi. The sequence goes on along the minus strand of NZ_UXAW01000051.1, from coordinate 211,317 downwards.
CTCGCCCGCCGATGTGGTGGGCTGCCGGATCGCCGATATCGCCCATCCCGGCGATCTGGCGCAATCCGCCTGCGCCGACAGCGGCCCCGGCGGCGCCGAGACCAGTTGCGAGATGCGCTGGTATCGCCGCGACGGCGCGATGATCCATGTCAGCCTGAATTCCATCGTGATCCGAGACGACCAGGGCAGACCGCTGCATGGCGTGCTGATGGTGGACGACATCACCCGCGACAAGGCGCGCGAGGGGCAGATTGCCCAGCTCAACCGCGACCTGTCGCATCTGGCGCGCGGCAATACCATGGGCCAGATGGCCGCCGGGCTGGCGCATGAACTGAACCAGCCGCTGGCCGCCATCGCGCAGAACGCCGACACCGCGCTCCTGACGCTGGGCGAGGGCGCCGATCCCGAGTTGCGCGAACTGCTGGACGAGATCGAGAGGCAATCCCTGCGCGCGGGCGACATCATCCGCGCCTTGCGCAGCTTCATCCGCAAGGACGAGGGCACCCGCCACCCGTTCGATTTCGCCGACCTGCTCGACCAGGCCCAGAGGCTGGTCCATCCCGAGGCGACCGAGGCCGGTGTACGCATCGTCACCCTTACTGTCGGCCTGCCGCAGGTGACGGGCAACCACATCCATGTCGCCCAGGTGATCGTCAATCTCCTGCGCAACGCGATCGAGGCCATCGCGCCCGAACCGGAGAACGAGCGCCTCATCACCATCCACGCCACCCGCGAGGGCGATCTGGTCAGGGTCTGCGTTCAGGACAGCGGCCCCGGCATTCGCGACGGAATCAACCTCTTCACACAGTTTGAGACCTCGAAGCCGGACGGGATGGGGCTGGGCCTGTCGATCTGCCGCGCGCTGGTCGAGGCCAATGGCGGCCAACTGTGGCACGAGAAGCCCGCAGGGCGCGGGGCGCGGTTCTGTTTCACCCTGCCGGTCGCGGCGGCGGCAGCGGCGGCGTGAAAGCAGGGGGGCTGAGGTGAATCTGACGGTCTTTGTGGTCGACGACGACGACGCCATCCGCAGTTCGCTGTCGCGCGCGCTGCGCAAAAGGGGCTATGAGGTCGAGGCCTTCGCCTCGGCCGAGGCCTTCCTTGGCGCCTGGAACGGGCAGTCGGGCGGATGTCTGATCCTCGATCACGGCATGCCCGGCATGTCAGGGCTGGAGCTGCAAAAGCGGCTTGCCGGGCAGGATTACCTGCTGCCGATCATCTTCATCACCGGCCATGGCGGGGTGCCGGAATCGGTGCAGGCGATCAAGGCGGGGGCGGTGGATTTCCTGGAAAAGCCCTTCCGCCAGGCGGTGCTGGTCGAACGGATCGAGACCGCGCTCGGCATCGCATCCGAGCGGCTGGCCGCGCGCGAGGGCTGTCAGAAGACCCGCGCCCGCTTCGACCGGCTGACCGCGCGCGAGGCAGAGATCGTGGACCATATGGTCGAGAATCCCTCGGGCACCTCCAGCAAAGAGGTCGGCGCCAGGCTTGGCATCAGCCCGCGCACCGTGGATCATCACCGCGCCCGCATCATGGAAAAGCTCGGGATCCGCTCGGTGGCCGAACTGATCGCGCTGGCGGGGCGGCCGGGCGGCCAGGGCTGAGAGGGGGGAAGCCATGGCGACGATAGATCTGAATGCCGATCTGGGCGAGGGCTTCGGCCCCTGGCGGATGGGCGACGATGCGGCGATGCTGGAGATCGTCACTTCGGCCAGCCTCGCCTGCGGCGGCCATGCCGGCGATCCCGGGACCATGTTCCAGGCCCTGCGCCTCGCCGCAGAGCGCGGGGTCAGCATCGGTGCCCATCCGGGCTATGCCGACCGCGAGGGCTTTGGCCGCCGGGTGATCCCGATGGAACCCTCTGAGATCGCCCGGATGGTGGCGGCCCAGACCGGCGCGCTGTTGGGCGTGGCGGCGCTGGCGGGGGCGCGGGTCGGCTTCGTCAAGCCCCATGGGGCGCTGTCCAATCTGGCGGCGGCGGATGAGGATGTCGCCCGCGCGGTGGCCGGGGCGGTGGCGGCGCTGCCGGGCGGACTTGCCGTGCTGGCGATTTCCGGCACCGCGCTGGAACGCGCGGCGCGGGCCGCGGGGCTGCGGGTGTTCTCCGAGATCTTCGCGGACCGCGCCTATCTGCCGAATGGCCAGCTTGTGCCGCGCACCCAGCCCGGAGCGGTGCTGCATGATGCCGATGAGGTGGCCGAACGGCTGATCGGTTTCCTCGACAGCGGGCGGATGCCGGTTCAGGGCGGCGATCCGATCCCGCTTGCGGCGGAGTCGATCTGCATCCACGGCGATACGCCGGGCGCGGTCGCCATGGCGCGGGCATTGCGCGCGCGGCTGGCGGCGGCGGGGGTGACCCTCTCCCCCTTCCTTCCGGCCTGAGCCGGGGGGGCGGCTTTCCGCCCCTGCGCGCCATCGCCGAACATTCGCGGCCGGTGGAGCCCGGCGACCGGATCGCGCCGGGGCGTCTGCATGAGATCCCGGTCTGCTCCGACGGCGATCTGGCGCCCCTGAGAGGCAGATCCGCAGATGGCCAGACTTTTTCGGACGATCCGCAGGAGAATGCAGCGCAAAACCGGCGCTGACAGGAAAAAGAGCCCCTCCCGCAGCCAACGGCACCGGGGAGCGGCGGAAGGCTCAGACCGCCAGCGGGCGACCGGATTGCGCCATCAGGTTCTCAGATACGAAACCGGCGCTTCTTGCGGCACTGATGAAGGCCCGGCGGGCCGAACCTACCGTGGTCATGCATTCCATCGCGGATTCCAGCCGGTCGAGGGCGCGCTGCCGCGGCGCATCGGTGACCGGCCATTTCCGGCGCAGCCAGTAGCGGGCCTGTTCGATGGTGGTGAATTTCTGCACCTCGCCCTCGGGCGAGACGACAAAGGAAAGGGGTTCCCCCCATTGGATTTCAATCATGTCCTGTTTCTTTACGGATAGGCCGGGCAGCCCGGGGAGGGGCCGCCCAAAAGCAAGGCGGGGCCAGCGCGACGCCGGCCCCGCCTTTCTGATCTGTCGGAGATATGTCTCAGGCGAGCGTCAGGTTGGTCGCCGATTCGCGGCCATTGCGGTCGCGCTCGACGTCGAAGCTGACGGCCTGGCCGTCATTCAGCCCGCGGATGCCAGCGCGTTCCAGCGCCGAGATATGGACGAAAACGTCCTTCGAGCCGCCTTCCGGGGCGATGAAGCCGAAGCCTTTGGTGGAGTTGAACCATTTCACGGTGCCATTGGCCATCGTGATATTCCTTATATGAATGCCGCTCACACGATTGCAGCGGCCCGGCAAAGCTGAAGATCGAAAGCTGAGCCGTAAGGAACAGGTCCGAAAACAAGAGATGCCCGTCTCATATAGCACATCGCGGCATGTTTTACGAGGAAATCGCCGAGGATTCGCACAAATACCGCGTTATCCATTGATTCAAAAGGAAACTATTTCCGGCCACACCTCGCAGGGCAAAACCAAAGCCCCGCATTTGCCCCTCAGATGGGCCCGCACGCAATCAAAGAGGCGGCCGCCGGTTCCCCCGGACAAGGGAAATGGCACAGCAGGACCAGTCCCGCCGCCAGCAGGGCGGGCAGAGGGGCCAAAACGGCGGCCAGGAGCAAAGCCGCGACCAGCCCGGGGGCACCGCGCGCAGCTTCCCCGGGCGGAACGGGCCTGCGCAGGCTCTGGAAGCTTTCGCCCCTTAAACCTGCTGGCCCGCACGCGGAAGGGAACATTTTCCGCCTTCGCATGGTTCGGGAAACAGACGCATCCCCCGATGCCGGTCGCAGAAGGCCGGTCCGGGGATGCCGGTCCCAGCCACTCGTAAGCGAGGAAACCCTATGTCAGCCCCGCCGCCACATCAGGCCCTGCGCCCGGCCCGCCGCCGCTTCCTTCAGGTCTCTGCCGCCAGCCTTGCCTTCGCGGGTCTTTGGCCCGGCTCGCCCGAGGGACAGACCCTGCCGCCGCTGACGGAACATCCCCGCGAATTCTTCACCGAGGGCGAATGGGCCTTCGTGCTGGCCGCGGTGGCGCGGCTGATCCCGACCGGAGGCGACGGCCCCGGCGCGATCGAGGCCCGCGTGCCGGTGTTCATCGACCGCGAACTGGCGGGCGATTTCGGCACGGCGGCCAACTGGTATATGGAAGGCCCGCATGACGCCGGGGCGCCGCCGGAACTCGGCTGGCAGTCGCCGCTTTCCCCGGCCCGGCTCTGGCGCCAGGGCATCGCGGCGTTCGACGACTGGTGCCGCGCGGAACATGGCTCCGCCTTCGCCGATCTCGTCCCGGCGATCCAGGATCAGGCGCTGACCGCGCTGGAAGACGCAGAGGTGCCGCTGCCGCCCGAGTTGCGAGATTTCTTCGAGGTGATGCTCGCGAATACCAAAGAGGGCTACCTGTCGGACCCGATCCATGGCGGCAATCACGGCATGCGGGCCTGGGTCCATATCGGCTTTCCGGGCGCGCGCGCGCAATATCGCGACTGGATCGGGCGGCACAACGTGCCCTACCCGCTCGGCCCGGTCTCGATCAGCGGCGAGAGGGCTTGACGCATGGCCCGGCAGGATCCGAAGAAAGACGTGGTGATCGTGGGCCTCGGCTGGACCGGGGCGATCCTCGGGATGGAACTGGCCGAAGAGGGGCTGGAGATCCTGGCGCTGGAACGCGGCCCGGGGCGCGAGACGGTGCCCGAACTGCGCTACCCCGAGATGATCGACGAACTGAGCTACGGCGAGCGCCACAAGCTGATGCTCAGCCCGCGCCAGTCGACGGTGACGATCCGGCGCAACCTTCAGGAAACCGCGCGGCCGATGCGCAAATGGGGCTCGTTCCTGCTGGGGAACGGCGTGGGCGGCTCGGGCGTGCACTGGAACGGCCAGACCTGGCGGCCGCAGCCCGTCGAGATGCAGCTGCGCAGCCATATCCGCGAGAACTGGGGCGAAGAGATCATCCCCGAAGACATGACCATCGGTGACTACCCCGTCACCTATGACGAGCTGGAGCCCTGTTTCGACCGTTTCGAGCGGGTGGCCGGGATTTCCGGCATCGCCGGCAATATCAACGGCGAGATCCGCGAAGGCGGCAATCCGTTCGAGGGCCGGCGCTCGCGCGATTACCCGATGCCGCCGCTGCCCCTGACCTGGAACGGGGTGAAATTCTCGGAAGCGGCGCGGGCCATGGGCTACCACCCGTTCCCCCGCCCCGGGGGCAATGCCTCGACATCCTACGTCAACGAATACGGGATGCAGATGGGCGCCTGCAATTTCTGCGGCTTTTGCGAGCGTTACGGCTGCTACCAGTATTCCAAATCCTCGCCGCAGACCACGATCCTCGCGGCGCTCTTTCGCAAGCCGAATTTCAGCCACCGCAGCGGGGCCGAGGTCCTGCGCGTCGAGATGGCCCCCGACAGGCGCAGCGCGACCGGCGTGACCTGGTTCGACGAGGAAGCCGGCGAAGAGGTGTTCCAGCCCGCCGACATCGTGATCCTCGCCGCCTATCAGATCGAGAACACGCGGCTGATGCTGCTTTCGGGGATCGGAGAACCCTACGATCCGGTCAGCGGCACCGGCACCACGGGGAAGAACTACGCCTATCAGATCACCGGCTCGACCTCGCTGTTCTTCAGGGACGAGCATTTCAACCCCTTCGTCGGCTCGGGGGTGAATGGCGCCTGTATCGACGATTTCGGCATGAACGCCATCGACTTCGGGGCCGAGGGTTTCATCGGCGGCGCCTATATCTCTTCGGCGCAAACGAACGGCCAGCCGATCCGCTCGATGCCCCTGCCCGACGACACACCGCAATGGGGCGCCGGCTGGAAAAGCGCCATCGCCGAATGGTATGGCCATGAGATGAGCATCTCGCATCACGGCTCGGTCATGTCCTACCGCGGGCATTACTGCGATCTGGATCCGACCTACCGCGACCGCCACGGCCGTCCGCTGATGCGGATCACCTTCAACTGGCACCCCAATGAGCTGCGGCTGAACGATTTCCTGCGCGGAAAGATCGAGACCCTCGCCGCCGCCATGCAGCCCGATCTGGTCAGCCACAGCTACAAGGAAGAGGGCGCGCAATACGACGTGCGGCCCTATCAGACCACGCATAACACCGGCGGCACGATCATGGCGGCGACGCCCGAGGGCGGGCCGCTGAACCGCTACCTCCAGGCCTGGGACAAGCACAATGTCTTCGCCATGGGCGCCGGGGCCTTCGTGCAGAACACGCAATACAACCCGACCGGGCTGGTGGGCGGGCTGGCCTATTGGGCGGCCGATGCGATCCGGCGGCAGTATCTGCCGAACCCCGGCCCTCTGGTCTGAGGGGGGCGGATGATGAAAACTCTGTTCCGCATCCTCGCCGCTCTCGTCCTTCTTGCCGCGCTGGCGGTCGCGGGGATCATCCTGATCCCGGTGCAGCGCACGCCGCCCTCCGAGGCTTTGGCCGCCGGCTGGACGCCCGCGCCCGGCGCCGGGGAATACGCCATGCGCGCGGGCGATTGCCTCGCCTGCCACACCGCAGACGGCGGCGCGGATTTCGCCGGCGGGCGGGCCATCGAGAGCCCGATGGGCCGGATCTGGACCGCCAACATCACCCCCGACCCGGAAACCGGCATCGGCAACTGGAGCCTCGATCAGTTCCGCGCCGCGCTGATCGACGGGCTCCGCGCCGACGGGGCGCATCTCTACCCCGCCATGCCCTACGAGAATTTCCGCATGCTGACCGAGCGCGACATCCGCGCGCTCTACGGCTATTTCATGGAGGAGGTGGCGCCGGTCCGGAACCCGGTTCCCGAGCCCGAGCTGCCTTTCCCCTTCAACCAGAGATGGGGCATCCGGGTGCTGAACTGGCTGACCCTGAACCACGACAGCGGCTTCACCGGCACCATGGGCGATCCGGCGCTGGACCGCGGCCAGTATCTGGCCGAGGGGCCGGGCCATTGCGCCGCCTGCCACAGCCCGCGCACGGTTTACATGGGCCAGGACGGGATCACCGCCGACGACCCCGCCTTTCTGACCGGCGGCCATATCGAGAGCTGGGAGGCACCCCCCCTGCGCGGGCCGCAGAGCGTGCTTCGCGAATGGCCGGTGTCGGAGCTTGCCGCCCTCCTCGCCACCGGGCGCAACTTCCGCACCACGGCGAATGGCGAGATGCGCCTCGTGGTGGAACATTCGCTGCAATATCTGAGCCAGGACGACATCATCGCGCTGTCGCGGTTCCTCAAGGCGCTGGACGGCCAGCCGCACGACCCGCCCGAGGCCGTGGCACCCATGGGCCCCGCCGCGCTGATGCCGCCCGAGGCCGATGCGGCGGGCGCCGCGACCGAGGCGCTTCTCAGCGCGGTCAGCCCCGACATGCCGCTCGGCGCGCGGCTTTATGTCGACAACTGCGCCGCCTGCCATTTCTCGACCGGGCGCGGCTCGCCGGAGATCTTCCCGGCGTTGCAGGGCAATTCGCTGGTGGTCTCGGACGAGATCACGCCGCTCATCTCGATCATCCTCGACGGGGCCGAAGTGCCGGGCACCGCAGCGCGGCCGATGCCCCTGGTGATGCAGGGCTACGCCGGGCGGCTGGATGATGCCGAGATCGCCGAACTCGCCAGCTTCCTGCGCCGGGCCTGGGGCAATGACGCCGCCCCGGTCAGCGCGGATGAGGTGGCGCGCATCCGCCGCGAGGACCGGCCCCAGACCCGCTGAGCCCGGGAACAACCCCCGCCCGCGCCGGTTCCCTCATCGCATCAGACGGAGGAAAGACGATGAAACACCTGATCTGCACCCTTGGCCTCTGCGCGCTGGCGCTGCCCGCCCTCGCTCAGGACGGCACCGCCAGCTTTATCAATACCGAAGGCACCGCCACCGGCACCGCGACGCTGACCGCGGCGCCCGGGGGCGTGCTGATCCGTATCGAGGTGGAGGCGCTGCCCGCCAGCCAGTGGCTGGGCTTTCACATCCATGAGACCGGCACCTGCGATCATGAGACCGGACACGAATCCGCCGGTGGCCATTTCAACCCGGCCGGCGCCGATCACGGTGTTCTGGCCGAAAACGGCCCCCATGCGGGCGACATGCCGAATATCCGCACCGATGCCGATGGTTTCGCCCGTGCCGAAGTGTTCAACCCCTGGGTCACCCTGGCCGAAGGCGAGAGTTCGATCCGCGGCCGGGCACTGATGATCCATGCGGGCGCCGACGATTACCACAGCCAGCCGACCGGCGGCGCCGGAGACCGGCTGGCCTGCGCCGTGATCGAATAGGCGGCGGCAACAAACCGGCGGCGCCCCGGTTCAGGACAGACCTTCCCGGGCGGGTGCCCGCCCGGGACCGTGAAACAGCCGATGGACATGGTGGCCCCTCACTTTCCGGGGCCGCCATATGGCGACGGCACCCCCCATTCCGCGTGTTTGAGCATTCATGATCGGCCCGGACGGATTATCCGCCAGGAAAAAACCGTCAGGGGCCGGCAGGCTTCAGCCCGCCGGGAATGCGGCATGTTCAGGAACGAAAACTGCGCATCACCCGCCCGCGAGGGGATCGGGGAGGGGATCGGGGCATCGGAAAATCCCCCGGCCGATGCCGCGGGACCTGAAGGGGCCGATGCGTTGCGGGAAGAGACGCGCTGCCTGATCGCAGCCATCGCGGCCGAACCCGTTCCAGACAGGCTCCGCGCGCTGGCCATCGCCCTCGGCGGGGCGCTGGAACGTCAGCGCGCGGAAGACCTTCTGAGGAGCCGGCAGGCCCGGATCCCGGCGCTGAAAATCTGCCCGGCGGACACCAGGCTCGGGCTGTTGAACAGGCGCTCAATGGGCCGCGCATGACCTGACGCCTGCCACGGCCTCAGAGCGTCAGTCCGGCGTCAGTTCCTGCGGCGTGTTCGGCATCGGGGCGCTTTCCTGCGGCTCCGGCGCGGGGGCGGGCGGTGCGGTCGTGGTGCCGGGAATGCCGGTCTGCGTCTCGGGGCCGAGCGCATCGGCCGGGATCCCGGATTGCGCGGGCTCGTTCACGGTGCCTGCCCCGGTTCCGGCCGGGGCGGAGGGATCGGACCCGGCCACCTCTTCAAACAGCCAGTAGACGATCACCGCCAGCGCGAACAGCGTCACCAGCGCGATGCCGATCAGCGGCCCGCGATGCCTTTTGCGCTGCCGGTCGAGATTGGTCTGGGGGGCGGACATCGGTTACTCCTTTACGGCGGGGACTGTGACCCAACGCCCCCGCCGCCCGGTTTGTTCCCCGCAGGAACCCGTGCCGTCAGATCAGCGGCTTGCCGCCGGTCACCGCCAGCGTCGCGCCCGAGACATAGCTCGACATCGGCTCGGCCAGCATCACATAGGCCGAGGCCAGCTCCACCGGCTGCGCCGGGCGCTTCATCGGATAGTTCGCGCCGAATTTCGCAACCTTCCCGCCCGGCATGCTGGCAGGGATCAGCGGCGTCCAGACCGGGCCGGGCGCGACGCAGTTCACCCGGATACCCTGTTCGGCCAGCATCTGCGCCAGCCCGCCGGTGAAGTTCTGGATCGCGCCCTTGGTGGTGGCATAGGCCAGCAGCGTCGGGTTCGGCTTGTCGGCGTTGATCGAGGCGGTGTTGATGATCGCGCTGCCCGGCGCCATATGCGGCACCGCCGCTTTGGCAAGGTAGAACATCGCATGGATATTGGTGGCGAAGGTGCGCTGCCATTCCTCGTCGGGGATGCTTTCCAGATCCTCGAAGGTCTCCTGATGCGCGGCATTGTTCACGAGGATGTCGATCCGTCCGAACCCGCGCACCACTTGCGCGACGATATCTCGGCAATGGTCGGGATCGGCGATATCGCCGGGCAGCAACAGCACGCGGCGGCCCGCCTCCTCCACCAGCCGGGCGGTGTCGCGGGCGTCTTCGGTCTCTTCGAGGAACGAGATCGCCACATCGGCCCCCTCGCGGGCATAGGCGATGGCGACGGCGCGGCCGATGCCGCTGTCGCCGCCGGTGATCAGCGCCACCATACCATCGAGCCGCCCGGCGCCGCGCCAGCTTTCCTCGCCATGATCGGGGCGCGGCTCCATCCGGCGGAAGCTGCCGGGCAGTTCCTGGGTCTGCTCGGGGAACGGCGGCTTCGGATAATGCGGATGCACCGGGCCGTGGCCGTGGGCCGCGACCAGAGCCGCGCCTCCGCCGGGCTGTCTGGTATTACTGTCGGGCCGCGCGTCGGGGTCTTCGCGGTGACGTCCGGCCGGATCGACCTGGCCCTGACGCTGGTCGATCACGCCCGGCGCGGGTTCGCGCAGGCTGGCATTAGGGGTGACGGGGGGAAGCTGCTGCTCGGGCATCGGGTCTCTCCTCGATCTCGGATCTGATCCGGGAACCCGCGGCGCCGGCGCTTTGTTCCAGCGACCTCAGCAGGGCGCCCCTCAGTCGGGCGTCACATCGCCCAGCCTGTCGCGCAGGGCGACGCGGGCGCGGTTCACCCGGCTTTTGATCGTGCCGATGTCGCAGCCGAGGATTTCCGCCGCCTGGAGATAGCTTTCGCCCAGCACCGCCACGAGGATGATCGTCTCGCGGTAATGCACCGGCAGGGCGGCCAGCGCGCGCTCCATCTCCTGCAACCGGATATGCCAGAACTGCCGGTCCCCGGACGCCACCGGGATCGACGACACGCAATCACCGTCGCCGGTCCGCTCGCGCGCGCGTTTGGCCCAGTTGGAATAGAAGCGGTTGCGCATGATGGTGAAGAGCCAGGCGCGCAGATTGGTGCCGGTGCGGAACAGGCGGATGTTCCCGATCGCGCGCACCAGGGTCTCCTGGACCAGATCATCCGCCTCGACCGGATTGCGGCACAGCGACCGCGCGAAGATGCGCAGGGCCGGGATATGACCGACGATTTCCTCATTGCAGCCGGTGTCTTCGCGGCGGGCGAAACCCCGGTCCCGGGGCCTGCCGTTCGCCGCCACCGGCCGCGGGGATTTCCCCTGCCAGGCCCTTCCCGGCAGGCCGTTCGGCGGGGACGGTCCTCTCGTCCCGGCGCCGGTCATGCGGTCGCTCATGCGTAATCTCCCTGACGCCCTGAAGGCGCCGTTGATGCGGGCATTGCTCTGCGGCGCGAAAGACGGACGAAGGCGGGCCTCCGCCGCCGACATTTGGCCGCGGACAGCTGCGCGGCTTGCCTCCCGGCCTTTCCCCCGGCCATTCCCGGCGGTGCTCGCCTGACCGGGCCACGCTTTAAAAAGCCGCGCCGGGCGACATTGTTCCCTGGCGATCCGGGGGCGGGGCGGTTCCGGCCCGGGGAATGCGCCGCACCGGCGGGGAATCGCTCATCCCGCGGCCACGCCGGATAAGCGGAACAATCCCCGACGGCAGGGGTTCTTGCCGCACGATCCTATCCCCTCAGACACAGGAGTGATGTCATGAAGACCCGCACCCTCGACGATCTTTTCCTCGATCTGCTGAAGGACGTGTATTACGCCGAGCGCAAGATCCTGAAGGCCCTGCCGAAGATGGCGCGCGGCGCCCGGGCGCCGGAGTTGCGCGCGGCTTTCGAGAAGCATCACGACGAGACCCAGACCCATGTCGAGCGCCTGCAACAGGTGTTCGACATCCTCGGCAAGCCCGCGCGCGGCAAGACCTGCCCGGCGATCGAGGGCATCATCGAAGAGGGCGAAGAGGTGCTGGAATCCTTCGCAGGCGCCCCGGCGCTGGACGCGGGCCTCGTCGCCTCTGCCCAGGCGGTCGAGCATTACGAAATCTCGCGCTACGGCACGCTGCGCAACTGGGCCGAGCTGCTCGGCCAGAAGCAGATCGCGAAAATCCTTCAGGAAACCCTGTCCGAAGAAGAGGCGACGGATACGGCGCTGACCGATCTGGCCAATGCCTCGGTCAATCAGGCGGCGCTCGAAGCCGCCTGATCGGACGGCGGCGCGCGCCCGCCCCCTCCCTGCGGGCCACGCGCCGCCGCCCCGGACGGCTCTGCCCGGACAGAGCCGTCCGTTCGGGTGGCAGCCGCGGGAAGCGGCGCAGCGCGGGGACGGAGAGTTCCGGCCAGCCCCTGAACCGGCCGTCGCGTCACGCCTCTCCGAAGCGGAAGATGGCGAGGCTGCGTTCGCGCTCGTTGACCGCAAGGGGGCGGTTGATCGGGGCATGGGCGCGGGCGCTACAGTCGCGGCGCTCGCACAGATAGCAGTTCAGCCCGATCTCGACCGGGCGGATGCGCGTCAGGTCGATCCCGTCGGCGTAGATCAGCCGCGGCGCATAGGCCACGTCGCAGCCCAGGCCGATCGCCAGGCGCTGCGCCGGCTGGCCCTGCATCCCTCCGGCCCGCGTCACCGTGCGCGCCACCGAGAAATAGCTGGCGCCCTCGGGCATGCGGATCACCTGGGTCTGCACCTGATCGGGCATCTCGAAAGCGGCGTGGATGTTCCACAGCGGACAGGTGCCGCCGAAACGCGAGAACGGAAACCGCCCCGCCGAGAAGCGTTTCGAGATGTTCCCCGCCCGGTCCACCCGCACGAAGAAGAAGGGAATGCCGCGCGCGCCGTCGCGTTGCAGCGTGGACATGCGATGCGCGACCTGCTCGAAACTGGTGCCGAAACGGTGGGAAAGCAGTTCCACGTCATAGCGCGTCGCCTCGCAGGCGGCGAGGAAGCGGCCGTAGGGCATCACCAGCGCCGCGGCGAAATAATTCGCCAGGCTGACCCGCAGCAGACTGACCGCCGCAGGATCGGCCAGGCCCGAATCCTCCACCAGCCGCGCGATCAGCCCCTCCTGCTCCAGCCGCGCCAGCAGCACACCGATCTGGAACCGCCGGCTCGACTGGCGCAAAAGCTCCGACAGCATCAGCTCTTTGCGGTGCAGATCGAAGCGGCGCAGCTGGTCGCCCATCACGTCGGCGGGCAGGATGCGGGTGCGGATGCCATGGGCCGACAGCCGCGCCGACAGCGCCACATGCGGCTCGTTGCGGTGCAGCGCCAGTTCCGCCGCCAGCGCCTCGGCGGCGCGGTCCAGCGCGTCCACATGGTTGCGGTGGCGGTAGAACCAGGCCCGCACCGCCCCGACCGGGCGCGAACCCTCGCTGAGGGCCTCGACCTTGTCGCGGTCGGTCATCGGATTGTCCTCGGCCAGCGGGCGCAGCACCGCCTCGCGGTAACGGTCGTGCAGCCGCAGAAACGCCGCCGCGATCCGGGGCGAGGCTTGCAGCACCGCTTCGGTCTCGGCCCTGGACAACGCGCCCGCCTCCAGCACCGGATCCTTCAGCGCCGCCGCGAAATCCGCCGCAAGCTGCGCATCGGCCGAGGGCGCCAGTTCCGCGATGTTCAGATCATAGACCTCGGCCAGTTTCAGCAGAAGCCGCGCCGAGGCCGGGCGCTGATCGGCCTCGATCAGGGTGATATAGCTGGCCGAGACGCCAAGCTCGGCCGCCATCTGGCCCTGGGTCAGCCCGAGTGACTGGCGCAGCACCCGCAGCCTTTGCCCGATGATCAGCTTTTCGCCGCGCGCCATCTTCCATCCTTGTCTGCCGCTGGTGACAAAAGTTACAAAAACTGCCGTAAGCGCATGACAGATTTTACAGTATTACCCATTGATTACAAATATATAATGCACATGCAGCATGACATTACCATAGTGACCTTACACCCGAGTCACCCCGGAGGATGCCATGCCGCTCGACCGCCCGCCCACCCCGCTTTCCGCCGTGATCCTGCGCGAGGTTCCGGGCGTGGCCCAGGTTCTGACCCCTGCCGCGCTGGACTTCGTCGCCGCGCTGCAATCGCGTTTCGGGCTGCGGCTGCATGCGCTGATGATCGCCCGCGCCCGCCGCCAGGAGCGCATCGACCGTGGCGAGCTGCCCGACTACCTACCCGAAACCAAAGACATCCGTCAGGGCATCTGGGAGGCGCCCCCGGTGCCGGAGGCCCTGCGCGACCGCCGGGTCGAGATCACCGGCCCGGTCGGGCGCAAGACGATCATCAACGCGCTGAACTCGGGCGCGAAGGTGTTCATGGCCGATTTCGAGGACGCCACCGCCCCCGGCTTCACCAATATCATCGCCGGCCACGCCAATATGCTGGATTATCGCGACGGCACGCTGGAATACGACGATCCGAAAACCGGCAAATGCTATCTCGTCGGTCGTAACCCGGCGCTGCTGATCCCCCGCCCGCGCGGGCTGCATATGACCGAGGCCAATGTGCTGACCGGCGGCCAGCCGGTCTCGGCGGCGCTGTTCGACTTCGGGCTGCTGATCTTCCATTGCGGCCGGGCGCTGGCCGCCACCGGGCGCGGGCCGTTCTTCTACCTGCCCAAGATCGAGAGCCACGACGAGGCGCGGTTCTGGAACGATGTCTTCCTGTTCGCGCAAGGAGAGACCGGGCTGGAGCCGGGCACGATCAAGGCCACCGTGCTGATCGAAACCCTGCCCGCCGCCTTCCAGATGGACGAGATCATCTGGGAGCTGCGCGACCATATCGCCGGGCTGAACTGCGGCCGGTGGGATTATATCTTCAGCTATATCAAGACCCTGCGCAATCACGCCGCCTATGTCCTGCCTGACCGGGCGCAGCTGACGATGGACCGCGCCTTCCTCGCCACCTATGCGGCGCGGCTGGTCAAGGTCTGCCACCGCCGCGGCATCCACGCCATGGGCGGCATGTCGGCGGCGATCCCGGTCCGGGGCGATGCGAAGGCGACGGAGGAGGCTTTCGCGAAGGTCCGCGCCGACAAGAACCGCGAGGCGGAGCTTGGTCACGACGGCACCTGGGTCGCCCATCCCGATCTGGTGCCGGTGGCGATGGAGGTGTTCGACGCCGCCATGCCGGGGCCGAACCAGATCCGCCGCCCGCGCCAGGACTGGCGGATCGAACCCGCCATGCTGCTGAAGCCGCACGAAGGCAAGGTGACCGGGGCCGGGCTGCGCGGCAACATCGCCGTGGCCATCGAATATGTTGCGCAATGGCTCTCGGGTCGCGGCGCGGTACCGATCCGGGGGCTGATGGAGGACATGGCCACCGCCGAGATCGCCCGCGCGCAGCTCTGGCAATGGCTGCGCCACGGCACGACGGTCGAACTGGCCGACGGCGACAGCGCGCGGCTCTCGGCCGAATGGCTGGCGGCGCTGGTCCAGGAAGAGATCGTCGCGATCCTGAACCGCGTCGGGCCGGGCGGCTTCCACAAAGGCCACTACGCCAGCGCCGCGCGCCTGGTCCTGGAGGCCGCCACCGCCGAGGTGCTGCCCGATTTCATCACCGACCAGGCCTATGACCTTCTGAACGCGCTGGACTGATGGATCCTGTCCGCACGCTTTCCCCCTTTGGCGGGCCACTGCCCGCCATCCCCCATCCCATTGTCAGAAAAGGAAAACCCATGGCCCGCAAAAGTTTTGCCGATCTCCACCGCGAGGTGTCGCGCCGCTATCCCACCGGCCAGACCCCGGGCGGCGTCTCGGTCGACGACATCGTGCAGCTCAGGCTGCAAAACTCCTGGGACAGCCATCTCGACATCGCCCGCGACATGGCGAAGGTCATGCGCGCCGATATGGCCGGTTATGACGCCGACGCCTCGAAATTCACCCAGAGCCTTGGCTGCTGGTCGGGCTTTCATGCCCAGCAGATGATCAAGGCGGTCAGGCGGATGCGCGGCACCGCGAAGGGCACCTATGTCTATCTTTCCGGCTGGATGGTCGCCGGGCTGCGCAACCGCTGGGGCCATCTGCCCGATCAGTCGATGCACGAGAAAACCGCCGTCGCCGATCTGATCGCCGAGATCTACACCTCGTTGCGCCAGGCCGACGAAGTGGCGATCAACGACCTGTTCCGGGCGCTGAAAGCCGCGAAGACCGGGGAAGAGCGCCAGGCCGCCATCGCCGCCATCGACGGGTTCGAGACCCATGTCGTGCCGATCATCGCCGATATCGACGCGGGCTTCGGCAACGAGCACGCCACCTATCTGCTGGCGAAGGAACTGATCAAGGCCGGCGCCTGCTGCCTTCAGATCGAGAACCAGGTCTCTGACGCCAAGCAATGCGGCCACCAGGACGGCAAGGTCACCGTTCCGCGCGAGGATTTCATCGAGAAGCTGCGCGCCTGCCGCCTCGCCTTCGAGGAGCTTGGCGTGGATGAGGGCGTGATCGTCGCGCGCACCGACAGCCTCGGCGCGGGTCTGACGCAGAAGGTGCCGGTCAGCCAGCGCCCGGGCGATCTGGCGGCCGAATATATCAAATGGCTGAAAACCGAGGCCATCACCGCGGAAAACCCGATCCGCGACGGCGAGCTGGCGATCTTCCGGGACGGCGAGTTCGTGAAACCCGCCCGCCTGCCGAACGGGTTGTTCCCGTTCAAAGAGGGCACCGGCCGCGCGCGGGTGATCGAGGATTGCATCGCCAACCTGACCGAAGGCGGCGCCGATCTTCTGTGGATCGAGACCGACACCCCGAACGTGGACGAGATCGCCGGCATGGTGGCCGAGATCCGCGAGGCGGTGCCGAATGCGAAACTGACCTACAACAACTCGCCCAGCTTCAACTGGACGCTGAATCTGCGCCGTCAGGTCCGCGAGCAATGGCTGGCCGAGGGCCGGATCAAAGCCACCGACTACCCCGAAGGCAACGAGCTGATGAAGGCCGATTACGACGCGACCGATCTGGGCCGCGAGGCCGACGCCCGGTTGCAGCGGTTCCAGACCGACATCTCGGCCCGCGCCGGCGTTTTCCACAACCTGATCACGCTGCCAACCTTCCACCTGACCGCGAAATCGGTCGATGAGCTGAGCCGCGGCTATTTCGGCGAAGAGAAGATGCTGGCCTATGTGAAAACCGTGCAGCGCGAGGAAATCCGCCGTGGCGTCTCGGCGGTGAAGCACCAGCACGAGGTCGGCTCGGATCTGGGCGACACGTTCAAAGAGATGGTCTCGGGCGAGCGGGCGCTGAAAGCGGGGGGCCATGCCAACACCATGAACCAGTTCGCTGCCGAGTAGCGGACGGGGCCGGGCTGGTGTGTCGGGGGCGGGCCGCCTTTCGGGCCGGGATCGCCACCCTCCCCCGTCCACCGGGAAACGCCGCGCCTTCGGGCGCGGCGTTTCTTCTGGTGTAAAAGAAAGCGGCGGGACCGGAAGGCCCCGCCGCATCTTCCTGTCAGAGGCCGGGCCTCAGCCCTGCCAGTCCGGCACCACCGAACGCGCGATCGAACGGTCCAGCGCCTCGAAGGCATTCAGGCCGATCATGTCGTAAAGCTCGGCCCGGGTCTGCATCTCGGGGATCATCGCCGT
Source organism: Pseudogemmobacter humi (assembly GCF_900609055.1). GTDB lineage: Bacteria > Pseudomonadota > Alphaproteobacteria > Rhodobacterales > Rhodobacteraceae > Pseudogemmobacter > Pseudogemmobacter humi. The sequence continues at coordinate 194,117 of NZ_UXAW01000051.1, read as the reverse complement.
GGTCGCCCCGTCGCGCGCCAGCGTCGCATAAAGTTTCGCCTGCGCTTTGTTGGCGACCCGCAGCGACGAGACCGGCCAGATCACCATGTCATAGCCGAGTTCCTGGAACTCCTGCGCGGTCAGGGCGGGGGTGCGGCCGAACTCGGTCATATTGGCCAGCAGCTTCACCCCCGGCAGCCGGGCGCGGACCTCTTTGAACATCCCGACGCTGGTCAGCGCCTCGGGGAAGATCGCATCGGCCCCGGCCTCGACATAAAGCTTCGCCCGCGCAACCGCGCCCTCGATCCCCTCGCTCGCCGCCGCATCGGTGCGCGCGATCACCACCAGATGCCGCGCCGCCCGCGCCGCCGCCGCCACCTTGGCCGCCATGTCGGAGGCAGAGGCCAGCTTCTTGTCGTTCAGATGGCCGCATTTTTTGGGAAGAAGCTGGTCCTCCAGATGCACGGCGCCCGCGCCCGCCTCTTCGAAGACGCGGACCATGTGCATGACGTTCAGCGCCTCGCCATAGCCGGTATCGCCATCCACCAAGAGCGGCAGACCCGAGGCGCGCGCGATCTGGCGGATGAAGAAGGCCACTTCGTCCACGGTGATGATGCCCAGATCGGGCAGGCCCATGCTGGCCGTCATCGCCGCGCCGGAAAGATACAGCGCCCCGAACCCGGCGGCTTTGGCCTGAAGCGCGGCCTGGCCGTTGTGCGCTCCGGGCAGTTTCAGGATGTCCGGCCGGGCCAGCGCGGCGCGGAACCGCGCGCCGGCGGGGGCCTCGGGTTGCTCGTCAGCGATCAGATAGGGCATGTCACGCCTCCGGCCCGGTCAGCAACCCGCCGCGGCTGGCCAGCGGCAGGAAGGCGCGGTTCTCCGGCCCGGTGTAATTGGCCGAAGGGCGGATGATCTTGTTGTCGAGCCGCTGCTCGATCACATGGGCGCCCCAGCCCGCGGTGCGGGCGATGACGAAAATCGGGGTGAACATCGCCGTCGGCACACCCAGCAGATGATAGGACACCGCCGAAAACCAGTCGAGATTGGGGAACATCTGCTTCGTTTCCGCCATCACCGCCTCGATCCGCCCGGCGATGTCGAACATCTTCACCGACCCTTTGGCCTCGGCCAGCCGCCGCGCCACGCGCCTGATGACCACATTGCGCGGATCGGCGATGGTATAGACCGGATGGCCGAAGCCGATGATCACCTCTTTCGCCGCGACCCGGCGGCGGATGTCTTCTTCGGCCTCATCGGGCGAGGCGTAACGCTTCTGGATCTCGAAGGCGACCTCGTTCGCGCCGCCGTGTTTCGGGCCGCGCAGCGCGCCGATGGCCCCGGCGATGCAGGAGTAAACGTCCGAGCCGGTCCCGGCGATGGTGCGCGCGGTGAAGGTCGAGGCGTTGAACTCATGCTCGGCGTAAAGGTTCAGCGTGGTGTGCATCGCGCGCACCCCGGCCTCGTCGGCCGGGTGTCCGTGCAGAAGATGCAGGAAATGCCCCGCCACGCTGTCGTCGCCGGTCTCGACCTCGATCCGCCGCCCGTTCTGTGCGTAATGATGCCAGTAGAGCAGCATCGACGCCTGCACCGCCACCAGCCGGTCGGCGGTGTCGCGCGCGCCTGGGATGTTGTGGTCATGCGCCTCGGGCAGCACGCAGCCAAGCGCCGACACGCCCGACCGCAGCACATCCATCGGATGCGCCGCGGCCGGAATGGCCTCCAGCGTCTGCCGCACGGCGAGGGGAAGCCCGCGCAACGCCTTCAGCTTCGCCTTGTAGGCGGCCAGTTCCGATGCGGTCGGCAAAGTGCCGTGGATCAGAAGATGCGCCACCTCTTCAAATTCGCAGGCCTCGGCAATGTCGAGAATGTCGAAGCCGCGATAATGCAGGTCGTTCCCGCTTTGCCCGACCGAGCAAAGCGCGGTGTTCCCGGCCACCACCCCCGACAGGGCGACGGATTTCTTCGGTCTCAAAGCGGAACCGCTCATCTCTTTTCCCCTTATTTCCAGTCGAAGATGCCGGCGGGCCGGGCCGGGCCAAGCCGGTCGGCACCCACGGTGAAGTTCAGTGCCGCGAGGTCCCCCGCCTTCAGCGCGGCGAGATTCTCGACCGCATCGAGGAAGCGCTGCTGTTCCGCACTTGCGATCACGCCGTCCGACAGGGTGAGGAACTTCTTCACGTAATTCTCGCGTCCGAAGGGGCGGGCGCCGTCCGGGTGCGCATCGGCCAGCGCGAGGCTGTCTTCGATCACGCGGCCGTCCTTCAGCTTCACCACAACGCGGCCGCCGAAGGCTTTCTCTTTCGGGTCGCGCGCATGGTAGCGCCGCGTCCATTCCGGGTCTTCGGTGGTCGAGATCTTATGCCAGAGCGCGACGGTCTCGGGCCGGTTTGCGCGTTCGGGGGCATAGCTCTTCTCGTGGTGCCAGCCGCCGTCTTCCAGCGCCACCGCGAAGATATACATGATCGAATGGTCGAGCGTCTCGCGCGAGGCCTTCGGGTCCATCTTCTGCGGATCGTTCGCGCCGGTGCCGATCACGTAATGGGTGTGATGGCTGGTGTGGATCACGATGCTTTCCACCTGCGACAGATCACCGATCTGCGGCCCCATCCGGCGCGCGAGGTCGATCAGCGCCTGGCTCTGGTATTCCGCCGAATGCTCCTTGGTATAGGTGTCGAGGATCGCGCGTTTCGCCTCGCCGGGGCCGGGCAGCGGCACCTGATAGCGGGCATTCGGGCCGGACAGAAGCCAGGCGATGAAGCCGTCCTCGCCCTCCCAGGCCGGGCTGGGGGCGCCTTCGCCGCGGAGCACGCGGTCGACCGCTTCAATGGCCATCTTGCCGGCGAAGGCGGGGGCAAAGGCTTTCCAGGACGAGATTTCGCCCTTGCGGCTTTGGCGGGTGGTGGTGGTGACATGCAAAGCCTGCTGCACCGCCTGGCAGATCACTTCCACCGGCAGGTTCAGCAGCGTGCCGATCCCGGCGGCGGCCGACGGCCCGAGATGGGCGATATGGTCGATCTTGTGCTCGTGCAGGCAGATGGCGCGCACGAGGTTGACCTGGATCTCGTAGCCCGTCGCCAGACCGCGGATCAGATCGGCGCCCGAGCGCCCGGTGTGCTGCGCCACCGCGAGGATCGGCGGGATATTGTCACCGGGGTGCGAGTAGTCGGCGGCCAGAAACGTGTCGTGGAAATCGAGCTCGCGCACCGCGGTGCCGTTCGCCCAGGCCGCCCATTCCGGGCTGACGCGGGTTTCGGGCGTCAGGCCGAACACCGTCGCGCCGGGGCGCATCGGATGGCAAAGCGCCTGCGCCCGGGCCGAGGCGACCGGACGGCGCGCGACCGAGGCCGCGGCCACGGCGGCGTTGTCGATGATCCGGTTGATGATCATCGCGGTGACCCCCGGCTCCACCGCAACCGGATCGGCGGCCACTTCGGCGATCTTCCAGGCCAGTTGCGCCTCGCGCGGCAGATGCTCGGCCGATTTATACGTGCGCAGCTCGTGGGTAATCATGGTCTTTTCCTTCTCAAGAAACTTCTGTGCCGACAGCGCGCGGGCGGCCCTGGCCATCCACCGCCACCATCTCGAACCGCCCCGAAAGCGCGGTTCGGGCGCCCGCGCCGCCGATGGAGCGGGCGGTGGCCTCGACCTCGACCGTCATCGACGAGCGCCCGGTGCGGGCCACGCGGGCCACGAGTTCCAGCATCTCGCCCACCCGGATCGGCGTGGCGAAATCCACCCGGTCCGAGCGCGCCATCACCACCGCGCAATCCGCATGACGCACCGCCGCGACGAAGGCGCTTTTGGCCATCAGCGCCAGCGCATGGCCGCCGAACAGCGTTCCGTAATGGTTGGCCTGTTCGGGCAGGATCAGTTCGATCGTGCGGATCTCGGACTCGGCGGGCATCTGTCGGACCTTTGCAAGATTGGCAAAGGCACCTTTTCACAGATCAACATTGCATTTAAACTACTGAAAATGCGTATCATTGTGAAGAAACGCCCTGCGAATTGCGAAGGTTGCGAAGATGAGCAAGACTTTCATGGGCGTCCGTCTGCGCCGGTTGCGCGAGGAACGCGGCCTCACGCAGGCGGCGCTTGCGCGGGCGCTGGACATCAGCCCCAGCTATCTCAACCAGCTTGAGCAGAACATCCGCCCGCTGACGGTGCCGGTTCTGGTGCGGCTGAACGCGGCCTTCGGCCTCGATGTGCAGCTGTTCTCGGATGCCGAAGAGGCGCGGCTGATCACCGATCTGCGCGCGGCGCTTGCCGATCAGGGCGCCTCGGTCAGCCTGGCCGAGGTGCGCGAGATCGCCTCGAACATGCCCGAAGTGGCGCGCTGCATCACCGCCATGCAGCGCCGCCTGCGCGAGACTTCGGAGCGCGCCGACCTGCTGGCCGGGCGACTGACCGAAAGCGGCAGCCTGACCAGCCCCGCCGCGTTCGAGGCGGTGCGCGACTGGTTCTGCGAGCGGCGCAACTATGTGTCGGACCTTGACGAGGCCGCCGAGGCGATCGGCGACAGCCTCGCCATCGGCCGGATGATCCCCGGGCTGATCGACCGGCTGGCCGGGCGCCACGGCATCCGCATCTCGGATCAGCCCGGCACGGTGCTGCGCCGCTTCGATCCCGACAGCCGCGTCCTTTCCCTTGCCGCCCATCTCGGCCCCGGCCAGCGCGCCTTCCAGATCGCCACCCAGCTCGCCTTTCTGGAACAGGGCGAGGCCATCGCCCGGCTGGCCGCCGAAACCGGCCTTGTGCCCGAAGCCCAGAGCCTGCTGAAGATCGGGCTCGCGAATTACTTCGCCGGCGCGCTGATCATGCCCTACCGGCGCTTTCTTTCGGCGGCCGAGGAACTGGCCTACGACATCGACCTGATCGCCGGACGTTTCGGCGTGGGGTTTGAAACCACCAGCCACCGGCTGTCGACCCTGCAACGCCCCGGCGCCCGCGGCGTGCCGTTCTTCTTCATCCGGGTGGACCGCGCCGGGAACATCTCGAAACGCCAGTCGGCGACCGATTTCCACTTCTCGCGGATCGGCGGCTCGTGCCCGCTCTGGAACGTCTACGAGGCTTTCGCGCGCCCGACCGAGATCCTGCGCCAGATCGCCCAGATGCCCGACGGCCGCAGCTATCTGTGGATCGCGCGCCAGGTCCGCCACGGCTCGGGCGGGTTCGGCGCGCCGGAAAAGACCTTCGCCGTCGCTCTGGGCTGCGACCTGAGCCATGCCGACCGGCTGGTCTATGCCCGCGACCTCGACCTGAAGGGCGCGGACCGCGCGGTGAAGATCGGCCCCGGCTGCAAGCTCTGCGAGCGCCAGGGCTGCCCGCAGCGCGCCTTCCCCACGCTCGGCCGCCCGCTGACCATCACCCCCGCCGAGGCCCGCTTCGCCCCATATTCAGGATCGGGATGAAATCTGCCGGCAGGCCGTTGCCCGGCAGGGAAACGCGGGCAACAGCTCCGGCCCCGGCAACAGGAGGAGCGGCCGCTCACCGGACTGGCAGGAGGCGGGCGTCCGGGGCCCCGGGTTCCGCGCAGGCCAGGTCGCCCGGATTTCGCGGCGCGGCGGGGAACATTTTACGGCGCCCCGGGTTTTACCGGCGGTTCCCTCAGATGAACCCTGTCCCTGGTTTCCGGCCCTGTCGCCGGATTGCACTTTCCGCCGTTTCCCTGCCGATGGAGGCTGCCATGATCGCCCCCACCTCTGCGCGCCGGGAGCTGGCGCTGCTGATTGCGCCCTGGCACCCCGACGCGCTGCATGAACTGACCGAGACCGAATGCAGCGCGGCGCTGCCCTTCGCGCATGGGGTGAAGGTGGTGGATTTCCAGCTGGCGAACCTCGCCCGCGCCGGACTGCGCGAGGTGATCGTCCTGCAACCCGGCCTGCCCCGCTCCAGCCTGCGCGACCATATCCGCCGGGTCTGGCGCCCCTCGTTCCGGCGCATTGCCTGCCTCGGCGGCCATGCCTGCGCCGGGCAGCAGGATTACGGCGCGCTGCACCGCTTTCTGGCGCTGATTGAGGGGGTGGACCCCGACGATCTGCTGCTGCTCGCCGCCGATCACATCTGCGAATCCGACATCGCGGGGCTCATCGCCTTCCATCAGGCCGGGCGCAACCTGGTGACGCTGGGCGCGCATCAGGCGGGCGGGGCCGGGCCGTTCACCGACTGGATCGCGGCGCTGAACGGCGGGGCGCGGGCGGGGATCGGCATGGTGGTGCTCAACTGGAAATGGTTCCGCGCCTGTCTCGCGCGCCTGCCGGGAGCGGGGGCCGATCTGCCGCAGCAGGTGATCATGGCGGCCTCGCGCGAGGCGGGATTGCAGATGCGCGACGCGGGCGAGGCCGGGCTTTACTGGCGGCGGCTGGATTGTCTGGACACATTCCGGCTGGCCTGGCTCGATTTCATCAGCGGCCCCGGGCTGCCGTGCAGTCTGCCGCTGCCGCCCGCCATGGCGCAGAGATTCAACACCGGCGCCGGGGCCGGGGTGCTGCGCGGGATGGGTGACAGCGTGGTCATGCCCGGGGCCAGTGTCAGCCCCCGCGCCCATGTCTCGCGCGCGATCATCGCGCCGGGGGCGCATGTGCCCGACGGGATGGTGATCGGCGAGGATCCCGAACAGGATGCCCGGCTGTTTCGCGTGACGCCCGGCGGGACCACGCTGGTCACCGCCGAAATGCTTGCCACCGCCGCCGCGGCGGGATTTTGAACGGGGACCCCATGCAAACGGAAAATCTGATCGCCAGTCTGGAAGGGCGGCTGATCGCCCACCGCAAACTGCTTGCGCGGCTGCTTTCCGCCAGCCCCGAGGCGGTGCGGGCGGAAATCGGCACCTGGCTTACCGGGCGCGAGATGCTCTCGGACGGGCAGGAGGATCCCGGCGCGGTGCCTGCGGACGGGCTGGCGCTGGAACTGGCGCTGTCGGACGAACTGCACGAGATCGCGGCGATCGCCGATCTGTCGCAGGACCGCCCGGACCCGGTCTGATCCCGTCTGCTCCGGTCTGATCCTGGAACAAACCGCCGCGCCACAGGTTGCCCGATGGAAACCACCAGCTATGGGAGGCGGATATGGCCCGATGCAGCCAGTGCGGCAACGACTATGACAAATCCTTCAGGATCCTGATCGGCGGCGAGACTCATATCTTCGACAGTTTTGAATGCGCCATCGAGAAACTGGCGCCGCGCTGCGCGCATTGCGGCTGCCGCATCATCGGCCACGGGATGGAGAAGAACGGCACGATGTTCTGCTGCGCCCATTGCGCCGAAGGCGAAGGCGTCCCCGGGATGACGGACCGGGTGGACTGAGGGCCCCGCGCCGGGGCCGCAGGAGGCTCCGGTCCCCGCCCGTTCTCCACGCATCTCTGCCCGGCCGGATCGGAGGCCGCTCTCCAGGCCTTCCCGCAGGCGGGGCCGGACCGGCGAGAAATTTGCCGCGGCGGCAAGAGATCATCGCCCGTTTCCAGCAGCCCGCGCCCCGGGCGTCGCCGCCTCTCTGGTCCACGGCACCGGTGGCGCATTGGGCGCAGGGCTCTCGCCGCGGCCCGACAAATGCGGCCTCATGCCCGGCCGTTTCCGCCCACAGACGCTGCGGACAAGCGCGGCAACGCCCGCCTGTCCTGCGGGCGCCTTGCCGGTGTCCACCCGCCGGAGCGCAGCGGCGCGGAACCTTGTCACGGTTTCCGGGTTCTGATCCCGGGCGCCCCTTCACCGCGGCCGCTGCCCGGCCGTTCCGACAATGCCATAACCGGCCCCTTCTGAGGGAAGTCAAATGAACAGCATCATCTATCTTGTCGGCCTCGTGGTCGTGGTTCTCGCCATCCTGTCGTTTCTCGGTCTGCGCTGAGGAGGGCCGGTGATGGAACGCACTGAAACCATGACCGCCGCCAGCGCGCCGCGCCGGGAGCTTCCGGGCTCTTACATCGACTGGCCGGCGGTGCTGGGGGGCGCAGTCGTTGCCGCCGCCATCGCCGGGCTGTTCACCGCCTTCGGCGCGGCGCTCGGCCTGACCACGATCTCTGCCGAACCGGGCGAGGGGTCGTTCAGCCTCTGGCTCATCGTCACCGCGATCTGGATCGTGATCTCGCTGGTCGCGAGCTACCTCGCCGGCGGCTATGTGGCCGGACGGATGCGGCGGCGGCTGGACGACGCCTCGGCCGAGGAGGTGTCGGCGCGCGACGGGATCAACGGCCTCGTGGTCTGGGGAGTGGGGATGCTCGTCACCGCCTGGATGGCCGCGGGCGCCATCGGCGGCGCGGCCTCTGCGGTGGGCACCGCGGCGACGGCGGTGGGTTCCGCCGTGGGCGGCGTGGCCCAGGCCACCGGATCGGCGCTCGGCGGCGCGGCCTCGGCCGTGGGCGGGGCGGTGTCGGGCGGGACGGATGAAGGGCTGCTCGACTATATCGGCGGCACGCTGATGCGCCCGGCGCTGTCCGGGGTGCAGGAAGGCGCGGCCGCGCCCGCAGCCCCGGCCCCGGCCCCGGCCACCCCGGAATCCGGCACGGCCGTCACCCCGGCTCCCGCGCCTGCGGCCCCAGTCCCTGCGGCCCCGGTCCCTGCCGCTCCGGCCGCCGATCCGGCGGAACTGTCGCGCCAGACCGGCATCATCCTCGGCAATGTGCTGCGCACCGGCGAGATTTCCGAAGAGGACCGCGCCTTCCTGATCCGGGCGGTCGCCGAGCGCAGCGGCCAGTCCGAGGCCGAGGTCGAGGCCCGGGTGGAACAGGCCGTCGAGGCGGTGCAGGAGGCCCGCGCCGAAGCCGCGCGTCTGGCCGCCGAGGCCGAACAGGCCGCGATCGACGCCGCCGAGACCGCGCGCGTCAGCGCGATCCTCTCGGCCTTCCTGCTGACCGCCGCCGCCCTGGTCGCCGCAGTGGCCGCGGTCAGCGGCGCGGTGCGCGGCGGGCGCCACCGCGACGAGGGGCGGCTGTTCGGCGGTTTCACCTACAGGTTCTGACCAACCGCAAAGCCAGACGGAACGGCCCCCCCCCCCGGGGGCCGTTTTTCCGTTCACATCTTCCCCGCGCCCCCGCGAAGGAATTGACGAACATTAGGGGAACATTTACCCTGCCGCCCATGGCACTGACACTTCGGGACAAGCTCGCCATCCTGTCGGATGCGGCGAAATACGACGCCTCCTGCGCTTCGAGCGGGGGCGAGAAACGCGACGCGACCAGGGGCGGGATCGGCTCGTCGGGCGGCAGCGGCATCTGCCATGCCTATACGCCCGACGGGCGCTGCATCAGCCTTCTGAAGATCCTGATGACCAATTTCTGCATCTTCGACTGCGCCTATTGCATCAACCGGGTGTCCTCGAATGTCGAGCGCGCGCGGTTCTCGGTCGATGAGGTCGTCACGCTGACGCTGGAATTCTACCGCCGCAACTACATCGAGGGGCTGTTCCTGTCGTCGGGCATCATCCGCTCACCCGACCAGACCATGGCCGATATGGTCCGCATCGCCCGGACCCTGCGGCAAGACCACGGCTTTCGCGGCTATATCCATCTGAAAACCATCCCCGACGCCGCGCCCGAGCTGATCGCCGAGGCCGGGCTTTACGCCGACCGGCTGTCGATCAATGTGGAACTGCCGCAGGACGCCAGCGTCCGGCAACTCGCGCCCGAGAAGCGGCCCGAGACCATCCGCGCCGCCATGGCCCAGGTCCGCCTTGCCGGCGAGGCCGCGAAAGAGAAAAGCCATACCGGCAGGAAACCGCGCCGCTTCGCCCCCGCCGGGCAATCGACGCAGATGATCGTCGGCGCCGACGGCACCGATGACGTGACGATCCTGACCAGCGCCACCCGGCTTTACACCGGCTACCGGCTGCGGTGGGTGTATTATTCGGCGTTTTCGCCGATCCCCGACGCCTCGGCCGCGCTGCCGCTGATCAAACCGCCGCTGCTGCGCGAGCACCGGCTGTATCAGGCCGACTGGCTGCTGCGGTTCTACGGCTTCACCACCGACGAGATCGCCTCCGGCGCGGTGGCCGGGCATCTGGATCTGGAACTGGACCCGAAACTCGCCTGGGCCTTGCAGCACCGCGGGCTGTTCCCGCTGGACGTGAACCGGGCGCCGCGCGAGATGCTCTTGCGCGTCCCCGGCTTCGGCACCCGCACGGTGGACCGCATCCTTGCCGCGCGGCGCGGGCGCGCCTTGCGCTATGAGGATCTGGCGCGGATGGGGGCGCTGATGAAGAAGGCCCGGCCCTTCGTCAGCCTGCCCGGCTGGTCGCCCCGGGGCCTGACCGACAGCGCCGGTCTGCGCGCGCGGTTTGCGCCGCCGCCGGAACAGCTTTCCCTGCTGTGAGCTACGCCGTCGCCCTGCCCGACCACGGCGCACATGAAGCCTGGCGCGAGGCCGCGCGGCGCGCGATCAGCCATCGCATCACCCCCGATCTGATCGACTGGAACGGTTCGGGCGGGCTGTTCGCCGCCCCTCCCCTGCCCGGGGCGCCCGGCCCGCATCAGGCGCTGGTGCCGCCCGCGTTCCTGAAACTCGCCGGTTCGGTGATCTGGCATTCCGATCCCGCGCGGTTCGGCCTGCTCTACCGCGCGCTGTGGCGGCTCGATGCCGGCGAGTCTCCGCTGTCACAGGCCGATCCTCTGGGCCGCCGGCTGAACCTGATGGCGAAATCGGTCGGCCGCGATATCCACAAGATGCACGCCTTCGTGCGGTTCCGCGAAGTGCCGGGCGATGGTCCGCGCCGGTGCTTCGCCGCCTGGTTCGAGCCCGAACACAACACGCTGGAACCCGGCAGCCGGTTCTTCGCCAAACGCTTCACCGATATGGACTGGACCATCGCCACCCCGCGCCTGACCGCGCACTTCACCGGCGGCGCGGTCGGGTTCAGCCCGGGGGCAGCAAAGCCCGACCTGCCCGAGGATGCGTCGGAAACCCTCTGGGCCACCTATTTCGCCAATATCTTCAACCCGGCCCGGATCAAGCTGACCGCGATGCGATCCGAGATGCCGAAGAAATACTGGAAGAACCTGCCCGAGACCCGGCTGATCCCCGACATGCTGAAGGATGCCGAGGCGCGCGTCCTGCGGATGCGCGAGGCGGGGGCGTCAGACCCGCGCCCCGGCGCGGCCACGGTCTCGACCCGCTGGCGCAGCAGCCTGCCACAGACGCCGGAACTGCCCGACACGCTGGAGGAGGCCCGCGCGGCAGCCATGGCCTGCCGCCGCTGCGCGCTTTGCGAGGCGGCAACCCAGACGGTCTGGGGCGAGGGCAACCCCGGGGCCGCGCTGATGATCGTCGGCGAACAGCCCGGCGATCACGAGGATCTGGCGGGCCGCCCCTTCACCGGCCCCGCCGGGCAACTGTTGCGCGGAATGATGGAAAGCGCGGGGATCGATCCGGCGCAGATCTGGCTGACCAATGCGGTGAAACATTTCAAATTCGCGCCACGCGGCAAGAGGCGGCTGCATCAGAACCCCGACGCGGGCGAGATCCGCCATTGCCGCTGGTGGCTGGGGCTGGAACTCGGCCTCATTCGGCCCCGCGTGACGCTGGCGCTCGGGGCCTCGGCCGCCTTCGCACTGACCGACAGCGACGCGCCGCTCGGGCCGCGCCGCGGCCGGGTGGAGACCGGGCTGCACGGCGGGCCGGTGCTGGTCTCCTGGCATCCCGCGCGCCTGCTGCGGCTGACAGACCGGGGGCTGCGCGATCAGGCGCAGCGCGAACTTGCCGCCGATCTGGCCACGGCACTCGCGATGGGCAACCCGCCGCCGGGCTGAAGTGACGCTGCGTCAACGGCCGGAACCATGCGCGCGCCTTGCCCGTTGTTCCCGCGAAACCGGAAAGGAGTCTGCCATGGCCGATGTTACCGAGGATCTGCGCGCGACACTGGAAAAACAGATCGGGGATCTGAAAGGCGAGGTGACGAAACTGAGCAAATCGCTGGCCTCGCGCGCCTCGAACGCGCTGGACGAGGCAGAGGCCGCCTATGAGGAGGGCCGCGGCCGTGCCCGTCAGGTGGCCCGCCAGGTGCGTGATCAGGCCCATGCCGCCGCCGATGTGGCGCGCGAGAATCCGGTCACCACCGCGACGGTGCTCTCGACCGTGGGCCTTCTGGGTCTGGCGGCGGGCCTCGTGCTGGGCGGCATGTTCGCCTCGGGCGGTCGCCGCTGAGCCTTTTTCCGGCGGGACGGGTCCTCCCTCCCCTCCCGCCACCGGCGGCCCGCGGCGCTCCCCCGCGGGCCGCTATTTCAGGAAAGCGCGAAAACGGCACCGCCTGCGACAGCGCGAGGTGATGGGTGTCCGGCGCGGCCGGCATGAGTTCCGGCATCGGCTCGCGCGGGATCTGAGCAACCGAAGCACCAGGTCATCAGGATCCCGAACAGCGGCACCGTCCCCGCCATGCACAGCGCAAACGAGGCAGCAAGGCGGTCCGTGCAGTCAGCCGCCGACGGTTTCCAGCGCGAAGAGCCAGCCGAGATGGATCACGGGGCCGACCGCCACGATCTTCCTGGTCGCGATCTCCAAAGTCGTCACCGGCATCACCAGCAGATGCCCGATGGTGCCTTATTCTCGCTCGCGGATCAGCGCGGACCCGGCGAGGATCAGCGCCAGCAGGCCCGATTTCCCCATCCGTCCGGCCCGATCACCCCGGCCGGAATCTCCAGCCTCACACCGTCGAGCGCGTGCAGCACAGGCAAAGGTTCCGCTGAAGGAAGCCGGGCCAAAGCACAGCGGGGTCGGGCCGCAGCCTGGCCATGCCGCACAGGCCGGTCTTCACCTGGCGGATATGTTTTCGTAAAAGCTCCGGCGGCATCCGGGCGCGGATTCGGAAGGCCAGCTTCAGCTGCTCCTCGTCGGCCTCGACGGTGCAGGAGAGAACTGCGCCACATCGGCGAGGAGGGACCCCGACTAGGATAGCCCTCGGGCGCGGCATCCGTCACCAGCCGCACCCCGGAGCCTTGCGCGATCAGGCTGGCGGCATCAATCCCGGTCGTAATCCGGGCGAGGCCCGAGCGGCCTCAAGCCGGGCCTGCTGCAATGCGACATTGGCCCCGGCGGCGGCTTTCCCGGCCTCGCGCTACGCGGCGATGCGTTCGGCGGTGCCGATGACGATCCCGGCGCGGCGGATCAGCGCCTCTGTCTCGGCCCGGCTGGCCTCCAGCCCCGGTGGTGTCCATCCGCGCCAGCACCTGTTTCTCGGCGACGAAGACCTCTCTCAGCCAGACCCCGCTGCGGGCGGCGGTGTCGATGTCCACCGCCCCGATCCTTCCGTTGGCGCCCTTCCGTTGGCGCCGGGGATCCGGCGCAGGCAGGCCGTCGCCATCCGGCCGGTCGCGCAGCAGCCAGAGCGTCAGGGCGAGGGTGGCGACCTCCGCGGCGGCAAGCCATTTCGTGCCGGTCTTCATGCGCATCCCGCCGGGGCGCGGCACGGCAGGCCCTCGTCGTCGCGGCATATCGCACCGCCGCACAGGCGAAAGCCGTCCTGATACGGCTTTGGATACCGTCCGTTCACAATGCCCCCGAAGCGCAGGCCGGGGCCGCTGCTTCGGGTAAACTTCGGGCCACAGCAGAAGTGCGACGCAGGCGGGGCCGGGACAGCGCCGCGATCCGCGGCCATCGCCGGGGGTTCCGCCGCCCGCCAGCCACGCACGGCAAAAAAACGCGCCCGGATTACGGGCGCGCAGTCGGGGGAGCATCGCCGGCCGCCCCTGGAGGCGGCCGGAAGGTCAGCCCGCGGCGGCCATCCGCTGCGGAGTCCACTGGGGATATTGTTCGCCCGCACATTGCGCCGAGATCTTCCCGGCTTCGAGATCGCTGCCGATCGCGTCCAGCGGGCGTTCCTCGGGCTTGCCGTAGCCACCGGCGCCGGGGGTCTCGATCACCGCGCGGGTATCCTCGCGCAGCGGCACGCCGGTCGCTTTCGAGGAAAGCGGCAGTTGCCGTCCGTCGGGCGTTTCCAGGTAGAACCGGCCGCTCGCGCCCGCCTCGCCGCCGAAGATGCCCCAGGGCTGGTGGCGGAACCGCTCGCCCACGCCGTTGAACTCGCAGGTATGGCCGACCGGGCGGATCACCCGGCGGATGCCCATGCCGCCGCGCTGGCGACCCGCGCCGCCGGTGTCGGGGATCAGCGAATATTCCTCGACGCGCAGCGGATATTCCAGCTCGATCGCCTCGACCGGCAGGTTTGAGGTGTTGGTGATATGGACCTGCACCCCGTCCTTGCCGTCGCGCGAGAACCGCGCGCCCATGCCGCCGCCCAGCGTCTCCAGATAGACATACATCCGCCCGGTCGCCGGATCGGTGCCGGTGAACACCGCCGAGGTATTTGCGCCGTTCGCCGCCGCCACCACCTGGCCCGGCACCACCGGCGCCAGCGCGCCAAGGACGCAATCCACCACCCGCTGACACGAGTTCGCCCGCATCGCCACCGCGGCGGGCGCCACGCAGTTCACGAAACTGCCGGGCGGCGCGACGATTTTGATCGCGTCGAAGATGCCCTGGTTGGTCGGGATGCCCGCATCGAGCAGCGCCTTGAGCGAATAGCAGATCGCCGATTGCGTCGCGTTCCAGGTCAGGTTGAAATTGCCCTTCACCTGAGGATCGGTGCCGGTGAAGTCGAAGGTGATCTCTTCTCCGGATTTGACGATGGCAAGGACGATGCGGATATCGCTGGTGCCCGCGCCGTCGTCGTCCATCATGTCCTCGAACCGATAGGTTCCGTCAGGGAGCGAGGCGATGGCCTTGCGCATCCGCATCTCGGTGCGCTCGATCACGGCGTCGAAGATGGTCTCCATCCGGTCGGCGCCATGGGTCTTCAGCAGGTCGCGCAACCGGGCATCGCCCAGGCGGCAGGCCGCGATCTGCGCGTTCAGATCGCCGCGCCGCTCGTCGGGCAGACGCATGTTCAGCAGCAGCAGCTTCAGCAGATCCTCGTCGCAGGCGCCCCGGCGGTAGAGCCGCATCACCGGGATGCGCAGCCCTTCCTTGTAGATCTCGTCGAGACCGCCGGACATCGAGCCCACCGCCGCACCCCCCACATCGGCGTGGTGGATGATATTGGCGACGAAGCCGACCAGCCGCTCGCCGTCGAACACCGGCGCGGCCATGTTGATGTCGGGCAGATGGGTGCCGCCCGCGACATGGGGATCGTTGGCGATGAAGATGTCGCCCGGACCGATATCGTCGCCATAACGGTCGATCAGCACGCGCATCATGCCGCCCATCGAGGCGAGGTGGACCGGCAGCGACATTTCCGCCTGCACCACCAGCCGCCCTTTGGCGTCGGCGATGGCGGTGGAATGGTCGTGGCGCTCTTTCACGTTCGAGGAGAACGCGCTGCGCATGATGGTGATGAAGCATTCGTCGGCGATGGATTTCAGCCCGTTCCAGGCGATCTCCAGGCTGATCGGGTCAATCTCGGCCTTAGTCATTGGCGGCAAGCTCCATGATCATGTTGAAGGCGTCATCGACGCGGACCGTGGCGCCCGGCGGCACCACGGTGGTGCTGTCGAGCTGGGTGATGATCGCCGGGCCGGTCAGAGCGGTGCCTGCGGGCAGCGTGCCGCGGGCATACATCGGAGTATCCAGCGCGCCGGAAAGGTCGAACCAGACCGGCACGCGCTCGAAGGCCTCGGGCTGGCCGCCGGCGGTGGGGCCGCCGGTCTCGCCCTGGGTCAGCTGCGCGGTGGCGCGCAGGCGGATGTTGACGGTCTCGACCGTGCCGTCCGGGTCGCAATGGCCGTAGCTGCGGCGGTATTCTTCCAGGAACGCCTCTTTCAGCGCCGCCGCATCCGGGCAGACCAGATCGCGCTCGCCGCTGGCCAGCGCCACCGACAGTTCGTAGTTCTGGCCGAAATAGCGCATGTCGAAGCTGAGGCTCAGGTTCTGCGCGCCGGACCCTTCGGCCTCGTCGGCGAGCCAGTCCTTCGCCCGGGCGACCAGCGCATCCACCTCGCTGCGCAGGCGCGGCATGTCGTCCTCCTGCACGATGGCGCGGCAGTTGGCGACGAAATCCTCCTGGAGATCGGCGAGGATCAGCCCCTCGGCGCAGAGGATACCGGGCGCGCGCGGCACGATGATCCGGGTCATGCCCAAAGATTTCGCGACATCGGCGGCATGCAGCCCGCCCGCGCCGCCGAAGGGCATCAGCGTGAAAAGACGCGGATCGTAGCCCTTTTCGATGGAAACCACGCGGATCGCCCGGGTCATATTGGCATTGGCGATGCCGATGATGCCGAGCGCCGCCTCTTCCAGCGAAACGCCGAGCTGTTCTGCGACCGGCGTGACCGCCTTCACCGCCAGATCGCGGTCGATGGTCAGCCCGCCGCCGGCAAGCTGGGTCGGCAGGCGGCCGAGAATTACGTTCGCGTCCGAGACGGTGGGCAGCGTGCCGCCCTTGGCGTAGCAGGCCGGGCCGGGAACCGCGCCCGCGCTTTGCGGGCCGACCTTCATCAGCCCGTCGGCGCCGATCCGGGCGATCGAGCCGCCGCCCGCGCCCACGGTGTGGATATCGACCATCGGCAGCCGGATGCGGAAGCCCGAGATGTCGCGGGTGCTGGCCATGGCGGTCTTGCCGTCGCGGATCAGGCAGACATCGGTGCTGGTGCCGCCGATGTCGAGCGTGATCACATCGCCGATCCCCGAACTGGTGCCCGACCCTGCGGCGCCGACCGCGCCCGCGGCGGGGCCGGACAGCGCGGTGCGCACCGGGAATTCGCCCGCGCGCTGCACCGACATCAGCCCGCCCGAAGACTGGAAGATGCCGAATTCGGCCTCGGGGGCGACGGTCTTCACCTCGGCCTCAAGCCGGGCCATGTAGCTGCTGACCTCGGGTTGCAGGAAGGCGTTGATCAGCGTGGTCGAGAAGCGCTCGAACTCGCGGAACTCGGGCTGCACGTCGGACGAGACCGAGACGAAGACACCGGGCAGCGCCGCGCGGATCGCGGCGGCGATGCGCTGCTCGTGATCCGGGTTGATGAACGAGAAGATCAGGCAGATCGCCACCGCCTCGATCCCCGGACGGGCGCGGATCTCTTCGATCACGGCAGCGACGGCCTCGTCGGTCAGCGGGCGGATGACCTCGCCGGCCGGGCCGATTCGCTCGTCGATCTCGAAGCGGAACTGGCGCGCGGCCAGCGGCGCCGGGGCGTCGGCTTGCAGATCGTAGATCAGCGGACGGGCCTGACGGCCGATCTCCAGCAGATCGCGGAAGCCTTTGGTGGTGATGACCGCCACATTCGCGCCCTTGCGCTGCAACAGCGCATTGGTGGCAACCGTGGTGCCATGCGCGAAACGGCCGATGCTGGCCGGGTCGATACTGTGCAGCTCGGCCAGTTCGCGCAGCCCGTTCAACACCGCCCGCGACGGATCGTCCGGGGTGGAGGGCCGCTTGTGAATGACGGTCCGGCCGCTGGCCGTCTCGCGCGCGCAGAAATCGGTGAAGGTGCCGCCGACATCGCAGCCGACAATCCAGTGCTCCATGCTCTGTCCCCGAGTGAGTCCTGATCCGTTGCGTTGACTGATAAAATACACGGTGTATAAAAACAAGGAGAAATTTCGGGCCCGGCCCGAAGCAGGCCGGAACAGGTGCGACGAAATCGCTTGACGATTCGGATTTCCTGTTTCTAAAGAAATACAGACCGACTGGTCGGTCGGCTTAGATAAGCCAGTAAATGCGGCCAGGTGTCGCACAGCTTGCAAGGAAAGCAGGGTGAGATGACGGAAATTTCCCTACTCAGCGAGGCGGCGCGCGCCTGCCCCTATCACACCTACCGCCAGTTGCGGACCGAGGATCCGGTGCGCTTCATGCCGGACCAGAACATCTGGGTGCTCAGCCGTTACGAGGATTGCGACTATGTGCTGAGCAACCCCACGCGCTTCACCTCGCGCGAGTCGCTGTCCAGCGCGAACGCCTATCGCAACTGCCCGGCGGCGCTGGAAACGCTGGCGAAGTCGCGCGCCCTGCCGCGCCAGCGCACGCTGATTCTCGCTGATGGCGAGGCGCATCAACGCCACCGCAAGGCGATCCAGAATGCGCTGTCTCCCGCGCGGATGCTGCGCGAATTCGGCCCCAGCATCGAGGGCCGGGTGAATCAGTTCATCGACGCCTTCATCGGCAAGGGCCACTGCGAAGCGATCAGCCAGTATGCGATCCCGCTGCCGATGGCGCTGGTCGCGACCATCTTCGACGCGCCGGAAGAGATGATCCCCACGCTCAAGGGCTGGTCGGACAATTTCTTCGCCGCACTCAGCGGCCATGTCCCCGAATCGGTGGTGATCCAGGCCGCCGAGGACACGCTCGCTTTCGAGAGCTTCATCCTGGACCGGGTGGCGGCGCGGCGCGGGGGCGACGGCACCGATTTTCTGTCGCGGCTGACCAACGGCGTGGACGGGGCCGAGGCGCTGAACGATGCCGAGATCGTCAATATCTGCTCGCAGATCCTCGTGGGCGGCAATGAAAGCACCATCAGCCTCCTGGGCAATCTGATTTACCAGCTTGCCACCCAGGACGGGCTGGAGGCCGCGCTGCGTGCCGATCCCGACAAGATCCCCGCCGCAGTCGAGGAATGCCTGCGGTTCGAGCCCCCGCTTCAGGCGATGTATCGCATCACCCTGCAAGACGAGGTGATCGGCGGCAAGGAAATCCCCGCCGGGTCCAAGCTGATGCTGAATTTCGGCTCGGCCAACCGCGACGAGAAATTCTACCGGGACGGCGAGCATTTCGATCTGGAGCGCGACAATACCGAGACGCTGCACCTGACCTTCGGTCGCGGGCGCCATGCCTGCGTCGGCCAGACCATCGCCCGGCGCGAGGCGGTGATCGCGGTCACCGCGCTGCTCGACCGGCTGGAAAACATCCGCCTCGTGCCCGGCGATCCGCCCGGGCGCGCCGGCATCTTCGGGGTGCGCGGCTTCGCCCGGCTTCCCATCGCATTCGACCAACGCCAGTAAGGGAGACGCGCCATGGTCAAGATTCACGTCGATATGAGCCTGTGCGAATTCCACGGCCAATGCGTGTTCATCGCGCCGAAGGAGTTCCGCTTCGAGGGCGACGACCTCGTCTACAGCGAAGAGGTGGACGAGGAACACCGCGCCCGGGTCGAACGCGCTGCCAAGGCCTGCCCGCAGCTTGCGATCAAGGTCGAATGATGCCGGAAGACCAGCATTTCGTGGTGGTGGGCGCCTCGCTTGCCGGTCTGCGCGGGGCCGAGGCCCTGCGCGCGGCGGGCTACAAGGGCCGGATCTCGGTGGTCGGCGACGAGGACCGGCTGCCCTACAACCGCCCGCCCCTGTCGAAGAAGATTCTGACCGGCGAACAGGCGATCGAAGAGGTCTCGTTCCCGCTGGCCGATGATCTGGGCGTGGACTGGCATCTGGGCGCGGCGGCGACCGGGCTGGACATCGCCGCGCAACGGGTCACGCTCGCCAACGGAACGGCGCTGGTTTACGACCGGCTGCTGATCGCCACCGGCGTCTCGCCGATCATGCCGCAGATCCCCGGCCGCGATCTGGACGGCGTGCATGTGCTGCGCGACTTCGCCCATGCGGTGAAGCTGCGCGGCGCGCTGACGCCCGGCAGATCGCTGGTGATCCTCGGCGCCGGTTTCATCGGCTGCGAGGTGGCGGCCAGCGCCCGGCAGATGGGGCTGAATGTCACCATCGTCGACCGGCTGGCCTGGCCGATGAACCGGGTGATGGGGCCGGAAATGGCCGGGCTGTTCCGCACCATCCACGAAGAGCAGGGCGTTTCCTTCCGCATGGAGGCCGCGGTGGCGGCCTTCCGGGGCGAGGGCAAGGTGACGGGCGTCGAACTGGCGGGCGGCGAGGTGATTCCGGCCGATCTGGTGCTGGTCGGCGTCGGCTCGGCCCCCGCCACGGCCTGGCTGCGCGATTCGGGGCTGGTGCTGCAAAACGGCGTGGTCTGCGATGCCGCCTGTCTGGCCGCGAACGGGGGCGGAAAGATCGCGGCGGCGGGCGATGTGGCGGCCTGGCCGCATCTGGGCTACGGCGCCGAGGTGATGCGGATGGAGCACTGGACCAACGCCTTCGAGCAGGGCGCGGCCGCCGCGCTCGCGCTGATCTCGGACGCACCGGAGCCCTATCTGCCGCTCCCTTCGTTCTGGTCGGATCAGTACAGCTACAAGATCCAGGCCCTTGGCCGCCCGAAGGTCGATGACCGGATCGAAGTGGTGGCCGGAGACCTCGAATCACGCAAGTTCGTGGCCGAATACCGCGACGATGCGGGGGTGACCGGCGTGCTTTCGGTGAACATGCCGGCGAGAATCGCGGGCTACCGCCGTGATCTCGGCGCGGCGATCCGCCAGCGCGCGACCGGCCTCTGACCCCTTTCGCACCCGGCGCCGATGCGGGAAAATCCCGCATAAATCATGCAGATGATGCACAAGAAATGCGCGGGCCGCCCATGGCCCGCGCATTTTTCGTAAAATTTCTTTCGGGCAGCGGGAAAGATCACAACACGGTTGCGATAAAGGATACACTGTGTATAAAATGAATCCATACCCACCGGAAACCTCTCTATCGGAAGGCGTAAAGACGTGAACCGCATTGCCCGGCAGCCCGAAGTGACCCAGCGCCTGACGGTGAAACTGTCGGACGGCGCCGAGGTTTCGGTGCGTCGCTGGGGCCCCGCACGGGGACGGCGCGTGGTGCTGTCGCACGGCAACGGCCTTGCCGCCGACGGATTCCAGGACTTCGGACGCGCGCTGATGCAGGACTTCGAGGTCGTGGCCTTCGATCTGCGCAGCCACGGCGAAAACGCCAGCGTGCCGCAGGCCGACATGCCCTGGCCGCGCTATATCGCCGATATCCCCGAGATCTTCGACGCCATCGCCGAGGGCTTCGGCCCGCGCGAGACCCATGGCGCCTTCCATTCGATGAGCTCGGCCTGCACGCTGGTCGCGCAGACGAAAACGCCGCGGCCCTGGGCCTCGCTGACCCTGTTCGAGCCGCCGATCGCGCCCGCGACCGAACCCGGGCTGGTCGCCGAGTTCAACATCATCCAGCACGGGCTGGCGGAACGCGCCGCCGGACGCCGCCGCAGCTTTGAAACGCCCGAGGAACTGGCGCGCTCTTTCGCCCGCGCCAGCACCTTCGCGGGGATCCCGCCGGAAGCGATCCTTCAGCTTGCCCGCGCCACCTTGCGCGACACCGGCGCGGGATGGGAGCTTGCCTGCCGCCCCGAACACGAGGCCTCGAATTTCGACACCGCCGGAATGCTCTCGGGGCACTGGCACGATTTCGCCCGCATCACCGTGCCGGTGCAGGTGATCCTCGGCGATGTGGCGGTGCACGACATGCCGCTTCTGACACGCTTCGGTCAGGAAATGGCCGGGCAATTCGGGTTCCGGGCGGTCACCTGCCCAGGCACCAATCACTTCATGCAGCTTCAGAAACCGGAGTTCTGCGCGCGGCAGGTCGCCGCTTTTGCGCAGGAGGCCGAAACGGCCCGGAGCAGAGAGGCTGCGGATACCAACAGGGAAACCAGGGATGAATCAACTCGCGGAAGTGCCATCGGGATCTGATCTTCGGGAATTCGACACCATTCTGGACGCCCTGCGTTACTGGGCCGACACCACGCCCGGGGCGATGGCCGTCGAAACCAGCGATCATGGGGCCCTGACCTACGCCGGGCTGCTGGCCGGGGCCGAGGCTCTGGCGCGCGGCTTCGTCTCGCTCGGGCTGAAGACCGGCGACCGGGTGGCGATCCAGTTGCCCTCGACCCCGGAATTCGTCACCACCTATATCGCCTGCAAGCTGACCGGCTGCGTGCTGACCACGCTGCACATGCCTTACCGCCAGGAAGAACTGCGTCCGCTGATGTCCTTCGCCGCGCCGCGCGCGGTGGTCACGGCGCAGGTGGGCAAATACGACGCCCCCGCCACCATGAGCGCGCTGGCCGCCGATATTCCGGCGCTGGAACATGTGATCGTGGTAGGCGAGGCCGGGCCGGGCCAGGTTTCCTTTGCCGCGCTGATCGAAAACCACCGCCAGGGCGCTCTGCCGCCGCGGCCCGATTCCGATTGCGACGCCGCGATGTGCTTCACCTCGGGCACCTCGGCGGCGCCCAAGGCGGTGCTGCGCAGCCAGCGCTGCTTTGCCCGCAACGCCGCGATCTTCGCCGATATGCTGCATATGACCCGTGACGACCGGGTGATGATCGCGCCGCCGCTGACCCATGTCTTCGGCCTGTCCTGCGCCGGGAATGCGATCCATTCCGGCGCGACCATCGTGCCGATCCCGCTGTTCTCGCCCGAGGTCTATGCCGAATACCTGTTCGACATGCGCCCCACGGTGATCTACTCGGCCCCGGCCCATCTGGCCGCGACGCTCAAAAGCGGCGCGATGGACCGCCGTCCGGCCGATACGGTGCGCGACGTGATCGTCGGCGGCGCGATCTGCCCGCCCGAGGTCGCGGCGCAGTTCGAGGCGAAGCTCCCGAACGGCCGCGTCGGCTGCCTGTTCGGCATGACCGAGACCACGCTGAGCACCCAGACCGACCCCGCCTCACCCCCCGCCATCCGCCACGGCACCGTGGGGAAACTGGCGCGCGGCCTGTCGGTCAGGATCGTCAGCCGAGACACCGGCGAGGTGCTGCCCGCGGGCGAAGAGGGCGAGATGCAGCTCTCCGGCTATTCGGTGCTGGAGCGTTACGTCGGCGAGCATGAGGCGAACCAGACCGCCTTTACCCCGGACGGCTGGTTCCGCACCGGCGATATCGCCTCGCTCGACGCTGACGGAAACATCATGATCACCGGCCGGGTGAAGGATGTGATCAACCGCGGCGGCATCAAGATCAACCCGTCCGACATCGAAAGCATCCTCGACGCGCATGAGGCCATCGTGCAGTCGGCGGTGGTGCCGATGCCCGACGAGGTTCTCGGCGAAAGGCTCTGCGCCTATGTCGTGCTGCGGCCCGGCACGGAACTGAGCCTTGCCGGGCTCTGCACCTATCTTGCCGGGCGCAAGGTGGCCAAGATGCGCTGGCCCGAGCGGCTGGAGATCATCGACGCCATGCCGATGACGCCGACGCGCAAAATCATCAAGCCGGTCCTGATCGCCGATATCCGCAAGAAGCTCGGCCTCGACTGAGGCCCGGCGGGCCACGACGAAACCCCTTTTCAGCAAGAGACGACCCATGCACGGATACCTGCTTGAAACCTATGGCCCGCCGCTGAGCCATGCCGCGAAGGATCTGCCCGATCCGCAGCCCGGCCCGGGCGAGATCCTGATCCTGAACGAGGCCATCGGGCTGAACTATCCCGATGCGCTGATGGTGCAGGGCAAGTATCAGAAGCGCCCCGAGCCGCCCTTCGTGCCGGGCCGCGACTGCGCAGGCACGGTGCTGGCGGTGGGCGACGGGGTGAAGGGTTTCGCCCCCGGCGACAAGGTGGTGGCCCAGGTCTTCTCGGGCGCCTTCGCCGACCGCGTTCTGGCGCCGGAAAACCGCGTCTTCGCCCGTCCGGCGGCGGTGTCCCCGGTCGATGCCGCGGGCGCGATGACGGTGTTCAACACCGCTTATGTCGCGGTGGCGATCCGCGCCGGGGTCAAGGCGGGCGACCGGGTGGTGGTGACGGGTGCCGCAGGCGGCGTGGGCGCCGCCGCGGTGCAGCTTGCCGCCAATCTGGGTGCGCATGTCGTCGGCATCGTCTCGTCGGAGGAAAAGGCCGAACTGGTGCGCCGCTCGGGCGCGCAGCAGGCGCTGATCATCACCGACCGCGCCGAAGAGCCGCTGAAGAACGCTTTCAAAGCCCAGGTCCGCACCGCCTGGGGCGACGACCGCGGCGCCGATGTGGTCATCGACACCGTGGGCGGCACCATGTTCCAGGCCGGTCTGCGCGCGCTCGGCTTTGCCGGGCGGCTGGTGGTGGTCGGCTTCGCCTCGGGCGAGATCCCGGCGGCGAAGGCCAACTATCTGCTCTACAACAACCTGACCGTGATGGGCGCGCCGCTCGACATCCATTTCGACGAGGCGCTGGACCGGCTGCGCGAGGGCACCGCCTGGTGGCTGAGCCTTCTGGCCGAGGGCAAGGCCCGGGCCAATGTCACCGCCGTTCTGCCCTTCGACCGGCTGATGCAGGGGTTGCAGGACATTCTCGACCGCAAAGTGACCGGCAAGCTGGTCGTCGAAACCGGCGCCCGCGCATGAGCGCAGCGCCGGATTTCTCCCGGTTGGAGTTCCGGCCGTTCCGCGGCGACGACCGGCTGCTGGCCTCGCTGGGGCCGGTCTCGGTCGCGGGGGAAGGCACGCAGATCGTGCTGCGGCTGGAACCCGGGCCGGATGCGCTGAACCCCGGCGGTTTCCTGCATGGCGGCGCGCTTTCGGCCCTGTTCGACGTGGCGCTTTACGAGGCCGCGAAGGCGGGGCTGTCGGGCGAAGCCGTCACCGTCTCGCTCGATCTGAAATTCCTTCTGCCCGGCGCGTCGGATCTGCCGCTGACGATCGTGCCGCAGATCCTGCGGGCGGGGCGCAGCCTTGCCACAATCAGCGGCCAGGCCTTCCAGGGCGGCCGGCTGATCGCCTTCGCCACCGGGCAGTTCGCGAGAACCGCCCCCCACTCCGCCCGAAAGGAACCGGCATGACCGCCCTGATCCTTGAACAGTTGCTGAACGGCCTTCAGCTTGGCGTTCTGCTGTTTCTGATCGCCGCCGGACTGACGCTGATCTTCGGCGTCATGGATTTCATCAACCTCAGCCATGGCTCCTTGTTCATGCTGGGCGCCTATTTCGCGGTGCTGTTCCAGGGGCTGACCGGCAGCTTCCTGTTCGCCGTGGGGCTGGCGGGGCTGGCGGTCTGCCTGATCGGCCTGTTGTTCGAGGTGCTGCTGGTGCGGCGCCTTTACGACCGCAGCCATCTCGATCATGTGCTGGTGACTTACGGGCTGATCCTGGTCGCGAACGAATCCGTCAGCATCGTCTGGGGCGCCTCGCCGGTCTTCTCGGGCCTGCCCGGCGAACTGTCGGGCCTCGTCGCCCTGCCCTTCGGGATCTCTTACCCGCTCTACCGGCTGCTGGTGATCGCGGTGGGCATCGCGGTGGCGGCGCTCTTGTTCTGGCTGGTCAAGGAGACCCGGGTCGGCATGCGGGTGCGCGCGGGCGCGACCAACCGCACCATCGTCTCGGTGATGGGCGTGAACATCAGCCTGTTGTTCACCATGGTCTTCGCCTTCGGCGCCTTCCTTGCCGGGCTGGCGGGGGCGCTGGCGGGGCCGCTTCTTTCGGTGCAGCCGGGAATGGGCGAGACGGTGCTGATCCTCTCCTTCGTGGTGGTGGTGATCGGCGGGCTCGGCTCGATCAAGGGCGCGCTGCTCGCGGCGGTGATGGTCGGGCTGATCGACACCATGGGCCGCGCCTTCCTGCGCGATTTCCTCTCGGCCTTCTTCTCGCCCCGGGTTGCCAGCGAGGCGGGTCCGGCGCTGGCGTCGATGCTGGTCTATATCCTGATGGCGCTGATCCTTTTCTTCCGCCCCGAGGGCCTTCTGCCCATGCAAAAGCGGAGCTGATCCCATGATGACGCGCGATTCCGCCCTTCCGGTTTTGCTGATCCTGGCCCTTGCCGCGGGGCTCGGCCCGCTCGGCGCCCTGATCAGCGACGACCCCTATATCCTCTCGATCTTCGAGCGGTTCCTGATCTTCGCCGTGGCCGCGAGCAGCCTGAACCTGATCCTCGGCTATGGCGGCATGGTCAGCTTCGGCCATGCGGTCTATCTGGGGATCGGCGCCTATGCGACGGGGCTGCTGGCCAATGCGGGCTATCCCTCGCTATGGCTTCAGCTGCCGGTGGTGGTGCTGACCTCGGGCTTCGCGGCCTTCCTGATCGGGATGATCGCTTTGCGCACCTCGGGCGTGCATTTCATCATGATCACGCTGGCGCTGGCGCAGATCCTTTACTACCTGGCGCAGTCGTCCTCGGCCTTCGGCGGCGACGACGGCATGGTGATCTACGAGCGCAGCGCGCTCTGGCCCGGCTATGACGCCTTCGATCCCTGGCAGTTCTACGGTTTCATCGCGGTCTCGGCACTGGTGCTGATCTGGCTGGTCGATGTGGTGGTGCGCTCGGACTTCGGCCGCCGCCTCGTCGCCGTGCGCGAGAACGGCCAGCGCGCCAATGCCCTCGGCTTCGATGTGATGGGCACGCGGCTGACCGCCTTCGTCATCGCGGGCGCCGTCTGCGGGCTGGCGGGGCTCTTGCTGGCGAACCAGAGCGAATTCGCGACGCCGGGCTATTCCAACTGGCAGCGCTCGGGCGAGCTGCTGGCGGTGGTGATCCTCGGCGGCGTCGGCACCAGGACCGGCCCGGTCTGGGGCGCGCTGGTCTTCGTGGTGGTCGAGCATTACCTCGCCTCGGTCACCAGCCACTGGCCGATCCTGTTCGGGCCGCTCCTGATCCTGATCGTGCTGTTCTTCCACCAGGGCCTCGCCGGACTGTTCGACAGTCTGGGCCGCAGGCTGCGGCCGCAGACCGGCGGAGGTGCAAAATGACCCATCCGGCGCTCGACATGCGGGGGATCACCGTCCGTTTCGGCGGGATCCTCGCGCTTAACGAGGTGAACCTTTCGCTGGCCCCGGGCAGCGTGCATGCCCTGATCGGGCCGAACGGCGCGGGCAAGACCACGCTGGTCAGCGTGCTCTCGGGCGAGCGGCGCCCGAACCAGGGCACCGTCAGCCTGAACGGGCGCGACATCAGCGGGCTGAGCGCGCTTCGCCGCGCCCGCCTTGGCCTGACCCGCACCTATCAGCTGACAGCCCTCTTCCAGGGCCTCAGCCTGCGCGAGAACCTGCTTCTCAGCCTCGTCGCCCGCGATCAGCCCTCGCTTTCCGCGCTGGACATATTCCGCCGCCGCGACAAGGCCCGCCATGCCGCCGAGGTCGAGGATTTCCTGAACCGCTTCGCCCTGCGCGACAAGGCCGGGGAAAAGCCCGCCTCGCTGTCGCATGGCGACCGCCGCAGGCTTGAGATCGCCATGGCGCTGGCCTCGGGGCCGGAGGTGCTGCTCTTGGACGAGCCGCTCGCGGGCCTGTCCACTTCCGACGCCGAAGCGCTGGTGCGCACGATCAACGAGGGGATCAGGGGCCGCATCCCGATCCTTCTGATCGAGCACGACATGGATGCGGTGTTCCAGCTTTCGGACGAAATCACGGTGATGGTGAACGGCACCGTCCTTGCCAACGGCAAGCCCGACGAGATCCGCGCCTCGCCCGAGGTCCAGGCCGCCTATCTTTCGGAAGAGGACGACTTCTGATGCTGATCTTCGACAAGGTTTCGGCCGGATACGGCCAGAGCCCGGTGCTGTTCGGCCTCGACCTCGACCTGCCCTCGGGTTCGGTCTCGACGCTTCTGGGCAAGAACGGCATGGGCAAGACCACCACCGTGCGCACGATCTTCGGCCTGACCAGCCGGATCACCGGCGACATCGTGCTGAACGGGCGGCGGATCAACGGGCTTCCGGCGCATCAGATCGCCCGGATGGGGGTGGCGCTGGTGCCCGAGGGGCGGCAGGTCTTTCCCACGCTGACCGTGGTGGAGAACCTCGTCGCCACCTCGCGCGACGTGACCGCGAAGGCCCGCGCCGCCGCGGTGCAGCAGATTTTCGAGCTGTTCCCCCGGCTGGAAGAGCGCAAACGCTCTTACGCCAACCTTTTGTCGGGGGGCGAGCAGCAGATGCTGGCCATCGGCCGCGCGCTGATGACCCGGCCGCGCTTCCTGATCCTCGACGAGGCGACCGAGGGCCTTGCCCCGGTGATCCGGCGCGAGATCTGGGCCGCGCTGAAGCGGCTGAAGGAAGAGCACTACACCATCCTCGTGATCGACAAGAGCCTGAAGCCGCTGTGCAAACTGGGCGACCGGCACAACATCATCCGCAAGGGCGAATGCGTCTGGACCGGAGATTCCGAAGGGCTGGCACAGCCCGAGGGCGAAGCGATGCGGCTGCTCGGCGTCTAGGGGCCGGGCCGCAGCCGGCCGGGCGGAACCCCCGGACGGCACAAAAAGAACCACCGATACGAACCACAACAGGGATAACTGAAATGCGCAAAACACTCACATCGCTCGGGCTTCTGGCCGCGATGTCGGCAGGCTCCGCCATGGCCGACGAGACGGTGGATGTCGGGCTGATCTTCTCGCTCTCGGGCTCGGGCGCGGTGCTCGGGACCGAGATGCAGAAGGGCGCCGATCTGGCGCTGGAAATCTCGGGCGGCAAGCTGGGTGGCCTCGACGCCCGTTTCGTCTACGAGGACGATCAGCGCAAACCCGATGTCGGCAAGACCGCCGCCGAAAAGCTGACCCGTTCCGAGAAGGTCGATTTCATCATCGGCCCCAGCTATTCCAACGTGATGATGGCGGTGCATACGCCGGTGGTGCGCTCGGGCACGATCCTGATCTCGCCGAACCCCGCCCCCGCCGATCTGGCCGGCAAAAGCTGCAACGAGAACTACTTCGCGGTGCCGTTCCAGAACGACCAGCCGTCCGAGGCGCTCGGCCTCTATCTGAACGACAAGGGCATCTCGAAGGTCTTCGTCGTGGTGCCGAACTACCAGGCCGGCAAGGATGTGGTCGACGGATTCAAGCGCACCTTCAAGGGCGAGATCGTGTCCGAGATCTACACCTCGCTGGAGCAGAACGACTTCTCGGCCGAGATGACCGAGATCAAGTCGCGCGCGCCCGAGGCGGTGCTGGCCTTCATGCCCGGCGGTCTGGGCGTGCAGTTCGTCAAGCAATACGACCAGGCCGGGCTGAAATCCCAGGCCGATCTGTATACCATCTTCACCGTGTTCAACGGCGTGTCGCTCGATGCGATCGGCGCGGCGGCGGACGGGGTCTATTCGGTCGATCAGTGGACCTATGACCTCGACAATGCGGCGAACCAGGAATTCGTCACGGCTTACCGCGCGAAATACGGCACCCTGCCGTCGAACTTCGCCGCCATGGCCTATGACGCGGTGCGGCTGGTCGACGGCGCGGTGACCGCCGCCGGCGGGATCGAAGACAAGGACGCGCTGCGCAAGGCGATCAAAGCCGCCAGCTTCCAGTCGGTGCGCGGCGATTTCGCTTTCAACAACAACCAGCATCCGATCCATTCGATGTATCTCGCAAAGGTCTCGCAAGACGACGAGGCCGGCGCGCTGGCGGTGAAGCGCGAGGCGCTGATCGTCGAGAAGATGGTGGATTCCTTCGCGGGCGACTGCGGTCTGGAATGATCCCGACGACCCGTGGCCGGGGGGATATCCCCGGCCACGGGGCTGGATTACCCGGAACAGAGGGACTAGGACTTGCCGGAGGGGCACAAGAAGGAACGGCCGGATATGGGACTTTCCGAACAGGGTGACGGCACGCGCTCGAAGCGGGGCAGGCCGAAGGGCCAGGCCACGCAGGCCGTCTACAGCACCCTGCGCGGCGAGATCCTGACCCTTGCGCTGAAACCCGGCCAGTATCTTGAGGAAACCCTGCTGGAGAAACGCTTCGGCGTCTCGCGCACCCCGATCCGCGAGGCGCTGATCCGGCTTCAGGCCGACCGGCTGGTGAAATTCTCGCCCAATCGCGGCCATTACGTCGAAACGGTCAGCTTCGACGACGTGCCGCTGATCTTCGAGGCGCTCGACCTGCAACAGGCGGCGGTGCTGCAACTCGCCGCCGCGCGGCACAGCCCCGAGGATATCGCCGGGCTGGAAGAGATCAACGAAGCCTATCGCCGCGCGGGCGAGCAGAACGACCACAAGACCATGGCCGAGCTGAACCACGATTTCCACCTGGCCATCGCGCGCGCCGCCCGCAATTCCTTCCTGTCGGAATTCTACGAGACGATGCTGAATTTCAGCATCCGGCTGAGCTATCTGATGTTCCAGAGCGCCAGCCGCAACCGCGAGGATTTCGAGGGCTATTACATGCAGGTCTATAACGAACACGTCGAGATGATCGACCTGATCCACCGCGGCGAAGGCGGCAAGCTGCACGAACTCAGCCGCCGCCATATCAAACTGTTCTCGGACCGGACCGTGCGCTTCCTGACCCAGCGGGCCGAGCTGGAGGCCTTCGTGCAAAACTTCGGCGCGGCCGGGGCGGATCCGGTGTCATGACCGGCATCGCGGGCGAGACCGTCATCGGCCTTGAGGAATACCTGGAAGGCGGGCCGCGCCGCCGGGTGATCGACGCCGCCGCCGCGCTGTTTCGCAAACGCGGCTTCAACGCCGTCTCGATGACCGAGGTCGCCCAGGCCGTGGGCCTGTCGAAACCCGGCCTCTATCACCACTGGCCCGGCAAAGAGGCGCTGCTTCTCGCCATCGTCGGCATCACCAGCGAACTGCTGCTGCGCCAGCTTGAGGACAGCCGCCGCGCCCCGGGCGATCCGGCCGCGCGGATGCGGGCCTTCATGCGCAGCCGGCTTGAGGTGGTGGCGCAGTATCAGGATCTGTTCACCGTCACCTGGCAGGAACGCGCGATCCTCAGTTCGGCAGGCTTCGCCCGCCTCGCCTCGGCGGCCGAGCGTTACCGCGAAGGCGTGCGGCAACTGATCGACGAGGCCAAATCCGCCGGTCTGATCCGTGCCGATATCGACACCCATCTGCTGATGCTCGCGCTGGACGGCATGACCGGCTGGGCCTATTTCTGGTATCGCGAGGAAGGCGCTTTGCGCCCCGGCCAGATCGGCGATGCCTTCTGGGACATGCTGGTCCAGGGCGTGGGCGGCGCGCCCGCCTGAACCATCGCCTCCGGGCCGGGCCCTTTTCGCAAGACGGCAAGAGACGGGCGTCAACCCATCCCGTGCCGGCCCCCCGTCGCCGGACCAGCCGCCGGTGTTCTGCGCGGCGGGGGACATGCCGCATCCCCGCAACATCTCCACGGATCGGCGGAGTCCGGTGACACTGGCACAGACCGACGGGTGACCGGATCAGCGAGCGCCGGATGACGCTGGCCGGAAGACAAGCGCCGAACGCGGCAGGTGCCGGACAGCTACTCGCGGGCAACGGCCGTAAAGCCGGGCGCTGTTATCCGATGCCTCGTTGTCCTTTCCATCTCCCGGGGCATAATGATCGCACGTGACAGGCCCGGCCAGGACAATCCTGCGCCGGGGAGTGACGAAACGCGGATACCCACCGCATTGCAGACGGACAGAGCCATGCCGATGCCCGGGCCTTCTCTCGGGGCCATACTGCTCGCAGCCGGTGCAGCACGCCGGATGGCCCCGAGCGGATACCATAAACTGCTGGCCGAGTTTGATGGCACCCCTCTGGTGCGGCGGGCCGCGCAAACCCTGCTGTCGGCGGATGTCTCGCCGGTTCTGGCCGTAACCGGACACCGGCACCAGGAGATCGGGGCCGCGCTCGGAGGACTGGATATCCGGCTGGTCTTCAATCCCGGCTATGCCTCGGGCATAGGGAGCTCCCTTGCCTGCGGGTTCTCAGATCCCGGCCTCTCGCAGCAGGATGGCGTGCTGGTGATGCTTGCCGATATGCCGGGCATCACCCCGGACCATGTGAAGCAGATGGCAGAGATGTTCCGCCGCCATGACCGCGCCGCTGTGCTGCGTGCCAGCCATGACGGCCAGCCGGGCAATCCCGTCATCATCCCAAGGGCACTCTGCGAAGGAATGCGGCGGCTGACCGGCGACAACGGCGCGCGGGATCTTATCCGGCGCTCGGACCTGCCGGTCCTGGATGTGGAGATCGGCCCGGCGGCGCTTCTCGATGTCGACACGGCGGAGGCCGTGACCCGGGCCGGGGGCGTTCTGAAAGGCTGAGCCCCGAAAGCGGCCCGCCGGGGCAACCGGCCCCAGGACCGTGACGAAGCGGCGCAAGCGCGAGACGCCCGGGGATCCGGGGACCAGGACAGAGGAGACGATGATCTTCGCCCTCCGGCGTCACACGCTGCCTCCGGAGGGCGGCCGTAGCGCCCCGTAACCCCGATCCCGCATCTGACCTGCATCGGCGCCTGCGACGGCACCTGCGGGTTCGCCTTCAACCGGCTGGTCGAAAAGGCCGGGAAAACGGCTGCCGCCCGCATCCGACCGGCTTCAACGCAGCCTGAAACTTTGCCCGCAGACCCGAGACGCCGAATAGCCTCACCCCTTGAGAATATATCTGCAAGCTCTGCACGTCAGAGCCAGACAGATCGTGCTCAATCAGAGGCCGGAAAAACAGCCGCTTTCGATACACCTGGAGACCGGATCCGCATTCGGCCCCTGCCCCGGCAGGCCGGGCCATGCCTTTCCCACGGGCAATTCCTAAGGCATCCGCATCGCGGTCGGTGGTGTCGACCGGAACGGGGCCGCGCGCGAGCGATATCCGAATGCGCGGCATGCAGGCTGGCGCCTTCGCCATTCCGGCGGCCCGCATATGCCGGGAACCGGACCGGCGGACGGGCGGGCGGAACCCGGCAACGCTCTGCCATCGCATCCCGTGCATCCGGCCCCGCCACCCCTGCCCCTCTGCCGCCTGGGCACAAAGATATACTGCCGTGAGATATCACCCGCCGCCGGGGCACCCCGCGCGGCCACGGGTGATCTGCGGCCCGGCCTCTCCGGGTTTGCGCGCGGCGCTTTGCGGCAAAGTGGTGGGGCTGGCGCCGGTCATGCGGCGAAACATCGCGATGAAAGCCGAGGCATCGCCATAGCCCAGCGACCGCGCCACGCTCTGCACTTTCTCGCCCGCGTCGAGCAGGGAAAGCGCGCGCACCAGCTTCAGCCGCAGGCGCCACTCGTTGAACGAAATGCCGAAGGCGCTTTGCCAGCGGCGTGACAGTGTCCGCTCCGTCACCCCCGTGCGGCGCGCCCATTCCGCCAGCGACAGCCGGTTGCCCGGATCGGCCGACAGGCTGTCGACGATCCCCGCCAGCAGCCGGTCGGCGGTGAAGGGCAGATAGCTGTCGAACTGCGGCGCCAGCGCGATCTGATCGACCAGCACCCGCGCCAGCCGCCGGTCGGGCGCGGTTTGCGGCACGGTGATGCCGCGCCCGGCGAAATCCGCCAGAACCGCCTTCAGAAGCGGGCTGAGCGCCAGCGTGCGCACCGAGCGCGGCAGGCTTTCGCACAGTTCGGCCGAGACATAGGTGGTGACATAGAGCATGTCCTCGCGGCTCCAGGCCTCATGCGCGGTGCCGGGCGGGATCCAGATCCCGTAGGACGGCGGCGAGAGGAAGCGCCGCCCCTCGACCTCGATCTCGCAGACCCCGGACAGGGCGTAGAGCAATTCGCCCCAGGGCTGGATCTTGCGCGGAAAGGCGGTGCCGCCGCGATAGACCTCGGTGCGGAACGACAGCGGACGAGGCTCGTCGCCGTCGATTCTGCCCTCGGGCGGGGGGTCGGGCGTCTGTCCTGCCATGTTTCACAACCGATTGTCCGGTTCTCACTATATACGAGTGATCGGACATGGCGATAGGCTGAATCCATCATATCCCTTTTCCGACGGTTCCCCCCGACCCGCGGCACGCCCCCCGTGCCCGCGCAAGCAAGCCTCATATCCATGGAGTCAGCCAGATGCTCGATATGCTTCGCCCCTACTGGTATCCCGTCGCGCCCCTTGGCGCCCTTGGCGACGGGCCGACGCGCCTGAAACTGCTGGGCGAGCAACTCGTCCTGTGGAAAGGCCCCGAGGGCCGGCCGGTCGCGATGAAGGATCTCTGCATCCATCGCGGCGCGGCGCTGTCGGGCGGCACCATCGAGAACGGCGAGATCAAATGCCCCTATCACGGCTGGAAATATTCCGCCTCGGGCGCCTGCACCCATATCCCCGCTTTGCCGCCGGGCGCGCCGATCCCGGCGAAGGCCCGCGCCATCACCTATCCCACCCGCGCGGCTTACGGGATGGTCTGGATCTGCCTCGGCGACGGCAGCACGCCCTTCCCCGATTTCCTCTCGGATTACGAGGACGAGGCGATCTGGCGCCAGGTCTATGTCGATCACTACGACTGGAAGACCTCGGCCGGGCGCGTGGTGGAGAATGCGATGGACTTCTCGCATTTCAACTTCGTCCATATGGGCTACACCGAACTGGCCGACGGGCCGATCATCAAACCCTACGAGGTCGAGCGCAACGAGCGAGGCTTCACCTATGCCTATGACGACGGGCATCTGCTGCGCGAATATGTGGTGGAGTTTCCCTTCATCGTGCACGACCGCAAGCGGGTGACCAATCCCGCAGGCGGGAAAACCTGGTCGGATTCCGGCGAGGGCAGCTCGGGCGACGTGACGCTTTTGTCCTTCTTCGCCACTCCGGTGGACGAGAACGAGACCCGCATCCATGTGATGGTCACCCGCAACCATTCGCTCGACCGCGCCGATTCCGAATTCACCGGCGGATTCGGGGTGGTGATGGGGCAGGATCAGGTCATCGTCGAGACGCAGCGCCCCGAGCAGATCCCGATGGATGTCTCGGAAGAGCTGCACATCCGCCTGCCCGATCAGCATGCGATCCTTTACCGGCGGATGCTGCGCGAGCTGAACCTGCCCGCGGCCTACATGCCGTAAGGGAGCGCGGGAATGGCAGAGCTTCTTTCGCTGACCCTCGCCGCCGTCACCCCGGCGGCGGAAGGGATAAGCCTCTTCGAGTTCCGCGCGGGCCCCGGTCAGGGCCCGCTGCCGCCGTTTGAACCCGGGGCGCATCTGTCGCTCATGCTGCCCTCGGGGATCGAGCGGCAGTATTCGCTCTGCAATAATCCCGACGAGCACGGCCGCTATGTCGTGGCGGTGAAGCGCGAGGCCGAAGGGCGCGGCGGCTCGCGCGAGATGCACGGGCTGGTGCCTGGCCAGGTGCTGCGCTCGCGCCCGCCCGCGAACCATTTCCCGCTGGCCCCCGCGCCCGCGCCGGTGCTGCTGATCGCCGGGGGCATCGGGGTAACGCCGATCGTCGCCATGGCCCACCGGCTGGCCCGGGACCGGCGGCCGTTCCGGCTGGTGTTCCTTGCCCGCAGCCGCAAAGAGGCCGCCTTCCTCGACACCTTGCGCGATCTGGCCGGAGCGGGCCTGGTCCTGCATTTCGACGATGAGGCGGCGGGCTTTTACGATCTGGCCGGGCTCTTGTCCGGGGCCGATCCCGCGGCGCATATCCATTGCTGCGGCCCCGCGCCGCTGATGGAGGCGGTGCGCCGCGCCGCCGCCTCATGGCCCGAAAACCAGTTGCATTTCGAGTTTTTCGCCAATGCGGCCGAAGCCCATGCCGAGGGCGACCAGCCCTTTACCCTGATCCTCGCCCGCAGCCGGCGCGAGGTCGCGGTCGGCGCCGCCGAAACCCCGCTCGAAGCTCTGCTGCGCCAGGGGGTCGATGTCGATTACAGCTGCACCGAAGGCACCTGCGGCACCTGCATCACCCGGGTGATCGAGGGCGAGGTTGATCATCGCGACGCGGTGCTGATGCCGGGCGAGAAGGCATCGAACATCGTGCTGTGCTGCTCGCGCGCCAAAGGAGAGCGGCTGACCGTCGATCTGTGACGCCTCGCGGCCGCGGCGCTCAGGTTGCCGCGGCCTCGGCCAGAACCTCTGCCAGCACCGAAATCGCCAGCATCCGCGGATCGCGGGTCGAGGGGATCAGCCCCATCGGCCCGCGCAGCCGCGCGAGCCCGGCCTCGTCCACCCCCATGGCCCGCAGCCGCCCGAGCCGCTGCGCGGCGGTGCGGCGGCTGCCCTGGGCGCCGATGTAGAACGCCTCGCTTGCCAGCGCGCCCAGCAGGATCCCGGGTTCGTGGTCGTGATCGTGGAAGAACAGCGTCACCGCGGTATGGCGGTCGGCGGGCAGCGCCGCCGGCCCGGCCCCGAAGGGAAACGGCAGCGGCCGGATCCCCTCCTCTCCGGCCAGGGCGAGGGTCTCGTCATCGGGCGAGGACAGGAAGGTCTCATAGCCCGCGCCTGCGGTCATCCGGCTGAAGGCCACCGCTTCGGGCCCCTTGCCGAAGACGATGAAGCGGATGTCAGGCAGGATGCGCAGGCGGAAATCGGCGCCCGGAAAGGGGTCGGTGCCGATCCTCCCGGCCGAGATCCAGAGATCGGCAGGCATGCGCGCCGCGATCCGCTCGCGCAGCGCGGCGACCGGCGCGCGCGCCACCGGCATAATCCGCACATCCAGCCCGCCGCCGCAGGGCAGCACCAGATCGGGAAACGGCGATCCGGCGCCATAGCGCAGCTCACGCGCGGCGCCGCCCCCGATCACCTCGCGCGCATGCAGCGCGATGTCCGCGTCGATACAGCCCGAGGACAGATGCCCCGCCACGCCGCCGTCGCGCCCGAACACCATCGCGGCGCCGACCGGGCGGTAGGACGGCCCCTCGGTCCGGCGGATCAGCGCGATGGCGGCGGGATCGGCGATCTGCGCCAGCGGCAGGTCCGAGGCCCGCAGCACCGCATGGTCGATCCGTTCCGCCATCCCGCGCCTTTCCGTCTGAACCCGGGTCGTCTGCGTCATTCCGGCCTCCGTCGCGCCAGGGAATGAGCCAGCCTCGCCCCTGACGCCAGACAAGGGAAGCGTTTCCTTCAGCGCCTCACGTCGAGGCACAGCTTCGCATGCGGAGACGCCGCCTGACGTTCCCAGGCCGCGGCCACGGCGGAAAGCGGCATGACCTCGGCCGCCTGGCGCAGATCGCCCGCCAGCGCATGGGCGCAAAGCGCGCTGTAGGCGGCGGCGCGGGTGTCGGGCGCGGCGATGGAAGAGGAATAGCCGAGGATCGCCGCCGCGGTGCCGCGCATGAAGGCGGGCGCCAGCGGCACCGAAAGCCCGGCGGAATGGCCAAGCTGCACCAGCCGCCCGCCCCGCGTCGCCGCCATCAGCGCCGCCAGCGCCGGCGTGCCCCAGACCGGATCGACGATCACGTCGAGCCTGCCCTGGCTCGCCTCGCGGAACCGCGCGGCAAGGGTCTGCGGCGTGTCGTCCGCCTGGATCTGCACCGTGGCGTCGGCGCCCTGCGCCTCCAGTTCGGCCAGCCGTCCGGCCGAGCGGGCGGCGGCAACCACCCGCCCCGCGCCCATCAGCCGCGCAAGCTGCACCGCCAGCGCGCCGACCACGCCGCTGGCGCCCAGCACCAGCACCGTCTCGCCTTTTTGCAGTTTCGCGCTGTCGGAAAGCGACAGATACGCCGTCAGCCCGCCGATCCCCAGCGTCACCGCCATCTCGTCCGCCACACCGTCGGGCACCGGATAAAGCCGGTCCGCCTGGGCCAGCGCCTGTTCCGCCATCGAACCGTAGCGCCCGGGCGCCGCGGCAAAGTAATGCCGTGCGCCACTGACCGTCCCCACCCCCTCGGCGCCCGGAACGCGCGGGAAACCGGCGCCGGGCTGGGTGGCAAGGAACAGGTCGATCGGATTGACCCCGGCCAGGCTGACCGCGACCGGCACCCCGGGCTGATCCGCGCCGGGGCGCTCGGTTTCGCCAAAGACCGGCACACCGGCGGCGTTCAGAAGGGCGGCTTTCATCCCGGCGCTCATGCGGCGATCCTTTCGGGCAGGGGGCTGTCGAGTTGCCCGGCGCTGAGAAACAGCGCGAGCAGCGGGTAATAGCCCGCGATGGTGGTGATCTCGGTCGCGGCCTCGCGGCCCAGAGCAGCGACCAGACCGGCCAGCAGATCCTGATCGGCGCGGCGCTCCAGCACGGCGGCGCGGATATAGCGCACGCAAAGCGCCTCGGCCGGCGCAAGGCCGCGGGCGCTGCCGTCGAGCACGGCGCCGCGCTCGTCCGGGGTCATGCCCAGCCTGGCGGCGATGGCGTCGTGATAGGCCCATTCGTAGCCCGAGCCCCAGGCGGCGGCGGCGGCCAGGATGGCGATCTCGCGCAGCCGGTCGTCCAGCACGCCGTGGTAGCGGATCGCCTCGCCCACGCCCTGGATCGCCGCCGCGAACTGCGGCGCGTCGAGCATGGCGAGGAAGGGAAACGGCACCCCGCCGCGCGGCCCCGAGGCGATCTGGTCGTAAGCCGCCCGTTGCGCGGGCCGCATCTTTTCGGGATCGGTTTCGCCGATCAGCATGTCTCGTCCTTTCCTGTCACGCGGGCCGGACCTGCCCGGCCCGCGCAAGATCCGTCAGCGGCGCTCGAAGATCGCTTTCGCGACATTGCCGACCGCCTCGACCTTCTCCTCGATGTCCTCCATCAGGAGGATGCGGCAGGGGCTGGCCTCCAGCCCGTCGTAGCGCCAAGGGTAGGCGCCGATCACGCCGCGCTTGTTCAGGCAAAGCTCGATATCGCCGCCGATGTTCTCGGCATGGATCAGGCCGCGGTCGAACGCATAGCTGTGGAACGGGAAGATGTTCTCCACCACCTCGCGGCCCGATTTGGAATGGGTGAAACTGTAGTCGCCGAAGAACTCGTCGCAGCTCATGCCGATCTTCTCTTCGAACCGTTTCGCCAGATCGGGACGCATGTGGCGGATCGAGGTGTTCATCGCATGGTCGCCCGAGCCGGCGTCGATGCCGAACCATTTGATCTTCTTGTCGAGCATCCATTCCAGGAGTTCGATCTTACCGCCGGGGTGCATACAGAAATAGCGCACCAGATCCTGCTCGGGCTTGCCTTCCCAGTAGCGGTGCCAGCCGGTGTGCAGGATCAGGATGTCGCCGTCTTTCACCTCGACCGGGGCGGATTCGATCATCTCGGGGGTGATCACCGCCCAGTCATGCATATGCTGCGAGATATCGACCACCGCCCCCGGGCCAACGAGGAAATCCATCGCATAAGACGCCATGTCGCCCATGCCGTCGGTGCCGTGCATCGCGCCGTCGATATGAGTGCCCATATGCAGCGCCACGTCGATGCGCTGCGCCACGATCTGCTTGGTTTGCAGATTCTGCGCGTAATACATCTTGTTGCCCGCATAGCCGACCCAGCCCGGCGTATGGGCGTTCATCAGATGGGTCATGTCGGTGATCTTCATCGCTGGTTCCTTCGCTTGGGCCGGATCGGCAGGTCTTTTACTGTAGTTGATGCTTATATTTAATAATATGCAAATTATTTTTCTGTTACGGAAAGATTTTTTACTATGACTGCATCGACTGACGTAAATTCATCGCCTTACCTGACCCTCTCTGCCCAAAATTTTTGTTCTTATGAAAACCCTACACCCCAAGGAAAAGTTCGCGGAAATTCTCGGCGCGCAGCATTTCGGCAGCGGGCTGTTGCAGACGGATGGTGCCGGTCGCCATCACCGCCACCGTGTCCGACAGGCCGATGATCTGCTGCGGGTTCTCCTCCACCACCCAGAGCACGGTCACACCGCTGCGGTTGATCTCGGCGATGCCCTTCGCCACCTCGTCGGTCATGCCCGGCGACAGGCCCGAGACCGGCTCGTCCAGGATCAGCAGCCGCGGCTTCGCCATCAGCGCCGAAGAGATCGCCAGCATCTGCCGCTCGCCTCCCGACAGCGCGCTGGCATGCTGGCGGCGCCGTTCGGTCAGGCGGGGAAACCGGGCGTAAGCCTCCGCGATCGCCGCGGCCTGGCCGGCGTGCGGCAGAAGCGAGGCGCTCATCTCCAGGTTCTCCTGCACCGTCAGCGAGCGGAAGACGTTGCGCATCTGCGGCACATAGCCGATGCCGAGCGCCGCCACCCGATGGGTGGGCATGGCGGTGATGTTCTGGCCCGCAAAGGTGATCCGGCCCGACATCACCGCGCATTGCCGCATGATCGCCCGCGTCAGCGAGGTCTTGCCCGCCCCGTTGGGACCGATCAGCGAGAGCATCTCGCCCTCGCGGATGTCCAGCGAAATCCCGTGCAGCACGGCGAGCTTGCCGTAACCGGCGGTCAGATTTTCGATCTTCAGAAGGGGGGCCATCCTGGTCTCCGCTGTAGGGCGCACGCAAGGCCCCGCCCCCGGAACGGGGGGCGGGGCCCGGGGCTCAGTTCGCCGGGAAGTTCGACGAGTCGATGACCTTGATGGTCTGCCAGCTGCCGTCTTCGGTGATTTGCAGCATCCTGGTGGCCGGGATGGTCACATTGCCGAATTCGTCGAAGTCGAGCGAGCCCGAGGCGCCCTCGTAGTCGATGTCCTCGCCCGCCTTCAGCGCCTCGCGGCCTTCCTCGAAGGAGATGACCTTCTTGCCGTCCGGCCCCGAGACTTTGGTCAGATTGGCATCGACCGCCTCGCCGCTGGCGTCGCCCGCCGCCTCGATCGCCAGGGCGACGGCGATGAAGGCGTCATAGGTCTCGGCCTGGTAGAAGCCGGGTTCGGGCTTCTCGCCGAACCGCGCCTCATAGGCCGCCGAGAACCGCTCCCAGCTTTCGGCATTCTCGACCTGGCTCGATACCGGATTGATCGTGCCCTGGACGATCTCGACCCCGGCGGCATTGACGAAATCGGGGGATTGCAGCTCGGCCGTCACCCAGTATTTCCAGTCGTAGCCGCGCTGATAGGCCTGTTTGACGAAATTCACCCCGGCGGTCTGCCCGACCGCCAGAAAGACCATGTCCGGGTCGGTGTCGGCCACCGCGCGGACCTCGGCCTGATAGCTGGACTGACCGGGCGCCAGCACCACTTCTTTGACGATCTTGCCGCCAAGCCGTTCGTAGGCCTTCCTGAAAGTGTTCGCACCCGACATCGTGCCTTCGAGGTTCTCGACCACGAGGGCGATCTCCTTCTGCCCCATCTCGTCGAGCAGAAGTTTGGCATGGACCACGCCGAGGAAGCTGTCCGAGGCATTGGTGCGGTAGATATAGGTGCCGGTGCCGCCGGCCTTGTCCAGCGCCTCGGTCCCGGCCGAGGTCGAGATCACCGGCACCTTGTTGTCCTTGGCGAAGCTGCGCAGCGCGACGATCGGATCGCTTTCCGGGCCGATGATGGCCGAGACCGCATCGACGCTGACCAGCTTGGTCGCGCCGCGCACCGCGCCGGCCACGGCGGAATTGTTGTCCTCGGTGACCAGTTGCACCTTGCGGCCCAGAATGCCCCCGGCGGCGTTGATCTCTTCCACCGCCAGGATGGCGGCATTGTTCAGGGCCGGTGCCCAGGGCCCCATGTCGCCGGTCAGGCCGATCAGCAGGCCGAGTTTGATGTCGCCCTCCTGCGCGAAGGACGCGGGGGGTGCCGCGCTGCCGAGAGCCAGAGCGGTGGCGCCGCCAAGCAGGGCGCGACGGGAAATCGTTGCGAAACGATTGATCATGGTCTGTTTCCTCTGTTGGACGTCTTGTTTTGTTATTGGTCTTGCAAGGCCCCCGCGCGCGCCACTCGCCGGGCGCGCGCGGGGAAAGAGGTCAGGCCGCCTCCTCCCCGGCGCCGCCGCCGAGATAGAGCCGGATCACATCGGGATTGTTCAGCACATCGCCGGTCGGACCGCTGGCGATCAGCCGCCCGTCGGCCATCGCATAGGCGCGGTCGCAGATGTCGCGGATGAAGCGCAGGTTGTGATCGACCACCAGGAAGGTGACGCCCCGCCGCCGCAGCGCGCCGATATGTTCGATCAGATTGCCCTGGAGCGCCGGATTGACCCCGGCCGCGGGCTCGTCGAGCAAGAGCATTTTGGGGTGCGCCATCATCGCCCGGGCGAATTCCAGCATCTTCAGCTCGGGCGCGGCCAGGTCCTGCACCCAGTCCCCGGCGCGGGCGGCGAGGCCGAAGATGGCAAGGAACTCCATCGCCTCCTCCAGCACCGCGCGGGCGGGCGACGCACCGCGGAAGATCGAGGGCCGGGCCGCCGCATCGGCGCGCGAGAACACCAGCATGTTCTCCATCACCGTCATCTTCGGAAAGCCGACCGGGGTCTGGAAGGTGCGCAGCATCCCCGCCTGCGCGATCCGGGGGCCGCTGTAGCCGGTCACGTCGCGGCCCAGAAAGCGCACGGTGCCGGAACTGGCGCGGGCAAAGCCGGTGATCACGTTGAAGAGCGAGGTCTTGCCCGCCCCGTTGGTGCCGATCAGGCCGACGATCTCGCCCTCGGCCACCTCAAGGCTCATGTCGTTCACCGCGCAGATGCCGCCGTAATACAATGAGACGTTGCGAACTTCGAGCATCAGGCCAGCCCTTTCCGCTTTGCGCCCTCGGCCGCTTTCGCGCGGTCGGGCAGTTTGAAGACGACCCGGGTCTCGGGGAAGATTCCGTTCGGGCGGAAGCGCAGGATCAGGATCAGCAAGAGCCCGATCAGCGCCGTGCGCAGCGAGGTCAGCGTCACCGCCGTCTCGCCCGAAACCTGAAGGAAGCGCAGCGAGTCGTGCAGCAGGATGAAGATGAAGGCGCCGAACAGCGCGCCGCGGCTGGAGCCCACGCCGCCGATGATCAGCGCGGTCCAGACGAAGAAGGTCAGATCCGAGCTGAACTGCCCCGGCACCACCAGGGTGTTATACCAGACGTAGAACACCCCGGCGACGGCGGTGAACGCCCCCGCCAGCACGTAAAGCACCATCGAGGTGCGGCGCGGATCGATCCCGGCGGTGATCGCCAGCGCCTCGTTCTCGCGCAGGGCCTTGCAGGCGCGGCCAAAGGCCGAAAGCGAGATCATCCGCGTCAGGGCCCAGACCGCCAGCAGCCCGCAGATCGCCAGCGCGAACAGCACGTAAGTGTATTGCCGGGCCTCCACCAGGCCGCGCAGCGGCTGTTCCAGCCCGTAGATCCCGGCGACGCCGTTCGTCAGCCAGTCTTCGTTGATGTAAAGCTGGCGCAGCACCTCGGCGAAGGCCAGGGTGACGATCAGGAAATATTCCTTGCGCAGCCTGAGCGAGGGCAGGCCGATGAACCAGGCCGCCACCGCCCCGGCAAGGGCCGCGCCGATCACCCCCAGCCACATCGGCAGACCGAAGCCGTAAAGATAGTGCTGATGCCCTTCGGCGGGGGCGGCGGTCAGGATCACATAGGCATAGGCGCCGATCCCGAAGAACGAGACGATCCCCAGATCCCACAACGGGCCGGTGCCGGTCTCAAGATTCAGCGCCAGCGTCACCATGCCGTAGATCGCGGCGAGGGTTCCGATGCTGATGGCGAAAAGCAGGATGCCTTCCATGGTGCGGGCTCCTTTTAATGGGTGCGCAGCTTGCCCGCGCCCCAGAGGGACTGAAGCCCCTGCGGCCGCACGAACAGGACGACGATGATGATCAGGAAGGCGATGCCCGAGCGATAGGACGGCTCGGCGAACAGAAGGCCGATCTCGATGCCGAAGGCCAGCACGAAGGCCGCCAGCATCACGCCGTAGATGCTGCCGATCCCGCCCAGCACGGTGGTGGCGAGGATGATGATGATCTGCTGCCAGCCCATCCCCAGATGCAGCGAGCCCATGATCCCCATCAGCACCCCCGCCAGCCCGCCAAGCGCCGAGGCGACGAACCACACCAGATAGGACGAGCGCACCGGGTCGATCCCGCGCACCCGCGCCAGATCCTCGTTGTCCGAGACCGCGCGGATCTC
The DNA here is from genome assembly GCF_900609055.1 of Pseudogemmobacter humi. Classification (GTDB taxonomy): domain Bacteria; phylum Pseudomonadota; class Alphaproteobacteria; order Rhodobacterales; family Rhodobacteraceae; genus Pseudogemmobacter; species Pseudogemmobacter humi. Next base: position 150,877 of record NZ_UXAW01000051.1, on the reverse strand, counting down.
TTTGCCCGCCCGGGTGTGGGTCATGAACAGATGCACCGCCAGCGCCAGCACCAGCGCGAGGATCACGGTGGTCAGCTCGTAGCGGGTCATGAAGGGCTCGCCGAAGATGCGGATCGCCCGGGTCGGCGGCAGATCGTAAGCCAGCATCCTCTTGCCCGCGATGGCGCCGACGACGCCGTGGATCACATAGGCCGCGCCGACCGAGGTGAACAGCAGGACCAGCAGCCCCTGCGATTTCACCGGCCGGAACAGCAGGCCATAGCACAACATGCCGATCACCCCGGTCGCGATACTGGCCAGCAGCATCGTCACCGCCAGCGGCAGGCCGTAGCCCGAGAAGAACAGCCCGAGATAGGCGCCCAGCAGCAGCATCTGCCCGTGAGCGATGTTCAGAAAGCCCTCGACTTTCACGATCATCGCGAAGCCGACCGATGAGAGCAGGATGATACTCCCCGAGATCAGGCCGAAAATCAGGATATCCATCGTGTTCCCCTGGTCATCAGGCCGCCGTCCGGTGCGAACGGGTCGCGCCGGCCTTCGGGCCCCTGTTTATTGTTCGTGGCCGCCATGGCGGCTGCGGTTTCAGGCGGTTCTTCGGAAGAGTTTCGAGATCATGTTCTTCAGCGTCAGCCAAAGGATGCGGGTGCCGCTGACCGGCCGGGGTGCGGCGGCGGCGGATGCGGGCGCAGCCGCCGCGCCGGTGGCCGGAGCCGCGGCATCGGGCAGCGCCGCCTCGACGTTGCGCACGAAATCCGCGATCAGCACGCCGGCGATTTCCTGGATGATGCCGGTGCGGCCGAACTGGGCGATGGCGCCCGAAAGCTGCACATCGGCATCGACCGCGACCCTGGTGCTGCCGCCCTCGTCCGAGATCAGGCAGTCCATCACCATCTTGCCGCGCGAGGCGCCCTTCTTGTCGACGCCCTTGCCGGACATGCTGACCTTATGCGCGGCGGCATCGTACAGCACCTCGGCCTCGCCCTCGAAACTGGCCTGGAAGGGGCCGACCTTCATCGACATCCGGCCGGTATGGCTGTTGTCGCCCGAGGGGCCGGTATATTCCGCGCCCGGCAGGCAGCGCGCCACCGCGGGCACGTCGCCGAAAAAGGCCCAGACCCGCTCCCGGGGTCTTGCAAGCACGAATTCCTGTTGGAGCTTCATTTCTTCTTATCCACTTCTCTGGTGGTCAGGTCAGTAGCTGCGTCCGTTCACGCCAAGACTGTATACATCCACCCGGCGGTCCTCGCGGGGCCGGATCCGGTCCGAACGCCGTCGGGCGGCGCGGATCTGATCCAGGTCCAGCACCGCCCGGACGGCGCCCGCTTCATCTTCGCCCATCGGGCCGGCAAGGCAGGCCCCATAAGCATCGGCGATCAGCGACGAGCCGAGGAAACGGATAGCCTGCCCGGTGCCGGATTGCGAAGCACAAACCATCGGCAGCTGGTTGAGATTGGCCTGGACGACGGCGCCGCGCGCCTGGCCGATGAAGCCGCCCTCGTCGCGCGGGGCGCGGTCGAAGCCGCCGGTCCAGGCGGTGGGCACCGCCAGCAGATCGGCCCCCATCAGCGCCAGCCCCCGCGCCACCTCGACAAAGCGCAGATCGTAGCAGACGCAGATCCCCACGGTGCCGACCGGCGTTTCCGCCAGCACGAGGCCGCGGTCGCCGGGGGTGAAAACCTCTTTCTCGCCGTCGAACAGATGCAGCTTGCGGTAAAGCACCTGCTGCCCTTGCGGCGTGACGAGCAGGGCGGAATTGTAAAGCCGCCCGCCCTCGTCTTCGCAAAAGCCGCAGACAATGGTCGCCTCGTGGCGCGCGGCCAGGGCCGCCAGCAGCTCTGCCGTCTCGCCTGCGGCCGGTTCGGCGGTGGCGCGCAACAGAGCCTCATCGAGATGATAGCCGCTGACCGCGAGTTCGGGCAGCACGATCAGCTTCGCACCGGCTTCGGCCTCGGCACGCACGGCCCCGGCGATCAGCCGGCGGTTGGCCGCGGCATCGCCGGGCACCGCGCCGAACTGAACCGCCGAGACCCCGAAGCCGCTCATTCCGGCACCTCGACGCAGAAATTCCCAGGCACCGGCACATCGGGCGGCAGCGCCCCGGCCTTGCGCAGCAAGGGCACATCCGCCGGGGCGGGGCCGCCCACGCTGACGATCCCCTCGCCCAGATCGGCATGGACCGCGTGTTTCACCCCCACCGGCACATGCACGAGGCAGCCGGCATGGAACGGCAGCGACAGGTTGTTGGTGTAATCGACCGCCGTGCCGCGCCCCTTGAGGATATAGATCGTATCCTCGGAAATCTGGTGGACATGCGGCACATTGGCCTCGCCCGGCTCCAGCACGACATAGTTCATGTTGGCGTTCCAGGCCTCGGTCCCGGGCCAGACCACGAACCGCGCATCCTTCGAGATCAGCGGCAGGCGCAGGGACGGATTGTCACGATGAAAAACGCGGATCGCCATGCCTTACCCCAGATAATCTTCGTAGAATTTCGGATCCACCGGCACCGTGCCGCCAATCGCGGTCAGCCCGGATTCGCCGGCCTCGATCCGGTAGCCGTCGCCCGGGCCGATATGCAGCATCGCCCCTTCGGCAAGCTCCTGCGCCTCGTCGGTGGCGAGATCGCGGATCAGCCCCGAGCCGCCCTGGATATACCAGGCGCATTCCTTTTCGTGACGCAGATCAACCGTCTGACCGAGGGCGTCCAGTTCGACCAGATTAAAACTGCGGAACCGGGCGCCATTGCCGGGCCAGAGCACCGCATGGGCCGCTCCGCCCCGGCGGACGATCGACAGAGGCGCCCGATTCAGCGTGGTATCTATCACGCGCACCGTGTTCGGCGATTCTTCGGTCATTCCCGTTTCCTGTTCTGCACCTGCTTTCTTTAGCCTAGTTAAAATTTAATTTTACACAAGTAGTTTTATCAATACTGAAGTCCAAAATCGCTTCGCTCTGGGCTTCCGGCAGATGAACGCATGTTTTTTGAGCATTTGCAGCGCCCATCCGCGGCCGCAGACCGATGCGGACCGCCAGACTCAGGGCCGGATCGAAAATCCTCCTGCGACGAACTAGTTTAATGACATCAACTCTTACGCATGTTAAACGGGAACACCAAAGGATTACGGAACAAAAGATGAGAAAAAACAACAAACTTACGATTGAAGGTGCTGAATTTGAGCAGTTCTGAACAAATGCTCCAGGATGTGCCCGCCAACGCCGCCACGGAAAAGACCCTCGCCATCATCGGCCAGCGGATCCGCGAGCTGCGCAAAGGCCGGGGCATGACCCTCCAGGCGCTGGCCGAGGCGACCGGGCTCAGCTCGTCGATGCTCAGCCTCGTCGAGCGCGGCCTCGCCTCGCCCTCGATCGGCTCGCTGGTGGTGATCAGCGAGGCGCTCGGCAAAAGCATGTCGGCGCTGATCGTCGAGGGCGAAGGCCCGCAGGACAATCTGGTCGTGCGCGCGGCCGAGGCGCGGGTGCTGGAGACCGGCACCGGCGCGGTGCGGCGGGTGATGAAGGAAGATACCCTCAACGGCGTGACGGTGGCGATCAACGAATATCCCGCCCATACCGGATCGAGCGAACAGCCGCTGAGCCATTACGGTTACGAATACGGCTTCCTGCTTGAGGGCTCGCTGATCGTCGAAGTGGATGGCGCGAACCATGTGCTGAAGGCGGGCGATCTGGTGTCCTATTCCTCGCAGCGCCCGCACCGGATCTGGAACCCGGGGCCTGGCACGGCGCGCACATTGTGGTTCAACACCAGCCGGAAATGAGGGGGCGCCGCAGGCGTCCCGCTCAGCCGCGCAGCCAGCCGGCCACCCGTTCGGGGGTAAGGGGCAGACGGTCCACCACCCCGGGCCGGCCAATCGCGTCTTCGACAGCCGAGGCGATGGCGGCGCCGGCGGCGGTGATGCCGCCCTCGCCCGCGCCCTTGACGCCCAGCGGATTGAGCGGGCTGGGCGCATCCTCGCGGATCAGCGTCTCGATCGGCGGAATCTCCATCGCGGTCGGCATCAGGTAATCGGCGAAAGAGGTCACCAGCGGCTGGCCCGCCGCGTCATAGACGAATTCCTCGTAAAGCGCGCCGCCGATTCCCTGCGCCACCGCGCCGGTGATCTGGCCCTCGACCAGCATCGGATTGATCGCGCGGCCCACGTCGAAGGCGACCATGTAACGCTCGATCTGTACCCCGCCGGTGCCGGGATCCAGCTTCACCTGGGCGAAATGGATGCCATAGGGATAGGTCATGTGGTCCGAGCGGAAGATGCCTTCGGCCACCAGCCCGTCCTCGCCGCCGTATTCCGCGGCCAGTTCGCACAGCGTCACGCTGGCGCCGCCCTCGTGCCAGATCCGCCCGGCACGGTAGCGCAATTCTTCGCGCGGCAGACCGAACCTGCCCGCCGCCAGATCCAGCGCCTGATCCAAGAGCGCCTCGGAGGCCAGTTTCACCGCCGAGCCGGTCATCACCGTGACCCTTGTGGCAAAGGCGCCGCGCCCCTCGTCGATCAGCCGGGTCTGGCCGTGCAGGATCGAGATCCCCGCCATCGGCAGGCCGAGCGTGCCGCCGCAGATCTGCGCCATCGCGGTTTCCACCCCCTGGCCGATGTTGGCGACGCCGGTGACGATGCAGATCAGCCCGTCGGGGTAGAAATGCAGCCGCACCTTGTCATCGGGGCCGAGGCCGCTTTTCTCGACGAAATAGCCGATCCCGAGGCCGATCCGCTCGCCTTCGGCCCGCCGCGCGGCGACCCGGGCGGACAGCGCATCCCAGTCCAGCGCCGCGCGCAGCCGCGCCAGCAGGTCGTGATATTTGCCGGAATCGTAGACCACATGGGTTCCGAGCGCGTCGATGCCGCGGTCGAACGGAATCCGGTCCTCGGGGATCAGGTTGCGGGCACGGATCTCGAACGGATCGAGGCCCTTCCTGGCCGCGATGGCGTCGATCAGCCGCTCGCGGGCGAAGCTGCTCTCGTAGCGGCCGGGGGCGCGGTAGGTGCCGCAGGGGGTCTTGTTGGTCAGCCGGATATGGCCCGCGACGCGGTAGGCCGGGATCAGATAGGGGCCGGGCAGCAGCGCCGCCGCCAGATCCGAGACGGTGGCGCCGTGGGTGCGGACATAGGCGCCCTGGTCGGTGAAGAATTCCGCGTCCAGCGCCTGGATCACGCCCCGCTCGTCGATGGCCGCCTTCAGCCGGTAATGCTGGTCGCGCGAGTGGTTGGTGGAAAGGAAATGCTCGCGCCGGTCCTCGATCCATTTCACCGGGCGGCCAAGGCGGCGGCAAGCGTAGCAGACCAACACGTCCTCGGGGTAAAGCTCGCCGCGCGGGCCGAAGCCGCCGCCGACATGGCCCTCGGACAGATGCACCCGCTCCACCGGCAGGCGCAGCATATCGGCGATGGCGCCGCGGTTGTAATGCGGCACCTTGGCGGCGCCATACATGGTGATCGTGTCGCTGTCCCGGTCATAAACGCCAAGCGCGCCGCGCGTCTCCAGGGGGATGCCGCTGTGGCGGCCGACCGAGAGTTCCAGCTCCACCACCTCGGCCGCATGGGCGAAAACCGCCTCCACATCGCCCGAGCCCTTGCGCAGCACCGCCGGTTCCGACAGCACCCCCGGCATGGTTTCGGGCATGTAAGGCGAGGGATCATCCAGCGGATCGAGCTGCGGATCGAGTTCCCCGATCTCGGGAAAGATCAGATCGCAGGCATCCTCGGCGAGGAAGGCGGTCTCGGCGAAGACCACCGCAATCGGATCGCCCACGTAACGGACGTAATCGCGCGCGAGACACCATTGCCGGTAGGGCCCGAGGCCCTGCACCTTCGTCATGCGAAAGTCGATCTGCGGCAGATCGGCGATGTCTTCCGCCGTCCAGACCGCGATCACCCCGGGCAGCGCGCGGGCCTCGGCGGTGTCGATCCCCCCGAGCCGCCCGAAGGCCACCGGAGAGCGCAGGACCCGCATATGGATCTGGCCCGCGCGGTTGAAATCGGCGGCGAAAGTGCCTTTGCCGGTCAGAAGCTCGGGGTCCTCGATACGCGCGACACTCTGACCGATCAGGTTCGGCGCGTTCTCGGTCATCCCTGCGCCCCCTCGGCGCGCATGACATCGGCGGCGGCGCGCACCGCCCTGAGGATGTTCTGATAGCCGGTGCAGCGGCAGAGGTTCGACGACATGACCTCGCGGATCTCCTCGTCGTCCATATCGGGGTTCTCGCGCAGGGCGCCGGCGGCCAGCATCAGCATCCCCGGGGTGCAGAAGCCGCATTGCAGCCCGTGCAACTCCCAGAATTTCTGTTGCAGGGGATGCAGCCGGTCGCCGTCGGCAAGGCCCTCGACCGTCTCGATGGCGGCCCCCTCGGCCTGGCAGGCGAAGGTCAGGCAGGACCGCACCGGCCGGCCGTCCATCAGCACGGTGCAGGCGCCGCAGACGCCGTGTTCGCAACCGACATGGGTGCCGGTCAGCCCCAGATCGTCGCGCAAGGCATCGGCCAGGTTGCGGCGCGGCTCGACGCCAAGCGCATGGCTCCTGCCGTTCACCGTCAGCGTGATGTCGAGCTTTTCGTTCATCGGGCAGGCCCTTTCGCTTCGCGCAGCGCCGCCCGGATGCGGTCGGGCGTGGCGGGGATGGTGTTGATCTCGACGCCGAAGGGCGCAAGCGCGTCCATGATCGCCGAGACGACCGCGGCGGGCGCGCCGATGGTGCCGCCCTCGCCCACGCCCTTGGCGCCGGTGACGGTCTCGGGCGAGAGGGTCTCCATATGGTGGATCTCTATCGGCGGGATCTCGGCGCAGGTCGGCGGCAGGTAATCGGCCAGCGAACTGGTCAGCAGCGTGCCGTATTCGTCGTAGATCAGTTCCTCATACAGCGCATTGGCGATGCCCTGGGCCACGCCGCCCGCGATCTGGCCATCGACGATCATCGGATTGATCAGGAGGCCCGCATCCTCGACCACGAGGAAGCGGTCGATCCTGACGCCGCCGGTCTGGGTATCGACCTCGACCTCGCAGATATGCGCGGCGTTCGAGAAGGTGCCGGGCGGGTCGTAGAAGCCCTGGGTCCTGATCCCGGGCTCCATCTCCGGGAAACGGTGGCTCTGGCTGTGGATCGCGCGCGCAAGATCGCCGATCGGCAGGCTGCGGTTGGTGCCCGCGGCCATGGCGAGGCCGTCGCCAAGGGTGATGGTCTCGGGCGGCACCTCCATGAGCTGCCCGGCGATCCGGCGCAGTTTGTCGGCCACCTTGTCGGCGGCGAACTGGCTGGCGCCGCCCGCGATCACCATCGAGCGGCTGGCGAAGCTGCCCCAGCCGTAGGGGGTGGCATCGGTGTCGCCTGCGATCACCCTGATCTGGTCGGGCGCGATGCCGATCCGGTCGGCCACCAGCTGCGCCAGCGCGGTTTTCAGCCCCTGGCCATGCGGCGAGGCGCCGATCCTCAGCGTGACCTGCCCCGACGGCCCCATCTCGCAATCGACGCTTTCATAGCCCGGCACGATGGCCATCTTGCGCGCGGCAAAGGCAGGCGTGCCATAGCCGGTGCGTTCCGAGAACACCGCGAGCCCGATCCCCAGATAACGCCCCCCCGCCCGCGCCTCGGCCTGGCGGGCGCGGAAGGCGGGGTAGTCGGCGATCTTCACCGCCGCCTCCATCGCCTCCAGATAGGACGCCTCGTCGAAGACAAGGCCGGTGGGCGAGGTATGCGGGAATTTCGTCACCAGATTGCGCCGCCGCATCTCCACCGGGTCGATGCCCAGCTTCGCCCCGGCGCGGTCCATCAGCTGCTCCATGGTCAGGGTCAGCATCGGCCGCGCCACGCCGCGATAGGGCGCCATCATCGCGGTGTTCGAGGTGATCCCGCGCGAGCGCACGCCGTAATGGGCGAAATCGTAAGGCCCCGGCAGTTCGGCGAAGGCCATCAGCGGCTCGACCCCGCAGGTGACGGGATAGCAGGAATAGGCCCCCACGTTCGAGCGCAGATCGCCGTCGATGGCCAGGAGCCGCCCCTCGGCCGAGAAGGCGCCCTTCACGCTGAAGATCTGGTCGCGCGAATGCGACCCCGCAAGGAAATTCTCGCGCCGGTCCTCGATCCAGGCCAGCTTGCGCTTCAGCCGGAAACACGCCCAGACCAGCGCGACATATTCCGGGAACAGCGCCATTTTCGAGCCGAACCCGCCGCCCACATCGGGGGCGACCACCCGCAACAGCCCCTCGTCGATCGCCAGCGCATCGGCAAGCCCGGTGCGCAGCATATGCGGCATCTGCACCGAGGCATAAAGCGTCACCCGGCCGCTGGCCGCATCGTAATCGGCCACGCCGCCGCGCCCCTCCATCGGCATCGCGGTCTGGCGCTGCGAGCGCAGGTTCAGTTCCACCACGCAGGCGGCGTCAGTGAAAGCCTGATCGACGCCCGGGGTGCGCATCGCGCCCTCGACCATGACATTGCCGGGGGTTTCCGGGTGAACCGGCCGCGCGTCTTCGGCCAGCGCATCCCCGATGCTGATGACGGGGTCTTCGGGCTCGATATCGACGAAGACCTGCTCGGCCAGATCCTCGGCCAGCGCCTCGGTTTCGGCCACCACCATCGCCACCGCCTGGCCGGTGAACACCACCCGCGCGCCCGCCAGTGCCGGATGCGGCACCCGGCGGTAATCGGGGCGGTCGAGCACCGCCTGAACCGGCCGCACGCCGCCGGCCTCCAGATCGCGGGCGAGGAAGATATGGCCGCGGATGTCCTCGGGATCGGGCAGGTCGATCCCGGTGATCACCCCCGCCGCCATCGGGCTGCGCACGAATTTCACCGCCTGGGCGCCCCGGGCCAGATCGGCGAAATAGCGCCCGAGACCGCGCAAGAGCGCCGGATCCTCCAGCCGCGGCAGGGTGCGTCCGATCCAGCTCATGCCGCATCCTCCGCCGCCCGGGTCAGCGCCCGCGCGATCACCGTGGCCGCAAGCTCGCGCCGGTATTCGGCCGAGCCGTGAATGTCGCCCGAAGGCGTGACCATGGTCTGCGCGCGCGCACCGATGGCCGCGAAGGTCTGGGGCGTGGCGGGCTGGCCGGTCAGTTCGGCCTCCAGCGCCTCCAGCCGCTGCGGATGGGCGCCGACGGCGCCAAGGCCCAGCCGCGCAGCCCGGATCGTGCCGCCCTCGACCTTCAGCGCCGCCAGCGCCATCGCGAGGGCGAAATCCCCCTTGCGGCGGGAAAATTCGTAAAATCCGGTGCCCCAGCCCTCGGGCAGTTTCGGCAGCCGGATCCGCGCCAGCAACTCGTCGCGCCCGACGGCGGTGGTGAAGGTGCCGCGGAAGAACTGCGCCGCGGGCACCCTGCGCGCGCCGGCGGGGCCGTGGATCTCCATCTCGGCGCCCATGGTGACGGCGACGAGGCACCATTCCGAGGCCGGATCGGCATGGGAAAGCGAGCCGCCGAAGGTGCCGCGCTGGCGGATCGGGTAATGGGCGATATTGGCGACCACCTTCGTCAGCATCCGCCCCAGCGGACAGGGGCTGACCGGGTGGTGAAAGGTGGCGTGGCGGGTCACCGCGCCGATCTCAAGATGATCGCCCTGGTCGCTTACGCCCTGGATTTCCGCGATATGGTTGATGTCGATCAGCGTCTCGGGCCGGGCGAGGCGGAAGTTCATCGACGGCACCAGACTCTGGCCGCCCGCGATGATCTTCCCCTCTTCGCCGAACTGCGCCAGAAGCGCGAGCGCCGCCGAAACCGATCCGGGCTTGTGATAGCTGAAGGAGGCTGGCTTCATTTCAACCCTGTCAAATTTTTAAGGACGATAGCATCGGCTTTGAGCGGATGTCCAATCTATTATGCACCCTGCGTCACAGTTTTTTCCGGCGCGCCAGAGGTGCCACCCCACCCTCGGAAACCCATCAATACATTGCAAAACAAAGATAATATCTCTTTTCGGGAATCTGACCCCGGATGACCCCCCGCTCCGGCCGGCCCGGAAAGGGCCTCTTTTCCGCAAGCGCATAAAATATAACTATGTTCAAAAATTGATCATGTAACCCAGGGTCGAAGGCATATCCGGCGGACCATCACCCCGCCCCGCAGGCCACAAGATCATGCCCGTCGCCGCCGCGGTGGCGCCTGGCCGGTCACGGGCGACTATGACGCGAAAGCCCGTGTCAGCGGCCGGGAAAGGCGCAATCCGCCCCTTGCCCGGCACTGCCCGCCCTTCTGCCTCCATTCTGAAAGCCCCGACAGCAGCGGGCAGCGGCGATTCGGCGCCAGACTTCAACCGGCGAACTTCGCTGTTCGGCACAGAGGGGCGGGCCTGTTCATCCACCCGGGCCAGGCCCCCCGAACATGGAGCCGCGATCCGAGGGGACAGCGGGATAAGGCAGGCCCCATAAGCTGCACTCTCCACGAACGAAGGCGATGGATCGCCAGACCGCTCACGGGTGACGACGGCCATGGTCCTGCCGTGCGATCCCACGGGCGCAGGGGCGCATCCGGCGCTGGCCTGTTCGCCCGGGCAGGTGGTATGGAAAGCTGCACCCGTGAGCGCCCTGAGGCCCCCCCGGGTGCCGCCGCGCTTAAGCCGATCTGACCCCGACGACAGGAGAGCCTTTCCCGCGAACGACTCTGCCGGGCCCTTCCGTTTCCTTCCCCAGCCATTGCCGTGATGCCGCGGCACAGCCAGGATATGACATTGTCTTTCGATCTTTCCGCCGACCGCCTGATGACGGTGCTGACCGGCGTGACGCTGGCGGGCATGGCGCTTGCAGCCTTTGACGCCTTGCTGGTCTCCGGCCCCTGGGGGGCGTTCGGCCTTGTGCTGGTCTGTCTTGCCGGCGGCCTGCCGACGGCGCGGCGCGCGCTCGCGGTGCTCTGGCACGAACGGCGCCCCGACATCGACCTGCTGATGATCATTGCCGCCCTTGCCGCCGCCGCGGTCGGCGCCGCCCTTGAGGGGGCGGTGCTGCTGACGCTCTTCAGTCTTTCGACCACCCTGGAACATCGTGCCATGGCACGGGCGCGGCGCGCGGTCGCGGCGCTGATGGCGCTGCGGCCCGATACCGCGCTGCGGCGCGGCGCCGACGGCAGGGTGACGGAGGTGGCGGCCGCAGATCTTGCCCCCGGCGATGTCGTGGTGCTGCGCCCCGGGGCGCGGGTGCCCGCCGACGGCGTGGTGACCGAGGGCGAGGGCGCGCTGGACGAGGCGACGATCACCGGCGAATCGATGCCGGTGGGCAAGCATCCCGGCGCCAGGGTCTTCGAGGCGACCGTGAACCTCAACGCCGTGCTGGCGGTCAGGATCGACCGTTCGGTCGCCGACAGCACGGTGGCGCGGATGATCGCGCTCGTGACCGAGGCGCAGGCGGCGCGCGCACCCTCGGAACGGTTCAGCGCCTGGTTCGGCCAGCGGTATACGGTGGCGGTTCTGGCCGGTTCGGCACTGGCCCTCGCGGTGTTCCTCTGGCTGGGCTGGCCGATGCGGGACGCGCTTTATCGCGCGGCGACGCTGCTGGTCGCCGCCAGCCCTTGCGCCATCGTGATCTCGGTTCCCGCGGCGATCCTGTCGGCACTGGCGGCGGCGGCGCGTGGCGGCGTGCTGTTCAAGGGCGGCGCGGCTCTGGAAACGCTGGCGGACGCCGGGATCTTCGCCTTTGACAAGACCGGCACCCTGACCACCGGCAAGGCCGGGGTGACACAGGTGATCGCGCCGGAAGGCGAGGATGCGTTCCTGTCGCTGATCGCGGGACTTGAGGCGCAGTCGGAACATCCGATCGCCGATGCGATCCGCCGCCATGCCGAAAGCCGGGGCGTCGGGCGCGCGCAGGTTCATGATGTCGAGACCGTCCCCAGCGAAGGGATTATCGGCCGGGATTCGACAGGCCCGGTCTGGGCCGGCAACCCCCGTATGGCGAGGCGGATGGGGGCCGGTCTCCGGCAGCCGGAATTCGCCGCGCTGGCCGGGACGGCACAGACGGTGGTGTGGCTGGGGCGCGGCGACCGGGTGCTCGGCGCGGTGAGCCTGGCCGACCGCCCGCGCGCGACCTCGGCCGCCGGGCTGGCCGCCTTGCGGGCGGAAGGGGTCGGCACGATCACCATGATGACCGGAGACCACCGTGCCGTGGGTCTGCGGATCGGCGCGGAACTGGGCATCGCCCCGCAGGACGTTCACGCGGATCTGCTGCCCGAAGACAAGGTGCGGCTGGTGGGCGAACTGGCCGGGCGGGGCCGGGTGGCCTTCGTCGGCGACGGGGTGAACGATGCGGCGGCGCTGGCCCGGGCAGATGTCGGCATCGCCATGGGGGCGGCGGGCAGCGAGGTGGCGCTCCAGGCCGCCGACGTGGCGCTGCTGTCGGACGACATGGGCCGTCTGGCCGCGGCGCATCGGCTGGCGCGACGCACGCGCCGGGTGATCCGCCAGAATCTGGCCTTTGCCATCGGAATGATGGTCCTGCTGGTGATCTCGACGCTGCTGATCGCCCTGCCGTTGCCGCTGGCGGTGCTGGGACATGAAGGGGGCACGCTGCTGGTCGTGCTGAACGGGCTCAGGCTGCTCGCCGATCCGATACGAAGCGACAGAACCGGAGCCGGCCGCTGAATATGGGCGATGCCCGCCCAGGCAGGCCAGGGCCAAAGCGCGGGCAGGACCGCCCCCCCACCGCCGAGGAATGCGCCGCGCCTGGCGAGGCGCTGTTCCGGGCGAAAGGCATATTCGGGCCACCGGGCTTTTCGGCGCGCACCGAAAGGCTTCATGATGGAACTGCCCCCTGGCGGAGCCGCCGCGGGCATCCGTGCACCGGGCCGCGGGACCTGACTCAAATCAAGGCGCCGGCGGATCCCTCGGGTGTTTATACGGGCGGAGGAACACGATGGACCTGACCTTTCTTCTCGACCGCTTTTCGGAACCTGCCCTGGCGGCCCTTTTCGGTTTGCTGGTCGGCGCCGTGTTCGGCTTCGCGGCGGAACGCTCGTCCTTCTGCCTGCGCGCGGCGACGGTGGAATTCGCCCGCGGCAGTCTGGGGCCGAAGGTCTCGGTCTGGCTGCTGACCTTTTCCACCGCGATGATCTGGGTGCAGGGGGCGCAAATGACCGGCCTGTTCCGGGCGGACGAGGCGAGGATGATGGCGGTGACCGGCAGCTGGTCGGGCGCGGTGGCCGGCGGGCTGATGTTCGGCGCGGGGATGGTGCTGGCCCGCGGCTGTTCCGGGCGGCTGCTGGTGCTGGCCGCGACGGGGAACCTGCGCTCGCTGGTGTCGGGGCTGATCTTCGCCGTGGTGGCGCAGATGGCACTGCACGGCTGGCTGTCGCCCGCGCGCGAGACGCTGGCGGGGTTATGGACCACTCCGGGCGGGCGGAATCTGAGCCTGCTCTCCGCGCTGTCGCTGCCCGATGCCAGCGGAATCGTCACCGGCCTCGGCTTCGCCGCGCTGGCGCTGTGGCTGGCGCGGCGCAACGGGATCGGCGCGGCGACGCTGGTTTTCGCCTCGGGCGTGGGATTCGCGGTGGCGCTTGGCTGGGTGCTGACCTTCTCGCTGGCGCAGCAGGCGTTCGATCCGGTCAGCGTGACCTCGGCCACCTTCTCGGGGCCTTCCGCCGATACGCTGATGTTCTTCCTGACGGCAAATCCGGTGCTGGATTTCAACATCGGGCTGGTGCCGGGGGTCTTCGCCGGAGCCTTCGTCTCGGCCACGCTGAAACGGCGGCTGCGCTTCCAGGGATTCGAGGGCGAGGGGCAGATGCGCCGCTCGATGCTGGGCGCGGCGCTGATGGGCTTCGGCGCCATGCTGGCCGGAGGCTGCGCCATCGGCGCGGGCGTGACCGGCGGGTCGATCTTCGTCGCCACCGCCTGGCTTGCGCTTCTGTGCATGTGGATCGGCGCGGGGATCACCGACCTGCTGGTGGATCAGGCGGGGGAACGGGCCACCGCCTGAACGCGCATTGCCGCTGCTCCCCGGTCCACCCTCCAGGGCTCCGCATCCGGCGGCGCCCGGTCAGACCCCCGCCGGGTTTTCGATGTCGAGCCCCATCTCCTTCAGATCGGAATAGCGATCCCCGATCCGCGGATGCGGGCGGCCGCGCGTGGCAGCGCCGAACGCGACGACCAGTTCGTCATGCCCCGGCCCATCGGGGATCGAGAACTGCACCGTCAGATAATGCGACCGCCTCCCACTGTCGTGTTTGTCCATCAGCGGGATCTGGATCTGGCTGCCGGCGGGGCCGCGGCCGTTGGTGAAGCCGAGATAAGTCTTCGCCTTCACCGCCTCGCGGTAGAAATTGCCGAACCGCAGCGTGTGGATCAGCGCCGAACCGTGTTCCAGCTCGCAGGCGGTTCCCGCGAGTGAGGCCTTGCCATAGGCCTCGATCGCATCGCCGGACCCCGCCAGCGCGATCAGCCGGTCGGTCAGCAGCCTGCCCAGAACCGGGGCCATGCGGCGGATGTCGGGTTGCAGATCCTCGACGAAGCCCCGCCCCGCCCAGGGGTTCGCCACCACCGCGGCGACACCGATCATCCGCAGGGGCGGCGTGCAGGCGCGGCCTCCGTCGCTGAGGATCTCCTCGTCATAGGTCACGATCTTGCGCAGTTCAGGCAGGGACATGGTTCTCTCCGGTCTTGTTCGTGTTCAGGGGGCCGACCGGGACGTAAGCGCCACGAAAGAACCCCAGCGGATTGCCCGCGGTTTCCGAGAAGGCTTCGACCCGGCCGATCAGGATCAGATGGTCGCCCGCATCGACCAGCCGGTGACGGGCGCAGACGAACCCGGCCAGCGCGCCGTCGATCAGCGGCATCCCGGCATGGCCGGGCCGCCAGTCGCAGCGCGGGAACTTGTCGGGCGCCCGCGAGGCGAAAAGCTCTGCGACGGGCTCTTGCCCTTCTGCCAGGACATTGACGGCGAAATGCGGCGCGGCGGCAAAGGTCGCGCAGGAATGCGCGCTTTTGGCGAGGCAGATCATCACCAGCGGCGGATCGAGCGAGACCGAGGCGAAGCTGTTCGCGGTGAAGCCCCGCGGCGTGCCGTCGGCCTGGCGGGTGGTCAGCACGGTCACGCCGGTCGCAAAGGCACCGAAGGCGCGGCGCAGGGCCTGAGGCGCCAGAGGCTGGGGCGGCCCGGCCGCCGCCGCCAGCGCCTGATGCTCGCCAAGGCGCGGCGGCGGGCGGGGCCCGGGCGCGGGCGCATCCGCGAAGCGCAGCGGATTGGCCGCGACCCGCCAGGGCCGTTTGCCGGGCTCGGGGTGGGCGATGGTCGCGATCATGCCGCGCGCCGCCACATGCGGATCGGCGAAGATCGCCGCGATGTCGTTCACCGGACCGAAGGGGATCAGCCCGCCCAGCTTTTGCGCAAGCTCGTCCCGGGTCAGCCCGGCGGTCCAGGCCGAGACCATCGCATTGATCGCACCCGCATTGGCGCGCCGGGCCGCGCGGGTGGCATGGGCCGGATCAAACGCCAGACCGGGCCGGTCCATCGCCCGGGCGAGGCTTTGCCAGAAGGCGTCGTCGACCACGCCGATCGCCACCATTCCGTCGCGCGCCGGATACAGCCCGAAGGGCGCCAGCAGCGGATGGCCGTTGCCCTCGGGCACGGGGACGATGCCTTCAAAGTCGTGCTGATAGACCAGCCGCTCGCAAAGGCTGAGCATCGCATCATACATGGCGACATCGAGGAACTGGCCCCGCCCGGTTGCCTCGGCGCTGCGCAGCGCCGCCAGAATGCCGAACGCCGCGATCATCCCGGCAAAGACATCGCCGATGCCCGGCCCAACCTTCGTGGGATGCGCGCCATCGGCGCCGGTGACCGAGATCAGCCCGCCCATGGCCTGGGCCACCACATCATAGGCCGGCCAGCCGGCATAGGGGCTCGCCCCGCTGCGCGGATCGCCGAAGCCGCGGATCGCGGCATAGACCAGACGGGGGTTGATCGTGCTGAGGCTTTCATAGGACAGGCCAAGGCGCTCCATCACCCCGGGGCGGAAATTCTCGATCAGGACATCGGCCGAGCGCACCATCCCGCGCAGCGCGGCTTTCCCGGCCTCGGATTTCAGATCCAGCCGCACGCTTTTCTTGGAGCGGTTGAGGCTGACGAAATAGCCCGCCCAGTCCTGATCGGGGTCGTCCTCGCGGAAGGGGCCGTTCTTGCGGCTGGTGTCGCCGCCGGCGTCCTCGATCTTGATCACCTCGGCGCCGTGATCGGCCAGCATCATCGTGGCATAGGGCCCCGACAGCATCCGGCTGAGATCCAGAACCCGCAGGCCCGAAAGGATGCCCCCGCTCATGCCGGCACCCCAGCGAGAAAGTCGAGAAGCGGTCCGCTTACCGCCGCGGGGCGTTCGGCCAGCGCCATATGGCGCAATCCGGGCAGGATCACGAGGCGCGCGCCGGGGATCTCGGCGGCGATGGCGGCGGACATTTCCGGGCCGTTGCCGTGATCCTGATCGGCGGTCAGCACCAGCGCAGGGCAGGCGATGGGGGGCTGCGGCGCCACGATCTCGTCGATGCCCTCGGCCAGGATGCGGTAGAGACCGGGATAAAGCGCCGGATCGTTCGCCAGCACCTGACGGCGCACCTGCGCGGCCAGCGCGGGCGGCGCGGCATCGGTGAACCAGCGCCGCAGCGCGGCCTCGACCGTATCGGCGGGGCCGCCGCGTTCGGCCTGGGCGACCCGGGCGAGGATCGCGGCCTGGGCCTCGGGCGTGCGGCGGTGCGGCGAATGCAGGATCGCCAGCGCCGTGACCCGGGACGGATGATCCTGGGCAAAGCGCCGCGCCACCATGCCGCCCAGCGAAAACCCCGCAAGAGCGGCGCGCCCGATGCCGAGATGATCCAGCAGGCGGGCAAGCTGTTCCGACAGATCGCGCAGCACAGGTTTCGCCGGGGGCGGGGCCGAGTCGCCATGGCCGGACAGATCATAGGCGATCACCCGGAACCGGGCGGCAAGCTGCGGCAGCAGATCCTGCCAGATCTGCCGGGTCAGCCCCAGCCCGTGGATCAGCACCAATACGGGGGCGCCCTCGGGGCCGCTCAGGCTGTAGCTGGTTCCGTCGGGTGTGCGGGTCATCGGCCGGTCTCCTCGGGCTTCCAGGCGATCACTTCGATCTCGATCCGCACATCGACCAGAAAGTCGCTGACCAGGGCCGAGCGCGCGGGCGGCGCCTTGGGGAAATAGTCGCCGTACACCGCATTGAACCCGGGGAAATCGGCGCGGTCCTTCAGCCAGACCATGGTCTTGACCACATCCTCGCGCCCGCAACCGGCCAGGGCCAGGGTGGCGGTGATCGCCTCCAGCACGGCGGCGGTCTGGTCCTCGATGCTGCCCCAGGTCATGACCCGGCCGCCCTGCATCGGCACCTGGCCGGTCAGATAGACCGTCTCTCCGGCCCGCACCGCCCGCGACAGCGACAGCCTGCGGCCGTCGATCACCAGCGGATCCCCAATCACCTGTTTCGCCACGCCAAGCCTCCCTGTCCGGTGACAGGCAGACGGTTGCACCGGCAGGGCGCTGCGGGTTCCGTTTTTTCGCCGGTCGATGGCGAAAAGTCGCATGCCACGCCGCTTTGTCCGTTCAAGAATGGGCGGCCAGCAGGGAGAAAGCCATGAACGACATACGCAACTGCCAGATGCTGATCGACGGCGACTGGACCGATGCTTCGGACGGCGGAACCTTCGACAGCGTGTCGCCGGTCACCGGGCGGGTCTGGGCACGCATCCCCGAGGCCACGGCGGAAGATGTGGACCGCGCCGTACGCGCCGCCGACCGGGCGTTTTCCTCGGGGCCATGGGCGGCGATGACGCCCTCTGATCGCGGCCGGTGCCTCAGACGGCTGGCCGATCTGCTGGCAGAGCGATCCGAGGACCTGGGCCGCTCCGAAACCATCGACACCGGCAAGCTGCTGAAGGAAACCCGCTGGCAGGCCCGATATATCGCCGATTTCTTCCATTTCTACGCCGGCGCCGCCGACAAGATCGCGGGCGAGACGCTGCCGATCGACAAGCCCGACCTCTTTGTCTTCACTCAGCGCGAGCCTCTGGGCGTGGTGGCGGCCATCGTGCCGTGGAACTCGCAGCTTTTCCTGGTGGCGGTGAAGATCGGCCCGGCGCTGGCTGCCGGGAATACGGTGGTGCTGAAGGCGTCGGAACATGCGTCGGTGGCGATGCTGGATTTCGGCAGGCTGATCGCCGAGGCGGGTTTTCCGCCCGGCGTGGTCAATATCGTCACCGGCCACAGCGACCCCTGCGGGCGGGTGCTGACCAGCCATCCGCTGGTTTCGCGTATCTCTTTCACCGGCGGGCCGGTGGCCGCGCGGCATATCGTGCACAATTCCTCCGACAATTTCGCCGAAGTGTCGCTGGAACTGGGCGGCAAATCCCCCTTCATCGTCTTTGACGATGCTGATCTGGACAGCGCGGTGAACGGTTCGGTCGCCGGGATCTTCGGCGCGACCGGGCAGAGCTGCGTCGCGGGCTCGCGGCTTTTGCTGCACGAGAGCATCGCCGATGCCTTCCTGGAGCGGATGGTGGCGCTGGCCCGTTCGATCCGCATCGGCGATCCGCTGGCGGAAGAAACCCAGATGGGGCCGCTTTGCACCCCGGGCCAGCTTGCGCATATCCGCCGACAGGTGGCGCTGGCGCAGAAGGAGGGCGGGCGGCTGCTGACCGGCGGAGACCAGCCGCCGGGGCTGGGCGGCACCTATTACCAGCCGACGATCATCGACTGCCCGCGCCCGGATCTGACCATCGTCGATACGGAATTGTTCGGCCCGGTTCTGTCGGTCCTGCGGTTCCGCACCGAGGCCGAGGCGCTCGCCCTCGCCAATGCCAGCGCGCATGGCCTTGCCGCCGGGATCTTCACCCGCGACGGCGCGCGCCAGATGCGGATGGCGCGGGCGGTGCGGGCGGGGATCGTCTGGGTGAACACCTATCGCGCCGTCTCGCCCATCGCGGCCTTCGGCGGGGTCAAGGCCTCGGGCTATGGGCGCGAAAGCGGCTTTCAGGCGATGTGGGATTACACGCGGCCCAAAACCGTCTGGGTCAATACCTCCACCGAACCTATGGCCAATCCCTTCGTCATGCGCTGAACGCGCGCGCCGTTCTCCGGCGATCCGGGCGGCCCTTCGGGGCCGCCTTTTCATTTCGCCGGGTCCCGCCCGGAAATCACCGCCTTCCGTCGAAATTGCGCAATGAGTGACGAAAATACGACGGCTTCCCGCCCGATTGCCACCAACATCCGGGGCTTGGGAACAACCGGGAGAGACGAGGATGAAGTTCCAGCTGGCAATCAACCTGGAGCGGATGGACCCATCGCTCGACATGCGCGAGGTGGCCCGCCATACCCTTGAGATGGTGCAGATGGCCGAAGAGGGCGGATTTTCGATCGCCTGGGCGGCGGAACATCATGCGCTGGAAATGACCATCGCGCCCAACCCGTTCCAGATCCTGACCTGGTGGGCGGAACATACCTCGACGATCCGGCTGGGAACCGCCTGCGTGGTGGCGCCCTACTGGCATCCGGTCAAAGTGGCGGGCGAGGCGGCCTTCCTCGATCTGATCTCGGGCGGACGGCTGGAGTTCGGCATCGGCTCGGGCGCCTATCAGCGCGAATTCGACCGGATGGCCCCGGGCCTGAAACAGTCCGAGGGCTGGCAATACATGCAGGAGATGCTGCCGGTCGTCCGGGCGCTGTGGAAAGGCGATCACGCGCATGACGGGCAGTTCTGGTCGTTTCCCACCTCGACCTCCTGCCCGAAGCCCCTCCAGCCCGAGGTGCCGGTCTGGGTCGCCGCACGGGCGCCCGTCACCTATGATTATGCGGTGCGCGAAGGCTGCAACATCATGTCCTGGCCGCTGACGCGCGGCATGGACGAGGCGCAGACCTATGTGCAGCGGCTGGAGGACGCGCTGGCGGCCCATCCGGGCAAGAAGCGCCCCACCATGGCGATGATGCGCCACACCGCCGTTTACGACCGCAAGGACGAATGGATGGCGCCGGTGCGGGCGGCGCAGCGGCAGCTCTCGCAGTTCGAGAACCTGTTCAAGAACCTCGGCGACGTGACCGACGGCTTCCCGCGCGAGATCCCGCTCGAATCGGTGGCGAACCGGGCGGAATACGATCCGCAGATGCTGTCGGCCAATCTGATGTTCGGCACCCCCGACGAGGTGATCGCCAAGCTGAAACCCTACCAGGCGCTCGGGGTGGATGCCTTCATCTATTACGCCTCGATGGGCTACGGCCTTGCCGAACAGAAACGCTCGCTTGAGCTGTTCTGCAAACATGTCATCCCCGCATTTAAGTGAGGCCGCCGATGTCTTTCGTTGAAGTCGCCCGGCGCGGCCGGGTTCTGGAAGTGACGCTCAACCGCCCGAAGGTAAATGCCATCGACCGGGCGATGAGCCAGGACATGGGCCGCGCCTTCGCGCTCCTGCGTGACGACCCGGAGCTGCGCTGCGCGATCCTGACCGGCGCGGGGGAGCGGATCTTCTCGGCCGGCTGGGATCTCAAGGCTCTGAACCAGGGCGACATGGCCCTGACCAACTGGTGGGAAGAGGATTACGGCGAGGGCGGCTTCGCCGGCCTGACCGAGAACTGGCGGCTGAACAAGCCGGTGATCTGCGCGCTGAACGGCCTGGCCATCGGCGGCGGTTTCGAGATCGCGATGTCCTGCGATCTGATCCTGGCGGCCGATCATGTGGAATTCGGCCTGCCGGAAATGCCCCTGGGGATCGTGCCCGATGCGGGCGCGCTGCAACGTCTGCCGCGGCTGATCCCGCGCAACATCGCCACCGAGATGTTCCTCATGGGCCGGCGGATGGGCGCGGCCGAGGCGGCGCATTACGGGCTGGTGAACCGCGTGGTCCCGCAAGCGGATCTGATGGATGTGGCGCGGGACTGGGCGGACCGGATCGCGGCCGCGGCGCCGCTTGCGATGCAGAGCGTGAAAGAGGTCGAGCGCGCGATCCAGGGCCTGCCGCTGGAACGCGCCTTCGCCGCGATGCGCAGCGGCGATCTGCCCGTCTATCGCGCCATGCTGTCCTCGGACGACGCGCGCGAGGGCGTGGCGGCCTTCGTCGCGAAACGTCAGCCCGACTTCAGGGGGCGCTGAGATGTATCCCGAACCCGAAAGCGTCACCCGCGTCACCACCCTCGGCGCCGGCCCGATCGGCGGAGGCTGGGCCGCGCATTTCCTGGCGCGCGGCTATGACGTGACCGCCTGGATCCATGACGACAGCGAGCGCGACGCGCTGAACGCCGTGATCGACACCGCCTGGATCAGCCTGACGGCACTCGGCCTTGCGCCCGGCGCCTCGCGCGGCCGGCTGACGGTCACGACCGACCTGGCGGCGGCGGTGCGCGAGGCGCAGTTCATCCAGGAAAGCGCCCCCGAGCGGCTGGAGATCAAGCAGGCGCTTTACGCCAGGCTGTGCCAGCTGGCGCCCCGGGCCTGCGTGATCGCCTCGTCCACCTCGGGGCTGACCATGTCGCAGATCCAGCGCGACTGCATGACCCCGCAGCGCACGGTGATCGGCCATCCGTTCAACCCGCCCTATCTGCTGCCGCTGGTCGAGGTGGTCGGCGGCAAGGGCACCGAAAAGGCTGCGGTGGACTGGGCCGCCGCCTTCTACCGCGTGGCGGGCAAGGTGCCGCTGGTGCTGAAGAAAGAGATCCCCGGCTTCGTCGCCACCCGCCTGCAGGAGGCGCTCTGGCGCGAGGCGCTGCATATGGTCGCCAATGGCGAGGCGACGCCGGACGACATAGACATCGCGCTGATGAACGGCCCGGCGCCGCGGATGGCGGCGCAGGGCCAGTGCATGGCGTTCCACGTCGCCTGCGGCGAGGGAGGGATGGCCACCAATCTCGATCAGTTCGGCCCGGCGCTGAAATGGCCCTGGACCCGGCTGGAGGCGCCGGAACTGACGCAGGAGCTGCGCGACCGCATGGTCGAAGGCTGCAACGCCATTGCGGCGGGGCGGCATTTCACCGATATGGCGGCGCAGCGCGACCGCGAGATCGTTGCGGTTCTGAATGCGATCCGGGCGGCGCGGCAATAGCCGCCGCCATGCCCCGCCCGCCGCCGCCCTTCACCGAACGGGCGGCGGTTCGCGTTTCCAGCGTTTCCAGATATTTCGTCAGCGTGCCCGGCCAGGTCGGGGCGGCGTCTTCCTTGGGCCAGGCCTGCCGGTAGTCCGACGGGCGCCGGCCAAAGCATTTGCGGAAGGCATGGGCGAAATGCGACAGCGTGTTGAACCCCGCCGCCGCAGCGATATCGCGCACCGGCAGCCCGGTCGCCACCAGCAGAACGCGCGCGTGTTGCAGCCGCAAAAGCAGCCCGAACTGCACCACGGTGCAGCCGACCGAGGCCTTGAACTGCCGCTCAAGCTGGCGCTGCGACACCCCCATCTCTTCGGCGATCTGCGGCACGTTCAGCGGTTCCTCGATGTGGTTCTCCATCAGCGTGATCGCATCTCGCACCACGGGGGCCAGATTTTCCAGCCCGTGCCCCATCATCCGCCGCTGCGGCGCGGTCGGCGGCCGCACCGGATGGTAAAGCAACTGATCGGCCACCTCGCTTGCCAGCCCTTCGCCATGCTGATCGGTGATCAGCCGCAGCATCATGTCCACCCCGGCAAAGCCTCCGGCGCAGGTCATGACGTGATCGCCCGGGGTGTAGATCTGATCAACCATATGGGTCTCGGGGAAGCGTTCCTGAAAGCCGGGCGCACAGGACCAGTGGGTCGCGACCTTGCGCCCCTTCAGCAGCCCGGCGCGGGCGACGAGGTAGCAGCCCAGTTCCACCGCGCAGATCCGCGCGCCCTCGCGCGCCTGGCGGCGGATCCAGCTTGTCGCCTCGCGGTTCTCGTAGGTTTCGGCGCCCCAGCTGGCGAAGATGAAGATGATCTCATCGCGGCGGCTGCGC
The DNA here is from genome assembly GCF_900609055.1 of Pseudogemmobacter humi. GTDB lineage: Bacteria > Pseudomonadota > Alphaproteobacteria > Rhodobacterales > Rhodobacteraceae > Pseudogemmobacter > Pseudogemmobacter humi. Next base: position 128,006 of record NZ_UXAW01000051.1, on the reverse strand, counting down.
TCTCCCGGCCGGTTCGCGGTGATCGACAGCCCGTTGGAGGCGGTGATTTCCGGCCCGTCGAAGGACAGAATCTCCCATTCGTAAAGCGGGCGGGGCGAGAGATAATTCGCCACCCGCATCGGTTCGATCATGCTTACCATCTCGGCCAGATTGAACCGCGGAACGATCAGGAACGAGACCCGGAAAGGCCCGTCCGAACCGGCGATGCGCCGCTGCGAGGCCGCGCCGGACAAGGAAAGTGAAGTGGTGAGAATTTTCGACATGCGGGCATCATATCAGTCGAAAAAGTGACAGAAAAGCAAATTCCGAACCGCAAGATTGAATGAAACAGGAGAGGACGAACAATGAACTTCGAGGTGGTTCTGACCTGCGCCGTGACCGGCGCGGGCGATACGACGGGCAGATCGAAACATGTTCCCGTGACGCCCGAAGAGATCGCCCGCGATGCGGTCGAGGCGGCCCGCGCCGGCGCCTCGGTGGTGCATCTGCATGTGCGCGATCCGCAGACGGGCAAGGGCTCACGCGATCCCGCGCTGTTTCGCGAAACGGTGGACCGGGTGCGCCAGTCGGGGGTGGATGTGGTCATCAATCTGACGGCCGGGATGGGCGGCGACTGGACGCCCGCGAAGGACGACTGGGCGATGCCCGGGCCGGGCACCGACATGATCGGGCCGGACGAGCGGCTGGCCCATGTCAGGGACTGCCTGCCCGAGATCTGCTCGCTCGATTGCGGCACGCTGAACTTCGGCAATGACGACACGATCTATATCTCGACGCCGCCCATCCTGCGGCGGATGGCGGCGCTGGTGCGGGAATGGGGCGTGAAGCCCGAACTGGAGGTGTTCGACCTCGGCCATATCCGCTTTGCCAAAGCGATGCTGGCCGAGGGGCTCTTGGCCGATCCGCCGATGTTCCAGCTTTGCCTCGGCATTCCCTGGGGCGCGGATCAGACGGTCGAGACCATGGCGGCGATGAAGGCGCAGCTTCCGCCCGGGGCAAGCTGGGCCGGTTTCGGCATCAGCCGGATGCAGATGCCGATGGCCGCCGCCGCCGTCGCGCTTGGCGGAAACGTGCGGGTGGGGCTTGAGGACAACCTGTTCCTCGGCCGCGGGGTCCTGGCAACCAATGCGCAACTGGTGGAACAGGCGCGCGAGATCATCGAGCGGATGGGCGCGCGGGTGCTTTCGCCGCAAGAGGCGCGCAACAGGCTGCATCTGCGCGGGGCCGACGCCTGATGGCCGCGGGCACCGGATCTGGCCCGGGCGGGATTTCGATCCGCGCGCTGGTCAAGCATTACGGCACGTTCGAGGCGGTGGCGGGCATCGACCTCGAAATCCGCCGCGGCGAGTTCCTGACCCTGCTCGGCCCTTCGGGATCGGGCAAGACCACGCTTCTGATGATGATCGCCGGATTCCAGGACGCGACCTCGGGCGACATCCGTCTCGACGACCGCTCGATCGTCGCGATGCCGCCGGAAAAGCGCAATTTCGGCATGGTCTTTCAGGGCTATGCGCTGTTTCCGCATATGACCGTCGCCGACAACATCGGCTATGCGCTGTCGGTCCGTGGCCGGCCCCGGGCGGAGATCGCCGCGCGGGTGGCCGAGATGCTGGAGCTTGCGCAGTTGCAGGGCATGGGCGCGCGGCTGCCGGCGCAGCTTTCGGGCGGCCAGCAGCAGCGCGTGGCGCTGGCCCGCGCGCTGGCCTTCTCGCCGCCGGTGCTGCTTCTGGACGAGCCGCTCGGCGCGCTGGACCGCAAGCTCAGGATCGAGGTGCAGGAGCAGCTCAAGGAGCTGCACCGGCGCCTCGGCACCACCTTCATCTATGTGACCCACGACCAGGAAGAGGCGCTGTCGATGTCGGACCGCATCGTCATCATGCGCGCGGGCCGGGTCGAGCAGGTGGGAACGCCCGAAGAGCTTTACAGCCGCCCGCGCACCGAATTCGCGGCCTCCTTCCTGGGGAAAAGCAATTTCCTGCGCCGCGACGGCAAGGTCTGGGCGCTGCGTCCCGAGAAAATCGACCTGTCGGTGGCGACGGGCCAGGCAACGGGGGGGCGGCTCTCGGGCCGGATCCTGTCGATGGCCTATTTCGGATCGGTCCTGAAATACCAGGTCGAAACCGCGGAACAGGGGCAGATCGAGGTGGATGTCGACGCCTGGCGCGGCGGCGGCGCCCTGCCGGTGGGAACGGCGGTCGGTCTCGACTGGTCCGAACAGGCGGCTGTCCTGCTGGGGTCGTGAATACGGAAAGTCAGGGTCAGCCTGACGGCGAACGGGAGTCACATCCCTCAACAAGGAGGAACAACGATGCACGACAAGCAGTTCATGCGCGAAACCGCCGTCGAGGCCGCTCATGCGTTCCGGGCGGGCAGGCTGGGGCGACGGAGTTTTCTGGCGATCTGCGGGCTGGCGGGGGTGACGCTGCCCTCGGTGCTGGCCGGGCGCGCAGAGGCGGCGGCGGGCGAGATCATCCTGTGGAACTGGGGCGGCCAGTCCGAGGAATGTCACGGCAGCGCGATCGGTGTGCCCTTCACGGCCGAGACCGGGATGCCGCTGAGGTTCGACACGTCGGGCCCCTTGCAGGGCAAGATCAAAGAGATGGTCGACAGCGGCAATGTCACCGCCGATGTCTGCGACGGCGATCTGTTCGACGCGGTGGCACTTGGCGCTTCGGGCCATCTGGAGCCGATCGACTATTCCGTCGTCAGCAAGGAAAAGACGCTGCCGGAATATGCGCTGGAATTCGGCGTCTCGATCATCCTCTACGGCTATGCCTTCATGTATGACACCGAGGCCTGGGGCGAGAACCCGCCGCGAGACTGGGCCGATTTCTTCGATCTGGAGAAATTCCCCGGCCAGCGCTCGCTTTACAAATGGGCGAACGGCGCGCTCGAAGCGGCGCTGATGGCCGATGGCGTGGCGCCCGAGGCGCTCTATCCCCTCGACATCGACCGGGCGCTGACCCGGATCACCGCGATCAGGGACAACACGATCTACTGGGGCTCGGGCTCCGAGGCCCATGACATGATCGTCAACGGCGAGGTCTCGATGGGAATGGTCTGGCAGAACCGCGGCCGCGCCATCGAGGAAAGGACCAACGGCCGTTACAGGATGGTGATGAACCAGGCCATCGCCATGCCCGGAGCCTATATCGTGCCCAAAGGCAATCCGGGCGGACGCGAGGCCGTGATGAAATTCATCGCCGTCTCGCAGTCGGTCGAGGCGCAGCTTGGCCTGTTCTCGTGCCTTGGCATGACGCCGACCAATCCCGAAGCCATCGCGCGGATCACGCCCGGGGATGCGCCCTGGGCGATCACCTCGGCGGAAAACCGGCCGCGGATCGTGCTGAACGATCCGGTCTGGTGGGGCCAGAACGGCGACGCCGCGGTGAACGCTTTCCTCGAAGCGATCAGCTGAGGCCCGATCCCCGCGCGCGGCGGCCGGTTTCCGCCGCGCGCCCCCTCCTACGAACGGATGCGCAGATGGCGGCACTTACGCTCAGGACTTCCGGCTGGCTGCTGGTCCTGCCCCTTCTCGGGCTGGTCGTGGTGATGTTCGCCGGCCCGCTCTTCAACATCTTCTGGCTCAGCTTCACCGACCCCGGGCCCGGCCTGTCGAACTATACCGCCCTTGCCGAACGCGAGAGCCTGAGACGGCTGCTCTGGGTCACATTGCGGATCTGCGCCCTGACGACGCTGTTCTCGGTGGTGCTGGGCTATTGCATCGCTTACGCCATGACCCATGCCGGCGAGGGCGCGCGGCAGAAGATGCTGCTTTTGCTGCTGATTTCGTTCTGGATCTCGGTTCTGGTGCGGACCTTCGCCTGGATCATGATCCTCGGGCGCAACGGGCTTCTGAACAACGGGCTGATGTCGGCCGGGCTGATTTCGGCGCCGCTGCCCTTCGTTCGCAACGAGCTGGGCGTGCTGATCGGCATGGTCCATTACATGATCCCCTATGCGGTGCTGCCGCTTCTTGGCGCGATGCGCGCGATCGACGGCCGGGTGATGGCCGCCTCGCGCAACCTGGGCGCAAGCCCGGCCCAGACCTTCTGGCGCATCTGGCTGCCGCTGACGAAGCCCGGCGTGATTGCCGCCTCGCTTCTGGTCTTCATCCTGAGCCTCGGCTTCTATGTCACGCCTGCGATCCTCGGCGGTGGCAAGGTGCTGATGGTGGCCGAATATATCTCGGTCCAGGTGCTGATCACGCTGAAATGGGGCACGGCAGCGATGCTGGCGGTGCTGATCCTCGTCTCGGTTCTGGCGCTTCTGGCGCTGATGTCGCGCTTCATGAAGCTGTCGGCCGCGCTTGGCGGGAGGGCATGACAATGACCGGGGCAACAAGTCTGGCCGTCCGGGTCAATCGCCGCATCGCCTGGGGGCTGCTGATCTTCCTGGTGGCGCCCGCGCTGGTGGCGGTGCCGGTCTCACTGACCGCGCAGAACTACCTGTCGCTGCCATGGGACGGTCTGTCGCTGCAATATTACCGCAAGATCTTCAGCTCGCCCGAATGGATGTCCTCGTTCCTGCAAAGCGCGGTGATCGGACTGTCCTCGGCCGCCCTTGCGACCACCCTGGGAACGCTGGCCGCGGTCGGGTTGTGGCGTATGTCGGCAGGGGCGGGGCTGCTGCGCGCGTTCCTGCTGCTGCCGCTGGTGGTGCCGCCGATCATCGCCGCGATGGCCTTTTATCGGCTGTTCGTGCCGCTCGGGCTGATCGACACCTATGCGGGGCTGATCCTCGCCCATACGGTGCTGGCCGCGCCCCTGGTGCTGATCACCGTATCGGCCTCACTCGCGGGTTTCGACCGCCGGCTCGAACAGGCCTCGCGCAATCTGGGCGCCAGCCATGCCCAGACCTTCCGGCGGGTGATCCTGCCCGCGATCCGTCCGGGCGTGCTGTCAGGCGCCGTCTTCGCCTTCATCGCCTCATGGGACGAGATCGTCGTGACGCTCTTCCTGTCGAAATTCGCCGTCTACACGCTGCCGCGCCGGATGTGGAACGGTATCCGCGAGAACACCGACCCTTCGGTGGCCGCCGCCGCCGTCGTGCTGCTGAGCGTCACGCTTCTGGCCTTTCTCGTCTGGGTGGTGCTGCAACGGCGCGCCCGCAATCTTTCCTCCAGTCAAAGCGATAACGGATGACCGCCCATTTCGATCCCGACGACGAGACCGGCCTGCTGTTGCAGACCGTCCGCAGCTTCCTGAACGAGGAAGTCTACCCGCATGAAGACCTGGTGGACCGCCAGGGCTTCGTTCCCGAAGAGACCGGCCGCCGGATCGAGGCGCGCGCCAAAGAGATCGGGCTCTATGCTGCGAACCTGCCCGAGCGGGTGGGCGGCGGCGGGCTTTCGATGAAGGCGATGAGCCTGATCGAGCGCGAATACGGCAAGACCAGCCATGCGCTGCATTCCTGGATCGCGCGCCCGACCGAGCTGCTGCTGGCCTGCGAGGGCGATCAGATCGAACGCTATCTCCTGCCCTGCGTGCGCGGCGACAAGCGCGAACTGTTCGCTTTGACCGAACCCGAGGCCGGATCGGACGCCATGGGGATGAAGTCGAACGCGCGGCGCGACGGCGCGGACTGGATCCTGAACGGCTCGAAACATTTCATCTCGGGGCCCTGCATGGCCGATTTCGCCATCGTCTTCGCCGTGACCGGCGTGGACGAGACCCGGCGCGGCCCGCGCAAGCGCGTCACCGCCTTTCTGGTCGATGCCGGAACGCCCGGCTTCGAGCTGCGCGAGGGCAACCGCTCGGTCAGCTACCGGGGCTACAAGACCTTCCAGCTGCATTTCTCGGATGTCCGTCTCGGGCCCGGGCAGATCCTGGGCGAAGAAGGACGCGGGTTCGAACTGGCCGGCCAGTGGCTGACGATGGGCCGGGTCTGGGTGGCGGCCAGTTGCTGCGGCAAGGCCGAGCGGCTTCTTGGGCTGGCCACCGACTGGGCCGCCAGCCGCAAACAGTTCGGCCAGCCGGTCGGCCAGTTCCAGGCGACCGGCTTCAAACTGGCGGATATGGCGGTCGGCCTGCGGGCCGGGGATCTTCTGGTCGCCGATGCGGTGGCGCGGGCCGAGGCAGGGGTGCTGACGGATGCCGATGTGTCGATGGTCAAGCTCTACTGCTCGGAAATGGTGAACCGCGTCGCCGACGATTGCGTGCAGATCTACGGCGGCATGGGGCTGATGGAGGAACTGCCGGTGCAGCGTCTGTGGCGCGATGCGCGGCTGGAACGGATCTGGGACGGCACCTCGGAAATCCAGCGCCACATCATCACCCGCGCGATCCTGAGGCCGCTCGGGGCATGACACCGGCGCAACGCAGCAATCTGGGGCGGCTTCTGAATCCGCGCCACATCGCCTTTGTCGGCGGCCGGGACTGTCTGACCGCCATCGGCGAGGCGCAGCGGCGCGGCTTCCGCGGCGCGATATGGCCGGTCAATCCGGCGCGGTCCGAGATGGCGGGCCATCCCTGTTTCGCCTCGGTCGGGGATCTGCCCGAGCCGCCGGATGCGGTGTTCCTCGCGGTGCCGGCCCCGGCGGCGGTCGGGGTGACAGCCGCCCTCAGCCGGGCCGGCGCGGGCGGCATCGTCTGCTACACCGCGGGGTTCCGCGAGGCCGGGCCGGAAGGCGCGGCGCTTGAGGCCGCGCTGGTCGCTGCGGCGGGGGATCTGGCGCTGATCGGCCCGAATTGCTACGGCGCGATCAGCTACCTGTCGCAGACCGCGCTCTGGCCCTTTGCCCATGGCGGCGACAGCCCCCGGGGCTTCGGCGCCGCCATCGTCACCCAGTCGGGGATGCTGTCTTCCGACATCACCATGACGCGGCGCGGCCTGCCGCTGACGCATATGATCTCTTGCGGCAATCAGTCGGTGCTGTCGCTCGAGGATTTCACCGATTTCCTGATCGACCAGCCCGGGGTGCGCGCGGTCGGGCTGCATATCGAGGGGCTGCGCAGCATCCCCCGCTTTCACGCCGTCGCCCTGCGCGCCGCTGCGAACGGGATCCCCATCGTCGCGCTCAAGACCGGCGCCTCGGCGATCGGCGCGGCGCTGACGGTCAGCCATACCGGCTCGCTTTCCGGCTCGGACGATCTTTACGACGCGCTTTTCGCGCGGACCGGGGTGATCCGGGTCGAAACCCCGCCCGAACTGATCGAGACGCTGAAGTTCCTTGTCGTCGCGGGCGCGCCGAAGGCGAACCGGGTGGCGGGCTTCACCTGTTCGGGCGGCGGGGCGACCATGCTCGCGGACCGGGCCGAGCGGATCGGCCTCTCGTTCCCCGCCGTTCCCGACACGCTGAAACCCGGCCTTGCCGGTTTGCTGCCGCCGATCGCCACGGTGTCGAACCCGCTGGATTACACGACGCCGATCTGGGGCCAGGCCGACAGGACCGGGCCGGTGTTCGACAAGGCGATGGATCTGACCGGCGCGGCGGCGGCGGTTCTGGTGCAGGACTATCCCGCGCCCGGGCTGGATGAAAGCGCGGGTTACTACCACGCCGACGCCGGGGCCTTTCTGCGCGCGGCGCAGGCGCGTGGCCTGCCGGCAGCGGTTCTGGCGACGCTGCATGAAAACATCGACCCCGCCACCCGCGACTGGCTGGCGGCCGAGGGCATCGCGCCGCTTCTCGGCATCGCCGAGGGGCTGGGGGCGATCCGCAACGCGACCCTCTGGGCCGAGCGCCGCGCCGATCTGGCCGCGGCGCCGCCCGCGCCGCTGGCGCCTGCGCGCCCCATGGCCCGTCTGCGCGGCCTTGATGAGGCCGAAAGCAAGGCTCTGCTGGCCGCCGCGGGCCTGCCGGTTCCCGCAGCGCGCCTCTGCGACGGGGCGGGGCTGGCCGCCGCTGCTGCGGGGCTGACCTTTCCGGTGGTGCTCAAGATGATGGGGCCGCGGCTCGCGCATAAATCCGATGCCGGGGCGGTGGCGCTGAACCTGGGTGATTCCGCCGCCGTGCTGGCGGCGGCGCAGGCGATGCCTGCGCGGGTGGCCGCCTATGACCCCGCCGCCGTCACCGACCGTTTCCTGATCGAAGAGATGGCGCCGAAGCCGGTTGCCGAGCTGCTGGTCGGCCTGCGCCGCGATTCCGAGTTCGGGCCGGTGCTGACGCTGGCGGCCGGGGGCGTGCTGGTCGAGATCCTGCAAGACAGCGCAAGCCTGTTGCTGCCCGAGACGCCGGAGCGGATCGGGGCGGCCCTGTCCGCGCTGCGGATCGCGCCGCTGCTCGCGGGCTACCGGGGCGCAACGGCGGCCGACCGGGAGGCGCTGCTCGCGGTGATCTGCCGGTTGCAAAGCCTTTTCCTGTCGCGCCCGGATCTGGCCGAAATCGAGATCAACCCGCTTTTCGCCTGCGCCGACCGGGCGGTGATCGTGGATGCGCTGATCCATGTCCTGGCCTGACAGCGAGCCCAACCCCGATCTCAGCGTCGGGCCCGATCTGCGCCAGGGCTGGAACCGGCCGGAAAACCGCCGCCGCGGGTTTCACAACGCCCATCTGATCTTTCGCCGCACGCTGAGCATCCGCGCCCGGCGCATCCTGCGGCTGGAGGATGCGCCCGACCCGGCGCTGGCCCGGGTGGCGGACGATCTGGGGCTGTCGCGGCTGCCCGGTTTCTCGGCCCTGGTGGTGGCCGAAGAAGGACGGGTGCTTTGCGCCAGAGCCGCCCCGGATTTCAGCCTGACCCGACCCCATTCGATCCAGTCGGTCAGCAAGATGCACATGAATCTGATCGCGGGCCGCCTGATCGCCCGGGGGCTGCTGAACCCGAAGGCCAGCGCCGGAGCCCTGCTGCCCGGCCTCGGCAGCGGTTACCGCGACGCCCTGGTCGGCGACCTGCTGGATATGAACGTCGCCAACGACTTCTCGGAAAACTACGCCGATCCGGCCGCGGATTGCTACCGCGAGGAAGAGGCGCTCGGCTGGCGTCTGCCCGCCGATGGCATGCCCGAGATGACGCTGTCGCAATTCGTGGCGGGGATTTCGGGTGGCGATCCGGTCAACCGCTCGGGCTATGTCGCCTACAAATCGGCCAATACCGATGTGCTGACCCTGATCGCGGCAGGGCTCACCGATCTGCCGGCGGCCCTGGCCGGGATCTGTGACGCTGCGGGGTATGAGGGCGGCTTCCACATCAGCCTCAGCCCCGAGGGCCTGCCCGCCCTTTCCGGCGGCGGGGTGCTTTCGGCGCTCGATCTGGCGCGGTTCGGCCTGTTGTTCGCGCGCGGGGGGCGGGGCATCGGCGGCGAAAATCTGGGCTGCGCCGGGTATATCGGGACCTGCCGGCGCGCGGCAGGTCCGCCCCTGTCGCGGGCGCGGCCCGGCCAGCGCTATGCGGGACATCTGATGACCGACGGCACGCGGATCGGCCATGCGGGCTATGGCGGGCAATATCTGATGATAAACCCCGACAGCGGCCGGGTCGCGGTTTATCTCGGCGTGCTGGAAAATCCGTCAGGTTATGATGAGGCCTTCATGGCAAGGCTGGTGGCAGCACTGACGCGCCTGCTGTCCTGATCGCCCAGAGTATAGCCGGAGCAGTCGTGGCTCGGAACACCGGGGCAGGTTTCCTCATGGCGCGCATCTGTCCCGCTGCCCGCGTCACCATGAATCCGTGAACCGAAGCGGCAGCGCAGCCGGCTCCCACCACTCTCATCGTCAGCACCCTGGCTCGGGAAGGAAACGCGGTTTGGGCGTCAGATCACCCGGGCGTTGTTGCAGAGCACAGGCACCGGCCGGGAAGCCTCTTTCCCTGACGGATCCGGCCCCCGCCGCCCCACATCGGCGGTGCTGAGGGCCTTGGAGTCGTTCAGCGCCCGCCACGGCCGGTCTCTTCTGTGATGCGGTTCGGAAGATTGCCTGAAGATCCCGGCCGCGACCTTCAACGGCACCTCATTTCCCGCATGCTATGGGGCCCGGCTCACCTGCAAAGCGACCCGGACCCCGGCATGACCTACATAACATCAGTAAAGGATGGGGCCGTTCCCGGTGACAACCCCGGGGCAGGCGACCCGCCCTAGCGCCATTGCTTTTCTTCGAGCGTCCATTTCGTGCCCGGCAAAGGTCCGTCCTTGATGAAAGCCTCGACCACATTGGCCAGCACCTTCGCCGCGCTGTTGTCGAACCCGTTCGCGGGCAAAGCCTGGCCGTATCCGATCGCGCCGGTGCAGAACACCGCCCCGTGATTGGGCGCGGTGAAATAGGTCATATCGCCCCGGATCCGGTAATCGAGCGAACCGACCAGCCCGGCATAGGCGTAGAGCAGTTCCTCGGTCACCAGCACGTAATTGTCGGAATGCCCGCCGGTCGCGGCGATGATCTTCGTGTGCGGCGGCGTCCCGAGGCTCAGGTCATAGCGGTCAAGCTCGATCCCCCCGGCGGCGCCATAGGCGAGGCCCTGGTCGCCGATGATCTCGCCCTCGACCCCTTCGGTGATCCAGGACACGGTGCGGTGCCAGGCATCGGGCATCTTACGATAGGGCGAGGCGGTCTCGAAGCCTTCGCCGATGAAGCCCACCCCGGTCAGCTTCTGCGGCGCGCGGCCCCGGTTGCGCCAGAGGCCGCTCTTCTCGCCGGTGGTTTGCAGATAATGCTCGCCCGGTTTCGCGGCCCAGGCCCGCATGCCGGAATCGAGCTTTCTGACCTCCATACAGGCGGGATTGTCGCGCGAGAAACCGACGACCCAGTAATAGCCGTTGCCGCCCATGTAGATCAGCCGCCCGCCGCCCGCGACGAAATCCTCCTGGGCGTCGAGCATCCGCTCGGACACATATTCCGGGTGGGTGCCGGTGATCACGCAGTTATAGGGTTTGATCGCGTCGAGCCCCTCGCGGTCGAGATCCTCGTCGGTGATGAAATCGCAATCATAGCCCTGATGGCGGATCCAGGCCGAGATCGACAGATCCGCCGGGAATTGCCAGGTGATGTTCATGCTCGACATGCGGTATTTCGGCCGCATGTTGATCACCGGACGCAGATAAGAGCTGAAACAGACCCCTGCCCCGTCCTCGAAATGGTCATAGGTCGACAGCCCGTATTCGCGATGCTCATAGGTCTCGACATCCAGTTCGGTCACGACCGGAGGCTGGCCGGTCATCGGCTGGATGATATGGGCATCAAAACTGAGGCTTTCGTTGCCGTAAGCCAGGTAGCTGGCGGTCGGGATCAGATAGCAGAGCTTCGCCGAGGGTTTCGCCGGGCGCACGATGAAGACGATATATTCCTCGGTGATGCCGGTGCCCGGGCCAATGCGCAGCCGCATCGCATAGATGCCGCTTTTCAGATCCTGCGGCACGGTGATGCGCGCGGTTTCCTCCCATCGGCAATCGGTGACGGCATCGGGATGGAATTCGATGCCGCCGTATTGCTCGGGGGCCAGGCGGAAGCAATCGTCGCGCCCGTTCCAGTTGAAGCCGGTCATGGCGCGCACGGGATGGTTCACCCCCTCGGCATCGAGCCCGTGCGGCCCGCTGTCGAACACCGTCTGGCCGACGCCGCGGTCGCTGTAGCCGGCGGTGGTGTCCCACCAGGCCAGGATGGCGGCGGCATTGGGCTTTGCGCCGGTCTTGCAGGCGTCAAGCTCTTCGCGGCTCAGCACCCGGTCGCAGATCGCCGGACGGTCGATCTTGCCGGCGAAGAGGTCGCTGACGAAATCGCCGCGCAGCAGGTGATGGTCGCGCGAGCCGGCGATCAGGAAGGGGGTCGAGGGCGCATTCTTCTGCCGGAAGCGGAAGGTCTGGCGGACATGGCTGGCATAATCATGCGGCACCACCTTGCCCAGAAGCGAGTTGTAGCGGTTCGCCACCCCCTCCTGGTAAAGCGTGGCCTGGCCGGATGCCGGATCGAAGGAGACGCCGACGAAATACCACATCCTGGCCACCAGCGGCAGTTCGGCGGTGACGTAATCCACCTCCTTGCCATCGCCGACCTGGAATTCCAGCCGCCCCTCGGGGTTGATCGCAAGCGCGAAGCCGGTGTTGTTCTTCGTGTCCCAGCGGCCCATCAGGGTCTGGCGTTCGCCCTTTTTCGGGATGGTCGGCCAGATATGGCAGAACATGGTGAAAGCGCCGTCAACCGCAAGCCGGTTGTCGGGATCGGCGACCTGAAGGAAGCTGCCAAGCTGGGTGAACTGCTTCTTCACCTTCCAGGAGCCGTTGGCGGGATGGGCGACCTCTTCCTCCTGAAAGCCGGGACCGGCCTCATGCGCGTCGCCATGGATCAGCCGGACGAGTTGCACCTGCGCCTCGGAGGCGCCGTCGCAGTTGACGTAGAAGGTGATGTCCTCGCCCTGTTTCACCGAGATCCGGTTGGCGTAACCGAAGATTTTCTGCTGAGCCATGTTACTTCCCTGTCAGATCTTTGATGTGGTTGAGAAACGCCGCATGGCGGGCCTCGCGCACGGTCGCGTAGCTTTCGGTGCCGACCGGCGCGGGCGGGACGCGCCGCTTCCCCGACAGCCGGACCACGCGGAAACGCCCGTCCGTCCCGGCCAGAACGGCATATTGCTCGTCCAGCGGGCGGGTCTGGCACCAGTTCAGCAGCCGGGTCAGCGGCTCGCTGTGATGGCCCTCGGGCTTCAGGCGATGCTCTTCGATCAGCGCATCGCTCAGCACCGAAAGCAGATAGGCGCGGGTGAAGCGGTCGAAATTCGCCCGCACATGGATGTCGGCATCTTCGGAGATGATGTCAGGATCGGTCATTTCCGGATCTCTCCTCAGGATTCCATCAGGTCGTGGACCCGGCGCATGAACACGCCGTGATAGCCCTCATCGACGGTGGCGAATTCGCGGTCATCGACCAGGCGGGGCGAGACGCCGCGCGTGCCGGAAAAGGCGATGATCTTGTAAGGCCCTTCTGGCCCTGCGCGGTGGAGGGCGTATTTGTCCTCCATCCTGGCGCGGCGGAAATAGAGCAGCACGCGCTCCAGCGCCTCGCTGTGCTGGCCGAGCGGCTGACGGCGATGCTCTTCGATGATCTCCGGCGTGATCAGCGTCTTGAGGTAATCGCGCTGGATCTTGTCGAAGCGGCGCAGATAGAGCTGGTCCTTGTCATCGACCTCGGTCGCCTCTTCCGGCAGCGCCTCGCCGCCCTTCTCGGTCCGGGCCGAGCGCCATTCGCCGCGCTTCTTCTCGCGCCAGGCGTTGAACTGCTTCTTGATGCCGAAATAGCCGTTGTTGAGGAACAGAACCGCCGCCAGCATCAGCGCGCCGATCATGAAATGGCGCATCGGCCCCCAGTCGAGCAGCACCTTGTCGAGGAAAATCACGACCAGCGTGCCCAGAACCGCGCCTTCGGCCTTGCCGATCCCGCCAATGGCCAGCATCGCAAGCCCCAGCAGAACGGTGTCGAAGCTGAAGATCGAGAAGGCCACGCCGCGATATTGCGCGGCATAGAACCCGCCGATGAAGCCGAGCGCGACCGAGGTGATCAGGAAGATCATGATCCGCGCGCGCTTGTAGTCCACTCCGCAGGCGGCGGCGAAAGCCTCGCGCTTTTCGGGCGCCATGCGCAGGATGCGGCCGAGCCTCTTGCCGTTGATCAGCCGGAACAGCGACAGCGACATCAGCAACAGAAGGAAGGCCGAGTAATAGCCGACATGCGACTGCACCATCGGATCCCAGGATTCGCTGATGAAACTGTCGGCGCCGTAAAGCCCGCCCGAGGCCGAGCCGAATTCGCGCGAGGTGGTGAAAAAGACCCGGCACAGCTCATTCAGGCCAAGCGTCAGCAGTGCGTAATAGAAGCCGTCCAGCCGCAGCGCGGGCAAGGCGATGGCGACGCCGAAGACCAGCCCGATCACCGCTCCGATCACCGGCAGCACATACCAGGGCACGCCGTAGGTGACCGAAAGCCAGGAGGTCAGGAAGGCGGCCGTCCCCACCACCGCATAGCTTGCCAGCGAAAAGATGCTCGCGGTGCCGATGATCAGCGTCCAGCAGACATTGATCGCGGCGAAGATGCCGAAAATGGTGCCCGCCGTCAGCAGGGTATTCTGCATATTGTCGGGAAAAAGCATCGGCGCGATGGCCAGGAAGGCCAGACAGATCAGCCAGTAAAGCGGGCGGCGGTCGAGGATCTTCGTCTCGGCGATCGCGGTCTTGCGGTTGTAGATGCCGGTGACATGCAGCAGGTTGCGCCGCGTCGGCCACCAGCGCCAGCGGCTCCAGAGCTTTTCGCCATGGTTCGGCCAGATGATGTAATGCTTCAGCCGCCCGACCTTATGGGTCTTCACCTTGTAGCCGGTCGCCTTGTCCCAGTCCTCGCGGATATCGGGAACCTCGACCGAGGGCGCGGCGGCATTGCCGACCGCCGTGCCCCAGGCCGCAAGCGGGTTGATCCAGGTGTAGCCGGATTTTTCGTGTTTCTTGCTCATTGTTCGCGCGCCTTGTCGAGAAGCCCCGAGATCCCGCGCGGCCGGACGACCAGCACGGCGATGATGAAGAGGAACTGGGTCATCAGCACATACTGGCCGCCGAGGAATTCATTGGTCAGCGCCTCGACGAGGCCGAGCAATATGGCGGCGATCACCGCGCCCTGGACCGAGCCGAGCCCGCCGCAAAGCGCGATGGACACGCCCTTGATCAGCGGCGTCAGCCCGTTGAAAGGCGCGATGTAATAGGTCTGCGACAAGAGAACCGAGGCCAGCCCCGCCATGGCCCCCGTCACCGCCATCACATAGATCCCGGTGCTGCGGATGCCGATGCCGACAATCGAGGCGGCATGGGGGTTCATCATCATCGCCCGGATCTCCAGCCCGCGGCGGCTGCCCTTCATCCAGCGCACCACCAGAAACAGCATCAGCGCCGAACAGACCACGATGCCGATCTTGTCCGAGGTCAGCGTGACGCCGAAGAGATCCACGCTCCAGAATCCGAACAGATCCGGCAGCGATTTCGGGCGCGGGCCGAAGAACATCAGGAAGCTCTGGCTGCCGATCAGGCTGATCGCGAGGGTGGCGATCATGCCGCGCGTGGTGAAATTCGGCTTGTCATGCAGCGGGATGAACACCACGAGGCAGACCAGCACACCCGCAAGCGCCCCCATGGCGATGCCGGCCGCGGCGATGATCAGCGGGTGCTCTCCGACATGTTGCGACACGAGCCAGGCGCCATAGCCCGCGAAGGTGAAGACGAAACCGTAAGCCAGGTTGATCAGCCCGAGGCTCGACCAGGTGATCGAGACCGCGACCGCGATCAGCCCGTAGATACAGGCGACGGTGATCGCGTTGGTCAGTACGAAAAAGACATCCATCGCGGACCCCTCCCATATGAATTGCGGTGGCGGGAAAGCGGCATGAGACCCCTCATCCGAGACGGGAGGCCGCCGAGGCCTCGCCCTTCAGCTTGCCGGCGTGCATCCCGATGATGCGGTCGACCTTGCCTTCCAGCAGCGCGACATTCTGCTCGGCGATGAACATGGCGCTGCCCTTGAGGTCGATCTTCAGCAGCGCCTCCATCACCGCGAGGCCGATCTTCGGCGCCAGCCCCAGCGAGGGCTCGTCCGCCAGATAAAGCCTTGCATCGGTCATCAGCCCCCGCCCGATCGAGACCATGCGCCGCTCGCCGCCGGAAAGACGGCCGACCGGCATCTTCATCAGCTTTCTGAGCGGCTCGAAGATGTCGAGGACGCGCTCCTTGCGTTCCTTGCGGGTGCGCCAGGCCTCGGGGGTGAAGGCGCCGCTGTCGAGATGTTCCTCGACCGTCAGCCCGTTGAAGATCTCATCGCCCTGCGGCATGATCGCGAGGCCCTGGCGCACGATCTGGTGCGTGTAGCGGCCCGGCCCCTGGCTGCGGGTGCGGCCGATCTGCTTTCCCGCCAGCTCGATCGAGCCGCGCTGCCAGCCGGTCAGCCCGGCGATGGCGTAGAAAAGCGTGGTCTTGCCATGGCCGTTCAGCCCGACGATGCCCACCCTTTCCCCGGCATGGATCACCAGATCAAGGTCGTGCAGGACACGCAAAGGCCCGTAGCCGGCCGAAAGGCCTTCCACTTTCAGTATCTCTGACATGTGTTCCTCTGGAATGGCCGCGTCTGCGGCGGCCGGTCAGTGGTTTTCGAAATAGGCTTCGCGCACGGCGGGGCTGTCGATCACCTCGGCCAGCTCGCCCTGGGCGATCACCACGCCCGCATCCATCACGATCACCCGGTCGGCGATGGATTCGAGCAATTCGATCCGGTGCTCGACGATCAGCACCGCGACATTCATCTCTTTCGAGAGCATCCGCATGATCTGGTCGATCTCGTCGATCTCGGCATTGATGAGCCCCGCCGCCGGTTCGTCCATCAGAAGGACCTTCGGCTCGCGCATCAGCAGGCACGACAACAGCAGCTTGCGCCGCTCGAAGGTCTTGAGCTGGGCGGTCGGCGTGTCATATGGCGTGGTGAAATTCACCAGCTTCGCGCCATATTCCGCGTCGAAACGTGTCAGATAAGGCCGGTAGGCCTGACGCGCGGCCTTGAAGGTCTCTCCGACCGTCAGTTGCTCGGGAACCAGCGGCGTCTGATAGGTCCGCCCGATCCCGAGGCGCGAGCGCTCGAACAGCGGCAGTCTGGTAACATCCCGCCCCTCGTAACGGATCGAGCCGGATTTCGGCTGGTAGCGCCCCGAAAGCATTTCCAGAAGGCTGGTCTTGCCGGCACCATTGGGGCCGATGATGCCCAGAACCTCACCGGCGCGCAGGTCGAAACTGATATCCGACAGAACCTCCCGCCCGCCCAGGTCGAGCGAGAGATTCCGGCAGGAGAACAGCATCTGTTCATCCCATGCTGTCATGTGACCGATGCCCCCTCAGCCCCACCACGGCGCGGGCCGCAGGCTGGATTCGGCAACCTCGTTCGGCCAGATGATCTTGTGCTCGCCGTCCTGGACCTGGACGAAAAGCTGCGCCATGCCCTCTTCCAGCACATCGGTCTGGTTGTCGAAGCCGTTATTGGGGTAGTGCAGCCCCTCCTGGAGGTTGTTGTTCATGTTCATCATGCCGCAGACGCCGCGATAGGGATTGGCGCGGATCCAGGCGCAGTTGGCGGCGAAATCCTCGGGATTGCCGGTCGCCTCCCAGGCAAGCTTCAGATATTGCACGATATCATAGCCGTTTCCGGTATAGACGAGGCCCATATTGCCCGCATATTCCGGGTAGCGGGCCAGATATTTCTGCCGGTAGGCCTGGCCCTTCTCATCGCCATAGATGCCAAGCACGGTGCTCCAGCAGAAGCCCTCGGCCGCGCGGCCCGCCAGTTCCAGAAATTCCGGCTGCGAGGGACCGTATTGCAGATAGACCAGCGAATCCGGCACCGGATTGGCGGCGAATTGCTTGCAGAAAGCGGAATATTCCGAGGCGACCCAGTGGTCGATCATGATCGCCGCCGCATCCACCTCTTTCAGGCGGCGGATCACCGGGCTCCAGTCATTGACCGGGAACTGGATGTCGGTGACTTCGGCCAGCTCGAAATCATAGTTCGGGATCGCCTCGCGCGCGGCCTTGAGGATGGTCTGGCAATAGGCGACCTGCTCGGCGACGATGTGGATCTTGCGGTTCTTCGGCTTCCAGACCCCGGTTTCCTCCATCTTTTTCAGCCAGAGCGGATAGGTCCAGCCGTAATTGACCTCGGACGGGTCGGTCTGGAAGACATGGGCGTATTTCTCGGGATTTTCGCGGTAAGCCTCGGTCGCCGCGCGCTGCGTATTGCCCTGGACATAGGGGCAGCGGTATTTTGCGGATTCGTCCATGGCCGGGATCGGCGCGAAGATGAACGAGTTCGAGATCGCATGGACCTTGCGGTCGATACAGGCTGCGATGGTCTGGCGCGCGCTTTCCGGCGACAGCTTGTCCACATCGGCCACGAAAATCTCAAGCTCGCGCCCGAGCACGCCGCCCGCGGCGTTGATCTCCTCGACCGCCAGCATGGTGCCGTTCACATGGTCGGTATCATCCGCCACGCCGTAAGGCGTCGACAGCGAGGCGGGCACCCCGATCAGGATCTTGTCGCTGCCGACCTGCGCAAGGGCGGGGGCGGCAAGATGGGTCGCGGCGGCGCCCAGCGACAGTTTCACCGCGGTGCGGCGGGTCATCCGCAGCCCGCCGGCGGCGGTGCGGAACGGAAGGTTCTTCATCTTTCACCTCTCCTTGTTGGTCGGCCTTTGGCCGTCTGATTTGATGCTTTACACATCTATATTTATCGTTTCATCTAGACGTATGATCATGATGACTTCCGTGTCAATGGAAGATTTCAACGGAAATGTGCGTCGATCTCCCCAACCACACATTCAGGAGGCCAAATTTGACCGAAATCCAGCAAGACGACCGGAAAGCCTCGTCTTATGCAGACTTCCTTCACCGAAAGCGTCTAGACATTGCAGCCATACGCAGATCCTGCGCCAGAGGTATCGCGCTCCGGGCGTGCTCCGGCTCATCGTCTAGCTGTCAGCGTTGCAACCTTTGCCAGGAACAACTAAACAGCCTTCAATATGGCACTTTGCCCGAGGTGCCGGTCAGATGAAGGATATCGCGCAAGATGAGCATGATGGATCGCGCCCCTGACCTCGGCTCGCCGCTGACGATTCTGATCGCGGACGACCATTGGGTGGTGCGGGAATCGCTGAAGCAGGTCGCTCAGGGGCTGGACAGCAATCTGCGCATAGAAGAGGCGGGCGGCTTCAACGAGGCCCTGGCGGTGTTGCAGGACAACCCCGATGTGGGGCTGCTGCTGATCGACCTGGTGATGCCGGGCTTTACCGAGATGGAAGGACTGCGGCTGATCCGCAGCAACTACCCGTCGATCCCGATCGTCATCGTCTCGGTGCATGAGGATCCGCATTACGTGCTGCGCGCGATCCAGCACGGGGTGATCGGCTATATCCCGAAATCATCGGGGCCAGAGGAGATTCAGCTCGCGCTGCAACGGGTGCTGGCGGGTGAAGTCGCCTTCCCGCGCAACCTGATCGCCCGCGGCTGGAGCGAACAGCCCCCGCCCGAGACCCCGCCCGCACCCGATGCGGCCCGTGCCGGTCTCAGCCGGCGCGAGAGCGAGATCCTTGTCCTGCTGGGCAGCGGCTGCTCGATCCAGGACATCGCCGGGCAACTGGAGATCAGCCGCCAGACGGTGCGGGTCCACCTGGGCAATGCCATGCGCAAGCTGGACCTTCGCACCCGCGAAGCCGCGATCCGCTATGCGGTCGAGAACGGCGAGGCGCTCGCCCAGATGCGCGACCGGGCATGAGCGCCGCCGCGGCCGGGCAATACGCTGCCGCGACGCTGGACAACCTTCGGCTTCCCGTCTCCTACTGGTCGGCCGATCTGAAACTTTTGTCCTGGAATCCGGCATTTGCCGAGCGGTTCAGCTGCTTCCCCGCCGGTATTCCCACCGGCATCACCCGCGACCGGTTCATCGACGCGGTGGAGCGCGCGGGCCTGCTGGTGCAGATCGAGACCCGGCCCGCCGAAACGGGCGAGGCCACCGATGCGCCCACGCTCTATTTCTCGGACGGCAGCATCTACCGCCTGGAAAGCTGGCAGGCGCCGGATGGCTGCCGGACCACCATTTGCCTCGACATCACCACGGCGCAGCGCAACGAGCGCGCGCTTCGCAAGGCCCGCGACGCCGCCACCGCCGCCGATCAGAGCAAGTCGCGGTTTCTGCGCGCCGCGAACCACGACCTGCGCCAGCCGCTCGCCGCGATGAAGATCCTGATCTACAGTTGCATCGGCGCCCGGGAAGAGGCCGAACGCCAGCAGGCCCTGCACGCGATGGAAGTCTCGGTCGCCATCATGGAGGATCTGCTCGGCGCGCTTCTGAACATCGGGCAGCTTGATGCAGGCCGCATCCATCCTTCGATCCAGACCTTCCAGATCTCGGCCATCCTGGAGCGGCTGCGCATCCAGTTCGACCACCAGGCCCGTGAAAAGGGGCTGGAACTGCGCATCATCCCCTCGACCGCGGCGGTGGTCAGCGACCGGGTGCTGCTGGAGCGCATCCTGTCCAATTTCGTCAGCAACGCGATCCGATACACCGAGGTGGGCCGGGTGGTGATCGGCTGCAAACAGGCCGGAGGGCAGTTGCAGGTCCATGTCATCGACACCGGCCCCGGCATCGCGCCCGAGTTCCGCGAAGAGATCTTCGAGGAATTCTTCCGCATCTCGAAACATCAGGACAAGCGCCGCCACAGCCTGGGCCTGGGTCTCAATATCTCGCGCCGGCTGGCCGACATCCTCGGCCATCGCATCATGTTGCGCAGCCTGCCGGGGCGGGGCTCGGATTTCGCCATCGAGATGCCGGTGGGCAATATCTGGCACAGCACCATCAGCGAACCCGAGATCAGCGAACAGATCGGCGGCGAGTTCGCCGGTCTCGCCTGCCTGCTGCTGGAGGACGACCCCCATGTGCGCGAGGCGCTGGCCGCGCTCTTGGAACGCTGGGGGATCACGGTGCTCAACCTTGTCGATCTGAGCGACATCCCCCGCAGTCTCGCCGCGCTGGACCGCGCGCCCGACATCATCGTCACCGACTACCGGCTGCACCGCGAATATCTGGGCACCGAAATCGTCAACGAGGTGAACGACATCCTGGAAAAGCCCTGCCCGGCGCTGGTGATCACCGCCGACACCGGGCCCGAACTGATCGCCGGCATCCGGGCCCAGGGCTATCCGGTGCTGATCAAGCCCGTCGGCCCGCCGGGGCTGCGGGTGGTGATGCACAATCTTCTTTTCGAGCCGGAGGCCGTTCCTGAACTGAACTGACCAAAGCCGCCGGGCAACGACCCCGCGGCCGCACATCGCAAAAAATCATAAAAGCCGGGGAGGCACGACGATGCGCACAGATCCGATCCGCATAGGCAGCATGGTTCCCCTGAGCGGAACCTCTGCCAGCGATGGCCGCGAATTCCGCAACGGCCTGATCATGGCCGCCGGAGAGATCAACGCCCGCGGCGGCATTCTCGGCCGCCGGATCGAGCCGGTCTTTGCCGATACCGGCAGTCAGACCGCCGAAGTGGTGGTGCGCGCCGCGCGCGGCCTGATCGCCACCCACGGCGTCAGCGCGATCATCAACGGCTACAACATCGGGCCACAGAATTCGGAATACGAACCTATCGCGGATGCCGGCATCATCTACATCCACCACAACACGCTCTTGCAGCATCACGACACGGTGGCCAGCGACCCAGAGCGCTATTTCGGCTGTTTCATGGGTGATCCGGCGGAATACTGGTATGGCCAGGGCTTCATCAAATTCATCTCCTGGTTGCGCGACACCGGGCGCTGGAAACCGAGGAACCGCCGCATCGCGGTGATCTCGGGGCCGAAGCCCTACAGCATCGTCATCGCCAATGCGATGGACGCCTGCGCCGCGCAGTTCGGCTGGACCCCGGCCTTTCCGCCGCGGATCATGCGCAGCCTCAAGACCGACTGGGGCGCCTTGCTCGACGAGGTGCGCGGCACCGATCCGGCGGTGCTGGCCTTCACCCATTTCCACGCCGGAGATCTGGCGAAATTCCATCTGGAATTCATGCGCCGGCCGCTGCCGGCGCTGCTCTATCTGCAATATGGCGCGCTGCATAAGTCGTTTTCCGAGATCGTCGGCCCGCAGGGGCGCGGCACCATCGTCGGCACCGTGATCGGCCTGTTGCGCGACGAGCCCGGGCGGCGCTTCACCGAGGCCTACAAGGCGCAGTTCGGCCCGCATTCCACCCCCGAGATCGGCTGCCAGCCCTATGTCGCGCTGCATCATTACGCCATCGCCGCGGCGGTGGCGGGCGGCGTGGGCGACCCGGGCGATTTCGCCGCCAACCGCCGGATCGCCGAAGTGCTTCTTCAGCTCCCCTATCGCAGCGTGGCGGGGATGATCCGCTATCATCCGAAATGGCAGGCGGCGGTGCCCTATCCCGATGCGACCAGCGATCCCTCGATGGGGCTGCCGCATCTGTTCTATCAGCTGCACGAACCCGAGGACGCGCCCGCACTGATCGCGCCCGAGCCCTTCGCCGACTCGGCTTTTGAATTGCCGCCCTGGCTGGCGCGGTAGCCGCAACGGGGCCGCGCATCGCCCTCCGGCCGGAGCGGCGAGGATCCGCGCTGCCTCACCGCGTCGTTGCAGGCGTCCCGGTTCGATATGCGGAAATCGCCATCGCTCAGGCCCGTGATCACGCCCGGTCTGACGATGGCCCCAGGCG
Source organism: Pseudogemmobacter humi (assembly GCF_900609055.1). Lineage (GTDB taxonomy): Bacteria > Pseudomonadota > Alphaproteobacteria > Rhodobacterales > Rhodobacteraceae > Pseudogemmobacter > Pseudogemmobacter humi. Next base: position 105,852 of record NZ_UXAW01000051.1, on the reverse strand, counting down.
CGGGAAATCCATGTAAAAAATAGCTTTCATCCTCTGATTGTTTCTGTTGAATATATCCGAAATATTGGATTTCTTGTCTTTTCCTCGCAGGAGCCATCGCATGTGTCAAATCTGCTTTGAGGCTGTCGCAGGCAGCGGTCTGATGCACTTCTGCCATTGCGGCAGCCCTGACACTCTGGCCGCCATGCGCCGCATCGAGGCGGATCTCTCGCGGCGTCAGATGCTGGGGGGCATGGCGGCGGTCATGGGAATGTTCGCAGGTTTTGGCCTCGCCCCGAAGGAGGGGCATGCGCAGGCGGCGGGCGCACCGCTTTTGCTGACCAATCTGAAATATTTCGACGGCAATACGCTCAGCCTGCACAGCGGCGTCGACATTCTGATCGAGGAGGGCCGTATCGCCGCGCTGCCGGCCGCAGGGCAAGGCCCGGCCGAGGCCGAGCGGATCGACTGCGGCGGGCGCACCGTCATTCCGGGCCTGATCGACAGCCACTGGCATACGACGCTGGCCTCGGTCAGCCAGCTGGCCGCCATGACCCAGGACATCGGTTTCGTGCATCTGATGGCGGGGAAAGAGGCGGGCGCCACCCTGATGCGCGGCTTTACCACCGTGCGCGATGTGGGCGGGCCAGCCTTCGGGTTGCATGCGGCGGTGGATCGCGGCGTGGTCGCCGGCCCGCGCATCTTCCCGGCGGGGGCGATCATCAGCCAGACCTCGGGCCATGGCGATTTCCGCTTTCAGAACGCGCTGCCGATGATGCCGGTCGATCAGGCCGATTACGCGACGAAGGCGGGGGTGTCGGCGCTGGCCGATGGCGTGCCCGAGGTGCTGCGCCGCGCGCGCGAGCAATTGATGAAGGGCGCAAGCCAGATCAAGATCGCCGCAGGCGGCGGTGTGGCCTCGCAATATGATCCGCTGGAATCGCTGCAATTCACCGAAGAGGAAATGCGCGCGGCGGTCAATGCCGCGACGGACTGGGGCACCTATGTCTGCGCCCATGTCTATACCTCGGCAGGGATTCAGCGCTGCATCAGGGCGGGCGTGAAGTCGATCGAACATGGCCAGCTTGCCGATGAGGATACCGTCCGCATGATGGCCGATCACGGCACCTGGTGGTCGATCCAGCCCTTCCTCGCCGATGAGGACGCCAATAAATACACCGACCCGAAGGCGGTGGCCGCGCAGAAAATGGTGGCCGAGGGCACGATGCGGGCCTTTGAATGGGCCGACAAGCACAAGGTCAACTGGTCCTTCGGCACCGATATTCTTTACGGCGGCGGCGAGACCCAGGCGAAACAACTGACCAAGCTCGCGCGCTTCATGTCGCCGCTGACGGCGCTGCACCGCGCCACCGGGGCGGCGGGCGATCTTCTGGCGATGTCGGGCGCGCGGGCGCCCTATGATGGCAGGCTGGGCGTGATCTCCGAGGGGGCCTTCGCCGATCTTCTGGTGATTGATGGCGATGCCGAGGCCGGGCTCGACTGGCTGGCCGACAGTGACAATCTGCGGGTGATCCTGAAAGGCGGCCGCATCTTCAAGAACAGCCTGTGAGGTGAGTGAAATGATCCGCAATCTGTCGGGTGCTGTGGCCATCGCTGTCCTGGGATCGCTTCCTGCACTGGCCGAAGACTGGTCAGGCCAGATCACCCCTTATATCTGGGCGACCGGCTTCGGCGGCGATATCACCCCCTTTACCGGCGCGCCGACGCTGTCCTTCGACAAGAGCTTTTCCGACGTCCTGGAGGACCTTGACGGCGCTTTCTTCCTCTCGGGCTATGCGCGGCAGGACCGGCTGGTCCTGATGGGCGATCTCAGCTGGTCGTCAAGCTCGAAATCCGGCCGGGTGCCGCCAGGCCTGCCCGCCGAGGGCAAGCTGACCCAACGCTCGCTGACGATGCTGATGGGCTGGCGCGCGGTGGAGAACCAGGGTTTCTCGCTGGACCTGCTGGGGGGCGCGCGGGCCTGGAGCATCAAAAGCAGCATTGCCGTTGCGGGCGGGCTGATTCATGCCTCGCCGGGCAAGAATTTCGTTGATCCGATCCTCGCGGCGCGGGCCAATATCGCGATGGGCCCACAATGGTCGGCGCTGGTCTATGCCGATTTCGGCGGCTTTGGCGTTGGCTCGGAAAGCACCAGCCAGGTTCTTGCCACGGTGAATTATGAGGTGAATGACAACCTGTGGTTGTCTTTTGGGTATCGTCAGTTGAATGTCGATTACCGCAGCGGCGGCACCGAGGTGGATGTCCGCATGGGCGGCCCGCTTATCGGCGCGACCTGGCGCTTTTGAGGAGAGAAAAAGATGATCAAATCCCTTACTCTTGCCCTTGCGCTGGCTGTCGCCGCCGCCCCGGTTGCCGACGCCTGCACCCGCGTCGTCTATCACGGCCCCGAAGGCCGCGTGCTGACCGCGCGCTCGATGGACTGGAGCATGCCGATGGTCTCCAATCTCTGGGTGATGCCGCGCGGCGTGACCCGCACGGGCGAGGCGGGCCCGCGCTCGCTGGAATGGACCTCGAAATATGGCAGCCTGATCGTCTCGGGCTATGACATCGCCACCGTCGACGGCATGAACGAGGCGGGTCTGGTCGCGAATATGCTCTGGCTGGTCAGCTCGGATTACCCGGAAGATGACGGCAAGACCCCGCGGATGTCGCTCGCCCTCTGGGCGCAGTATTTCATGGACAATTACGCGACCGTGGCCGAGGCGGTGGCCGATCTGGAAGCCAACCCCTTCCATGTGGCGACACGCGATGTGCCGATGCAGCCCGGCAAGCTGACCACGGTGCATCTGTCCCTGTCGGATACCAGCGGGGACAGCGCCATTCTGGAATGGATCAATGGCGAACTGGTGATCCATCACAGCCGCGACTTCAACGTCATGACCAATGACCCGCCCTATGATCAGCAGCTTGCGCTGGCCTCTTACTGGAAAGGCGTCAACCCGCGCGAGGTCTTGCCCGGCACCACCCGCGCGTCTGATCGTTTCGTGCGGGCGGGCACCTATATCGACATGGTCGTCCAGTCCGATGACCCGCGTGAGGCGGCGGCGGCGGCCTTCAGCGTGATCCGCAACGCCTCGGTCCCTTACGGCATTTCGACGCCCGATTCGCCGAACCTCTCGACCACGCGCTGGCGGGTGGTGGCGGATCAGAAGGACCGGCTGTTCTATGTGGAATCCGCGATCTCGCCGAATGTGTTCTGGGTCGATCTGAAGCAGCTGGACTTTGCCGCGGACAGCGGCGTACGCCTGCTGGATCTGGGCATGGATATGGGCAGCATCCTCTCGGGTGAGGTATCGGGCGCCTTTGTGCCGGCGGAACCCTTCCCGTTCGAGCCCGCCGACTGAGAGAGAAATCGCGATGACAAAGACCCTGATCCTGTTGCCGGCGCTGGCCCTGCTGGGCCCGGTGCTGGCGGCCTGTGTGACAACCGGACAGGATCAGCCTGTGCGTATCCTGCGCAGCACGGCAGATGGTGTCGTGCTGCATGGGCTGATCGATGCCACCCGCAGCAGCCCGCCCGCCCGCTACGACACGCTGGCACAAAGCGAATGCGCCCGGGCCGGCAAAAAAGCCGCTTTCATGGGCATGGAGCAGAGATCGACCTTCGGCTTCGATGTGACCTATCGTTGCATTGGACAGGCTGAGGCCGTCTGATCAGTCGTGTCCGCCCCCGGGTTTCATCCTCCCGCAAACATCAGGCGATCTCCTGCCCAGGGCACCCCTGGAACAAGGCCGCGAGATCGCCAGCATGGCCACGCGAACCGCGACAGGGGCGATCCGGCAGCGCCCATCCTGCGCGATGTATGAATGACTGCCTCCGGTGTTGTGATCCCATAGCCGCACTGCCGTCAGCCCGCTTTCCGCCGAGGCTGTGTGGAAACCCGGTCGGGGATGGCTGGGGAATGATACTTTTCCACAGGCCAGACGGCGGCCTCTCGTTCCGCTGCGATCTGCCTTGATCAGGATTCAGAGGAAGTCGTTCTTCGCAGGTTCTGCAAACCGGAGCTCTGGCACAACTTCGCCGCGCCTGTGTGAAAACCCCAACACATGCCTGGGGTTGGCAGGCCTCACATGGCGGGCTTCAGTCGGGATCAGACCGCTTTTCCCGAAGCGACCGGACGGCCAGGATCACGGAAGACACCCTGGCTCGTGCCGTGGATATTTTCATCGATGAAGCCAATCTGGCAGGGCTCGGTTTCCACCGCCAAACCGTCGCGCGGACTGGCCGTCGCGCCTAGCCTGCGGTGCTGCTGAAGCGTTCTTCCATGGCGACCTGAACCGGCCCCGAAGCGCCCTGACCGCAGGAGCGGATACGACGTCCCCCGAACACCCTCAGGCGGGATGGGGCGCCCCCCCGGCCCTCGCCGGACCGCAACCCCGGAGGTCTCCCGCATGAGCAGGGGCCTCAGGGCGTCTTCGGCGCTGCTGCCGAGCCCGCGACATTCGCCTGAGCCGTGCCAGAGCGGCGCGGCTCAGGCGAATGTCGCTGGCCGGGATCTGCCCGGGCTTCGGCTTTCCCCGCCCCTTCGGTGATTCCAGCCGGCAGCCGGTCCGGGATGGCGCCGCCCGGGCGGGCGCGGGCCTCACTCCGGCTGAAAGCCGCTGATCAGGTGATGCAGGCCGAAGACCGCGCCGACCGCGATGGCGGCCAGCGTCACCGGCCCCGACCAGGCCAGCGCGGCGAAGGCGGTGACGCCCTGCCCCACCGAGCAGCCCATGGCGATCACGCCGCCCATCCCCATCAGCGCGGCACCGCCGACCTGCCGGCCAAGCTCGCGCGGGTCCTCGCAGGCTTCCCATCTGAACAACCCGCGCAGGGTCGAGCCGATCAGCGCCCCCGCCATCACCCCCACCACCGAGCCGACCGAGAAGGTGATCCCGCCGGCGGTCGAGGTCATCAGGAAGATCAGCGTCCGCCCGACCGGGGCGGTGAAAGAGGGGCCTTCGACCGGAACGCCGCCGAGGCTCTGGTCGTAAAGCCAGCTGGTGCCCAGGAAGCACCAGGCCACCGCCAGCCCCGCGGCGGCGCCCCAGAGCACCATCCGCGGCCGCCGGCGCAAAGGCTCGTGCGAGAGGCCCCAGGCCAGCGCGCCGAAGCCGATCAGCGCCACCGTCGCCGCCGCCGGCAGGCCGAAGAGACCAAGTTGATGAACGATCCCCTGCGGCCCCGCGGCCTCGGGCTGGGGGAACAGCGCCACCCGCAGCGGCGCCAGCGGGCCGGAAAGCGCGATGAAGCCGGTGATGCCCATCACCACCACCACGACGAGCGAGCGAAGATCGCCGCCCCCGAACCGCACCAGCGCGCCGAAGCCGCAGTTTCCGGCCATCGCCATGCCATAACCGAAGATCAGTCCGCCGACGATCGAAGCCACCGGATTCCATTCGATATTGTGGTAAAAACTGCCCGAAAGGTCGACCAGCCCGGCCAGTGCCAGCCCCTGGGTCGCCAGAACCGCCACGCCGAGCACCACGCCCCAAAGCCGCAGCCGCCGCTGATCCTTGCCGTAGATCGCCGCTTCCAGCGCCCCGAGTGTGCAGAAATCGCCCAGCCGGGCCGCCAGCCCCAGAACCACGCCGCCGGTCAGACCGACGAGGGCCGCGAGCGCCCCGAATGGCAGCTCATCCATATCGCCTCTCTCCCTTGCGTCGTGGCAGCCTGCCCGGGCGCGCAGACTCCGCGCTCAGCAGGCAGGTCCATACAGCCTTTGCAGAACATGCAAAATGTCAACGACCTTCGGATCGAGCAAGGCGTAATAAATTGTCTGCCCCTCGCGACGGGCGGTCACCAGGCCCTCGTGGCGCAGCCGGGCCAACTGCTGGCTGACCACGGCCTGGCGCGACTCGAGCAGGTTTTCCAGCGCGGTCACGCTTTTGGGGCCGCCAAGCAGATGGCACAGGATCATCAGCCGCCCCTCATGGCCAAGCGCCTTGAGCAGCGTCGCGGCTTCGGTCGCCGCGCGCAGCAGGGAATCGAAATCCGCTTCCGGTTCCGGCCTGTCAGGGATGCTATCGATATTCCCCAATGGACATATCCTATTCATGCCGTTCCCTACATGCAGGCGAAACCGCCGTTCGGCAACCGAAACTCGTACCGGAACAGGAAACTGCGACAAAAAACCGGGGGAAACGGCGTGTCGGCTAAGGCGTGGCGCCGGCTTCGGCGATCATCCGCGACAGAAGCGGCCAGAAGAAATCCTCGCCCGGATAGCCCTCCAGCCGCGCGGTCTCGGCCCCGTCGGCCACCAGAACGAAGGTGGGGGTGAAGGTGACAGGGCGTTGAAGCGCCAGCCCCCCGGGCAGCGGCTCGCGCAATTGCAGCCGCCGCAGCGGCGCCGCCCGGCCTTCGTCGGTCAGCGGATATTGCGGTGCGACCTCGGCATTCCAGCGGGCACACCAGCCACAGCCCGGCTGTTCAAACATCAGAAGCTGCAATTCCCCCGCCGCCAGCGCCCTCCCCGGCACCAGCGCGGCCAGGAGGACGAGTGCCCGGACCGGGAACCGGGCAAGGGATTGACGGAAGAATTTTAACATATGAATATTCTAATATAAGAGGGTTCCCCGGGCAAGCCGCCCGAGGGACGGGGAGGAATGCAATGCCGGATATCACCTGGGGCGGGGCCGCGCTGGCGGGGCTCTTGTCCTTCCTGTCGCCCTGCATCCTGCCGATGGTGCCGTTCTACCTGTCCTATATGGCCGGTGTCTCGGTAAGCGAATTGCGGGAGGGCGGCGCCGGGCAGGCCGGGTTTGCGCCTGGCGCACGCAGGCGGATGGCGTTGCGCGCGCTGGCCTTCGCGCTCGGGGTGACGACGATCTTCCTGCTGCTCGGCCTCGGGGCGACGGCGATGGGCCGGGCCTTCGCGCAATGGAAAGGGATGCTGTCCTGGGCAGCCGCGGCGGTGCTGATCCTGTTCGGGCTGCATTTCCTCGGCATCTTGCGGATCGGCCTGTTCTACCGCGAGGCCCGCGTGCAGAGCGCCGCGAAACCCACCAGCGCACTGGGCGCCTATATCATGGGGCTGGCTTTCGGCTTCGGCTGGACGCCCTGCGTCGGCCCGGCGCTGGCGGCGATCCTGATGGTGGCCTCGGGCATGGGCGAGCTGTGGCGCGGCGGGCTTCTCCTGGTGATCTACGGTCTGGCGATGACCCTGCCCTTCGTGCTGGCCGCGCTTTTCGCCGGGCCGTTCCTGGCCTGGGTCGCACGCCACCGCGCGCTGATGGGGCATGTGGAAAAGGCCATGGGGGCGATGCTGATCGTCTTCGGCCTGCTGATCGCCACCGATTCCGTGAACCTGATCGCCGAATGGATGATCCGGCATTTCGACTGGTCCGCCACGCTCAGATAAGAGGAGCCTCAGATGAAACCGCTTCGGCTGCTTGCCGCCCTGTTGCTGATCGCCGCCCCTGCCGCCGCCGAGATCGGCGACGACGGGCTGCACAAGCCCGCCTGGCTGCGCGAAACTTTCAGGGATCTGCGCGAGGATCTGGCCGAAGCGAATGGCGAGGGCAGGCGCCTGCTGATTCTCGTCGAGCAACGGGGCTGCATCTACTGCCGGAAGATGCATGAAGAGGTCTTCCCCGATCCGCAGATCGACGCGCTTTTGCGTGAAAACTACTTCGTGGTGCAGATGAATCTGTTCGGCGATGTCGAAGTGACCGATTTTGACGGCACCGCGCTGCCCGAGAAGGAGATGGCGGCCCGCTGGGGGGTGATGTTCACGCCGACGATGATCTTCCTGCCCGAAGAGGTGCCCGAAGGGGCAACGGCGGCCGAGGCGGCGGTGGCGCAGATGCCCGGCGCCTTCGGCAAGGGCACCACCCGCGCTCTGCTGACCTGGGTGCGCGACCACGGCTATGAGAACGGCGAGCATTTCCAGAAATTCCTTGCCGGTCAGGTGAATCCTGCCGATTGAAGAACCCTGTCGCGCAATAGAAGATATAAATATTCAGATATTGCTATATTAATATTGTCAGAGCTCTGCCCGGGCGGTTATCCTGTCGCAAGGGAGAGCACAGGGAGGACAGCATGAACAGCCATCTGTGGCGAGTGTCTGCGATGGTAACGGTCATCGCAACGCCCGCCATCTGTGAAACGGCGCCGAAAGACGTGAGCTTCGCCGAAGGTGCGGTAGAGGCCTCGCTGACCGGCGTGCCGGGTGATCCGGCGAACGGCGTCAAGGTGATGACCACCAACGCCCTGGGAAATTGCGTGGCCTGCCATCAGATCGGCGCGCTGCCGGATGTCGAATTTCCCGGCACCATCGCGCCGCCGCTCGACGGGGCGGGCGACCGCTGGTCCGAGGCCGAGCTGCGCGGCATCGTCGCCAATGCGAAGATGACCTTCGAGGGCACGTTCATGCCGGCCTTCTACAAGGTCGACGGCTTCGTCCGCCCCGGCGACGGCTTCACCGGCAAGGCCGGAACCGAGCCGCTGGCCCCGATCCTGAACGCCCAGCAGATCGAGGATGTCGTCGCCTTCCTCGTGACGCTGAAGGAATGACGACCCGGATACATATCCGGCCCCGGCTGCGCCCCGCGCCCGGCCCCGAAACCAGGAGGAACGATATGACCCTTTCACGACGCGATGCACTCTGGCTCGGCTTCGGCGGCGTTGCCGCCGCCGTCCTGCCCGGCACCGCAGCGTTTGCCGCCACCGTAGACGAGCTGACCGCGGCCTTCACCGGCGGAGCCACCCCGGGCGAGGGCGGGCTGACGCTGACCGCTCCCGAGATCGCCGAGAACGGCAATACCGTGCCGGTCGAGGTTTCGGCCCCCGGCGCGGTGGCGATCATGCTGCTGGCGGCAGGCAACCCCGAGCCTGCGGTGGCCACCTTCACCTTCGGCCCCGCCGCCGCCGCACAGCGTGCCGCCACCCGCATCCGTCTCGCGCAGACCCAGGACGTGATCGCGCTGGCCAGGATGGGCGACGGTTCGGTCATCCGGGCGCAAACCACCGTCAAGGTCACCATCGGCGGCTGCGGCGGCTGAGAACAGGAACAGGAGAACAGAGATGGCAGACGATGCAAAGCCGCGCGTGAAGGTTCCGAAATCGGCCAAAGCCGGCGAGGTGGTGACGATCAAGGCGCTGATCTCGCACAAGATGGAATCGGGTCAGCGCAAGGACGCCGAGGGCAAACTGATCCCGCGCTCGATCATCAACCGCTTCACCTGCGATCTGAACGGGGCGAACGTGGTGGATGTGGCCATCGACCCGGCGGTCTCGACCAACCCCTATTTCGAATTCGACGCCAGGGTGGATGCGGCGGGCGAATTCAAGTTCACCTGGTATGATGACGACGGCTCCGTCTACGAAGACGTGAAGCCGATCGAAGTCGCCTGAGCCCCGCATCCGTCCAGGGAGGAGACGCGGATGGCGCGCTTTACCAAGACCATGAAATCTCTGGCCGCAACGGCCCTCGGCCTCGCCCTCGCGGGTGCGGCCCTCGCCGGTCCGGCAGAGGACGAGCTGGTCATCGAGACCGATGACGGCCCGGTCCGGATCGTGACCAAAACCGCGGCGCCCGCCTTTCTGGCGGACACGTTCGACACGATCTATTCCGGCTGGCTGTTCCGCGACGACACCACCCGCGATATGGAGCGCGACGATTTCGACAACCCGGCCATGGTGTTCGTCGACCGCGGGATGGATGCCTGGAACGCCGCCATGGGGGCGAACGGCGAAAGCTGCGCGGGCTGCCACCAGGGGCCCGAGTCGATGGCCGGCCTGCGCGCCGTTCTGCCGCGGGTGGATGCGGAAAGCGGCAAGCTGATGATCCTTGAGGATTACATCAACGCCTGCGTGACCGGGCGCATGGGGCTGGAGAAATGGGGCACCACCTCGGACGACATGAAGGACATGCTCTCGCTGATCTCGCTGCAATCGCGCGGGATGCCGGTGAATGTGGCGATCGACGGCCCCGCCGCCCATTTCTGGGAGCAGGGCAAGGAGATCTACTACACCCGCTACGGCCAGCTTGAGATGTCCTGCGCCAATTGCCACGAGGACAATTACGGCAACATGATCCGGGCCGACCATCTGTCGCAGGGCCAGGTCAACGGCTTCCCGACCTATCGCCTGAAGGATGCCGGCATGGTCAGCGCGCAGCAGCGTTTCGTCGGCTGCGTCCGCGACACCCGCGCCGAGACCTTCAAGGCCGGCTCGGACGAGTTCAGGGCGCTGGAGCTTTACGTCGCCTCGCGCGGCAACGGCCTGACGGTCGAGGGCGTCTCGGTCCGGCACTGATCCTTGCGGCCGCCGGAGCGCCCGGCGGCCGTCTTCCTTTCCATCCGACGGGGCAATCGCCCGACGCGCCCCGGCGCGGCGGCGTGGTTTTGCCCGAAACCTACAGGAGTGACCGGGGATGATCACCCGCCGTGAGTTCTTTCAGGCCGCCATGGCCGCCTCGGCGCTTTACGGCGCTTCGGGCTTCGGCAGATGGTCGCGGCTGGCGGCGCAGCAGGCCCTGACCCAGGATCAGTTGTTGCAGTTCGACGATTTCGGCAATGTGACGCTGATCCATGTCACCGACATCCATGCCCAGTTGAAGCCGGTCTGGTTCCGCGAACCCGAGATCAATATCGGCGTGGGCGAGGCCAGGGGCCAGGTGCCCCATGTCACCGGCACCGAATTCCAGCAGATGTTCGGCATCAGCCCCGGCTCGCCCGAGGCCTATGCGCTGACCAGCCCCGATTTCGAGGCCCTGGCCCGGACCTATGGCAAGATGGGCGGCATGGACCGGGTGGCGACGGTGGTGAAGTCGATCCGCGCCGCCCGGCCCGAGTCGATCCTGCTCGATGGCGGCGACACCTGGCACGGCTCGATGACCTCGTTCCTGACCAAAGGGCAGGATATGGTGAACGTGATGAACGCGCTCGGCGTCGACGCCATGACCAGCCACTGGGAATGGACCTACGGCACCGACCGGGTGAAAGAGATCGTCGACACGCAACTGAAGTTCCCCTTCCTCGGCGCCAATATCTTCGACGCCGAATGGGACGAGCCCGCCTTCGAGCCCTACCAGATCTTCGAGCGCGCCGGTCAGCGCATCGGCGTGATCGGCCAGGCCTTCCCCTATATGCCGATCGCCAATCCGCGCTGGATGTTCCCGGAATACTCTTTCGGCATCCGCGAGGAACGGATGCAGGCGGTGGTGGACGAACTGCGCGCCGAGGGCGTCGATCTGGTGGTCGTGCTGTCGCATAACGGCTTCGATGTCGACAAGAAGATGGGCGGCCGGGTCCGGGGCATCGACGTGATCCTGTCGGGCCATACCCATGACGCCGTGCCCGAGCCGATCCTGATCGGCGAGACCATCCTGATCGCCACCGGATCGAACGGCAAATTCGTCAGCCGCGTCGATCTGGATGTGCGCGACGGCAAGATGATGGGCTTCCGCCACAAGCTGATCCCGGTCTTCTCGGACGTGATCGCGCCCGACCCGGATATGGCCGCCCTGATCGACGCCGAACGCGCACCGTTCCAGGAGCAGCTGGAGGAGAAGGTCGGCACCACCGAAAGCCTGCTCTACCGCCGCGGCAATTTCAACGGCACCTGGGACGACCTGATCTGCGACGCCATCCGGCAGGAGCGCGACGCCCAGATCGCGCTGTCGCCCGGCGTCCGCTGGGGCACCACGCTGCTGCCGGGCGAGGCGATCACCCGGGAGGACATCCACAACGTCACCTCGATGACCTACGGCGCCTGCTACCGCAGCGAAATGACCGGCGGGATGCTGCGGACGATTCTGGAAGACGTGGCCGACAACATCTTCAACACCGACCCCTATTACCAGCAGGGCGGCGACATGGTGCGGGTGGGCGGGCTCGCCTGGGAAATCGACGTGTCGAAGCCGATGGGCAGCCGCATCGGCGCCATGGCGCTGGCCGATACCGGCGAAGAGATCGACCCCGCGAAATCCTACACGGTCGCAGGCTGGGCCTCGGTCAACGAGGGCACCGAAGGCCCGCAGATCTGGGATGTGGTGGAAACCCACATCCGCAAGACCGGCACCGTCCGGCTGGAACCCAACACCTCGGTCACCGTGACCGGCCTCTGAACCAAGGGAGAGTTCGCCCATGACTGACGAACCCGAAACCGGCCCCTCGCGCCGCGGTTTCCTGCGCCAGACCGCGCTGGCCGGCGCAGGCCTGGTGGCCGGAGCCACCGCCGCCCGCGCCGATACGCCCGACCCGCTGATCACCGAAGTGCAGCCCTGGGCCACCGAATTCGGCGATGCGGTGGACGCCCATGCCTATGGGATGCCCATCCGCTTCGAATCGCATGTGCGGCGGCAATATGTGGAATGGCTGACCGAAAGCCCGGTCAGCTCGATCAACTTCACGCCGATCCATGCGCTGGAAGGCACGATCACGCCCCAGGGCTGCGCTTTCGAGCGGCACCATTCCGGGGCGATCGAGCTGTCGAAACAGGACTACCGGCTGATGATCAACGGGCTGGTGGAACGCCCGCTGGTCTTCACCTTCGAGGACCTCCTGCGCTTCCCCCGCGCCACCACCACCGCCTTCTGCGAATGCGCGGCGAACGGCGGCATGGAATGGGGCGGCGCGCAGCTGGAGGGCTGCCAGTATACCCAGGGCATGATCCACAACATGGAATATGTCGGCGTCCCCCTGCGCGTGCTGCTGGAAGAGGCCGGCGTGAAGCCCGAGGGCAAATGGCTTTACGCCGAAGGGGCCGACGCTTCCTCCAACGGCCGCTCGATGCCGATGGAAAAGGCGATGGACGACGTGATGCTGGCCTTCTTCGCCAATGGCGAGGCTTTGCGCAAGGAACACGGCTACCCGGCCCGGCTGGTGGTTCCCGGCTGGGAAGGCAACATGTGGGTGAAATGGGTCCGCCGCCTCGGCGTTTACGACCAGGCGGTCGAAAGCCGCGAAGAGACCTCGAAATACACCGATCTGATGCCCGATGGCCGCGCCCGGAAATGGACCTGGGTGATGGATGCGAAATCCGTCATCACCTCGCCCAGCCCGCAGGTGCCGATCCGCCACGGCAAGGGGCCGCTGGTGATCTCGGGCCTCGCCTGGAGCGGCAACGGCGCCGTGACCCGGGTGGACGTGTCGCTGGACGGCGGCAGGAACTGGACGCCCGCGCGCATCACCGGCGAGGCGCGGGCCAAGGCGCTGACCCGCTTCCATCTGGATATCGACTGGGACGGATCCGAGATGTTCCTGCAATCGCGCGCGGTGGACGAGACCGGCTATGTCCAGCCCACCAAGGACGCGCTGCGCGAAATCCGCGGCCGCAACAACGTCTATCACAACAATGCCATCCAGACCTGGTGGGTCAGGGCCGACGGGGAGGTCGAGAATGTCGAGATCGCTTAAGCTGCTGGCGCTCGCGCTGATCGTCCCGGCCTTCGTCGCCCCCGCCCTGGCCGAGCCCCTGGGGCTGGGGCGCCCCGCCCTGCCCGACGAGATCGCCGCCTGGGACGTGGCGGTGCTGCCCGATGGCCAGGGCCTGCGCCCCGGCTCCGGCGATGTGGCGACGGGGGATGAGATCTTTGCCGGGCACTGCGCCTCCTGCCATGGGGATTTCGCCGAAGGGCTGGACAGCTGGCCGGTGCTGGCAGGGGGCGACGGCAGCCTGACCGATCCGCGCCCGGTCAAGACCATCGGCAGTTACTGGCCCCATCTTTCCACCGTCTACGACTACATCCACCGCTCGATGCCTTTCGGCGCGGCGCAGACGATGAGCGTGGACGACACTTACGCCATCACCGCTTTCCTTCTGTATTCCAACGGCCTGGTGGATGAGGACTTCGTGCTGACGCACGAGAATTTCACCGAAGTGGTGTTGCCGAACGCCGATGGCTTCTATCCCGACGACCGGCCGGAAACCGAATATCCGCTGTTCTCGGGCGAGCCCTGCATGACGGATTGCCTGTCCCCGGCGCAGATCACCAGGCGCGCGGTCGAGCTGAACGTGACGCCCGAGGACCCGGACGGCCGCCCGGCGGGCTCGATGCCCCACATCTCGCCCGGCGCCGCGCTCGTCCCCGCCGCCGCGCCCGCCGAAGAGGCCGCCCCGGCGCAGGAGGCTGCGGCCGAGGAGGCTGCTGCAGAGGCCCCTGCCGAAACCCCGACCGCATCCGCCGATCCGGCGCTGCTGGCCGAGGGCGAGAAGCTGTTCAGGAAATGCGCCGCCTGCCACAAGGTCGGCGAAGGCGCGAAGAACGCCACCGGCCCGCAGATGAACGGCATCGTCGGCCGGGCGGCGGGCACGGTGGACGGGTTCAAATACTCCAAGGCGCTGATGGATATGGCCGCGGAGGGTCTGGTCTGGGACGACGCCAGCCTGCACGCCTTCCTGACCGATCCGAAGAAGTTCATGAAAGGCACCAAGATGTCGTTCGCCGGACTGAAGAAGGAGGAGGAGCGCACCGCGATCATCGCCTGGCTGGCGACCTTCGCGGAATAGAGGTCATGGCGGCCCGCCGCGCCTTCCTCGCGCTGATCCTCGCCGTGGCGGGCGCTTCCGCCGCGGCCGAGGAGATCGGCGACGCCGTCCGGGGCGAGGGTCTGTTCCAGCGCCAGTGCCTCGCCTGCCACAAGGTCGGCCCCACCGCGAAGAACGGCGTCGGCCCCCGCCTGAACGGCATCTTCGGGCGCAGGGCCGGGGGGCTGGCCGATTTCAAATACTCGAAATCCATGGCGCGCATGGGCACCGACGGGCTGGTCTGGACGCTGGAAACCCTTGATGCCTATATCGAAAACCCCAAGGCGCTGGTTTCTGGCACCCGGATGAACTATCGCGGCATGGCCGACGGGCAGGCCCGCGCCGACCTGCTGGCCTTCCTGCGCGAATGGTCCGACCGGCCGCAGAACATCCCCGAGGCCGAGCCGACCGCGCGGCGCAGCACCCACGACCTGGATCCGGCGATCCTCGCGATCAGGGGCGATCCGGCTTACGGCGAATATCTCGCCTCGGAATGCCAGACCTGCCATCGCCGCGACGGCGCGGACGAGGGCATCCCTTCGATCACCAACTGGCCCGAGGCGGATTTTGTCGTGGCCATGCATGGCTACAAACGCGGGCTGCGGCCGCATCCGGTGATGCAGATGATGGCCGGGCGGCTGTCAGACGACGAGATCGCGGCGCTGGCGGCTTATTTCGCCACGCTCGAATGACCGCCGGGGAGCCCGGCCAATCAGGGGAGGAAACGCGCATGATCCTGAACAGACGGCATTTCATCGGAACCGGCCTTGTTGCCGGAGGCCTGCTCGCGGCGCCCATGGTTCTGGGGCAGGCGAAACCGAAGGTGGTGGTGATCGGCGGCGGCGCGGGCGGCGCCACGGCGGCGCGCTATCTGGCCAGGGACGGCGCGGGCGCGCTTGATGTGACGCTGGTCGAGGCCAACCCGGTCTATACGACCTGCTTCTTCTCGAACCTCTACATCGGCGGCTTCCGCGATTTCGAGAGCCTGCAACATGGCTATGACAAGGTGACGGCGGGCGGGGTGACGGTGATCACCGATACCGCCACCGCCGTGGACCCCGCGGCGCGGACGGTGACGCTGGCCGGCGGGCAGGTGCTGGACTACGACCGGCTGATCCTCTCGCCCGGAATCGACTTCAGAGAGGGCTCGGTCCCCGGCTGGTCGCTGGCCGATGCCGAAGTGATGCCGCATGCCTGGAAGGCCGGGCCGCAGACCCGGCTCTTGAAGAGCATGGTCGAGGCGATGCCCGAAGGCGGCACCTTCGCCATGGTGGCGCCCCCCAACCCCTACCGCTGCCCGCCCGGCCCCTACGAACGGATCAGCATGGTGGCGCATCTGCTGAAGCAGACAAACCCGACCGCCAAGATCCTGATCCTCGACCCCAAGGACAAATACTCCAAACAGGCCCTGTTCGAGGAAGGCTGGGGCAAGCATTACGACGGAATGATCGACTGGATCGGGCCGGAATTCGGCGGCGGCGCCGTCGAGGTGCGCCCCGATACGATGGAAGTGGTGATCGAGGGCGAGGCGCAGAAGGTCGATTGCTGCAATGTCATTCCGGGCCAGATGGCAGGGCAGATCGCCGCCATCGCCGGGGTCACGGACGAGACCGGCTGGGCGCCGGTCGATCCCGGCAGCATGAAGGCGAAGCTGGACGAGAACATCTTCGTCCTCGGCGATTCCTCGGCCCAGGGCGACATGCCGAAATCCGCCTTCTCGGCCAACAGCCAGGCCAAGGTGGCGGCGATGGCGATCCGGGGCGAACTGACCGGATCGAAAGTGTTCCCGGCGAAATACTCCAACACCTGCTGGTCGCTGATCGCGCCCGAGGACGGGGTGAAGGTCGGTGCCAGCTACGAGCCGACGGCGGAAAAGATCGCCAGCGTCGCCAGCTTCATCTCGGACACCGGCGAGGATGCGGCCTTGCGCAAGGCGACCTACGAGGAAAGCCTCGGCTGGTACAGCGGCATCACCGCCGACATCTTCGGCTGAAGGGGACGGATGCGATGAAACTGAGCCGCCGCCATTTCCTTGCCGGGGCCTGCGCCCTGACCCTGCCCGCCCCGCGGGTCTGGGCCGCCAGCACCCTGACCTTCGGCCCGCTGCGGATCGACAGCCTGTCCGACGGGCATCTGGTCCTGCCGCTGGAGTTCGGCCTTGCCGGTCTGCCCGAGGCAGAGCTTTCGGCGCTGGTCGCCCGGCACGGACTGGCGGCGGACGGCCTGACCCCGCCCTGCAACCTGACGCTCTTGCGCGACGGCACCCATACGGTGCTGTTCGACGTGGGCGCGGGGCCGGATTTCATGCCCTCCGCCGGGAAACTGGCCGAGGCGCTGGACCTGCTGGGCGTTGCGCCCGAAGAGGTGACGCATGTGCTGATCACCCACGGCCACCCCGATCACCTCTGGGGCCTTCTGGACGAATTCGACGAGCCGGTCTTCACCGAAGCCGAATACATGATCGGGCGGGCGGAATTCGACTACTGGATGGACCCGGCCACGGTGGAAACCATCGGCGAAGAGCGCGCCAGTTTCGCCGTGGGCGCCGCGCGGCGGCTGGAGGTGATCGCCGGTGCCGTCCGCAAGCTGGAGGATGGCGAGGCGGCGCTGCCCGGCATCACCGCCCGGCTGACCCCGGGCCATACCCCCGGCCATATGGCGTTCGGGATCGCCGGCCCCGGGGGCGCGGTGATGGTGGCGGGCGACGCCATCGGCAACCACCACATCGCTTTCGAGCAGCCGGACTGGCCCTCGCCTTCGGATCAGGATCCGGCGCTCGCCGCCGCCACCCGCGTGGCGCTGATGGAAGAGTTTGCCGCCAGCGGGATGCCCTTCATCGGCTATCACCTGCCCGAAGGCGGCATCGGCCGCGTCGAAAAGGCCGGTTCCGCCTATCGTTTCGTCGGGAGTATCTGATGCGCCGCCTTGCCCTGTGCCTTCTGGCCGGACCCGCTTTCGCTTCGGAGGATATCCCGGATCAGTATCCGCAATCGGTGCTTTACGCGAAGCCGGTCGAGGTGATCCCGCATGTCTTCTCGGCCATCGGCGCCACCGCGCCGCCGACCTATGAGAACGCGGGCCACAACAACAACCTCAGCTTCGTCGTCACCGGCGATGGCGTGGTGGTGGTCAATTCCGGCGCCTCATGGCAGCTGGCCGAGGCGCTGCACGCCGAAATCCGCGCGGTCACCGATCAGCCGGTCAGGCTGGTGATCAACGAGAACGGCCAGGGCCATTCCATGCTGGGCAACGGCTATTGGGCGGCGCAGGGCGTGCCGATCCTCGCCCATGAGGAGGCCGCGGCCGATTTCGCCGACCATGCGCCGCAGGATCTGACGAACCTGCGGAGCTACGCCCGCGACCGCGCCGAGGGCACCGTCATCGCTCCTCCGACCGAGACCTTCACCGACCGCAAGCAGGTCGAAATGGGCGGCCTCACCATCGAGGTCCTGCATCTCGGCCCGGCCCACAGCCCCGGCGACACCCAGGTCTGGATCCCCGAATGGTCGATGATGATCGCGGGCGACATCGCCTTCCACGAACGGATGCCGCCGATCTTCGAGGGCACCTGCACCGCCTGCTGGATCGAAACCTGGGACACTGCGCTGGTCCCGCTGGCGCCGACCTATGTCATCCCAGGCCACGGCCATCCGACCAACCTCGCGCAGGTGCAGCGCTATACCCGCGACTACCTGCTGGACCTGCGCGAAAAGATCGGCGCGCATATCGAGGCGGGCGGCGATCTGGGCGGCGCCTATTACGTCGACCAGTCGCAATGGTCGCATCTCGACACGTTCGAGGAACTGGCGACCAGGAACGCCGGTGTGGTCTTCGCCGAGATGGAGTTCGAATAGCTTACCCGGCCTCGCCGGGCCCGACCGTCTCCATGGGATGACCGGGCCCGGCAGGACCAGATGCCTAGCGGAAAATTCTCCGCGAATGGGGGGCTTTCCCGCGTTTCACCGCATACTCGGGCGGTTGCGGTATGAACTGCGATGAACACGCGGGGCGAACGCATTTTGCCCCCTGAATACGGGGTTTTCGTTGTAATCCCCGATCAGGCCACCGAGCAGTCCGAAACAGTCTGCGCGTCCGGCAACGGCGTCACCCGGACGCAATCGTGCTTCAAAAATCTGCCGCATCATCCGCTTGCGCAATGGCCCCTCCCCGACAATATGCCCGGGGAACGAGCGACCTGGAACACTCAGCCCCGCTCCGGTGCGATGGCGATGCCCTGCCCCACGCCGACGCACATCGTCGACAACGACCGCCGCCCGCCGGTTTCGCGCAGTTCCAGCGCGGCGGTGCCGGTGCTGCGCGCGCCGCTCATACCCAGCGGATGGCCGAGCGCGATGGCCCCGCCGTTGCGGTTCACGCGCGGATCGTCGTCGGCCACACCAGGCTGGCGCAGCGTGGCGATGCCCTGCACCACTTCACCAGCCTGGGCTTGCCGTCCTTCGTTAAATGATCGGTGATCACCGCTTCGCGCCATGCACCAGATCCATCGCGCCCCTCACGGCGGGCACGCCCTTCGGCCCGGTGGACCAGTTCGTCAGATCGCCGGTCTCGGCCACCTCGCAGGCGCCGGGGATCGCGACATCCGGATGCCCGCCGCGCATCATGGCGAAACTGTCGGCGCGGTGGAAAAAGGCGGTGCCGGGCCTGATCGTCACCGCCTTCTTGCCGGTGTTGATCAGACCCCGGTCCTCCGCCCCCGGCGCGGGAGCCTCGCCGAAGCCGGGGATGCCGTTCCCGGTGTGGAAGATCGCCTCACGTCCGGGCGGCTGGAACCGCGCCACCATCTCGGGAAAACCGATCCCGAGGTTGACACAGGCGCCTTCGGCAATGTCCTGCGCGGCGCGCCATGCCATCTGCCTGGGGGTCAGTTTCATGCGGAAACCTCCGGGCAGACGGCTCTGGCGCGGTTCAGGTCTTCCTCCTGCGCCGGGTTTCGCACCTCGACCACGCCCTGCGCGAAGATGCCGGGGTCCCCGCCACGGCGGCGGCGAGGTCGGAAAGCCTCTTGTCCATCGGTGAATGTCCCTCCGGGGCGGGTCTCCCCGCGCGGGCCGGAATAGCTGCCGATGGGGTTTGCGCTCATCCGGATTGTGCGATATGTATTTTTTGTTTACATATCGCACAGAGGGCGGTGATGATCAGCGAGCGCGACATCATGGGCGGGCTGGCCAAGGGACTGGCCGTCATCGAAACCTTTACCGCCGAGAAACCGCGCCAGTCGATCACAGAGGTCGCTACCGCCAGCGGACTGGACCGCGCCACCGCCCGGCGCTGTCTGCTGACCCTGGCGCACCACGGTTATGCCGATTGGGACGGCAAGTTTTTCACCCTTACGCCGCGGGTCCTTCGGCTGGGCACCGCCTGCCTTGCCACCATGCCCCTGCCGCAGATCGTGCAGCCGATGCTGGACGACCTGTCGGAAAAGATCGGCGAAAGCTCGTCGGTGTCGATCCTTGACGGGGCCGAAATCGTCTATGTCGCGCGTGCTGCGCAGAAGAAAGTGATGTCCATCGCGCTGATGCCGGGCTCGCGGCTGCCCGCATATTGCACCAGCATGGGAAGGGTGCTGCTCGCCGCCCTGCCCGAGGCCGAGGCCCGCGCCCTGCTGGGCCCCGGCCCGCTGCCCGCCCGGACCGGCCTGACCCTGACCGACCCCGGAGCGGTGATGGCAGAGCTTGCCCGGGTGCGGGCGCAGGCCTTCGCGGTCAACGATCAGGAGATCGAGACCGGCCTGCGCTCGATCGCGGTGCCGGTGACGAATGCGCGCGGCCAGGTCATCGCGGCCCTGAACATCGGGCTGTCGGCGGCCCGCGGCGATGCAGCCGAACTGCCGGCGCGCTTCCTGCCCAGGCTGCGCCAGGTTCAGGCCGACCTGCGGGCCATGCTGCGTTAGCGCCCAGGACCCATTGATTTGCGATGCCCTTCGCGAAGGGCCCGCCCGGGGACCCTCTGCAACCGCCGGAGCCTGACGGGCGTGTTCACCCGGATCATGACCCGGCAGGCCGAATGACGGGCCAGATGCAATTGTCGCGCAATCGCGCAGATCTCTCCGCGCCGGATACAGGCCCGGGGAACAAGCCCGCGCAAAGAATGCCACCGACCGGAGGTGCGGTGCGCGCGGATCAGGTCATCGGCAGGGTAAGCGTCCGCGCCAGCTTTTCGCTCGCCTCGGCCAGCGCGGCCAGGTTGTGGTCCTTGTTCGGGCCGAGGATGCTGTTCTCGGGGCCGGTCAGGCCGACCACATAGCGCACCTCGCCCGACGGACCGAAGATCGGCCGCGCCACCGAGGCCAGGCCGTAGACGTGTTCGCCGCATTCGATGGAATAGCCGCGCCCCGGAACCTGGGCGATATCCTGAAGCAGCTTTGTCCGGTCAATCAGCGTGCGCGGGGTGAAGGCTTCCAGTTCCTGCGCGTCAAGGATGCGGTCGCGCCGATCGGGCGGCAGATAGCTGAGGATCGCCTTGGCCGAGGCCGAGGCATGCGGCGGCATCAGCGTGCCGGGAACGATATGCAGCCGCACCGTGGTATCGGGCGCGACACAGTTCACCGAACGGATCTCGGCCTCGTAAAGCCGGGCGAGGAAGGCCGACTGCCCGGTCGCCGCCGCAAGCTGCTGCAACGACCGCCCGCTGATGCGCTCCAGCCAGGCGGTGTCGCTGGTGCCGTGCAGCAGATGCAGGATGCGCGGACCCAGCTGAAAGGCGCGCGCGCGGCCGGGGCTGGGCGCGATCAGCCCGCTGTCCAGCAGGACATGGACGATCCGGTTGACGCTGGCCTTCGGCAGATCGAGCGCGCGTTCCAGCTCGGACGAGGTGAGCCCGTCGGTATGCGGGGCCAGAAGCTCCAGGGTCGTCATATACCGTTCGAGCGGTGTGTCGCGGTTTTCCGATGCGGCCATCGAGCCAGTGCCAGCCATTTTCAGGTAAATCCCGTCACATCTACTCCGAGGCCGTGCGGCGGCGCAACCTTATAGCTGGCCGGGGTTACGCGGCCTGTCCGCCGCCCTCGGTGAAGCGGCGCCGAAACTTCCGGCGCCGCTTCTGCCCTTGCTGTCAGCCAGGGCGGGCAGAGATCACTCGATCACGCGGCTTTCGCCCACCTCGGCCGCCGACGGGTCGAGGCCGTAGGCCGCCAGCACCTCGCCGATCACCCCGGCGGCGCGGTAGTCTTCCAGCGAAGCGTTGACCGCGGTCACGAAGTCCGCGTTGTCCTTCGGCAGCAGGAACGCGGTCTGCGAGGCCAGCGTGGTGGCGGTGACGCGCGGATCGGCTTCCAGCAGAACCACCTTCACATCGGTGCCGGCATGAAGCAGCACAGCCGCGCCGAAGCCTTCCAGCCCGGCATCCAGCCGCCCGGCCTGCACGTCCTGCGCCAGGTTCAGCGAAGAGGGATAGGTGGTCGAGCCCTCGATCGTATTCTCCATCTCGATCACCCAGTCATAGCCCTCGACGGTGCCGACCTTCCTGCCGATCAGCTGGTCGACGGTCGAAAGCCCTTCCTTCGACGCGACGGCCAGCTGGTCCAGGTAGACCGGGGTCGAGAGCGTGATCACCTGGTCACGCGCCGCAGTGCGGTAGAACCCGCCAAGCGCGACATCGGCGCGGCCGGACTGCACCGCCGAGACCGCGGCCGGGTAGGTGAAGATCTCGTAGGTGATCTTCAGGCAGTTCTCCGCGGCGAATTTCGCCAGCAGATCGCCGTCGATGCCGCTGACGGTGCCGTCCTTCTCGGCCGAATAGGGCGGAGTGTTGGTCAGGGCGACGGTCAGCGTGCCTTCGGTCAGGGTGGTGAAGCTGTGCTTCGGGCTGCAATCCTGCGCCATGGCGAGCCCCGCCCCCGACAGGGTCAGCGCGGCGGCGGCGAGCGAAAGTCTTGCGGTGTTCATGGTCTTTCTTCCTCCTGTTGGATGGGTTTCAGCCAAGATGGCTGCCGAGGCGCCGCGCGGCACGGTTGACGAGCCAGCCGAACGGAATGGTGATGGCCAGGTAGACGAGGCCGGCAAGGACCAGCACGTCGAAATAGAGATAGGTCGCCGCCCCGATCCGGTAGGCCCGGGCCAGCAGTTCGGGGATCGCGATGGTGAAGGTCAGCGCCGTGGCCTGGAAGATCAGGATCGCGAAGCCCATCAGCGCCGGAACCGCGAAGATCACGCCCTGGGGGATCACCACGAAGCGCAGCACGTCGCCCGGGGTCATGCCCAGTGCATGGCCGGCCTCGACCTCGCCCTTCGGCACGGCATTGATGCCGGCGCGCAGGATCTCGCTGGTATAGGCGCCGGTGGTCAGCGCCAGCGCCGTCGCGCCCGAGACGAAGGCGCTGACGCTGATCCCCGCCGAGGGCAGGCCGTAATAGACCATCTGCAACACCACCAGGGCCGGCGCGCCGCGCCCCACCTCGACCAGCGCGATCGCGGGCCATTTCAGCCAGGGCGCCCGCGCCGCGCTCAGCAGCGCCAGCGCCAGCCCGAGCGGCAGCCCCGCCGCCAGCGCCGCCCCGGTCAGTTGCAGGCTGACCAGCAGCCCCTTCCACAGTTGCGGCAGCCAGTCGGCCCAGTTCGCCAGAAGCCCGCTCATGCCGTGATCCTCCTGCGCATCCGGGCGTCCATCGCGCGGGCGAGGGCCGCCACCGGGATCGACAGCAGGATGTAAAGCACCGCCGCCGCGATGAACGGGGCGAAACCGCCGCCCGCCGCCTGGGCCTGCTGCGTCACCAGCATCATCACGTCGCGCACGCCGATGGTCGAGGCGACGGTGGTGTCCTTCAGCAGGCTGACGAGAAAGGTCGCCATCGGCGGGACCGAGACCCGCAGCACCTGGGGCGCCAGCACATAGCGCAGGGTATCCAGCCGGGTCAGCCCAAGCGCCACCGCCGCCGCATTCTGCCCCGCCGGCAGCGTCAGAAAGCCGCCGCGGTAGATCTCGGCCAGATAGGCCGCCGAGATCAGCCCCATGCCCAGCACCGCCGCCTGGAACGGGCTGAGCGTGACGATGCCGCTGCCGAGGCCGAAGAAGATGATGAACAGCCAGACCACCGGCGGGATGCCCCGCATCACGTCGATGTAGATCCGGGCGGCCAGCCGCGGCAGCACCGACCGGGCGCGCCGCATCAGCACCAGCGGGATGCCGAGGACGGCGCCGATCAGGAACGACAGCCCCGTCACTGCCAGCGCCACCGGCACCCCTTTCAACAGGGCAAGGAAGGTCTCGGTCATCAGTGGCGGTCCAGAATGGCGCGGAAGAATTTCTGCGTCCGCGGCAGCTTCGGGTTGCGGATCACCTGGTCGGGTGGCCCCTGTTCGATGATCTCGCCATCGGCCATCACGATCACCCGGTCGGCCACCTCGGCGGCGAAGGCGATCTCATGGGTGACGACGATCATGGTCATGCCGTCGGCGGCCAGCTCGCGCATCACCGCCAGCACCTCAAGCCCCAGTTCCGGATCCAGCGCCGAGGTCGGCTCGTCGAACAGCATGACCTTGGGGTCCAGCGCCAGCGCGCGGGCGATGGCGATGCGCTGCTGCTGGCCGCCCGACAGCCGCGCCGGATAGGCCGCCGCCTTGTCGGCCAGATGCACCCGCTCCAGCAGGCGCGCGGTCACCTTGTCGGCCTCGGCGCGCGACCGGCCCAGCACCCGCATCTGCGGCAGCGAGATGTTCTTGCCCACCGTCATATGCGGGAACAGGTTGAACTGCTGGAACACCATCCCGGTCGAGCGCCGCAGCGCCAGCAGATCCTTCTGGCCCAGCCTGTGATCAAGTGAAAAGGTGAAATCGCCAACGCGGAGCGTGCCGGAAACCGGGGTCTCCAGCATGTTGATCGCCCGCAGCAGCGTGCTTTTGCCCGCCCCGCTGGGCCCGACCATGGCGACCACCTCGCCGCGCGCGATGTCGAGCGAGACATCGCGGATCGCGTGATGGTTGCCGTAGCGGATGTTGATCTTCTCCAGTGAGACGACGGGCGGTGCAGCCGGACTTTGCGCTTCGGTCATCAGGGACGCTCCTCCTGGCCAACGGGACGGTTCCGGTCGGGCGAGGGCCGCAGCGCCTCCAGCCCCGGGGCCGAGACGACGGCGCCGTGCAGCGCCCAGTCGGCGGCGGCGATGCCGATCACCGGGGCAAGCTGGATGCCGTAGCCGCCGCCGCCGCCCGCGGTGATCAGCCCCGGCTCGGCCGGGTCCACCGGCCCGGCGAAGGGCCGGCGGTCGGCGGTGATCGGGTAAAGCCCCGCCCAGCCCCGGCCGAGCCGCGCGCCCGGCAGATCGGGCAGCCGCTCCAGCAGCAGCTCCGCCAGATATTCGCGCGATTCGTCCATGCACTGGTCGTTGTAGTCGTCGGGGTCCGAAGGGGCGCCGGTCGAGACCTTGTGGATCTCGGAGATCAGCTCATCCGGCTTTTCGTGGCGAAAGTTCAGCCCGGTGCCCTCGCCGTCGATCAGATCCATCACCATCGGCATCGTGTAATCGAGCGGCTGGTCGAGCAGGATCGCCATCGCCTCGTGGCGCTCGGGGAAGATGTGAAGCTGCTGGCCGAACATCGCCGCCACCTTCGGCGCCCAGGCTCCGGCGGCATTGACCACGACATCGCAGTCCACCGCGCCTTTTGCCGTCTCCAGCCGGTAGCCGCCGCTGCGGCGCGCGAGACCCGTCACCTTGCAGAACTGGCGGATCTCGCCGCCCAGTTCGCGCAGGCGCGCGCCGAGGAAGGTGCAAAGCTCGTAGGGGTCGAGAAAGCCGTCGTCCGGCCCGAAGATCCCGCCGGCCAGCCCCTCGGCCGACAGATGCGGGATCAGCCGTACCATCTCGTCCGGGGTCAGGACGCGGGCGCGGAATCCCGCCTCTTCCTGCATCTGCTGCGAGCGTTCCAGCGCGCGCATCTGCGCCGCGCTGCGCGCCAGCCGCAGATAGCCGATATGGTTGAAGCGGAAGCCCTGCCCTTCCCATTCGCGGAACCGGGCCTGGCCGTAGCGCCGCATCAGCAGCTGGAACGGATCGGTCATCTGGGTGCCCACCACCCCGACCGAACGCCCCGACGAGCCCGAGCCGAGCGCATCCGCCTCGATCACCGTCACCCGCGCGCCTTGGCGCGCCAGTTCCAGCGCCGTGGCCATGCCGGCTGCGCCGCCGCCGATCACCGCGGCATGAAGTTTCGCTGTCATCTTCTTTTCCGTCCTGTTGGCCTCGGGCCGTTTCAGCCCTGGCGGGCGATCTCGCCCAGCGTGTCCTCGATGGCCGAAAGGATTTCGGCGGCATCGCCCCGGGTCATCGGCGTCGAAAGGGCGAAAAGCCCGTAGCTGGCCGAAAGCACGCCACGGTCCAAGAGCCCGCGGTGGAAAGCGCCGAGGCGGCGCTTCTCGACCGGGCCGGGCCAGACCGAGCGGTAGTCGGTGATCGGCTGCGCGGTGAAATGCACCCTGAACAGCGAGCCGAGCCCGACGCAGCGCCCAGGCAGCGCCAGCCGCGCCAGCGCCGCGTTGATGCCGTCGCGCAGCATATCGCCCAGTTCGTCGAGATGGGCGAAGGCCGCGGGCGTCAGCGCGCGCATCGCCGCCAGCCCCGCCCGCATCGTCACCGGGTTGGCGGTGAAGGTGCCGCCATGGGGCAGCGCCGGCTTGCCGGAGGTGGGATCGAACACCGCCATCACCTCGGCCCGGCCCGCGACCGCGCCCACCGGGAAACCGCCGCCGATGATCTTGCCCAGCGCGGTGAGATCCGGCCGGATGCCCCACAGGCCCTGCGCCCCGGCATGGCTCAGCCGGAACGAGATCACCTCGTCGAAGATCACCAGCGCCCCGGCGTCATGCGCAATCCGCGTCATTTCCTCCAGATAGTCCCGGCGCGCGGGGATCAGCCCGGCGCGGTTCGGCATCGGGTCGATCAGCACGCCGGCGATGGTGTCGCCCTCGCGGGAGAAGACGGCGCGCAAGGCCTCGGTATCGTTGAAGGGCACCACGATCACATCGGCCAGAACCCCCGCGGGCGTGCCCCTCGCATAGGCGGTCGAGACGGGCATGTCGCCCCAGTTCCCCGGCGCGCTGTCGAGGCTGACCTCGGCGAAATCGTAGGAGCCGTGATAGGCGCCCTCGATCTTGACGATCTTCGGCCGCCCGGTGAAGGCGCGCGCGGCCTTGATCGCCATCATCACGCCTTCGGTGCCGGAATTGGCGAAGCGGATCTGGTCCATCGCCGGCAGGCGGCCGGTCAGCAGTTCCGCCAGTTCGATCTCGGATTCGGTGGGCGCGCCGAAGGCGGTGCCAAGCGGCAGCTGCGCCGCGACCTCGGCCACCTGTTCGGGCTGGCCGTAGCCGTGGATCATCGAGGTGAAGTTGTTGATGCAGTCGTAGAACACCTGCCCGTCGGCGTCCCAGACCCGGCATCCCTCGCCCCGGACGGCATAGATCGGGAAGGGGTCGAGGAAAACCGTGGTCCGGGTGTTTCCGCCCGGCATCACCTTGCGGGCGCGCTCGAAAAGGCGGCGGGAGGCGGGAAAGCTGTCTGGATAGGTCGGCATGATGATCCGCAGGGAGAGAGGTCGGGAAAGGTGCGCGCCCCCGGCAAGGCCCGGGGCGCGCCGGATTCGCTCAGACGGTCATGATCGTGTGGCTCTGCTCGTGCATGAACTGCGGCAGATACCAGGTGCCCAGCCCGCCCTTGCCGCCGACGCCTGTGCCCTTCCAGCCGCAGAACGGCTGGCCGCCCGGCCAGGCGCCGGTGGTCGCGCCCGAGGCGCGGTTGGCGTAAAGCACCCCGGCCTCGGCATGGGCCAGGAAATGGCTGATCTCGCCTTGGTCCTGCGAGAAGATCCCCGCCGAGAGGCCGTAGGAGACATCGTTGCCCTCGGCCAGCGCGGCCTCCAGCCCGTCCACCCCGCGCAGGACGAGGAAGGGCATGAACAGCTCTTCCCGGGTCAGCCGCGACGGCCCGTCCATCTCGACCAGGGCCGGGGCGAAGTAGTTGCCGGGCAGATCCGCGATCCGCTCGCCGCCCAGCAGGACCCTGCCCCCGGCCCGGGCCTCGGCCATGGCGGCGATGAAGCGCGCGGCGGCGGCATCGTTGTAGAGCGGGCCCATGAAGGTGGCGCCATCGCGCGGATCGCCCACCTGCAACTTCGCCACGAAGGCCCGGAACGCCTCGACGAACCGCTCCTTCACGGCATTGTCGACATAGACCACCGAACAGGCCGAGCATTTCTGGCCCTGAAGCCCGTAAGCCGAGCGCGCGACACCCGCGGCGGCGCGTTCGATATCGGCGTGTTTCGTGACATAGGCCGGGTTCTTGCCGCCCATCTCGGCGATGACCGGGCGCATCCAGGGCCGCGTGGCCATGTGGCGGAAGATCGACATGCCGGTCTTGTGCGAGCCGGTGAAGACCACCCCGTCGATGCCGGGGTCGGTGGTCAGCGCCTCGCCGACCGCGGCACCGCCGAGGACGATGTTGAACACGCCCTCGGGCAGGCCGGCCTTGCGCAGCGTTTCCGCCAGCAAGAGCCCGGTCAGCTGGCATTCCGGCGAGGGCTTGTAGACCACCGCATTGCCGGTCAGCAGCGCGCCGCAGAGCATCCCCACCGACAGCGCCACCGGAAAGTTGAAGGGCGCGACCACGGCGAAGACGCCATAGGGCCGCTGGACCGAGACGGCGGTCTCGCCCGGCACCATCTCGATCATCTCGCGGCGGTAGCCGGCGTTCGCCTTCAGCTCGCCGGGGTAGTAGTCGAGCATGTCGACCGCCTCGTCGGCCTCGCCGATGGCCTCGATCCGCGACTTGCCCACCTCGAACAGCGCGGCGATGCCCAGCCGGTATTTCGCTTCGTCCAGCGCCGCCCGCCAGCGCGCGGCAAAGGCGAGACGCTCATCGAGGCTGGCCTTGTTCCAGACCGCCGCGCCCTTGCGCGCCGAGGCGATGGCGGCCTTCACGTCGGCTTCGGTCGATACCGGGAAGCGGCCGAGATCCAGCGCCGGGTCGATGGGGCTGGCCACCGCGGCAACCGGGCCGGTGGCGAAAGGCGTGGCCCAGGTCTTGCCCGACATCCCGGCCTGGAACGCGGGGATCTCACGGTCGAGGAAGGCGTGCAGCGGGGAAAAATCGGCTCCGATGTTGGAATAGGTTACCCGGGGCAGCGTATCTGTCATCTGATTTGTCCTGATTTTCGGGCTTTGTATCAAAAATCAGTATATACGGCTGGTTGTCAACTCTTTTCTACAGCTTGTTGCCCGGCCTTATGCCGCGCGGGCAAGCCGCCGCCCGGCATCGCCCGATAGTGCGATACGGTATTTCCCGAAGCAGCCGTTCGGCTTGCGACATGGTTTGCGGCCCGGCATTCCGCGGAACCTTTCTGAAAGAGCTCCTGTCGCTCTTTTGCGCATATGGTATGACTTCAACCCATGACCGCGACATCGAACAGCCTTCCTTCCTTGCGTTCCGCCCGCGTTCATGAGGTCTGCGGACCGGGTGCGGCCGGTTTTGCCGCGGTCGCCTGCGCGCAGAGCGGGGGGGATCTGCTCTGGCTGCGTGGGGCCTGGCAGGCGGGGGCGCTTGACCCTGTGGGCCTTTCGGAGATCTGCGATCCCGCGCGCATTCTGATCGCGCGGGCGAAGGATCAGACCGACATGCTCGCCATTGCCGAAGAGGCGCTCAGGGATGGTGCGGTCACGCTGGTGGTGATCGAGATCAGCCATCCGCTTGATCTGCGCGAGGGGCGGCGGCTGCAACTGGCGGCGAAGGCCGGGCAGGCGACGGGCCTGTGCCTGATCCCGGATGGCGGGGGCAGCCCGGCCAGCGAGACGCGCTGGCATTGCGCCCCGGTCCTCGACCCGGAGGGGCGGCCCGACTCGACTCTGATGCGATGGGAAATTATAAAGAACAAATCAGGAACAACTGGAGTCTGGCATGTTCGTTGGGACGCGGCGGCGCATCGTCTCGATGTGGTTTCCCCGGTTGCCCAGCGACCGGGTTCTGCGGCTGCGCCCGGTTGAGGGGCCGTTCGCCCTTACCCTGCGGCTCAACAATGCCGGGCAGATCCATTGCCTGAACCCTGCGGCAGAGGCCGGAGGACTGCATCGCGGCATGCCCCTTTCGGAAGCCCGGGCCTTTTGCCCGGCGCTGCAAAGCGCCCCGGCCGATCCGGCGCAGGAGGCCCGCATGCTGGGCATCCTGCGCCGTTGGGCGACCCGCTACTGCCCCTGGGTGGGAACGGAGGGAAAGGACGGGCTGACCCTCGACATCACCGGCGCGGCGCATCTCTGGGGCGATGAGCCGGCCATGCTCGCCGATATGCAGGCGCGCCTGGAACGGGCGGGTTTCGGGGTGCGGATCGGGCTGGCCGATACGCGCGGCGCGGCCTGGGCGCTGGCCCGTCATGGCGGGGGAATCGCGGCGCCGGGCGAAAGCCTTGCCGCGCTGGCGGCGCTGCCTGTCGCGGGCCTGCGGCTGGATGAGGACACGAGCATCGCCCTGCAACGGCTGGGTCTGCGCACCATCGGCGCCCTGGCGGGCGCATCCCGTGGCCCCCTCGCGCGGCGCTTCGGGCCGGAGCTGCTGCGACGGCTCGATCAGGCGACCGGCGCGCAATGCGAGTCGATCACCCCGCTTGCCGATCCGCCCCATTACGCGGCCCGCCTGACCCTGCCCGAACCGATCGGGCTGACCGCCGATGTCATGGCGGGAACGGCGCGGCTGCTCGAAGCGCTTTGCGGCAGGCTCAGGGCGCAGGAAAGCGGGGCGCGGGCGCTGCGTCTGAGTCTGCGCCGGGTCGACCGGCAAAGCCTGTCGGTCGATCTGCGGCTGGCCACGGCGATGCGCGATCCCGCGCGCATCCTGCCGCTTTTCGCCCGCGGGGTGGAAGGGGCCGATGCGGGTTTCGGCATCGACCAGTTGCGGCTGGAGGCCACGCGGGTCGAACCCCTGCCCATCCGGCAGGCCGGCCCGGTGTCGGAGGCCCCCGACCGGCTGGACGATCTGATCACCCGGATCGGCACCCGGATCGGGCTGGACAATATCCTGCGTTTCCTGCCCGCCGACAGCCATATCCCCGAGCGCAGTTTCGTCATGGTGCCCGCCGCCGGAACGAAGGCCTGCGACGGCTGGCATGCCCCGCGTCCGCGCCCCCTGCGGCTGTTTCCGCCCGAACCCATCTCCGGCCATGGCGCGGCCCCGCCCGCCCGGTTCCGCTGGCGGCGGATGCGCCTGACCACCGCCCGCGCCACCGGGCCGGAACGCATCGCACCGGAATGGTGGGTGGAGGATGACAACTGGCGTTCGGGTCTGCGCGATTACTGGCGGGTCGAGACCCATCAGGGGCGGCGGCTCTGGCTGTTCCACACGCCGCAGAATCCCGGCTGGTTCGTGCAGGGAGAGTTCGCATGAGCGCTCCCACCCTCTCCCCGGCGGCGGAGGATCTTCCGCAGGCGCGGTATGCCGAACTTTGCATCACCACGAATTTCACCTTTCTGACCGGGGCCTCGCATCCCGAGGAACTGGTTCTGCGCGCCACCGAACTGGGGCTGGAGGCGATCGCGATCACCGACCGCAACTCTCTGGCCGGGGTGGTCCGGGCCTGGTCCGCGTTGAAAACCCTCAGGAAAGAGGCCGAGGAAAGCCTGCGCATCCGCTCGACGACCCGGATGGATACATCCTCGCGGCAGGAGACCGGACAGCCCCGCGACCTCGCGCGGCCCGAAACGCTGCGGCTGCCGAAGCTGATCGTGGGCGCGCGGCTGGTGCTGCGCGACTGCCCGGTCGAATGGCTGGCGCTGCCCACGGACCGTCCGGCATATCACCGGCTCTCGCGCCTGCTGACACTGGGGAAGGGTCGGGCGGGAAAGGCGGAATGCCATCTGACAGCCGCCGATCTGGCCGCCCCCGATTCAGAGGGGGGGTGCCGGGGCATGATCCTGATCGCGCTGCCGCCGCCGGACCCGGGGCAGGCGCTCGATCCGGTCCGCAACATGGCGCGCCGCTATCCCGGCCATGTCTTCCTGGGGGCTGCGCCGCGCTATGACGGGTCGGATCAGGCGTGGTTCGACACCTGCGCCGATCTTGCGCTGCGGGCGTCGAGCCCGATGGTGGCGGTGGGCGATGTGCTGATGCACCGCGCCGCCCGCCGGCCGCTGGCCGATGTGCTGACCTGCATGCGCGAGCATATCACCATCGACCAGATCGGCACCCGCGCCCTGTTGAATGCCGAGCGGCGGCTGAAGGACGCCCCGGCCATGGAACGGCTTTATCATCGCCATCCGGGCGCTGTCCGCCGGACGCTGGAAATCGCGGCGCGCTGCGGCTTCGATCTGTCCGAACTCAGCTATGAATATCCCGACGAAATCGCGGATGGCGAATTGCCCCAGGGCCGGCTGGAGCGGCTGACGCGCGAAGGGCTGGCGCGGCGCTGCCCGGACGGCATCCCCGAACGCTATCACGCCCTGCTGGCGAAAGAGCTGACCGTTGTCGGCGAGCTCGGCTATGCCGCTTATTTCCTGACCGTTCATGACATCGTATCCGAGGCCCGCAAGCGCGGCATCCTGTGTCAGGGACGGGGATCGGCGGCGAATTCCATCATCTGCTGGTCGCTCGGCATCACCGATGTCTCGCCCGATATGATCGGCATGGTGTTCGAGCGGTTCCTCTCGCGCCACCGCGGCGAGCCGCCCGATATCGACGTGGATTTCGAGCATGAGCGGCGCGAGGAGGTGATCCAGTGGATCTATGAGAAATACGGTCGCCACCGTGCCGGGCTCTGCGCCACCGTGATCCATTTCCGCTCGCGCGCCGCGATCCGCGAGGTGGGCAGGGTCATGGGCCTGAGCGCGGATGTGACCGCAAGCCTGTCGGGGCAGATCTGGGGTCTGTCGAACGGCGGCGCGGACCCCGCGCGGATCCGCGAACTGGGCCTGAACCCCGAGGATCGCCGCCTCGCGCAGACCATTGCCCTGATCGGCGAGATCATCGCCTTTCCGCGGCATTTGTCCCAGCATGTCGGCGGTTTCGTCATCACCAAAGGCAGGCTGGACGCGCTGTGCCCTATCGAGAACGCCGCGATGGAGGGGCGCACCTGCATCGAATGGGACAAGGACGATATCGACGCGCTGAACATCCTGAAGGTCGATGTCCTGAGCCTGGGCATGCTGACCTGCATCCGCAAGGCCTTTGCCCTGCTTGAGGAGCACGAGAATATCCGCCACACAATCGCCTCCGTCCCGCAGGGGGACGAGGCGACCTATGACATGCTCTGCCGCGCCGATGCGGTGGGCGTGTTCCAGGTCGAAAGCAGGGCGCAGATGAATTTCCTGCCCCGGATGCGGCCGCGCGAATTCTACGATCTGGTGATCGAGGTCGCCATCGTGCGCCCCGGCCCGATCCAGGGCGGCATGGTCAAGCCCTATATCAAGCGGCGGCAGGGGCTGGAAAAGCCGGAACCCTTCGGCCCCGCGCTGGCCGCCGTGACACACAAGACGCTGGGTGTGCCGCTGTTTCAGGAACAGGCTTTGCAGATCGCCATGATTGGGGCGGGCTATACCGCCGAGGAGGCCGACCAGTTGCGTCGCTCGCTGGCCTCGTTCCGGCGGATGGGCACCATCGGCCAGCATAAGCGGAAATTCATCACCGGCATGCTGGACAACGGCTATAGCCTGGAGATCGCCGAGCGCTGCTTCAGCCAGATCGAGGGTTTCGCCGATTACGGCTTTCCCGAAAGCCATGCGGCGGCCTTCGCCATGCTGACCTGGGTCTCGTCCTGGCTGAAATGCCGCCATCCGGCGATCTTTGCCTGTGCGCTGCTGAATTCGCAGCCGATGGGCTTCTACGCCCCCGCCCAGATCGTGCGCGACGCCCGAGAGCATGGGGTGGAAATCCGCCCCGTCTGCGTGAACCACAGCACCTGGGACAACCGGCTGGAACGGCGCGCGGACGGGGCCCTCGCTTTGCGGCTGGGATTTCGCCAGATCAGGGGCTTCCGCGAGGCGGATGCCGGATTGATCGCCCGGGCGCGCGGCAACGGCTATCACGATCCCGAAAGCCTCTGGCTGCGCGCGGGCGTCATGCCTCCGGTTCTGGAGCGTCTGGCCGAGGCCGATGCCTTTGCCGGCATGGGGCTGACCCGGCGCGACGCGCTTTGGGCGGTGCGGGCGATCCGCGCGCCCGCGCCGCTGCCGCTGTTCTCGAACCCGACCGACGGCGAGGGCGTGCGCGAGCCCGCCGTGCCCCTGCCCGCCATGCGTCCGGGCGAGGAGGTGGTCGAGGATTACATCGCCATGCGCCTGACGTTGCGCGCGCATCCGATGGAACTGTTGCGCCCCTCGATCCCCGGTCTGACCCCGCATGCGGAACTGTGCCAGACACCGTTGCGCCGCATCTCGGTCTGCGGCCTGGTCATCACCCGCCAGCGCCCCGGCACCGCATCGGGCGTGATCTTCCTGACGCTGGAGGACGAAACCGGCGTATCCAACGTCGTCGTCTGGCCGAAGACCTACGCGCGGTTCCGGCGGATCGTGATGGGCGGGCGGCTCTTGCGCGTGACGGGGCGGCTGGAGCGCGAGGGCATCGTCACCCATCTGATCGCCGACAGGATCGAGGATCTCTCACACCGCCTTGCCGATCTTGGCCATCCGCTGGAAAGCGCGGTCGGCATCACCCGGCCGGAAGCCGACGATGCTCCGCGCCCCGCGCGGTATGCCGCCCGCGCGCACCATCCGCGAGAGCAGGCGAAACGCCTGTTCCCCAGCCGGGATTTCCATTGAGGTGGCCGCCGCCGCGCGAATGGCACCGTTTTCCGCTCCCGCAACAAACGGGACAACCTCCTGCCCCGCCCGCCGCCAGCCAGGCGCAAAGCGGGCATGTTTCGTGGCCCATTTTTCCCGAACGCACCGAGCCCGGCGGCGGCCATAGTTGCGCATGGTCCGGCCGCTCAGATTTCGATCTGCTGACTGCGGCAGAAGGCCTGCACCGCCGCAATGCGCTGCGGATCCTGGCCCGCGCCCGGTACGCGGTAGGGCACGAACGGCCCCGACGACAGCAATGTGCCGGCAAAAAGAGCGGGCGGCGGCGTCCGTCCGCCCGTCACGGTGGTGACATAGCCGCAAACCTGCACATTGCCATCGCCAAGACCATAGCTGCTGCGCAGCCCGCTCAGCTGAACCGGCGTTTTCAGATATCCGGCCATACCCGCCTCGATCCGGGCCCGGTCAGCCGCTGTGAGGCTGTGCTCGCTATGGGTCAGCACACCGTCGCCGCCGGGATCGACGCAGGCGGTGCAAACCAGGACCATGAGCGGGGACAGGATAAATGAGAGGCGCATAAGCTTTCCTTTTCAGCGTCTTGTGTGGAAGGATATGGAATCAACAGATGCAGCAACGGGATGGCGCTGGTCATGAACGCCCCAGAAACCCTGATTCAGGGCCTGTATGCGGCCCTACTGGGCGAAACCGGATGGCAGGGTTTCATTGATGATTTCGCACGGCATGCCGATGTGGAATGCGCCACCCTGTTCTTTCACGACGCCCCCAGCGGCCGGGGCGCGATCACCCTCCAGACCGGCATCCCGGACGCCGCGCAGCGCGACTATTTCTCTCATTTCGGAGGATTGAACCCCTGGATGTGGCAGGTCGGCGCAACTCCGATCGGAACCGCCATACTCGGAGATCAGCTGGTGGCGCGCGACCGCTTCACCCGGACGGAATATTATAACGATTTTCTGCACCGCTATGAAATTGAGACCGGCGTCGGTGTCACCATCGAACGGCAGGACGGCCGGTTCCTGCTGCTTTCCACGCTGGTGGGCGACACCGATGAGACGCGCAATCTGGCCCGGGCCGATTTGCTGACTGCGATCGCCCCCCATCTGCGCCGCGCATCCGATTTCTATCGGCGACACCGGCTCGGCAGCCTTGGTCAGGACCTTTCGGTCCATCTGGGCGAACGCGCGGGCATGGCGGTGGCCTTTACCGACTTCATCGGCAAGGTGGTGCATGCCAGCCCGGGGGCGGCCGATATCCTTGACCGGGGCGGCCCTGCGGGTCTTGGCCCGGGGCGCAGCCTGCGCTTTGCCGACCCTGATCTGCAGGAGGCGTTCCAGCAGATGCTGCGCGGCACCGGAGCAGAGCGCCCTGTCACCATGACCCGCGCAGGGATCGAGATCACTCTCCTGCCCCTGGGCCAGCACGAGGCCGCAGAATGTTTCAGCGGCCGTATGGTCGCGGTTATCTTCGCGCGCGGACCCGGCGATATCGTCGCTCTGGCCAGACGGTTCGAACTGACCCCTGCCGAAGCCCGGGTGGCGGCGGCCATTCTTGACGGCAGGCGCCCCGCCGCAATCGCGCGCGACGCCGGGCTTTCGGTGGAAACCGTGCGCAGTCAGCTGAAGGCGGTCTTTGCCAAGACGGGTGCCGAAGGGCAGGCGCATCTGGTGCGCATTGCCACGGGATTGGCCGGGGGCTGGTCGCATCAAGCCTGATATCCATGATTGCGTTCAGCCTCAGATTTACAGCATCGGCCATGTCGCGCCTCACCTGAACGGGTGAACAGGAAGGCAAAGCCAGGACCTTCCGCCTGTTCCACAGGATTCGTCACCCGTTTGGGGGATTTCCGGTTCGCATGCAGCGCCTATCGCTCAGGGATCAGTCACCACCCCGCCGGACTGGCCAGGCCTTGCGCTGACGCTCCGGCGGCCCTGAGGGAGCCTTTACAATGCGTTTTATGAAACTTGTCGCCATACTGGGAACGGCCATCCTGCTGGCCGGATGCTACGAAACCGGCGACACCTCGACCGGCACCGACTGGGGCGACGGGGGTGGCAGTGTGTCGGTCCGCCCGCGGTATTATACCTGCCCGTCCAACTGCGCGAACGTCCAGACCCGCACCAGCTGCCAGGCGTCGGAATCCTACTATCAGGTCTATGTGCAGAA
The DNA here is from genome assembly GCF_900609055.1 of Pseudogemmobacter humi. Taxonomy (GTDB): domain Bacteria; phylum Pseudomonadota; class Alphaproteobacteria; order Rhodobacterales; family Rhodobacteraceae; genus Pseudogemmobacter; species Pseudogemmobacter humi. Next base: position 69,494 of record NZ_UXAW01000051.1, on the reverse strand, counting down.
TGCGCAGGCCGGGGCCTCGGCCAGCGTTCTGGATCAATTGTATCAAAACCATTCCAGCGCCGCGAGCCTCGCGCGCAGCATGGTGCAACAGATCGGTTGCAATCCCTGATCCTGCGCCATCAGATGCGACCTTTGCTTTATGTCGCCGCCGCAGCCCTCGCCCTGACGGCTGCGGTGATCGCCCTGGCATTGCGCCCGGGCGCGGGTACGACGGCGCCGCCTGGCGCTGTCGCACTCGCCAAGAGGCCACCTGACACCCCGGCTCCCGAGGCCTATCGCAGCTGCTTCCTGCTCTGGGCGAGCGAGATCCCCGTCATCGCGCAGCGCGATGGTCTTGCCCGCATGACGCTGGCCGCGCGCGAACGGGTTGTCCATGGCACCGCGCTGCTTCACTACCGTGAGGAGGAGGAAACGACCCGTCTCGCGATCCTCGATCTGCGCGCCGACAGCCTCGTCAGCCGCGCGGCGCTGGCAGAGGCCAGCCTGCGCGAGACAGAGGCCCGGCTACAGGCCGAGGCCGCCGCCCTGTCGCGCCGTCTGAAACGCGCGGAACAGAATGAAGACCTGCTTGCCGCGCGCCACCGCGAGGGGCGCGTGGATCGCCTGACGCTGGATCAGGCTGCCGACCAGCATGCCGAACTGCGCGAGACCGTCGCGCGCACGGACCTGGCGCTGTCGCTGCTTCATGCCGAACATGCGCAGCGGCTGGCCGAATTGCGGGTAGAGCAGGCGCTGCTTGACGCAGAGCGCGAGGCTCTGGAAACAGCGCGCGACCAGCTGGTCCTGCGCGCCGAGGCAGAGGGCGTGATCACCGATATCGCGCCGCAGCTGGCCGCTGGCGGATTGGCCGGCATCCGGCGCGGCGACCACCTGGCCAGCATCGCGGCCCCCGGACGGTTTCTCGCCCGCATCCCGGTCCATGCCCGTGATCTGCCGCTGTTCGCAGAGCGCAGGGTCACGGCGACACTGATGGCCGATGGCACGGTGCTGTCGGGGCAGGTCACGGATATCAGCGCCTTGCGCCATTCGCTGCCCGATGGCAGCACGCATGAGGTCGGCATCCGCTTTGACCCCGTCGCGAAAGAGATCGAACCGCAACCGGCAAGCTGCGTCTTTACTGAAAATCCGGTGTCAGCGCCATGATGCGGGGGCTGATCCTGGGGCTGGTCCTTGTGCTGAACGCGGCCTGCCGGGCCCCTGAATATGACCGCGCAGCCGCGCTGGTCGATCAGGTGGATTCAGACCTCGCCAACCCTGACAAGGGCGCAGCTCTGCCCTTCGCCCAACATGCCCGCCGCCACGGACCCGGCTTCCGGCAGGCCCGGCTGCGCGAGGCGTCTCTCTGGCTCGAACTGGATGAGTTGCGCCGGGGTGCGCTGCCCCGTTTCAGCCTGCTGATGCAGGGCACCCTGCAATTGCGCAGCGATCCGGCAGCGCTGGAGTTGCGGGGGCGCAACCATGCCTTTGTCATCGAATGGGATTTCGTCCGCGCGCTTTATGTCTTCTTTCGCCGCACCCCTGAAACCTTTGCCCGGCTTGTCGCGCAGGACAGCGCTCTCGCTGTGCAGGAGGCCGAAAAGGACCTGCTGGACCAGCTTGCTGCCGCATTGCTGGCAGACCTGGATCTTGAACGCGATGCGCTGCGGCTTCAGGCGGAACAATGCCTGCTGCAACAGATGCGCAGCGATCTCGCCGCCGGGGCCGTCGCCGGCGCGGCCGTCGCCGAAAAGGAAAGCGAGCACCGCCGCCTGCAGGCGCTGACCGGAGCGGTCCGGACGCTGAACGCCGCCACCTGGGCAAAGCTGTCCCATAGCGGCGGGGGCGCCCCGGTTCAGCCCCGCCCCACGATCACCGCCCTTCTGCCCGTGACCAGGATCAGCGAGGACGCGGCGCAGTGCTATGCCGGATCGGCCCTGCGGGCGCGCAACGACGCCCTTCACGACATCGCGCTTGGCGGGCTGGAGGCGGCCCGGATCGAAAAATGGCTGAACCTCTCGGGGATCGTGCCCAATCAGCTTGGCAGTCAGAACCCGGCCCGGATCGAACTGCTGCTGAACCTGATGGTGCCGCTGATCGATCAGGGCCGTGGCGACCGGCAGGTGATGCAGGCACGGATCGCAGTGGCCAATGCGCTGATCACCGCCGGGGACAGCCGCGCCGCCTTTCTGCTGGCCCATGCCCGAATGCGTGTCACCCTGGCCGAGGCAGAGCTGGAAATGCTGCGACCGGCGACACCGCCCGCGACCGATGACTGCACCGCCGTGCTGAGCGCGCGCCAGGATGACATCGCGCGCCGCCGCGCGGCGCTGACCGCCGCCCATATGCGGGCCAGCCTGCATCTGCTTTGCACCCCCGCCGCGTCAGTGCCAGCCCGTGAGTGACATGCAGGACATTCCCTTGCAGCTGGACCAGGTTTCGGTCCGCCATGGCGGCGCGACGGGCCGCTGTGTGCTTGACGCCGTCGACCTCACCCTCGCGCCAGGCGAGAGGCTGTGCATCCTTGGCGAAAGCGGCGCTGGCAAGACCACGCTGCTGGAACTGATCAGCGGGTTCCGCCGCCCGGATGCGGGCCGGGTCCGGCTGTTCGGCATGGATCCGGCACGGGCCGCAGATTCCCTTCGTTCGCGGTTACGTCGGCAGAGGATGGGGTTCATGTTCCAGGATTATGCGCTGATCGAGCATCTGACCGCCGCCGCAAATATCGCTCTGCCGCTGCGCCTGGATGGTATGGCGGCTTCCGCCGCGCATCGCCACGCCCTTGAACGGCTGGCCGATCTGGGCCTGTCCCATCTGGCGGCAGTCTCGGCAAGCGCGCTCTCCGGGGGCGAGAAACAGCGTGTGGCCTTCGCCCGCGCCACGGTACACACGCCCGGCCTGATCCTTGCCGATGAACCAACGGGCAGTCTTGATCCGGCGACGGGGGCAGAGATCCTGCGCCTGATCCTCGCCCGGGACGCCGATGCCGGACGCAGCGTGGTCGTCGTGACCCATAACCATGCACATTGCCCTCATTTCGACCGTGTTCTTGTCCTGCGGGGCGGGCATCTGGCCGAGGCGGGGGCACCGGCATGAAGCAGTCCCGGCCCGGCGGGCGCGTCATGCTGCGGCGATTGCTGATCCTCGTGCTGGTCGCGGCCTGTTTCTCGGTGGTGCTGGCCAACCGGATCGTCACCTCTGCCGCAACGGCGGGGTTCGAGACCCGCATCGCCTCCGGCCTCAGCAATGAGGCGGTGCTGAGCTTCCCGCTGATCGCCGCGCCGGATGTCAGCCGCGGCCGCGCCGATGCGGCCCATATCGACCTTTACATGCAACGCGCGATCCATGCGGCCTTTGCCGATGCCGGATTGGCCTTCGCACCCTTCTCGCGCCAGTTTGTCCGTCTGGCCGAGGCTTCCGATACCGGCCAGGTCGAACTGCTGACGACAGAGCCCGGCTTTCTGGCGGCCTGGGGAGTCGGCCTCGCTCCCGATGTTGCTCCCACCGCGGACAGCTGTCTTGTCGGGCGGACGCTGGCGGCTTCCCTTGGCGATCCGCTGCCGCAATGGCTGCATTTCGGCGACCGCCGTTGCCCGCTGGCGGGCGTGTTCGATGCGACGGGGCGCGCCCCCTTCTGGACGCTGGACCGCGCCGTGCTGCGGCTGGCCCCGCCGGGCCGGGCGATGACCGGGGAAACATTCGTCTGGAGCGGCTTTCTGCATTCGGACGGGCTGTCCTTTGGCGCTGAGCGGCTGCGCGAGGGACTGACACCATGGATCGACCCTGACATGGTCGAGATCTGGTCCAGTCGCGATCAGGCCGCCCGCGCCGCCGAGATCCTGACAATCTACCGCTTTGTCTCGGGCACGATCAGCGGCATCGCGCTTGGCATCTCGGCCTTTGCCATTGCGACAACCTTCACATTTTCCGTGTCGGGGCAGTTGCGCGACATCGCTATCCGCCGGGCACTGGGCGCCACGCAATGGCGCATCATGATCGGCGTCCAGTCCGAGGTCGCGGGCCTTGTCGGCGCCGGCCTCGGGCTCGGGCTTGTCGCAGGCCCGTATCTCGGCCATCTGCTGTTGCAGCATATGGCAGGGGCAGGCGTTCCCGGGCTGTCATCCGAAGGCTCGCTGGCTCCACAGTACATAGCCGGGCTCGGGCTGCTCTTTCTGCTGACCGGGCTGATCGCCGGGCTGATCCCCGCCATCACCGCTGCCCGGGTGGATCCCGCGATCATCCTGCGCGGCAGCTGAGGTGCAGGGGTGCCGGGTCACACGCCAGCCGGCACCCGAAACAACCATCCGCCCCCTCCGGAGCGGACCTGGTTCAACAGCAGTAACAGCAGGCAGACATGGCTTCGGGATTGACGGATACCCATAGCTTTCGGCGTCGCCTTATTTTCTGCATTGGCCAAAAATAAATAATGATAAATTGGACTTGTGTAAAAACATCGCCAATGAGACTGGCCATGGAGCATGGCATAAGGCTTTGTTGCACAATAGAAGAAAACTATCGTGCTCAGGCCGCGTTCAGGCCATATTGACCGGCCAGTGTCGGCCGCGAGAGAAAAGCGGCGCATAAATTGATCTGCTTCCGAGCAAAATCTTCTGTTGTGCAACAAAGCCCAATCAAGGCGCCCCAGACCATTGTGATGCTCCCCGGCGCGGACAAATGAAAATGTCGCATCGACGGCCCTAAGAGAACCCTACGTCACCTCCCGGAACCAGATCGACCTCAGCGCATTTTCTGATCCAGGGCTCAGCGACGGCTCACGAGCCCGGGTAGTTTCATCAAGGAGTGCAGTGATGGCCGATGCCGCAAATGATATCCGCGCCGATCTCGAAAAACAGATCGCCGATCTGAAAAAGGAAATGTCGAAGATCAGCAAATCGCTGGCATCGCGCGCCTCGGATGCGATGGATGACGCCGAAGAGATGTTCGAAGATGGCAAGGGCCGCGCAGGTCAGGCGGTGGCCCGGGTCCGCGATCAGGCCAGTGCCGCGGTCGGCGCCATGCGCGAAAACCCCGGCACCACCGCAACCGTGCTCTCGACCGTCGGCCTTCTCGGCCTTGCCGCCGGTATGCTCCTCAGTGGCGTTCTGTCCGGCGACCGTCGCCGCTGAACGCGCTTTTCGTCGGGAAAGGACCTCCCTCCCTTTCCCGACGGTTGCGGCCCGCTCTGCTCCCGCGCGGGCCGCGACCCTGTCTGGCGGACCTGGCAGCGGTTCGGCTTCGCCGCGGACCAGGGCACCTTCACCCCCACATAAGGATCGCAGCATGTTCCTGAGAGCAGCCCTTTTCGTCGTTCCTGTGGTTCTCGCAGGCTGGGTGATCGGTTGGTTCAACATCCCCGGCCCATGGTATGAGAGCCTTTCCAAACCCGCTTTCAACCCGCCAAATTGGGTGTTCGCCCCGGTCTGGACGATCCTCTATCTGATCATCGGGGTGGTGGGCTGGCGGGTATTCGGGCGGACGACAGACAGCCGTTCCGGCACCGGGAGCCTCCGCGCCCTGTGGGGGCTGCAACTGCTGCTGAACTACGCCTGGTCGCCTGCTTTCTTCGGGCTGGAGAGCGCGGGCCTTGCCTTGGTCCTGATCTCTCTGTTGCTCGCCACGATCCTTGCTTTCATTCTGCGGGCGCTGCCGCGGGACAGGCTTTCGGCGGGTCTGTTCATTCCCTATCTGGCCTGGGTTTCCTTTGCTGCGTTGCTGAATTTCGAAATCTGGCGCCTGAACTGAACGCGGCACGCAGCCCGGCCGCGCGCATAAAACATGGAACCAGTATACATTTTTTGCGTTTTGCTCCGGATGCGGCACCCGGTGCCCCCGCCGCATCCGGAGGTTTTATCTGTAATCGCCTGAACAGGCATTTTCGGGAGGGACGTTCATGCACAGCATCATCTATCTGGTCGGCCTTGTGGTCGTGGTTCTCGCCATCCTGTCGTTGCTTGGCCTGCGCTGAGGAGGAGTTGAAATGGAACGCACAGAAACCATGACCGCCGCCTCGGCACCGCGTCGTGAAACCGGCGGCGCCTATATTGACTGGGCTGCGGTGTTCGGCGGCGCGGTTGTTGCCGCCGCCACCGCCGGGCTCTTCACCGCATTCGGGGCGGCTCTCGGTCTCTCGACGATTTCGGCCGAGCCGGGTGAGGGATCGTTCAGTCTCTGGCTGATCGTGACGGCGCTCTGGCTCGTGATATCGCTGGTCGCAAGCTATCTGGCCGGAGGCTATATCGCCGGCCGGATGCGGCGGCGCGTCGATGATGCCTCCGCCGATGAGGTCGCGGCCCGCGACGGGATCAACGGCCTTGTGGTCTGGGGTCTTGGCATGCTGGTGACGGCCTGGATGGCTGCCGGGGCGATCAGCGGTGCGGCCTCTGCGGTGGGCACCGCCGCAACGGCTGCCGGATCGGCTGTCGGCGGCGTCGTCCAGGGCGCTGGCAACGCGGTCGGCGGCGCGGTTCAGGGCGTTGCCCAGGCCGTGGGCGCGGCCATCCCCGATGATGCGGATGAGGGGCTGATGGACTATATCAACAGCACCCTGATGCGCCCCGAAGTAAGTGCCATGCGTCAGGGAGTGCAGCAGGCCGACGGCACCACCTCACCGGGCACGCCGTCGATGGATGATGCCGAACTTGCGCGTCAGAGCGGTATCGTTTTGGGGAATGTCCTGCGGAGCGGCGAGATTTCTGAGGATGACCGCGCCTTCCTCATCGCCGCTGTCGCACGGCGCACCGGACAAACCGAGGCCCAGGTCGAGGCGCGTGTGGATCAGGCGGTAGCCGCCGTCCAGGACGCCCGCGAGAAGGCCGAAGCCGCCGTGGCGGAGGCACGTGCCGAGGCCGAACGTCTGGCCAAAGAGGCCGAGGAAGCCGCGATCGCCGCCGCCGAGACCGCCCGCAAAAGCGCGATCCTGACCGCCTTTCTGCTGACGGCGGCCGCTCTGGTGGCGGGTGCCGCAGCCGTCTCCGGCGCGGTTCGCGGTGGCCGTCACCGCGACGAAGGCCGCATCTGGGGCGGGTTCAGCTACCGCTTCTGACACCCGTCATACCTTCGCGGGGCGCGCGCACCGTTCAGGCGCGCGCGCCCCGCCTCACGACAGAGCCGGCGCCACGGGCCTCGGACATGCCCGCCAGCGCCACCCTTTCCCACCTTTGAAAGGCAGGACAGATGGCACGGAAATCCTATGACAGCACCACCGGCAATGCGGGTGAGACGCAGCAGCGCGGCGGCGCCGTGCTGACCACGAACCACGGCATCCCGTTTTCCGACAACCAGAACTCCCTGCGCGCAGGGGCGCGCGGCCCGACCCTGCTGGAAGACTTCCTCCTGCGCGAGAAGATCTTCCATTTCGACCATGAGCGCATCCCCGAGCGCATCGTCCATGCCCGTGGTTCCGCCGCGCATGGGGTCTTCACCTGCACCGATCCGATCCCCGGGCTGACCCGGGCAAGCCTTTTCGCCGAAAAGGGTAAGCAAACCCCGGTTTTCGTGCGCTTCTCCACCGTCGCGGGCGGTGCGGGATCGGTCGACACGCCGCGCGACGTGCGCGGGTTTGCGGTGAAATTCTACACCGATCAGGGCAACTGGGATCTGGTCGGCAACAACATCCCGGTCTTCTTCATTCAGGACGCGATCAAATTCCCCGACCTCGTGCATTCGGTGAAGATGGAGGCGGATCGCGGCTATCCGCAGGCGGCTTCGGCGCATGACACGTTCTGGGATTTCGTCTCGCTGATGCCGGAAAGCCTGCATACGGTGATCTGGGCGATGTCTGACCGGGCCATCCCGCGATCCTTGCGCATGATGGAAGGATTCGGCGTCCACACCTTCAAATTCGTCAATGAGACGGGCGAGGCCAGCTTCGTCAAATTCCACTGGCGCCCGGTGCTCGGCATGCAATCACTGATCTGGGACGAAAGCGCCAAACTCCAGGGCGCCGATAACGATTACCACCGTCGCGACCTGTTCGAGGCCATCGCGGCGGGGGACTTCCCGGAATGGGATTTCGCGGTGCAGGTCTTTGATCAGGCGCTGGCCGACAGCCTGCCTTACGACGTGCTTGACCCGACCAAGATCATCCCCGAGGAAATCGTGCCCCTGCGGGTGATCGGCCGCATGGTTCTGAACCGCAACCCCGACAACCATTTCGCCGAGAATGAACAGGCGGCCTTCCTGCCCTCAAACATCGTGCCGGGGATCGACTTCAGCGATGATCCTTTGTTGCAGGGGCGGCTGTTTTCCTATCTCGACACCCAGAAATCGCGGCTTGGCACGACGAATTTCCACCAGATCCCGGTGAATGCGCCGAAATGCCCCTATGCCAATATGATGCGCGACGGGCTGATGCAGACGCAGGTGCCGAAGGGCCGCGCGAATTACGAGCCGAACAGCCTGGATCAGGCGGGCGAGGATCCCGGGCCGCGCGCCAGTGCCAGTGGCTTCGTGACCGCCCCGCAGGAGGTTGCGGGCGACAAGCTGCGCATCCGGTCCGAAACCTTCGGCGATCATTACAGCCAGCCGCGGATGTATTGGCGCTCGATGACCGAAAATGAGCAGGCGCATATCGCCTCGGCCTTCGTCTTCGAACTGTCGAAAGTCGGGCTCGGCCATGTGCGCGAACGGGTGGTGTCGCATCTGCGGGTGATCGAAGAGGATCTCGGTCAGCGCGTCGCAGACGGGCTGGGGATCGCCCTGCCCGAACCCGCCAGCCCCTTCCGCGCGCCGCTGGACCTTGCCCCCTCGGACGCGCTTTCGATCCAGAAAAACTGGCACGAGACCCTGAAAGGCCGCAAGGTCGGCCTCCTGATCGCCGAGGGGTCGGACAAGGCGGGCATCGACAAGCTGACCAGCGCCATCGAGGCCGAAGGCGGCACGGTGTTCACCATCGCGCCCAAAGTCGGGCCGCTGAAGCTGAAGGGCGGTACCCTCACCCCGGACGGTCAACTCGCCGGCAGCCCTTCGGTGCTGTTCGATGCCGTCGCGATGATCCTGATGCCCGATCAGGCCGAAAAGCTGGCGCGTGACAGTGCCGCCATCGGCTTCGTGATGGATGCTTTCGCCCATCTGAAGGCCATCGGCCATTGCAAAGGCTCGGCCGTGATCCTGGCCCGCGCCGGGATCGAGGATGGCGAGGGAGTCGGCCCCTGGGAAGACCTGCCCGACATGGCCAGGCGCCGCTACTGGGCGCGTGAGGCGGGGGTGCGTGATCTGGCATGACGCTCAGGGCGGAGGAGATCGTCTGTCCCACCGAGGCCGGGCTTTACTGCGCCCCGGGGGATTTCCATATCGACCCCCTCCGCCCGGTTGCACGCGCCCTCGTGACCCATGGCCATTCCGACCATGCCCGCCCCGGGCACGGCGCGGTGATGGCCACGCGCCAGACGCTCGACATCATGGCGATCCGCTATGGCGAGGAGTTCACCGCCAGCCGCCAGATCGCCGAAGGCCCGGTGCGGATCGGCGATGTCACCGTCAGCTTTCATCCGGCGGGCCATGTGCTGGGATCGGCCCAGATCCTCATCACCCCCGATAGCGGGCCGCGCATCCTGATTTCCGGCGATTATTGCCGCACGCCAAACCCCTGCTGCCAGGCCTGGGAGCCGGTCGCCTGCGATATCTTCATCACCGAGGCGACCTTTGGCCTGCCGGTCTTTCGCCACCCCGACCCGCTGGCCGAGGCCGGGCGGCTGATCGCCAGCATGGCGGAATTCCCCGAGAGGCCGCATCTGGTCGGCGCCTATGCGCTCGGGAAGGCGCAGCGGGTGATCGCGCTGGCGCGCGCGGCGGGGCATCTGGCCCCCATCGCCATCCATGGCGCGCTGAAGCGGCTTTGCGATTATCACATTGAGCAGGGGATCGACCTTGGCCCGCTGGTTCCCGCCACCGATCCCGGAGAGGCGCAACTGGTGCTGGCGCCGCCCTCGGCCTTCGCAAGCCCCTGGGTGCAGCGGTTCCGCGATCCGGTCCTGTCCTATGCCTCGGGCTGGATGACGGTGCGCGCCCGCGCCCGCCAGCGCGGGGTCGAACTGCCGCTGGTGATCTCGGATCATGTCGACTGGCCGCAACTCACGCAAACCATCCGCGACCTTGGCCCCGAAGAGGTCTGGATCACCCATGGCACCGAAGACGGTCTGCTGCGCTGGTGCGAGATGAATGGCATCCCCGCCCGTCCGCTGCGCCTGATCGGCTATGAGGATGAGCCGGAATGAAGGCCTTCGCCCGCCTCCTGGAGCGGCTGGCCTTCACCCCCGGCCGAAATGCCAAACTGACGATCCTGGCGCATTATTTCCAGACCACGCCCGACCCTGATCGCGGCTATGCGGCTTCCGTCCTGACCGGCGAGCTGGATCTGCGGCAGGTCTCGCCTTCCCTGCTGAAACGGCTGGCGGCGGATCGGGTGGACGAACAGCTTTTCCGCCTCTCCTATGATTTCGTCGGCGATCTGGCCGAGACGATTTCCCTCCTCTGGCCCGGTGAGGCCAGCGGCCCGAACGCTGAGGTTTCCGTCACCGAGGCCGTCACGCTCATGAACGAGACCGGCAAGCTGGCACTGCCGGGCGTGATCGCGGATCTTCTCGACCGCCTCACCCCGCCCGAGCGGCTGGCGCTCCTGAAACTCGCCACCGGCAATCTGCGGGTCGGGGTCTCGGCCCGCCTTGCGCGCACCGCGCTGGCCATGGGCACCCCGCGCAGCGTGGATGAGGTCGAGGAGATCTGGCACGGGCTGACCCCGCCCTATCTTCCGCTTTTCCACTGGCTGGAAGGCGGCGACCCGCCCGCGCCCGCCGAGGCGCCGTTCCGGCCAGTGATGCTCTCTACTCCCGTGACGCCCGGGGAACTGGCGGCATTTGATCCGACGGACTATCTGGCCGAATGGAAATGGGACGGCATCCGGGTGCAGGCGGTGGCCGAAGGGCAAAACCGCAGGCTTTACACCCGCACCGGCGAAGAGATCGGCGCCGCCTTCCCTGAAATCATTGCGGCAATGGATTTCGAGGGCGCGGTCGATGGCGAGTTGCTGATCCGGCGCGGCGGCGAAGTCGCGCCCTTTGCCGATCTGCAAAGGCGGCTCGGTCGCAAGGCGGTCAGCGCGAAGATGCGCGAAACCCATCCCGCCGCCCTGCGCCTTTATGACATCCTGACCTGGCAGGGCGAGGATCTGCGCCCCCTGCCGCTGGACCAGCGCCGCGCGCGGCTTGAGGCGGCGGTTTTCAACCCGCACCGGATCGACCTGTCGCCCCTTTTGCCGTTCCGGACATGGGACGATCTGGCCAGTTTGCGCGCCGCCCCGCACGAGCCCGTGATCGAAGGCGTGATGATCAAGCGCCGCGACAGCGCCTATATCGCAGGCCGCCCGCGCGGGCCGTGGTTCAAGTGGAAACGCGACCCGATGGTGGTCGATGCGGTGCTGCTTTATGCGCAGGCAGGGCATGGCAAACGCTCGGGCTTTTACTCGGATTTCACCTTCGGGCTCTGGGATGGTGCTGATCTGGTGCCGGTCGGCAAAGCCTATTTCGGCTTCACCGATGAAGAGCTGCGCGAACTGGACCGCTTTGTGCGCAAACATACGGTGCAGCGTTTTGGCCCCGTCCGCCAGCTTGCGCCCGCGCTGGTGGTCGAGGTGGCGTTCGAGGGGCTGAATGCCTCGCCCCGGCACAAATCCGGGCTGGCGATGCGCTTCCCGCGCATCTCGCGCATCCGCTGGGACAAGCCCGCCGCAGAGGCCGACCGGCTGGAAACGCTGAGGGCCATGCTGTGACGCTGCCCCCGCTGTTTTCAGACTGGTTCGCGGGTAATGGCTGGCAACCGCATCCGCATCAGCTTGCGCTTTTGGCCGCGCGAGGCGACACGCTCCTGATCGCGCCCACCGGCGGCGGCAAGACGCTGGCGGGGTTTCTGCCTTCGCTGGTCGATCTGCATCTGAACCCGGGCAAAGGGCTGCACACGCTTTATGTCTCGCCTCTGAAGGCGCTGACGGCGGATGTCGGGCGCAATCTCGCCCGCCCGATTACCGATATGGATCTGGCCATCCGGGTCGGCGACCGCACCGGCGACACACCGACAAGCCAGCGCCGCCGCCAGCGCGCCGATCCGCCGGAAATCCTGCTGACCACGCCGGAATCGCTGGCGCTGATGCTGTCCTGGCCCGAGGCAGCGAAGATGTTTTCGTCTCTGAAGCGCGTGGTGCTGGATGAGTTGCACGCGCTGGCGGAATCGAAGCGCGGCGATCAGCTGATGCTGGGCCTTGCGCGGCTCAAGCGCCTTGCGCCCGGCGTGCAGACAACCGGGCTTTCCGCAACCGTCGAAGACCCCGCCGCGCTGGCCTGGTTCATGGGGGCGGAAAGCGTTTTGCAGGCCGATCCCGGCCCCGCGCCCGACATCGCGCTGCTGCCCACGCTCCAGCCGCCGCCTTGGGCCGGGGGCGGCGGGCGCTATGCGGTGCCCGATGTGCTGGACGCGGTGGCGGGCGCGAAAACCACGATCATCTTCCTCAACACCCGCGCGCAGGCCGAGCTGTTCTTCCAGGCGCTCTGGCTGGCCAATGACCAGGCTCTGCCCATCGGCCTCCACCACGGGGCGCTGGCGCGCGAAGCACGACAAAGGGTCGAGGCCGCGATGGCGGCGGGCGAATTACGCGCCGTGGTGGCGACCGGCAGCCTTGATCTGGGCATCGATTGGGGCAATGTCGATCTGGTGATCCAGGTCGGCGCGCCGCGCAATATCAAGCGTCTCGTTCAGCGGATCGGGCGGGCGAACCACCGCTATAACGCGCCATCGCGCGCGCGGATCGTGGCCGCGAACCGTTTCGAGGTCATCGAATGCGTCGCAGCACTTGAGGCCGCCCGTGCGGGCGAGCTGGACGGTGAGCCGCGCGGGCCGGGGCCGCTGGACGTGCTGATCCAGCAGATCCTGCTGACCGCCTGCGCCGCGCCATTTGATGCGAATGCGCTTTATGCCGAGGTCATCACCGCGGGCCCTTACCGCGCGCTCAGCCGCGATGATTTCGACGCCTGCCTCGATTTCGCAGCCACCGGCGGTTATGCCTTGCGGATCTACGAACGCTGGCAGCGGCTGGTTTTACGCGGCGGGCTCTGGCAACTGCGCGACCCGCGCGCGGCCCGCGATCTGCGGATGAATATCGGCACCATCACCGAGGCCGAAAAGCTGAAGGTGCGCAGGCGCGGGCGCGGCGGTGGCCCCTTGGGCGAGATCGAAGAGACCTTCGCCGCCAGCCTTTCGCCCGGCGACACCTTCCTTCTGGGCGGCCAGGTGCTGCGCTATGACCGGATCCGCGATCTGGTGATGGAGGTCACGCCAACCCCCGGCCGCGAGCCCAAAATCGCCACCTTCTCCGGCCTGAAATTCGCCACCTCGACCGAGCTTTCGCAGCGGATGCTCAGGGTCCTTGCCGATCCCGACCGCCATGCGGAACTGCCGCAAAACATCCGCGACTGGCTGGCGCTGCAAGCGCGGTTCAGCGCCCTGCCCCGGCCCGGCACGCTTTTATGCGAGACATTCCCCCGCGCGGGCCGCTGGCATCTGGTGATCTACGGCTTCGCCGGGCAGAACGCGCATCAGACGCTCGGCCTGCTCGTCACCCGCCAGATGGAGGGCCTTGGCCTTGATCCGCTGGGGTTTCTGGCAACGGATCACGCGCTGATGATCACCTCGCTGCAACCCGTCACCGATGTTGCGCCGCTGCTGACCACGCCAGGTCTTGAACAGGGGCTGGAAGACTGGATCGCCGCCAGTTCGCTGATGAAACGCAGCTTCCGCGCTGTCGCCACCATCGCGGGGCTGATCCAGCGAAACCGGCCCGGCGCGCGCAAGACCGGCAAACAGGCGACGTTTTCCAGCGACATCATCTACGACACCCTGCGCCGCCATGATCCGGGTCACATCCTCCTGCGCGCGACCCGCGACGAGGCGCGGCGCGGGCTGATCGATTTCGACCGCATCGCGGATATGATTGCGCGCAACCCGCAGATCGGGCCGCGCGCTTTGCCCCGCGTCTCGCCGCTCGCGGCGCCGCTTCTGCTGGAGCTGGGGCGCGTCCGCCTTGCGGGCGAAGGCCAGCTGCGTCTGGCGGAAAAGATGGCGCGGGATCTGATGGAAGAGGCCGGTCTGAACAGGGTTCGGGGCGATGACTGAGGGCTGTCCCTTCCGCTTTGCAGGCGAGGATTTCCTGGCCCGCCCCTCCGGCGCGCTGTGGTGGCCTGCGCAGGGAACGCTGGTCGTGGCCGACCTGCATCTGGGGCGGTCCGGGCGCTATGCGCGCCGGGGTGGCGCGCTGTTGCCGCCCTTTGAGGACGCCGACACCCTGGCCCGGCTGGCGGCGGAGATTGCCGCGCTTGACCCCGCGCGGGTGGTGTCTTTGGGCGATGCCTTCGACGATGATCACGCCGCAAGCGAGGTTGCAACGCGCGAAGCCGCCGTCATCGCGCGGCTCGCGGACGGGCGGGACTGGCTCTGGATTGCCGGAAACCACGATCCGGCCGCGGCCCGCGCTCATTTGCCAGGCACCTGGCTTTCGCATCTGCCTGGCCTGATCGCCTTTCGCCACATCGCCGCGGATGGCCCCGATATCTCGGGCCATATGCACCCCTCAACCCGGCTCGCCGGGCGGCGGTTTCGCTGTTTCGTGCTGGGGCAAACGCATCTGATCCTGCCCGCCTTCGGCACCTATACCGGGGGGCTCGACATCGGCGATCCGGCTTTCGCACCGCTTGCCACGCGGGGAATCGCGCTGGCCTGCGCGGAGCGCGTCTTTGCCCTGCCCATGCCGACCGCCCGGAAACGAAGCCCTCTCAACACCTTTTCAAAGGAGGCATGAATGGCGAAGCACAAGGCGAAGACCCGCAAGGATGACCTGCGCACCGGCACCCCTTTCTGGGTGAAAACGCCGCATTCGGCGGTTGCCACCGAGCCGCGCCTGCCCCGCGACCGTTTCGATGTGATCGTGGTGGGTGCCGGCATCTCGGGCGGGCTGGTGGCCGAGGCGCTGACGCGGGCGGGAAAATCGGTGCTGATCCTTGACCGCCGCCCCGCCGTTCGCGGCTCTACCCCGGCGTCAACTGCGATGATCCAGCATGAGATCGACGTGCCGCTGACGAGGCTGAGGAAGAAGATCGGCAAGGATCATGCCGACCGGGCCTGGTTGCGGTCTGTGCGCGCGGTGGAGGATCTGGTCGCGCTGGCCGGCAGGCTGAAACTCGATTGCCAGATGCGCGCGAAGCCTGCGCTTTATCTGGCGGGGAACGAGATGGGCGCGCGGGCGCTGGCGCATGAGGCGAAAGCGCGCCAGGAGATCGGCATCCGCGCCGATTATCTGAAACGCGCCGATCTGATGGATCGATACGCGATGGACCGCCCGGCCGCGATCTGGTCAGAGGCCTCGGCCTCGGCCAACCCGGCGCAACTGACGGCGGGGCTTTTGCAGGCCACACTGTCGCAGAAGGCGCGCATTGTCTCGCCCGTCGAGATTACCGACATGGCCGAACTGCCCTCTGGCATCGCACTGGCGACGGCGAAGGGCGAGGTTCTGGTCGCGGAACATGCGGTTTTCTGCACCGGCTATGAATATCTGCCGCAGATGAAGACGAAATCGCACAATGGTGCCGGGGTTTAACATCTCGCAGAGCGCGGCCGCCTGCCCGGCAATCTGTGCCGCCTCAACCGATTTCGGCAAACTTGATCCGAGACCGGAAAGGACCGCTTCCTGCACCAGTTCGTGGGCCATTGCCGCAAGGAGCCCTTCAGCGGTTTCGGGATCGACGCCAAGGATCTCGGCAGCACGCTGAAGCCGGCGCTCCGAAGCCAGACGCGTGAACTGCTGCAAGGCATCACTGGCTGCCAAAGCGGCCAGCGATGCGGTCCCAAGTGGTGTGATTGCGACAGCCCGGACACCAAGGCGGCGCAGGATGGCGTCAACTGACGCCTCGGCCGGCAGGGCAAGGGTGGTGCGGGTGGCAGGATTTCAAATGTGGTGGACCCCGCTCTATGGCTGCCGTTCGGACCACCACCACAGGCCAGCCCTTCAGCGATGCTGTCGAGGCAGGCATCAGATGGCCAATCCCGGGATACGCCGCCAGTTCGCATGACGTTGACCGTCGGGGAGCTGTCGCAGTCCTGTAACCTGTCCGTCGCGTCGTTGTTCTCAAGGACTGTTAGCTGCCCTCTCAGAATGACCTGAAAGGACATCACCCCATGAAACACCTTCTCGCCTCGGGCCTTCTGGCCATCGGCATTGCGACGGCCACCCAGTCCGTGGCCCAGGACACCATTCGTTTTGCGGTCACCGACATTGACGGGATGGAAGCGCTGCAGCGTGAGATGGGGCCATTCAAGGAGGCGTTCGAAGCCGCCTCGGGCCTGAAGGTCGAGTTCTTCCCGGTGTCCGGCCGCACCGTCGCGGTCGAGGCGATGGCCGCCGACCAGGTCGACTTCGTGCTGACCGGCCCTTCGGAATATGTGGTGTTCAACGCGCGGCTCGATGCCCGGCCGGTCGTCACCTGGGTGCGGCCGGATTACTATTCCACGGTCGTCGTGCTGGACGAGAGCCCGGTGAAGACCCCCGCCGACCTGAAAGGACAGATGATCTCGTTCGGCGAGATCGGCTCGACCTCGCAGCACCTCGGCCCGGTGGAACTGCTGACCCGGGCGGGGCTGGCCTACGGGGTGGATTACCAGCCGGTGTTCCTGAACCGAAATGTCGCGGTCGAGGCGCTGATCAGGGGGGAAATCTCCGCGATCGGCCTGAACCGCACCCATATCGACAGTATCGCCGGCAAGTTCCCCGACCAGAAGTTCCGTGTCCTGGCCAAGGGTCCGCAACTGCCGGACGACATCCTGCTCGCCTCGGCCAGGGTGGCGCCCGAGGTGGTCGAAAAGGTGCGCAAGACCTTCGCTGACAATGGAGAGGCGATCCTGGCGGCGCTGACCCGCACGGAAGAGAACGCCAAATATCTCGGCGGCCGGTTCAACCCGAAGGTGACCGACGCCGACTACGACGTGGTGCGCGCGATGTTCAGGAACCTCGGCATCACCGAGTTTACCGAATTCGTCGGTGAGTAAGCCGGTGAACGCCCCGCTTTCTCCGCCGCCGCTGACCGGATCCGCCGTAGCGGAGCCGGTCCTTGCCGTGGCCGGTCTGACCAGGGACTTTCCGGGCCGCAAGGTGTTGCAGGGCCTGAGCTTCACGCTTGCCCCCGGCCAGGCGACGGCGCTGATCGGGGCGAACGGGTCGGGCAAGTCCACGCTCTTGCGCTGTCTTGTCCGGCTGGTCGAACCCTCGGGCGGCGAGATCCGGATGCTCGGCCGCGATGTGTGTCGCCTGACTCCGCGAGGGCTGCGCCGCTTCCGGGCCGAGGTCGGGATCGTCTGGCAGCGTCACAATCTCGTTCCCCGCCTGTCCGCCCTTTCCAACGTGATCCACGGCGCGCAGGCGCGGATCCCGGGCCCGCGCACCTGGGCGCAGGCGCTGGCGCCCGCCGCGGTGCGCAACGAGGCGATGGCCTGCCTTGCCCGCGTGGGCCTTGCCGACCGCGCGCTTTTGCGCGTCGACAACCTGTCCGGCGGCCAACAGCAGCGCGTCGCCATCGCCCGTATGCTGATGCAGCGCCCGGCCTTCATCCTGGCCGACGAGCCGGACGCCAGCCTTGACCCACAGACAGGGGAAGAAGTGATGTCCCTGCTTCTGGGTCTTGTCCGCGAGGAGGGACTGTCGCTTCTGGTCATCTCACACCGGCTGGAGCACACGCTGCGCTTTTCCGACCGTATCCTGGGTCTCGCCAACGGCCGGATCGCGCTGGACCAGCCCACCCGGCATGCCAACGCCGCCGGCCTGCGGCAGTTCTTCGATCATGCGGAGGCCGCATGATCTCCCAATCCCCCGCCCGCTTCCGGCACCGCAGCCTGGTGGAATATGCCGCCTTGCTGGCCGTGTTGACGCTGGTCGTGACCTCGCTCGCGGCCACCGCCCCGGCGCCAGACAAACTTGGCAGCGGCATCGCCCGGCTCTTTGCACCCTCGGGCCTTCTGACCCGGATGTTCCCGCCCGACTTCACATGCATCGTGCCCATCGGCTGGAAGCTTCTGGAAACCCTGCAGATGGCCGTCGCGGGGTGTTTCCTGGGCCTGATCCTGGCGCTTCCCTTCGCGATCCTCGCCACAGACCGCCTGTCGCCGCACCCGCTGGTCCGTCAGGCTGCCCGGGCGCTGATCGCGCTGTTCCGCACCGTGCCCGATCTCGTATGGGCCATCGTCTTCATCATCATCGTGGGCCTCGGCCCCGCCGCGGGGGTCATGGCGATCATGGTCGACAAGATCGGCTTCGCCGGCCGCTTCTTCGCCGAGGCGATGGAGGAGACCGACCCCGGCCCGCAGGACGCGCTGCGTGCCATCGGCGCCAGCCGGCTGGGTATCATCGGCTCGGCCGTGATCCCGGCCTGCATGCCCTCGTTCACCGCCACCTCGCTGTTCGCACTTGAGAAATCGATGCGAGGCTCGGCCGCGCTGGGCCTTGTCGGCGCGGGCGGCATCGGGGTGGACCTCAAGGTCGCCTTCGACCTTTTCAATTACGACGAGGCGCTGGCGATCATCCTGATGATGCTGGGGCTGGTCATCGCCGTCGAGCAGGGCTCGGGCTGGATTCGGAGGAAACTGATATGAACCGGATGGTCACCGACACGGCCCACCACTACCGGAACGCCGAGTGGAAGGAGGCCGACAATGCCTCGCCCCGGGCGGTGCCGGAACCCTGGGCGATGGACCATGCCCGCGGCCTGCCACAGGGATCGCGCGTCCTGGACCCCGGCGCCGCGATTGTTCGCCACGCACTGGCCTTCGCCGAACCGGGCCACGAGGTCACAGCGCCGGACGCCGCCGAGGCCGCGACCGCCGCCATTGCCGCCGCCGCCTTCGCCCGGGCCGTGCCCGTCCAGGTGGTCCAGGCGCCGATGACCAATCTGCCGTTCGCGGCGACCAGCTTCGACCAAGTGCTGGCCTGGAACGTCGTCTGCCACGGTGGCGAAGCCGTCGTCCGCCGCGCCCTGTCCGAGGTTGCCCGCGTCCTGCGCCCGGGCGGCAGCTTCATGGAAACCCTGCTGTCCGCCCGCCGCCTGCCGGTGGAACAGGTGAAGGCCCCCTGCCGCGAGATCAGCCGCAACACCCGGGTTTTCGACGGACCGGGCGACAAGAGACATCCACACTATTTCTGCACCGCAGCCAACCTTCTGTCGCTGCTCCGGGGGGTCGAGATTCTCGCGCTGTTCGACCGGCCGCATGAAAAGCCCGGTTCATCGCCCTGGCATCTTCTGGCGGAGCGTCTGGCATGAGCGCCGAGTTGATCGAGGGCGCCCGCGTCATCCTGGACGACCGGGTCGAGATCGCCTCGGTCCGCATCGAGGGCGGGCGGATCACCGGCATCGATGTTGCGCGCGACGGCGCGGCCGTCATCCCGGCGCGCGGGCGCATCCTGGCCCCGGCCTTCGTCGATATGCACGGCGACGCCTTCGAGCGTCAGGTCATGCCGCGCCCCGGCGTCATGGTGCCTGTGGAAACCGCCTTGCTGGAGACCGACCGCCAGCTGGCCGCCAACGGCATCGCCACCGCCTATCACGCGCTGACCCTGTCCTGGGAACCCGGTCTGCGCAGCGTCGATACCGGCTGGCGGATCCTCCGCGCACTGGAACGCCTCCGCCCCCGCCTCACCGCCGAGAACCGCCTGCAACTGCGGTGGGAAACCTTCTGCCATGAGGCCGAACCCCTGATCACCCATGCCCTGGCTGGCGCCGATCGCCCGGCGCTGGCTTTCAACGACCATACGAGCTCGATGCTCCTTCACCCCGATGTCGCAGTTCAGGACCGGCCCTTTGACCAGATCGATCCCTATCCGGTCACCCCTTTCGACGCACCGCGCTTCCGGAAGAAGATGGCCGACCAGGCCCTTCGCGCCCATATCCTGCCCGAGGACTATGTGGCGCTGCTCAACAGGGTCTGGGCCCGCCGCGCCGAGGTCCCGGACCATATCGCCCGCATGGCGGCGCTGGCCCGGACGCACAAGGCACCGATGCTCAGCCACGACGACAGCCAGGCCGAAACCCGCAGATACTATCGCGGGCTGGGCGCGACGGTGGCCGAGTTCCCGATGCACGAGCGCGTCTTCCTTGCCGCGCGCGAGGCGGGCGATGCCATCGTGCTGGGCGCACCGAACGCCATGCGCGGCGGCAGCCACCTCGGCAGCCCCGGAGCCGCGCAGATGATCGCGCGCGGGCTGTGCGACATCCTGGCGTCCGACTACTATTACCCTGCCATGCTGGGGGCCATGGTGCGGCTGCACGCCGACCGGGTGGCACCGCTGCCGGTCCTGTGGGCGCTCGTTTCGCTGAATCCGGCTCGCGCGATGGGGCTGGCCGACCGGGGGCGGATCGCCGCCGGGCTGCGCGCCGACCTCCTTCTGCTCGACTGGCCCGAAGGCCAGGCCCCGGCCCCCCTGCGCACCTGGGTTTCGGGCCGGCCCGGATATTCGGCCCTGCCCGTCGTCCGCCGACCCGAACCCGCCCTCGGAGGAGGCCCCAATGCTTGATGCGCTTGCCGATTTCGACAGCCTTCCCGCCGCGCCGCAGATCGACTTCACCTGTTCCCACCCGGGCCAGTCACGCTTCCGCCGCAGCCTGATCCGCGCGGTCGAAATGCTGACCGGCCAGCGCAGGCTGCGGCGGCTCTACCTCGACTGGGTATGGTGCGACCGGCCTCTGGGCATGCCGGTCTTTTCGGCCGCGCTGCGCCAGCTGCGGATCGACCCGCAGATTGCCGCAGGGGCCGGGCATCTGGAGGCGGTGCCGGCATCGGGTGGGCTTCTTCTTGTGGCGAACCATCCCTTCGGCGTCATCGATGGGCTGGCCATCGGCCATCTGGGAATGCAGATGCGCGGCAATGTGCGCATCCTGACGAACAGCCTGCTCTGCCGGGTGCCCGAGGTCGATCCCTACCTCCTGCCCGTCGATTTCTCGGGCACACCCGAAGCGCGGCGGCTGACGGTCGAGACCCGGCGGCGCGCGGCCGCGCTTTTGCAGGCGGGCGAGGTCGTGGCCGTCTTCCCCGCGGGCGGCGTGGCCACGGCGAACCGGCCGCTGAGGGGCCGCGCGGTGGATGCGGCCTGGCACCCCTTCGTCGGGCGGCTGGCAACGATTCCCGGCGTGACCACTCTTCCGGTGCATTTCGCCGGGCAGAACACGCGTCTGTTCCAGATCGCCAGCCACACCTCTTATGCGCTGCGCGTGGCGCTGATCTTCCATGAAACCCGGCGCCGGATCGGCCAGCCGGTCGAGCTGCGCCTCGGCGCGCCGGTTCCGGCCGCAGAGCTGCGCCTGCTCGACCGCGACCGGGTGGCGGCCGAACTGCGGCGACGCTGCATGGCGCTTGCGGACCCGGCGCTCAGGGACCCTGACGAGACTTTTGTCTGGCCCCGCCACATCAGATGGTAGCCCGCGTCATACAAGGTTCATCCAGGGTTCGGACGGCTGTCACATCCCCCCGGTAGGACTATCGCAGACCACGGGGCGAGAGAGACCGATGCTGGACGTGCAGGGCGTGACGCGGATGTTCGGCCAGAAGGCCGCGGTCGACAATATCAGCTTCCGCATCGACAGCCCGGCCTTCGTGGGCATCATCGGCCGTTCGGGCGCGGGTAAATCCACCTTCCTGCGGATGATGAATCGCCTGCTCGACGCCACCTCGGGCGAGATCCGCGTTGGCGGCCGCAACGTCCTGGCGCTGAAGGGGGCCGAGGCGCGCGCCTGGCAATCGCAATGCGCGATGATCTTCCAGCAGTTCAACCTCGTGCCCCGGCTCGATGTGGCCTCGAACGTGCTGCACGGCATCCTGAACCGCTGCACGACGCTTCAGACCATGTTCAACTTCTGGCCCCGCGCCGACATCCTGCGCGCGCTGGAGATCCTCGACCGTCTCGGCATCGCCGAACAGGCGCCCAAGCGCGCCGAGGCGCTCTCGGGTGGCCAGCAGCAGCGCGTCGCCATTGCCCGGGCGCTGATGCAGGACCCGAAGATCATTCTCGCCGACGAACCCATCGCCAGCCTCGATCCGATGAACGCCCAGGTCGTCATGGACACGCTGAAGCGCATCAACGCAGAGGACGGGCGCATGGTCATCGCCAATCTGCACACGCTCGACACCGCGCGACGCTACTGCGACCGTGTCATCGGGATGCGCGACGGCCGGATCGTCTTCGACGGCACCCCGGACCAGCTGTCCACGGGCGTTGCCCGCGACATCTACGGCGCTGACGCCGGCTTCAACGAGGCGGCGACCTCGACCTCCCTCCCCGCCGATACCACGGCAGACGGCACCTATGCCGACCTGATGCTGTCGTGATCCCGGCCACCCCGGCCTCAACCTCATGGAGACCCCATGCAAAAGCTGCTGACCGCAACCGTCCTGACCGCGATCCTGGCCTCTGCCGCGACCGCGCAGGAGATCAGGAAATTCAACATCGGAATCCTCGGGGGCGAGAACGCCCAGGATCGCCTGACCTCGAACGAGTGCCTGCGCGTCAGGATCGAGGCGGAACTGGGCGTTCCGGTCAAGCTGTTCACCCCCGCCGACTATGACGGCGTGATCCAGGGCCTGCTGGGCGGCACACTGGACTATGCCTGGCTCGGAGCTTCGGGTTATGCCAAGATCTATCTGACCGATCCGGAAGCGGTAGAAGTCAGGCTGACCAAGCAGAACGTGGATGGTTCGACCGGCTACTATTCGATCGGCTTCACCCGCAGGGACACCGGCATCACCTCAATGGAAGACGCCAGGGGCAAGGTCTTCGCCTTCGCCGACCCCAACTCGACCTCGGGCTACCTGGTCCCCGGCGCCGAACTGGCGGCTGAATATGGCAACCTGAAGTCCTATTTCGGCGAAGTGAAGATGTCCGGCGGGCATGAACAGACTATCGTCGGCGTTGCCAACGGCGATTTCGATGCGGGCGTCAGCTGGGCCGACGGCCTGGGCAACTGGGAAGACGGCTACAACTCCGGCGCCTTCCGCAAGGCCGCCGATGCAGGTCTCGTGGACATGTCGAACCTGGTCGAGATCTGGCGCTCGGCGCTGATCCCGGAAGGCCCGATGGTCCTGCGCAAGGCTCTGCCGCAGGATGTGAAGGACAAGGTCACCCGGTTGACCGCCGACCTGTGGGAAACCGACCCGGAATGTGCCTATTCCGTCGCCGCCGGCGAGGCCAGGGACTTCGTTCCGGTCAAACACTCGGACTACGACGGCATAATCGCCGCCCGCAAGATGCAGGAAGGCACCTGATCCTGCCCCTCCCGGACCCCGCCGCTCCCCGGGGGTCCGGGCCTTTCCCCTGGATGATCCCATGGTCGATGTCGCCTTCGGTCCCGAACCGGGCCGCCGCCCCAATCTTGTCGACCCGCAAGCTGCTTATCTGGACCTGGTCCGGCGCAAGCGGATGTATGGCGGCATCCTGCTGGTCGTTTTCGTGGCCCTTATGGCCTCGGGCTGGCGGCTGGCCGAGGACCGCAATGCAGGCGGGTTCCTCGGTGGCCTGGGCCAGCTGTTCGACTTTCCCGCCGAAGTCCTGGCCGAGGCCTGGGAGAAGCGGGCGCTTCTGCCTGCGATCTTCCGCGATCACATCCCCGCCCTGATCGAGACGCTGAACATTGCCGCGGTCGCCACGCTGACGGGGGCGATGGCCGCGATGGCGTTGTCGCTTCTGGCCACGCGGGGCCTTGCACGCTGGCCGCGCCTGATCCCGCTTTTCCGCCGCGCGATGGATGCCTTGCGGGCGATCCCCGAGATCGTCGTCGCGCTGGTGCTGATCTATATCCTGGGCGGCGGCCCGGTGCCTGCCGTCATCGCCATTGCGCTGCACACCGGCGGTGCCCTGGGCAAACTGTTCTCTGAGGTGGCCGAGAATGCTGACCTGAAGCCCGTCGAGGGGCTGGCCTCGGTCGGCGCCAGCTGGGGCCAGCGCATGTGGCTGGGCGTCATCCCCCAGGTTGCGCCGAACTGGCTGTCCTATGCGCTGCTGCGGTTCGAGATCAACGTCCGCGCCTCGGCCATCCTGGGTTTCGTCGGCGAAGGCGGCATCGGCCACGACCTGAAGATCGCGATGCAATGGGGGCAGGGCCGCTATGACGAAGTTGTCGCCATCTTCGCACTGCTGTTCCTGACCATCGTCCTGATTGACCAGGTTTCCGACCGCTGCCGCCACAAGCTGGTCAGGGGGAACTGAACCATGACCGCGTTGCCCGCACCCGCACCCGCACTTGCCGAGACGGTCACCCGCCGCTTCGCCGCCGGCCGCCGCATCGCCTTCGCGATCCCCACGGTGATCCTGGTCTATCTGGTCTATGCCGCGGTCAGCTTCGATATCACGGGTCTGGTGCAGCGCGCCCGCTTTGAAAATGCCGCGATCCTTCTGGGCGACTTCTGGTCGCACAAGACCCATGTCACCCGCGACAACCGCACCGGCCGCGTCACCATCGCCATCGAGGGCGAGGCCAAGGGCACCTATCCCGAGGGCATGGTGCCGGAATGGGTGGGCATTGCGGGCAATGTCACCACCATCGACCTCGGCGGGGGCCATGTCGTCACCTACGACGACCGGGGCGCGCGCTATGTCGTGCCCGGCTACGGCACCCTCGACATCCGGCCCGAGGGCGGCAAGCCTGTCCTCACCGCGCCCCGGCCGATCCCCGACTGGATCAGCGTGTCGGAAAACAAGGTCTCGGCCACCACCGCGGCCGGGCGCTTCAGCTACTCGCGCTCGAAGGTCGAGACCTTCCGATACGAGCCGGGCTGGGAGCTTTGGTTCTTCACCCTCGACAGCCCGTTCTACGGCAAGTCCTGGGGCGAGCTTCTGGCGCTGGCCACGACCGCCGACCGGATCGACCCCGCGCGGACGAACCTCGGCTACATGGCCCGCGAGTTCTGGACCAACAAGATGTGGCGGCACGGAGACGTGGCCTGGGCAATCTTCGAGACGATCCTCATGGCCTTCCTGGGCACCATGTCGGCCGCGCTGGTGGCCCTGCCGCTGAGCTTTCTCGCCGCGCGGAACTTCAACCCGCTCGGCCCGCTGCGCTTTGTCGCCCGCCGGGTCTTCGACTTCATCCGCGGGGTGGACGGGTTGATCTGGACCATCATCCTCAGCCGTGCCTTTGGCCCGGGGCCGATGACGGGCGCCATCGCCATCGCGATCACCGATTCCGGCACCTTCGGCAAGACCTTCTCGGAAGCGCTGGAAAACATCGACGACAAGCAGGTCGAGGGGATCCGGTCCACCGGCGCCAACGGCCTGCAGCGCGCCCGGTTCGGCGTGATCCCACAGGTGACGCCGGTGCTGCTGTCCCAGATCCTGTACTATCTGGAATCGAACACCCGCAGCGCCACCGTCATCGGCGCCATCGTTGGCGGCGGGATCGGGCTTTTGCTGACCCAGGCGATCAACACCCAGAAGGACTGGGAAGAGGTGGCCTACTACATGGTCCTCATCGTGCTGATGGTCATGCTGATGGACAGCCTCTCGGGCTGGCTGCGGCGCAGGCTGATCAAGGGGGCGTAAGATGCCGAAGCTTTCCGCCACCGAACCGCTGGTCCACCCCGGCTGCCTGATCGTCAACTCGACTTTCGGCGCCTGGTGCGAGGTGGGCGAGGGCAGCCGCGTCCTGAACTCCGGCTTCGGGGACTATGCCTATTGCGACCGGCTGTCCGACATCGCCAACACCAGCGTCGGCAAGTTCGCCAACATCGCCGCGATGACCCGGATCGGTCCGACCGATCATCCGATGGCGAACGCCAGCCTGCACCATTTCCTTTACCGCTCGACCCATTACTGGGACGACATCGCCGACGATGCCGAATTCATGGCCCACCGCGCCGGCCGCCGCACCGTGCTCGGCCCCGACTGCTGGCTCGGGCACGGGGTGATCGTGAAACCGGAGGTCACCATCGGTGCCGGCGCCGTCATCGCCTCGGGCGCGGTGGTGACCAGGGACGTGGCTCCCTACATGATCATGGCCGGGATCCCCGCTCAGCCGCTGCGCCGCCGCTTTGCGGCAGGCATCGCCGACCGGCTGCTGGCACTGGCCTGGTGGGACTGGAGCCACGACCGGCTGCGGGCTGCGCTGATCGACTTCCGCAGCCTGAGGGCCGAGGCCTTCCTGGAAAAATATCAGGGCTGATCCGCCACCGTCAGCGTGACCCGCTCGCCCGCGAACCAGGTCGTGCCCAGCTCTACCGGCGCCCCGGCCGGATCCACGTTCACCGCCACCGTCCGCATGACCGGCGCGCCTGGCCGCACTGCCAGTGCCACCGCCAGCACCGGATCGGCAAGCTGCGCCGTCAGCCGCGTCTCGGCGCGGGTGTAGTCGGTGAGCCCCGCGTCTGCGAGGGAGCGGGTGATCGAGCCCGTCTCGCGGACC
Source organism: Pseudogemmobacter humi (assembly GCF_900609055.1). Classification (GTDB taxonomy): domain Bacteria; phylum Pseudomonadota; class Alphaproteobacteria; order Rhodobacterales; family Rhodobacteraceae; genus Pseudogemmobacter; species Pseudogemmobacter humi. The sequence goes on along the minus strand of NZ_UXAW01000051.1, from coordinate 43,056 downwards.
GAGGCCAGCAGACCCGGAAACCGGGCGGCCGGAAACACCGACCGGAAGGCCGCAATCGGTTGATCATCCGCCAGGGACACGCCCTCGACCACATGCACCGCATCGCCCGGCTTCAGACGAAGGATTCTGGCTTCCCCGGGATCGCAGGGGCGCGTCTCAGCCCTGTTGATGCGGCGCGAGGGGGTCTGCCCGGCCGCAAGCACGTTCTGGTGAAAGCGGACCCGCCGACCCAGCGGATAGTCAGTCGGCCGCGGAGCCACGAAGACCCCTGCGCCCTGCCGGGAGTGGACGAGGCCACGCTCGGCCAGCGCGGCCAGCGCATGGCGGACGGTGTGGCGGTTTACCCCGAACCGGGCCGCCAGCGTCGCCTCGGTCGGCAGCCTGTCGCCGGGGCGGTAGTGACCAGCGGCGATCTCTTCGGTCAGCGCCGCCGCGATGGCGGACCAGATGGCTTCCTTCAAGGGCTTATCCCGTCATGAAAAATTCACAACTCTCCGGTTGGCCGATGGCCCACTGTCAGGTATTATTTGTATAGTTGTCTAGTATTCTAGACAACCCCCTTAACCTGTCGAGATGAAAATGACCGACGCCCCACCTCTGGCCCGCAAGACCTGGATGGCCGCGCTTGCCAAGGCTTCGCCGGTGCGGCTGGCTGCGCTTGTGCCGGACCTTCCCGTGCATACTGTTCTTCGCCAGCCCGAGATCGGCGCGGTGATGGTGCGGGGGCGGGTCGGGGCGACCGGCGCGGCCTTCAACCTTGGCGAGATGACGGTCACGCGGGCCTCGGTCCGGCTGGTCTCGGGCGAAGTGGGGCATGCCTGGGTGCAGGGCCGCGACAAGGGCCATGCGCTGCGGGCGGCGGCAGTGGATGCGTTGATGCAGACCGACCGGGCCTCCGACCTGATGTCGCGGGTGCTTCAGCCGCTGGAGGCCGAAGCCGGGGCCGCCCGTGCGATCCGCGCTGCGAAGGCCGCAGGCACAAAAGTCGATTTCTTCACCATGGTCCGGGGAGAGGACGAATGATCGCTGACGCGCTTGAGGGCGGATTCGCCGAGGCCCCCGTCCAGTCCGCCCGCGCCTTCCGCGAGATTTTGGAAGCGATGGCGCGCCCGGGCACGATCCGGCGGGTCCAGGGGGCGACACCGCCCGCCCCCCTGTCCATCGCGGCAGGCGTGGCGCTTCTGGTCCTTACCGACCCGACGACACGCCTGCACCTCGCGGGCGAGGCCGACTGCCCTGCCGTGCGCGACTGGGTGGCCTTCCACATCGGCGCGCCGCTGGCCAAGGCCGAAGACGCGGATTTTGCGGTTGGCCCCTGGGAGGCGCTGCAACCAGTCTCGCGCTTCCGGATCGGCCAGCCCGACTATCCCGACCGTTCGGCCACGCTGATCGTGGAATGCGACCGGCTGGTCAACCACGGCCCTGCGCTGACCGGCCCGGGGATCGGGGCGGCAACCTGGCTGAACCTGCCCGAAACCGCGGCCTTCCGCGCCAACCGGGCGCTGTTCCCGCTGGGCTTCGATACGCTTTTCACCGCCGGCGACCGCATCGCCGGCCTGCCCCGGTCCACCCGCGTGGAGGCGATCTGATGTATGTGGCCGTGAAGGGTGGCGAACGCGCCATCGACAATGCGCATCAGTGGCTGGCCGAGGAGCGCCGGGGCGATCCTTCGGTGCCGGAGCTGACGATCCCCCAGATCCGCGAGCAGATGCGGCTCGCGGTGAACCGGGTGATGGCCGAGGGTTCGCTCTACGATCCCGACCTTGCGGCGCTGGCGATCAAGCAGGCGCGGGGCGACCTGATCGAGGCGGTCTTCCTGATCCGCGCCTATCGCACCACCCTGCCGCGGCTGGCCGCATCGCGGCCGGTGGACACTGGTGCCATGGTGATCGACCGGCGGATCAGCGCGACCTTCAAGGACCTGCCGGGCGGACAGGTGCTGGGCCCGACCTTCGACTACACGCACCGGCTTCTGGATTTTGCGCTGATGGCCGAGGGCGGTGCGCCTGCCCCTGGCGCCCCCACGACCGGGGCGTCCCCCACGGCGCATGTCCCGCATGTCACCGGCTTCCTGAACCGGGACGGACTGATCGAAGCCGCCTCACCCGACGATACCCCGCCGCCAGACCTGACCCGCCAGCCGATGGAGCTTCCAGCCGGCCGGGCGCTGCGGTTGCAGGCCCTGGCGCGCGCGGACGAGGGGTTCGTCCTGTCGATGGCCTATTCCACACAGCGCGGCTATGGCCGCACCCATGCCTTCGTGGGCGAGCTGCGGATCGGCCGCGTGGCGGTCGAGGTCGATATCCCCGAGCTGGGCTTCGCGGTCGGGATCGGCGAGATCGAGCTGACCGAATGTGAGACGGTGAACCAGTTCAGGGGCTCGAAGACCGAACCGCCGCAGTTCACCCGCGGCTATGGGCTGGTGCCGGGCCAGTCCGAACGCAAGGCCATAGCGATGAGCCTGGTGGACCGGGCATTGCGCTGGCAGGAGCTGGGCGAGGACTTCACCGGCGCCCCGGCGCAGGACGAGGAGTTCGTCCTGATGCACTGCGACAACATCCAGGCCACCGGGTTCCTCGAACATATCAAGCTGCCGCATTACGTCGACTTCCAGGCCGAGCTGGAACTGGTCCGCAAGCTGCGGGCCGAGGCCCAGGCGATGCAGGAGGCGGCGGAATGACCTGCCGCACCATCCTTCACGGGGGCAATTGCCATGTCTGACCTTTCGCCGCAGGACGCTTACAATTTCGCCTATCTCGACGAGCAGACCAAGCGCATGATCCGCCGGGCGATCCTGAAGGGCATCGCGGTGCCGGGTTGTCAGGTGCCCTTCGCCAGCCGCGAGATGCCGATGCCCTATGGCTGGGGCACCGGCGGGGTGCAGGTAACGGCGGCCTGCCTTGTGCCCGAGGACCGGCTGAAGGTCATCGACCAGGGGGCGGACGATACGACGAACGCCGTCTCGATCCGCCGCTTCTTTCAGCGCACCGCCGGGGTTGCGACCACCGGGGCGACGGGCGAGGCGACCGTCATCCAGACCCGCCACCGCATACCCGAAACGCCGCTGACCGAAGGCCAGATCCTGGTCTTCCAGGTGCCGATCCCCGAACCCCTGCGCTTTCTGGAACCCCGCGAGACCGAGACGCGGAAGATGCACGAGCTTGAGGAATATGGGCTGATGCATGTGAAACTTTACGAGGATGTCGCGCGGCATGGTCAGATCGCGACCGCCTATGCCTATCCGGTGAAGGTGGAGGGGCGCTATGTCATGGACCCATCGCCGATTCCGAAGTTCGACAATCCGAAACTTTCCGGCAGCCCGGCGATCCAGCTGTTCGGCGCAGGGCGCGAGCAGCGGATCTACGCCCTGCCGCCATGGACCGGGGTGGTGAGCCTGGATTTCGACGACCATCCGTTCGAGACCTCGAAGGCGCCACACGACTGCGACCTCTGCGGTGCGAAGGACAGCTATCTGGATGAGGTGATCACCGACGACCAGGGCGGGCGGATGTTCGTCTGCTCGGACACTGATTACTGCGCCGGGCGACGGGCGCGGGGCATGAAGGGGCGTCTCTGGGCGCCCGAGCCGGAGGGTGCGGCATGACGGTGATGGAGAAGGTGGCTGCCACCGACCAGCCTTTGCTGAAGGTCGAGGGGCTGACCAGGCGTTATGGGCCGCGGATCGGCTGTGCCGACGTGTCCTTCGATCTCTACCCGGGCGAGGTGCTGGGCATCGTCGGCGAAAGCGGGTCGGGCAAGTCCACGCTGCTGTCCTGCCTTGCGGGCCACCAGCGGGCGGACCTTGGTCGCGTCAGCTACGACGGCCGTGACGTGCTGGCGATGGCAGAGACCGAGCGCCGGCGGCTTGGCCGCACCGACTGGGCCTATGTCCACCAGAATCCGCGCGACGGGCTGCGCATGGGTGTCAGCGCGGGCGGCAACGTCGGCGAGCGGCTGATGGCGGTGGGGGCGCGGCACTATGGGCAGATCCGCGGCAAGGCCGTGGACTGGCTGGGCAGGGTCGAGATTGCCGCCGACCGGGTGGATGACCGGCCCTCGGCTTTCTCGGGGGGGATGCAGCAGAGGTTGCAGATCGCGCGGAACCTCGTCACCTCGCCGCGGCTGGTGTTCATGGACGAGCCCACAGGGGGCCTCGATGTCAGTGTGCAGGCGCGGCTTCTGGACCTTCTGCGCGGGCTGGTGCGGGACCTCGGCCTGTCGGTCATCATCGTGACCCACGACCTCGCCGTTGTGCGGCTGCTGGCGCACCGGCTGATGGTGATGAAATCGGGCCGGGTGGTGGAGCAGGGCCTGACCGATCAGGTGCTCGACGATCCGCAGCACGCCTATACGCAGCTTCTCGTCTCCTCTGTCCTTCAGGTGTAAGCCCATGATCCGCATCGAGAACCTGTCGAAGTCCTTCACGCTTCACAACCAGGGCGGCGCCGTCATCCCGGTGATGGCCGGGGCCGCCCTGGCTGTGAATCCGGGGGAATGTGTCGGCCTGACCGGCCAGTCCGGCGCGGGGAAATCCACCCTGATGCGGATGGTCTGCGGCAACTACCTGGCCGCGGGCGGGCGGCTTGTGGTCGGGGATCTCGACGTGGTTCGGGCAGAACCGCGCCAGATCATCGCGCTCCGCCGCCATACCCTGGGCTATGTCAGCCAGTTCTTGCGTGTAGTCCCCCGTGTGCCGACGCTGGACGTGGTGGCAGAACCGCTCCTGGCAATAGGCACCCCGGCCGAACCGGCACGCGAGCGTGCGGCTTGTCTGCTGCAACGGCTGAACATCCCGGAACGGCTGTGGTCGCTTTCGCCCACCACCTTCTCGGGTGGCGAGCAGCAGCGGGTGAATATCGCCCGCGGTTTCGCCCATGCCTTTCCGGCATTGCTTCTGGACGAGCCCACCGCCAGCCTCGACGCCGCCAACCGTGAGGTCGTCCTGACCCTGATCGAAGAGGCCAGGGCCCGCGGCGCAGCGATCCTGGGCATCTTCCACGACGAGGGCGCCCGTGCCCGGGTCTGCGACCGGCTGGTCGATGTGACCGGTTTCACCCCGCGGGCGGCGGCATGATCTTCGCCATCGTTGGACCATCGGGCGCGGGGAAGGACACGCTGATCCGCGGTGCGCTTGCGGCCCGGCCCGACCTGCACCTTGTCCGCCGGGTCATCACCCGTCCGACAGAGGCCGGGGGTGAGGATTTCGAGGGGGTCACCCCCGCCGAATTCGCATACCGCCGGGCGCGCCGCGACTTCGCCCTGACCTGGGAGGCGCACGGCCTGTCCTACGGCATCCCGAGGGACCAGGCGGACGGCCCCGGCGATGTGATCTTCAATGGCAGCCGCGCTGTCCTGCCTCGGGCGGCGGCGGTTTTTCCCGGCCTCCGCGTCATCCTTGTCACCGCGCCTGCCATTGTCCTGGCCGCACGCCTTGCCACGCGGGGGCGCGAGAGAGCAGATGACATCCGCGAGCGTCTCTCCCGTGCTGCTTTCGGGATGCCCGAGGGGATCGCCTTCCAAACAGTGGTGAACGACGGCTTACCCGAGGACGGCATCGCGCGGCTGCTTACCTTGCTTCAGCCGGTGAGGGCGTAGCGGTGGAGAAGGTGGAAGCGGCCCGAAGGGTCCTCGCCAAACAGGCAGAGATCCTCGATCGCAAAGGGCCTGGGCAGCACGGGGGCAAAGTGGGTTTCCAGCGCCTCGCGGACGGGTTCGGGATGGTCGAGCCGGTCGGTCAGCGTAAGGTGGAAGCGGAACTCCTCCATCACATGCGGATAGCCCCAGCGGTCCAGAAGCTGACGCTGGCGGGGCGAGAGACGTTCCGGGTGGCGCCGGGCGATTTCGGCCTCGGTCAGGGGCGCGCGCAAATCGTCGGTTCCTTCGACCACCCTTGCCGCGAAGTTGGACAGTGCCGCCTTGCAGCCGACCGGGGTCAGCGCCAGAAACCCGTGCAGGATCTCAAGCCGCAACCCCTCGCAGACCACCGGCGCCAGCCGCGCGGCAAGCATTGCCACACGGTCGAGGATCATCTCCCCGCTCACGCCCCCGGCGGGGCGGAAGGGCGCGCGGAGCGTGCCGTGGAACCCGTAGCGCCTTGGCTCGGAGGTCAGGGTATGGGGGTCGCCGACGCCCGCCAGCACCGGCTGCGGCAGAGCCTGGCCGGTGGCCGGATCGCGGCCCAGCCATTCGTTGGCCCGGCAGGCAAAGGTCGGCTCGCGCGGGGAGTAATAGACGGCGTAACGCTTCATCTTGTCCATTCGGGCTGGGGTAGCGGGATTTTGTCACGCCGGTGTGACGGGACCATGTCAGCAGAGGCCATCCCGCTGCGGGTCGCAAGCCAATCGAGGACAACATGACCAGCGAAACCATCCTTGCCAACGCCGCCCTGGTCCTTCCGGGCGAGATCCTGCGCGGGCAGGTGCGGATCCTGGACGGCAGGATCGCGGAAATCGCCCAAGGCAGCGATCTGCCCCGCGGCGCCGAGGATTGCGGCGGCGACCTGCTGATGCCCGGTCTCATCGAACTGCACACGGACAACCTGGAGCGACACATCGAACCTCGCCCCAAGGTCGACTGGCCCCATGCTGCCGCAATCATCGCGCATGACGCAGAGCTCGCCAGCGTCGGGATCACCACGGTCTTCGACGCCCTGCGCGTCGGATCCGTCGTGTCGAATGCCAGGGCTAACTATGGCGAATATGCCCGGGCGCTGGCCGACGAGATCCTGGGCCTGCGGACCGCTGGTGCGCTGAAGATCAGCCATTTCCTGCATCTCCGCGCCGAGGTCTGCTCGGAAACCCTGGTCGGAGAGCTGGACAAGTTCGGCCCCGAGGACCGGATCGGCATCGTCAGCCTTATGGACCACACGCCGGGTGAGCGGCAGTTCCGCGACCTGACGCAGCTGCGCAGGTATGTCATGGGGAAGCACGGCATCAGCGATGCCGAATTCGAGACCCATGTCGCCACGCAGAAGGCATTGTCCGCCCGCCACGGCGCCATCCACGAAGCCGCGGCCGTCTCGGCCGCCCGCCGGTATGGCGCGGTTCTGGCCAGCCATGACGACACGGAAGTCTCGCATGTCATCCGCTCGGCCGGGCATGGCGTGCAGTTCGCCGAGTTTCCCACCACCGTCGAGGCGGCCCGAGCCTGCAAAGAACACGGCATCAAGGTGATGATGGGTGCGCCGAACCTGATCCGCGGCGGCAGCCATTCCGGCAATGTCGCCGCCGCCGATCTGGCCGAGGCCGAGCTTCTGGAAATCATCTCCTCCGACTACGTGCCATCGTCGCTCCTCTCGGCGGCGCTGATGCTCGGCGACCTCTGGGGCGACCTCTCCCGTGGTGTCGCGACCGTCACGGCGGCCCCCGCAGAGGCTGTCGGCCTGTCGGATCGCGGAAAGATCGAGCTGGATGCAAGAGCGGACCTGGTCCGCGTTTCCAGGGTCAGCAATGCCGAATCTGTGCGCGGCGTCTGGGTCCAGGGACGTCGTGTCGCCTGAAGTCACGTTGGTCCTCGCCCCTGTCACGCTGAGAGATTGGTGGCTTCCGAGCAGTATGACTTTGCCCGGCTCATCTTCGACATCGGCTATTCGCCAGTCCGCGAGGTGGCGCTCAGCAAGCGGGCGACAGTCCCGCTCGGCCTCAACATCGCGACTCTGCGGTCGGACGGGTGGGTTATCACCATCCGCGCCAACTCGGATTCGCCCATCTGTTACATCCTGCGGCCTGACGAAGTGAACGCTCACGCCGGGCAGGGTAAGAAGGGCGGGGCATGGTGCAGGAAGCGCCTGCGCCCGGGCCCTGATCCGTGATCATACAGGGCGAGTCAGTGAATTGCGCTGGCTCGCCAGTTCCGCACAGTCTTGCGCTAAACATTTTCGCAGTTCACGACATGCGCCGATCCCGTTGCGGTGCGCCTATAAGCGACTGTTTTTGCAGAAAAATAGTGGTGAGCCCGACAGGATTCGAACCTGTGACCCACTGATTAAAAGTCAGTTGCTCTACCAACTGAGCTACGGGCCCACGCCGAGAGCGTTTAAGGAAGGTGAGTCAGAGCGTCAACCCCTCGCGCATTGATTTCTTCACGAAAACTTCGGCGCGATTATTCCGCCCCGGGCCGGGCGTGCCGCGCGGTGCGAAACGGATCGGCGGTGGCGTTGCGAAGGGCAACCCGGGGCCGGGAACCGGCCTCCTTGTCATGTTCGCGGCCAGAAAAGTCGTCAGATCGACCTTGCAGGGGGCTTTACCTTCTGCCCGGCCAGAACGGCGATCAGCGCCGGAGCGCGGAGGAGCAGGGGGCAAGGACGCCACCGCGCCGGATCGGGTGAGAAGAGGTCCGGCCTGCGCTGTGTCCTGTCGGAAATCCAGATGTTCAGGCAAGCTCTGCGCATGGGAGTGGACGCAACCCCGGCCTGCCGGGCGAAGAAAGCGGCATCCTCGGCGGTGAAACGGCCGGGGCCGACGGGAAGAGGGGTGGCTGCGTTCCTGCTCCTGACCGGCAAGATCCGGCGCCTTGCCGGTCAAAGCCCTGTTTCACGAAACATGACCCGGCAGTATCCCGCCATCATGCTCCGGGTCGCGCAGGAGGCGATGGAATGGCCGGGCCGCACAAACCGGCGCCGCCACCCTTACGGGGAGGGAGGATTTTCTTGCCTCGGGTCCGGCTTGACCCGCGGGGGCGGGCCAACCATCCTTATCCCATACATCTGTGAGGTTTCCCCATGCGCCGCCTGTTGCTGGCCCCCGTTCTGGCCACCGCCTTCGCCGTCCTTCCCGCTTCGGGGCAGGCCGATCCTCTGGCCCTCTCGCGCGAGATCGGCACGAGCGGGATCGCCGCCACCGCAGCGCGGCTCTCGGATCTGCCCGCGCCATCGCCGGAAGAGTTGTTCGCTGCCGCCGGGCTGCGGTTCCTGGGCGGGATCGAGCAGGCGCTGCAACTGCGCTGGCAGACCGGGCTGGAAGCCGACTGGTCGGAACTGCCGATCCTGCGGCTGCCGATCCCGGCCAATCCCTCGCCCCGCCCCTTCACCGGCGCCGATCTGGAGGCGATGCTGCAAGGCGTCTCAGACCGGATGGAAGCCGCCCGCGAGCCCCTCGGCCGGATCGACGGGGATTTCGGGCTGGAGATCGACCTCGCCGATCTGTGGTTCGACATCAACGCGAACGGCGCACGCGATCCGGGCGAGGATCTGACCGAGGTCGCCGGAATCGCGCTCGGCCTGCGCGGCATGGGGGCGGCGGCGCCCGGCCAGGTGGTGATCCGCTTCGACGGCTCGGACGCGGCCTGGCTGGAGGCCTACAGCCATCTGCTGGGCGGCCTGTCGAAACTGGCGCTTGCCTATGGCCCGGCCGAAGCCGCAGACCGCATTCTGAACGCGACGGAGCAGATGCACGCGCTCTGGGGCGACACGCCGCCGCCGAACGCCTGGGATATGATGTTCGGCAAACAGGTCGACCGGATCGCGATCATCCTCAAGGCTCTGGAACAGAAGCCCGACGCCGCCCTGGCCGCCAGCGCCTACACCGATTTTCAGGCGGTGATCGCCGCCAACCGCCGGTTCTGGACCCTGGTCATGGCCGAGACCGACGACGACCGCGAATGGGTGCCGAACGAGGGCCAGACCTCGGCCCTTGGCATCCGGCTGCCGCCGGGGACCATCGCCCATTGGCAGGGCGTGCTGGCCGAGGCCGAACAACTTCTGCAAGGCGAGATCCTGATGCCGCACTGGCGCTACGGCGCCGAGGCCGGGATCAGCCTGAAGAAACTGTTCGACGATCCGCCGCCGGTGGATCTGGTGGGAATGATCCAGGGCGAGGCGCTTTTGCCCTATGCCGAAAAGGGCAGGATCATGTCGGGCCAGGCATGGAGCGATTTCGAGCGGCTGATGCAGGGCGAAGCGGTTCTTTTCGCGGTATTCTTCAACTGACCGCTGCTGACCGGCGGCGGGCGAATCACCCTTTCGGAAACCCGCCGCCGGCATAAGTGATCACAGCTTTCCAACTGTGATCACGCGCAGAAAAATCGTGATCACAAAGCGGGGAATTTCGCCGGGAAAGCCCCCGGGGCGGTGCTTTTGTTTTGCTTATGCGCATTTCCGTGCCAGAAGAGCGCCGAATTCATCACCGGATACGGAACCGCCCCATGAACATCCACGAATATCAGGCCAAGGCGCTTCTTCGCTCATACGGCATCCCGGTTTCCGACGGGCGGGTCGTGCTGAAAGCCGAAGAGGCCAAGACCGCGGCGGGCGAGCTGGACGGACCGCTCTGGGTGGTGAAGTCGCAGATCCACGCCGGGGGCCGCGGCAAGGGCTCGTTCGTTGAGGCCGAGGCCGGCGAGAAGGGCGGCGTGCGCCTTGCGAAATCGGTCGAGGAAGCCGCGGAATTCGCCCGCCAGATGCTGGGCCGCACCCTTGTGACCGTGCAGACCGGCCCGGCCGGCAAGCAGGTGAACCGCATCTATATCGAAGACGGTTCGGATATCGAGCGGGAGTTGTATCTGGCGCTGCTGATCGACCGCAAGACCAGCCGCGTCTCGATCGTCGCCTCGACCGAGGGCGGGATGGATATCGAAGAGGTCGCGCATTCGACCCCCGAGAAGATCCTGACGATCACCGTCGATCCGGCCACCGGATTGCAGGATTTCCACGGCCGCCGCGTCGCCTTCGCGCTGCAACTGAAGGGCGCGCAGGTCAAGCAATGCGTCGGCATCGTGAAGAACCTCTACAAGCTGTTCATGGACAAGGACATGGACATGCTGGAGATCAACCCGTTCTGCGTGCTGAAGGACGGCAGCCTGAAACTGCTCGACGCCAAGATGGGCTTCGACGGCAATGCGATCTACCGCCATCCCGACATCGCAGCTTTGCGCGACGAGACCGAGGAAGACCCGAAAGAACTCGCCGCGTCGAAGTTCGATCTGAACTACATCGCGCTGGATGGCGAGATCGGCTGCATGGTGAACGGCGCGGGCCTTGCCATGGCGACGATGGACATCATCAAGCTCTACGGCGCGGAACCGGCCAACTTCCTCGACGTGGGCGGCGGCGCCACCAAAGAGAAGGTGACCGAGGCCTTCAAGATCATCACCTCTGACCCGAACGTCAAAGGCATCCTGGTGAACATCTTCGGCGGCATCATGCGCTGCGACATCATCGCAGAGGGCGTGATCGCCGCGGTGAAAGAGGTCGGTCTCCAGGTTCCGCTGGTGGTGCGTCTGGAAGGCACCAATGTGGAACTGGGCAAGAAGATCATCAACGACAGCGGTCTGAACGTGATCGCCGCCGACGACCTGTCGGATGCGGCGCAGAAGATCGTCAGGGCGGTAAAGGGCTGAGCGGGCCATGATGCGGCGCGTCACCGGCAGCAAGGGGCGTCAGGGGGCCGCGCGCGGCATCCTCGGGCTGCTGGCTGCGCTGGCCGCCGCGCCGCTCTGCGCCCAGGGCTCGGGTGGCCTCGATCCCCTGCTGGCGGATCTGGCCGGCTCCGATCCGCAGGCCCGGCTGGGTGCTGCCTATGCCGCCTGCCTCGCGGGTGACGGCGACAGCGCGAAGACCGATGCGATTTTCACCGGCGCCGGATGGGACCGGATCGCAGAGCCGGAAATGGGCGTCGTGGAGTTCACCGGCCCCGACCGCCGCCAGTTCGCGATGATCCAGGATGTGGACGGGTTCTGCATGGTGCTGGACGAAGGCACCGGCACCGACGCGGCGCGCATCGTCCTGAACGGCGTGGTCGCGGCGGCGGGATATCAGTCGAAACCGGTGCAGCAGCCAGGCGGCGACTGCCCGCTGACCGAACTGAAGCCCGGGCTGGTGGCGGAACTCACCTCGTCGGGCAACGACCCGGTCTGCGAGACGCCCGGCAGCAGCGGTGTCCGCTTCAGCTGGGAGACAGCAGAATGACGTTCAACAGTATCACCCGTAACGAAGGACAACACCCCATGCGGATGGCCCTTGCCGCCCCGGCCCTGACCCTGCTGCTCGCGCTTGCGGGCTGCGCCGGATCAGGGGCCGAGGATCTGAACGAACCCGGGCGGGTCTGCGCCGAACAGTCGGCCTGGGCGCAATCGGGCCGCACGGACGGGCGCGACATCACCATCACCTGCCCGTAAGGGCCGGGTGACGGATCGGAACAGAGGCGGCGGCACGGCGGGTCCGGGCGGCCGGTGAAAGAGACATTTTCTGCAAGGAGGCCCGGATGGCCGTTCTCGTCGACAAGCACACCAGGGTGATCTGCCAGGGCATCACCGGCAGCCAGGGCACGTTCCACACCGAACAGGCCATCGCCTATGGCACACAGATGGTCGGCGGCGTGACCCCCGGCAAGGGCGGCTCGGAACATCTGGGCCTGCCGGTGTTCGACAGCGTCCACGACGCGGTTGAGAAGACCGGCGCCGATGCGACCGCGATCTACGTGCCGCCGCCCTTCGCCGCGGATTCGATCCTGGAAGCGATCGACGCCGGGATCCCGCTGATCGTCTGCATCACCGAGGGCATCCCGGTTCTGGACATGATGCGCGTCAAGCGCGCGCTGATTAACTCAAAATCGCGGCTGATCGGGCCGAACTGCCCCGGCGTGCTGACGCCCGACGCCTGCAAGATCGGCATCATGCCGGGCTCGATCTTCAAGCGCGGCTCGGTCGGCGTGGTGTCGCGCTCGGGCACGCTGACCTATGAGGCGGTGAAGCAGACCACCGATGTGGGCCTTGGCCAGTCCACCGCCGTGGGCATCGGCGGCGATCCGATCAAGGGCACCGAGCATATCGACGTGCTGGAGATGTTCCTTGCCGATCCGGAAACCACCTCGATCATCATGATCGGCGAGATCGGCGGCTCGGCCGAAGAGGAAGCCGCCGAATTCCTCGCCTCCGAGAAGAAGAAGGGCCGCTGGAAGCCGACCGCGGGCTTCATCGCCGGCCGCACCGCGCCTCCGGGCCGCCGCATGGGCCATGCCGGCGCCATCGTCGCCGGCGGCAAGGGCGATGCCGGATCGAAGATCGAGGCGATGAAATCCGCCGGTATCATCGTGGCCGAAAGCCCCGCCACCCTGGGCGAGGCGGTGCTGAAAGCGATTAAGGGCTGACCATGGGACCGGCGCGGGCCATAGCGGCCGGGTCTTCCCCGGCCCGCGAGGCTCCCGGAGCGGCGCTTCGCCCCGGCACAGCCACTGCGTTCCGCGCCGCCCCTCTTCCGGCCATTTCTCTGCGCCGCGCCGCCGGACTCCGGGAACCGGACCGGCGGCCCGTCTCTTCTGTCTCTGCCCCTTCCCGGACCCAATCCAACCGATACGGCCCCGTTCCGTCTGAGGTAACCCCATGACCGACCAGTCCCCCAATGCGCAATTCCAGGCCTCCTCCTTCATGGACGGGGCCAATGCGGGATATATCGACCAGCTCCAGGCCCGCTATGCGGCCGATCCGAACAGCGTCGATGCCGCCTGGGCCGAGTTCTTCCGCGCCCTCGGCGACAGCGAGCAGGATGCCGCCCGCGCCGCCTCGGGGCCGTCCTGGGCGCGCATCGACTGGCCGCCCGCGCCCACCGACGATCTGACCGCCGCGCTGACCGGCGAATGGCCCGTGGCCGCCCCGAAAGAGGGCAAGGCCGCCGGGGCGAAGATCGCCGCCCGCGCCTCGGAACAGGGCGTCAATCTGACCGAGGCCCAGTTGCAGCGCGCGGTGATCGATTCCATCCGCGCGCTGATGATCATCCGCGCCTACCGGATCCGCGGCCATCTGGTCGCCGATCTCGATCCGCTGGGCATGCGCGAGCAGACGCCGCACCCGGAACTCGACCCGGCCTCCTACGGCTTTTCCGAGGCCGACATGGACCGGCCGATCTTCATCGACAACGTGCTGGGCCTGACCCATGCCTCGATGCGGCAGATCATCGACATCCTGAAACGCACCTATTGCGGCACCTTCGCGCTGCAATACATGCATATCTCGAACCCCGAGGAAGCCTCCTGGCTGAAAGAGCGGATCGAGGGCTACGGCAAGGAAATCGCCTTCACCCGCGAGGGCCGCCGCGCCATCCTCAACAAGCTGGTCGAGGCCGAGGGCTACGAAAAGTTCTTGCACGTCAAATACATGGGCACCAAGCGCTTCGGCCTTGACGGCGGCGAGGCGCTGATCCCGGCGATGGAGCAGATCATCAAGCGCGGCGGCCAGCTCGGGGTGCGCGATATCGTGATCGGCATGCCGCACCGCGGCCGGCTGAACATCCTCGCAAATGTGCTGGCCAAACCCTACCGGGCGATCTTCAACGAATTCCAGGGCGGCAGCTACAAGCCCGAGGATGTCGATGGTTCGGGCGATGTGAAATATCACCTCGGGGCCTCGTCGGACCGCACTTTCGACGGCAATACCGTCCACCTGTCGCTGACCGCCAACCCCTCGCATCTGGAGGCGGTGAACCCGGTCGTTCTGGGCAAGGTGCGCGCCAAACAGGACCAGCTCAACGATACCAGCGAGCGCGCCGCGGTGCTGCCGATCCTGCTGCATGGCGATGCGGCCTTCGCGGGCCAGGGCGTGGTGGCGGAATGCCTTCAGCTGTCCGGCATCAAGGGCCATCGCACCGGCGGCTGCCTCCATATCATCGTGAACAACCAGATCGGCTTCACCACGGCGCCGCATTTCAGCCGCACCTCGCCCTATCCGACCGATATCGCGCTGATGGTCGAGGCGCCGATCTTCCACGTCAACGGCGATGATCCCGAGGCCGTGGTCCATGCCGCGCGCGTGGCGATCGAGTTCCGCCAGAAGTTCCACAAGGACGTGGTGATCGACATCTTCTGCTACCGCCGCTTCGGTCACAACGAAGGCGACGAGCCGATGTTCACCAATCCGGCGATGTACAAGAGCATCCGCAAGCAGAAGACCACACTTCAGCTTTACACCGACCGTCTGGTGGCCGACGGGCTGATCCCCGAGGGTGAGATCGAGGATATGAAGGCCGCCTTCCAGGCCCGGCTGAACGAGGAATACGAGGCCGGCAAAGAGTTCAAGCCGAACAAGGCCGACTGGCTGGACGGCCGCTGGAAGTCGATGAACCGCCGCGGCCAGGATTACCAGCGTGGCCAGACCTGGATCAGACCCGAGACCATGGCCGAGATCGGCGCCGCGCTGACCCGGGTGCCGGAAGGGTTCGACATCCACAAGACCGTCGCCCGCCAGCTTGAGGCCAAGAAGGCCATGTTCGAGACCGGCCGGGGCTTTGACTGGGCCACCGCCGAGGCTTTGGCCTTCGGATCCTTGCAGACCGAGGGCTTCCCGGTGCGCCTTTCGGGCCAGGACTGCACCCGCGGCACCTTCAGCCAGCGCCATTCCGCCTTTGTCGATCAGAACACCGAAGAGCGCTACTATCCGCTGAACCACATCCGCCCGGGCCAGGCCCGTTACGAGGTCATCGACTCGATGCTCTCGGAATATGCGGTGCTCGGGTTTGAATACGGCTATTCGCTGTCCGAGCCGAACGCGCTGACGCTGTGGGAAGCCCAGTTCGGCGATTTCGCCAATGGCGCGCAGATCATGTTCGACCAGTTCATCAACTCGGGCGAGAGTAAATGGCTGCGCATGTCGGGCCTTGTGGTGCTTCTGCCGCACGGGTTCGAGGGGCAGGGGCCCGAGCATTCCTCGGCGCGGCTGGAGCGTTTCCTCCAGCTTTCGGCCGAGGACAACTGGATCGTGGCGAACTGCACCACGCCGGCGAACTATTTCCACATCCTGCGCCGGCAGATGCACCGCGACTATCGCAAGCCGCTGATCCTGATGACGCCGAAATCGCTTTTGCGCCATCCGATGGCGATCTCGGATGCCGGGGATTTCACCGAGACGTCGACCTTCCACCGTGTCCTCTGGGACGATGCGCAGAAGGGCCACTCCGAGCTGAAGCTGAAGGCCGACGATCAGATCCGCCGCGTGGTTTTGTGCTCGGGCAAGGTCTATTACGATCTGCTCGCCGAGCGCGACGCGCGCGGGCTGGACGACGTTTACCTTCTGCGGGTGGAGCAGCTTTATCCGGTGCCGACCGTCGCGCTGACGCTGGAACTGACCCGGTTCCCGAATGCGGATTTCGTCTGGTGCCAGGAAGAGCCGAAGAACCAGGGCGCCTGGTTCTTCATCGAGCCCGAACTGGAGACGCTGCTGACCAAAATCCGCGGCACCGGAACCCGCGTCTCTTATGCGGGCCGTGTGGCCTCGGCCTCGCCTGCCACGGGTCTCGCTTCGCGCCACAAGGCCGAGCAGACCGCGCTGGTCGCCGCCGCTCTGGCGGTCTGAACCCTTTTGCCCCTCATGGGTTCGCTCATGAGGGGGCTGCCGCAAATGCCGACTGACGCCCCGCATGATGCCCGTGGGCTTAGGAGTGAAGAAAATGACTGACGTTATGGTCCCCGCCCTGGGCGAATCCGTTTCCGAGGCCACCGTTTCGACCTGGTTCAAGAAGGTCGGCGATGTGGTGAAGCAAGACGAGATGCTGTGCGAACTGGAAACCGACAAAGTGTCGGTCGAGGTTCCCTCGCCGGTCGCGGGTGTGCTGGCCGAGATCATCGCGCCCGAAGGCGCGACCGTCGCCGCCAATGCCCGGCTCGCCATCGTCTCGGAAGGCGCCGTGGCCGAGGCCCCGGCGGCGAAGGCCGAACCCAAGGCCCGGGCCGCGGCCGAGGTCGGCTCGCCCGGCGCGGGCCCCGAGCAACTGACGCCGCGCGCCGATATCGAGGACGCGCCCGCGGCGAAGAAGGCCATGGCCGAGGCCGGGCTCTCCCGTGATCAGATCCAGGCCACCGGCCGCGACGGCCGGGTGATGAAGGAAGACGTCTCCCGCGCGGTTTCGGGCGCCCCCGGCGCTGCGGCAGCCGCTGCCGCCCCCGCACCGGCCCCGACCGCGATCCCGCGCGCCCCGGTTCCGGCCGACGATGCCGCCCGCGAAGAGCGCATCAAGATGACCCGCCTGCGCCAGACCATCGCGCGCCGCCTGAAAGACGCCCAGAACACCGCCGCCATGCTGACCACCTATAACGAGGTGGACATGTCGGGGATCATGTCCCTGCGCAACGAATACAAGGACCAGTTCGAGAAGAAGCACGGCGTCAAGCTCGGCTTCATGTCGTTCTTCGTCAAGGCCTGCACCCATGCGCTGAAAGAGGTGCCCGAGGTCAATGCCGAGATCGACGGCACCGATGTCGTCTACAAGAACTACGTCCATATGGGCGTGGCGGTGGGCACGCCCTCGGGCCTCGTGGTGCCGGTGGTGCGCGACGCCGATCAGATGGGCTTTGCCGCCATCGAGAAGAAGATCGCCGAACTCGGCATCCGCGCCCGCGACGGTAAGCTGACCATGGCCGAGATGCAGGGCGGTTCGTTCACCATCTCGAACGGCGGGGTCTACGGCTCGCTGATGTCGTCTCCGATCCTGAACCCGCCGCAATCGGGGATCCTCGGCATGCACAAGATCCAGGACCGGCCCGTGGTGGTCGGCGGCCAGATCGTGATCCGGCCGATGATGTATCTGGCGCTTTCCTACGATCACCGCATCGTCGACGGCAAGGGCGCCGTGACCTTCCTCGTCCGCGTCAAAGAGGCACTGGAAGATCCCCGCCGCCTGCTGATGGATCTCTGATCCCCTTGCCGTGCCGGGGCGGGCCTCCGGCGCGGCGCTTCCCTGTCGGGCATCGGAAAGCGCGTCCATGTCACCAGTTCCAGCACAGCCCGGCCGCAGCCGGCGCGCCATCGTCTCTTCGATGCGTAACGAAGGGCTGTGGCTGCTGGAATGGCTGGCCTATCACAAGGCGATCGGTTTCGATCCGATCTTCGTCGCCAGCAACGACTGCACCGACGGCTCGGATCTGATGCTGGCGCGGCTTGACGAGATGGGTGAGGTGATCCACCTGCCCCATACCCCGCCCGAAGGCGTCTCGCCGCAGGAGGCAGGCTGCGATCTGGCGCTGGCGCATCCCGCCATGGCCGAGGTCGAATGGCTTCTGCATATCGACGCCGACGAATTCCTGAACGTCACCTGCGGCCAGGGCCGGGTCGGCGACCTGCTCGCCGCCGTGGGCGAAGCCGACTGCATCACCATCACCTGGAAGATGTTCGGCTCGGGCGGGCGGCGGCTCTGGGAGGGCGGCGGGGTGCTCGACAGCTTTACCCTTGCCGAGGGGCGCCTGCGCCGCCAGCGCCAGCCCCTGGGCAAATGCCTGTTCCGCCCCGACCGTTTCGGCCGGATCTTCGCGCATCTGCCCAAAGCGCCCCGCAGCGCCGATGTCGTGCTGAAGAACACCAAAGGCGAGCCGATGCCCGCCGGGGCGCTGTTTCACGACCGGCTGGTGCGCCACAAGGCCGCGCCTCCCCGGCTGTTCACCTGGCAGAATGCCGCGATCAACCATTACGCCATCCGCTCGCTCGACGTGTTCCTGCTGAAGAACCACCGCGGCGACGGGCTGGGGATGGAGCATCAGAAATACCTTTGCGGCTCGCCGTTCTGGATCAACGCCGACCGCAACGAGGCCCCGGACGAGACCATCCTGCGCCATCTGCCCGCAACGCAGGAGATCCTCGCGCGGCTGCGCGCCGATCCGCGGCTGGCACAGCTCGAAGCCGGGGCGTTTGAGGCTTTCCGCGATCTGCGCCAGCGCCTGCTGATCGAAGAAACCCGCTACGGCTGGAACGATCCGCCACCCACCGTTGCGGAAGAAGAGCCGGAGGAGGAAAGATGACCACCGAACTGACCGCCCTGACCTGCGCCGTTCTGGTGCAGATCGCCGCCATCGGCCTCGCCGGGGCGCAGATGAACCGCGAACTCGGCCCGCGCTACAATGCCGGCCCGCGAGACCGGGCGCCCGAGGGCTCGCCGCTTCTCGGCCGGCTTCGCCGCGCGGTGGCGAACGGCAGCGAAGGCCTCACCCTCTTCGCGCCGCTCGTGCTGGCGGTGGTGATCTCCGGCCAGACCTCGGCGCTGACCGCGACCGCCGCCTGGGCCTATGTCGCCGCCCGCATCCTCTATATCCCCGCCTATGCGCTCGGGCTCACGCCCTGGCGTTCGGTGATCTGGGGGATCGGCTTTCTCGCCATCCTAGCCCTCGCCGGGGCGGCCCTGTTCGGCGCCCCCGCCTGAAAGGCCCCGATATGATCGAAGCCGCCCCACAGCCCTTCTTCCTGTTCGGCCTCGCCGACCCGTTCTCGCTGATGGCAATGCTCATGCAGCTGCTGTCCTGATATTCACCCTGATGCAAATATCCCGCGGGGGTCCGGGGGCGCGAAGCCCCCGGCCTTCCGGATCCAGAGGAGACCACCCATGGCAGAGTTCGACGTAATCGTGATCGGCGGCGGCCCCGGCGGCTATGTCGCGGCGATCCATGCCGCCCAGCTTGGCCTGAAAACCGCCTGCGTCGAAGGGCGCGAGACGCTCGGCGGCACCTGCCTCAACATCGGCTGTATCCCGTCGAAGGCGCTGTTGAACGCCACCCATCACCTGCATGAGGTGCATGAGAATTTCGAGAAGATGGGCCTGATGGGCGCCTCGCCTAAGGTCGATTGGGAACGGATGCTGCGCTACAAGGACGATGTGGTCTCCGGCAACACCAAGGGCATCGAATTCCTGTTCAAGAAGAACAAGGTGACCTGGCTGAAGGGCTGGGGCTCGATCCCCGCCGCGGGCCAGGTAAAGGTCGGCGACGAGGTTCACAGCGCGAAGAACATCATCATCGCTACCGGCTCGGTGGCCTCGGTGCTGCCCGGCATCACCGTCGATGAAGAGGTGATCATCACCTCGACCGGCGCGCTGTCCTTGCCGAAGATCCCGAAGTCGATGGTGGTGATCGGCGCCGGCGTGATCGGGCTTGAGATGGGTTCGGTCTATGCCCGCCTCGGCGCGAAAGTGACGGTGGTCGAATATCTCGACGCCATCACCCCCGGGATGGACGCCGAGGTCGCGAAGAGCTTCCAGAAAATCCTGAAAAAGCAGGGCATCGACTTCGTGCTCGGCGCCGCCGTCCAGGTGGTCGAGCGCACGAAGAAGGGCGCGAAGGTCGCCTGGAAGCTGCGCAAGAACGACGCCGAAGGCGAGATCGAGGCCGATGTGGTGCTGGTCGCCACCGGCCGCAAGCCTTACACCGAGGGGCTGGGGCTGGAAGCGCTCGGCGTCGAGATCCTGCCCCGCGGCCAGATCAGGGTGGACAGCCACTGGCAGACCAATGTCCCCGGTCTCTACGCGATCGGCGACGCGGTGCCGGGGCCCATGCTGGCGCACAAGGCCGAGGACGAGGGCATGGCGGTGGCCGAGATCATCGCCGGCAAGCACGGCCATGTGAATTACGACGTGATCCCCGGCGTGATCTACACGACGCCAGAGGTCGCCAGCGTCGGCAAGACCGAGGAACAGCTCAAGGAAGAGGGCCGCGCCTATAAGGTGGGCAAATTCCCCTTCATGGGCAACGCCCGCGCGAAAGCGGTGTTCCAGGCCGACGGTTTCGTGAAGCTGCTCGCGGACAAGGACACCGACCGTATCCTCGGCTGCCATATCATCGGCCCGGGCGCGGGCGATCTGATCCACGAGGTCTGCGTGGCGATGGAATTCGGCGCCTCGGCCCAGGATCTGGCGCTGACCTGCCACGCCCATCCGACCTATTCCGAGGCCGTGCGCGAAGCCGCGCTGGCCTGCGGTCTGGGCGCGATCCACGCCTGATCCCGGGCAGAACAGGAAAGGGGCGGATGCCGTGCATCCGCCCCTTTTGCTTTGCCGGGATTGCGCCCGGTGAACTGCGCTCAATGCGCCATGTCACCGTGGCCGTGACCCTCGCCGTCCTTCGGCGCGTCGACCGAGAATTCCACGTCGAGCCGCCCGGCCTTCTCGAAGATCAGCGTGCCCTTGACCAGGTCGCCCTCGGCCAGCGGTGTTTTCAGCCCCATGAACATCACATGCAGCCCGCCGCGCTCCAGCTTCACGGTCTCGCCCGCCGGGATGTCGATGGCGGGCACATGGATCATGCGGGCCACACCCTCGGCATCCACTTCCGAGGTATGCAGTTCGGTCTTGTCGGCCGCGTCGCTTTCGGCGCCGATCAGCCGGTCGGCGCTCTCGCCGCCGTTGGTGATGCTGAGATAGCCGCCCGCCGATTTCGCGCTGGCGATCGGGGCGGGGATATGGGGATGACCCACCTCCAGATCGCCCAGGGTGAACTCATGGGCGAAGGCGGGAGCAGCGAGAAAAAGCGCGAAGACGGCGCCGATGATGCGGTTCATGACAGGTTTCCTTGTTCCGTCGGATGAGATTGCGCCCGGGCGGTCTGCGCCGGGAAAGACAGGCAGTCTCAGACGGAAGGCGGCGCCCGCGCGCCATGGGCGGGGCCGGTCACGGCCAGGAAAGGCGCGGTCCAGATCGGGGGAACGAGCGGGACGCCCGGGCCCTGCGCGGCCTCGGCCGGGGCCTGGGGCGCACCGGGCAGCAGGGTGCCGTCATGCAGCCGGCACAGCGGGCAATCGTCGCCCCCCGGCCCGGCGTGATCCTCTCCGCCGCAAAGATCGCCATAACTGCCGCCGGACAGGAAGAAAGCCCGCAGCGCCTCTTCATCGGCCGAGGGCGCGCGATGCGCCCAGGCCGCAGCCGAGACCGACAGCGTCAGAGCCGCCATGACCAGCAGGCTGAACAGTCTTATGCGCAAAAGCCCTCTCATGCGCATGAGGATGCCCGATGCCCGCCGGGCTGGCAATGTGGCGCAGAGCCGCGGTTCATCGGCTCAGGCGCATCACCGGCAGATTGCCTGCCGGGCCCGAAACCCAGGCCGAGACCGGCACCGCAAGCGCGAGGCCAAGCGCCACCGGCAACAGCCAGACGCTCAGCAGCCCGAAGCCGATCAGACCGAGAAGCGCAGCGCCGAGGGCGGTTTCCGCCGCGTGGAACTTCAGCAGATCCTTCAGCGGGATGCGGCCATGGGCGTGCTGCGGCCAGCCGGTATCGGCGCCGGTCAGCGCGCGGGTGATGATCTTGCCGTGATGCAGCATCATCACCGGGGCGGAAAGCACCGCGACCAGGGTCTCCAGCCCGAGGATCCGCAGGAAGCCGAGCCGTTTGCCCTTCGGCACCCCCACCCGGCGCAGATAGTCGATCACTCCGAACACCCGCGGCGCGAACAGAAGGAAGATCACCGCGCCGGCCAGCCAGATCTCGGTCCCGCCGGTCGCGCGGCCGGTGCGGCCCTGCTCGGCCAAAGCCCACAGAACCAGCATCACCGCCAGCATGACCGAGCCGAGATAGGCCATCGCCCCCGACAGGAAATGCAGCCGCGAGACCGGATTCAGCCCCGGCACCTTCAGGAGCCGCAGATGCTGAAGGTTGCCCTGGCACCAGCGCGCATCGCGTTTCAGATGCGCAAGCAGATTCGCGGGCGCGTCCTCGTGGCTGTCGGCGGCCTCGGGCAGGATGCGCACACCCCAGCCGGCGCGGCGCAAAAGCGCGGCCTCGACGAAATCGTGGCTCTGGATCACGCCGCCCATCGGGCGCGGCCCGGGCAGATGCGGCAACCCGCAGCAGGTGGCGAAAGCCTTCATCCGCACCATGGCGTTATGGCCGAGGAAATTGCCCTCGGACCCCGTCCACATCGCGAAGCCGCGGCCATGCGGCCCGCCGTAGACCCGGCTCGCGAAACTTTGCAGCCGCTGCCAGGCGGTGTCGCCCGGCGCGGTCAGCGGCAGGGTCTGCACCAGACCGCAGCCCGGATCGGCGACCAGCGCGTCCGCCAGCGTCAGCACCGTCTCGCGCCCCATCACGCTGTCGGCGTCGAGGATCAGCGCCGCGTCATAGGCCGCGCCCTGGCGCGAGATCCAGTCGCGGATGTTCCCTTGTTTGTAATCGGTGTTCTTCACCCGGTGGCGGTAGGTGATCGCCAGATCCGGGCGGCTCGCGGTCAGCCGGGCGACCAGCGCGGCCTCGTCCAGCGCCGCGCGGCCGTTCCTCGTGTCCGAGAGGATATGCAGCGAGAAGCGGTGCGCGTGCCCCGGCGCGCGCAAAGCGTCGAGCAGCGCGACCGAGGGGCCGATGGTCTCGGCCGGATCCTCGCCATACATCGGCAGAAGGATCGCGATCCGCAGCCCGGGGGCCGAGGCATGCGCGCGGGGCGGCGCGCGCCAGAACAGCCCGCAGAACGACGACACCACCGAAAGCGCCATCCAGTAGACGGCGAAACCCGACAGGAAGGCCAGCGCCGCATCGGCCGGGGTCAGCGCCCCGTCGGCGGCCAGCACGCCGCCGGTCGCCCAGCCGAACAGGGTGGCGAAGGGCGGCGGCAGGATCAGCACCGCCGCGCGGGCCAGCCGCGAATGGGCAGGCCGCGGCCCGGCCATTCGCGCCGCAGGGTCGCGGAAGGCGCGATCGAGCTGCTGATCCGGCATCGCCAGCGGCGCCGGAAGCGTGACGGGGCGGAACCCGTATTGCGGACGGAAAGCGCGGGACATGTTCAGGGCACCCAACGATAAAGCCAGACTTCGCCGACCATCGCCACGCCGCCGCGCCAGAGTTCGACGCGCAACTCGGTCGGACGGTCCTCGGGCAGGATCAGCGTGGCATCGACCCGCATCCCGCCGGTGGCGGGATTGGGATGGATCAGAACGCCGGTCACCTCGGCGCCATCGGCCGTCACCCGGGCCTCCAGCGCCGCGGGATCGGATCCAAGCGCCGGATGCGCCTCATAGTCGATGGCGAACATGCGGCCGGCCTCGAACACGCGCTCGCCGGTGCGGGTGGCGACCACCCGCGCCTTCTCGCCATCGACCGGGGGGGCGCCTTCGGCCCAGTGCAGCCGCCAGGCGAAGCGGTGCTCATCTCCGGCCTCCAGCGGCGCCTCGGGGCGCCAGAAGGCGACGATATTGTCGTAGATCTCTTTGTCTGCCGGGATCTCGACCAGCACGACGGCGCCCTTGCCCCAGTCGCCCCGGGGCTCGACCCACAAGGACGGGCGGCGCTCGTAATGCGCGGCCAGATCGTTGTAGGCGCCCGGATCGCGGGCGCGCTGCATCAGGCCGAAGCCGCGCGGATTCTCATCGGTGAACCACGAGGTCTCCACCGCTTTCGGGTTCCTGAGCGGGCGCCACAAGAGATCGCCCTGGCCGGTCGCGACCAGCAGGCCGTCGCTGTCATGGACGCCCTCGCGGAAATCGTCGAAGCCGATCCGGTTCAGATCGTTGAACAGGAACATCGAGGTTTCCGGCGCGATCCCCGGCTCGTCGAGCGTGACGCGGGGGAAGATCACCGCCTCGACATCCATCGTGGTCGTGTCACCCTTGCGGATCACGAAGCGGTAGGCCCCGGCGGCCGAAGGGCCATCCATCAGCGCCCAGACCACGGCCTCGGTGTCGTGCAATGCGCCCTGTTCGATCCAGAACCGGCGGAACAGCGGGAATTCCTCGGCCGCGCTGGCCGAGGCGGTGTTCAGCGCGAAGCCGCGCGCCGACAGACCGTATTGCTGGCCCTTGCCCACGGCGCGGAAATAGGTCGCGCCCTGAAAGACGGCATATTCCTGAAAGCTGCCGGGCCGCTCGATCTCGCCCGTAAGGCGGAAGCCGGAAAAGCCGGTGCCGGTCTCGGGCAGGTCGGGGAAGCGGTCGGTGCGCACGAACAGGTCGTAATCGAACAGAACCTCGCGCGCCTCGCCCGCATGCACCGCGAAGATGCCGATCGGATAATGCTGGTAGAGGCCCGCGACGAACATCTCGGCGCGCACCGGGCTGTCGGTGTCGGAGAACAGCGCGTGTTTGCCGTCATACCAGATCTCGCGGATCTGGTCGTAGGTCAGGCCCTTCCATTCCGGCGAGATCTCGGCCGGGGCCTCGAACGGCTGTTCGGCAAGCGCCCGGGCCAGAGCCTCGACCATGCCGTCGGCGAAGGGCTCGGCCGGGCCGAGCTTCACGCCCGCGCCGGTGGTGATGCCCTGATCCGCCGCCGCGTCCTGCGCGTCCGCCGCGCGCGGCAGCATCCCCGCCGCCGCTGCCGTCAGCACCCATTGAAGCGCGCTGCGCCTCGTAAAGCCATCCAGGCTTTGCTTCGTCATGGTTTAACCCCTTGCACCGGAGCCAGCGGCCCGGTCTCGCCGATAACCACCCCGGCGGCCGGCAGCTCTGCCGGGGCCCGGGGCGTGTCCAGATGTTTCTTCCAGCTTTGCCCCTTGACCCAGCCCACCAGCCGCGCGGTGGCCCAGATCAGGAAAAGCCCGGTCAGATTGATGGCGGGCGTGACGATCCAGCCCGGCCCCAGCAGTTTCAGCACCGCCCCCAGCACCCGCGCCAGCACCATCGAAACCGCAAAAACCGCCAGCGACTGCTTGCCGATGTCGATCACCATCCCGGCTGCGCGCGGCCAATGGGCGGCGAACTGCTTCAGCCGCGCGCCCGCTGGCCCGGCAAGCGTCCAGGCCAGATAGGCCAGCGCAAGGAAATGCACGTAGCGCAACAGGCCGAAGCCGGTCTTGTCGTAAAGCGGCAGCCATTCGCGCCGCCAGGTCTGAAGGAATTCCGACCGGCCGATGGTCACATACCAGGCGAAAGGCACCGTCGCGATCAGGATCCCCACCGCCAGCCAGACCAGATCGCGGCGCAGAGGCGGCGCGGGCAGCCAGCCCGACATCAGCGCGAAGCCGGTGAAGAACACCAGTTGCCAGGCGAAGGGGTTGAAGAACCAGGGCCGCGTCGAGCCGTTGACGAACCACCATTCGGCCGGGATCCACAGACTGCCCGAGGTGCCCAGCAACCACAGCATCAGCGAGGCCAGCAGGGGCAGCCGGGTGTCGATCCTGGCCAGCGCGATCATGCACGGCACCAGCGCCAGCAGCACGATATACATCGGCAGGATGTCGAAATAATTCGGCACATAGGTCAGCGTCATCAGGCCGAAGAAATTCGAACCCGTGTTGCGCAGGAACGGGTAGAGGTTCAGCGCCCCCACCTCGTCGCGCGGGAAGGCGCCGGTCATGTTCAGCGCCAGCATCGACAGCAGCGCCACGAAGAAGATCCCCAGATGCACCCAGTAGACCTGCCAGATCCGGTAGAGGATGCGCCCCGTCCCGGTCAGCCAGCCCGCGCGGTGAAAGATCACCCCATAGGCCAGCGCCGAGGCCATGCCCGAACAGAACACGAAGATCTCGGTCGAATCCGAAAAGCCGAACCGGCCCGGCAGCCAGAGCGTCCAGGGATTGTCGGTGATATGGGCGAAGAGGATGACGATCATCGCCAGACCGCGGAAAAAATCCAGCCTCAGGTCACGCTCCCGCCGTTTGACGGTCACTGTTTCGTGGCTCACAATCTGCCTCTGCAAACTGGCTGGTGACGGGCCTTTCCGGCTTTGCGCCGGCTGGTTCCCGCCCCTGGCGGTTGAGCCCGAATCTGCGGCGACTTTGCAGTTGCAGCATCCGGGGCTGAGCGCGATTCGATACTGCCGGTTTGGCTTTGCTTCAATGGACAAGTGTTTGAAATCACCGCGGGCTGCGGGAAATCCCGGCCAAAGGGGTAGGGATTGTGCGGCTTTCCGCCGATCAGCCGCGATTCCGCCGCTGCAAGACCGGGAAAAGGGCCGGTGGGCGGCGATTTACGTCCCGCAATAAGTGACGTAGCCGCCGAATCCGGTGGGCGCGGGCAGCATGAACGACTCGCGCGGGGTGAAGGGGTCGCGCACCGCTTCCAGAGCCGCGAGGAACGGCGCCATGTCGCCCGCTTCCGCCGCGTTCAGGGCCTCTTCCACCCGGTGGTTGCGCGGGATCACCGCGGGGTTCGCCGCCAGCAGCCGCTCTTCGGCCCCGGGCCCGAGCCTCGCGCGCCAGCGCGGCAGCCAGGCCTCCATCGCGGCGAAATCCTGAAACAGCGCGCGCAGCGGCGGGTGGTCACCCTGCACCGCCCCGGCAAGGCGGCGGAAGGTCAGCGTCCAGTCCGCGCCCTGCATCGCCGCCAGCAGATCGTCCGCCAGCGCGCCGTCGCCCTCGTCCTCGCCCGCCAGCGCGAGCTTTTCGCGCATCACCGCCAGCCATTCGCGCCGGTAGAGGCCTGCGATACCGGACAACCGTTCGTTCGCAATCGCGACGCCCTGTTCCTGATCCGCCGCCAGCAGCGGCAGGATCGCCTCGGCCAGCCGCGCGAGGTTCCAGCCGAGGATCAGCGGCTGATTGGCGTAAGCATAGCGGCCCTGCCGGTCGATCGAGGAAAACACCGTGCCGGGGGCATAGCTCTCCATGAAGGCGCAGGGGCCGTAGTCGATGGTCTCGCCCGAGATCGCCATATTGTCGGTGTTCATCACGCCATGGATGAAG
The DNA here is from genome assembly GCF_900609055.1 of Pseudogemmobacter humi. GTDB lineage: Bacteria > Pseudomonadota > Alphaproteobacteria > Rhodobacterales > Rhodobacteraceae > Pseudogemmobacter > Pseudogemmobacter humi. Next base: position 15,778 of record NZ_UXAW01000051.1, on the reverse strand, counting down.
CCGAGCCCCATCCATTGCGCGATCAGCCGGGCCTGGCGCTGCGCCACCGCATCGAAGAACGCCAGATACGGCTCGGGGGCCTCCGTCAGGTCGGGGTAGTGGCGGCTGATCGCGTAATCGGCGAGCGCGCGCACCTTGTCGGTCTCGCCCCGGGAGGAAAGGAACTGGAAGCTGCCGACGCGGATATGGCTTGCAGCCACCCGCGCCAGAACCGCGCCGGTCAGCGCTCCCCGCTGGGCACCGCTGTCGCGAAACACCTTTTCGCCGGTCGTCGCCACCGCCAGAGCGCGCGTCGTCGGCACGCCGAGCGCCGCCATCGCCTCGGAAATCAGATATTCCCGCAGCATCGGCCCGAGCGCCGCCTTGCCGTCAGCCCCGCGCGAGAACGGCGTGCGGCCCGAGCCCTTCAGTTGCAGGTCCCACAGCCGCCCGTCCGGGCCGCGGAACTCGCCCAGAAGATGCGCCCGCCCGTCGCCCAGCGAGGGGGAAAAGCCGCCGAACTGATGCCCCGCATAGGCCAGCGCCACCGGCTGCGCGCCCGGCGGCAGTTCAGCCCCGGAAAACCAGGCCGCGCCATGTTCGCGCAGCGCGGCCGGGTCGAGGCCCAGGCTTTCGGCCAGAGGCTCGTTCAGCACGGCGAGCGCAGGCGCGGGCGCCGGATCGGGCTGGTGGGGCAGAAAGGTGCCCGGCAGGTCCGCCTGCCAGGAATGTTCAAACCGGAATGTCATCGCGCGCGCTCCCTGACCCGGAAGATATGGCCCGTCGGGGGCCGCCGGGCAAGCATTGCGCGCGCGAAAGGCCGCAATCAGCCGCCGGTCTGAGCCGCGGCAGCCGCCAGCGCGACAGCCATCTGAGTGCAGATCTCGGCGACGCTGGTGTTCTGGGTGGTGGCGGCATCGGCCAGGTTCTGTTCGATCCCCATCGCCGAAAGCGTGCCCGCCTTGCCCTTCTCATAGGCGGCATCCACCTTTTCAGCATCGGTGGCGGGCGGCAGTTGCGCCAGCAGGCCGGCCTGGGTTTCGACGGCGGTGCCGTCGATATGGCCCTCGGCCTGGCAGTATTCCAGCAGGCCCAGCTGATTGCGGGCGGCGGCCAGGGTATCGTCCAGATCCTGCGCCAGAGCGGGGGCCGCGAGGGCGGTCGAAACCGCGGCGAGAGCCAGGAATTTACGCATCTGATACTCCATTCACATCATTGCCGGAGTGTTTCTAACAGCCGCATTCCCGGCTGGCACCGGGCAAACCGCCCCTGCGGGCCACCCCGCCAAAAGGCGGCGCGTTTTCGCCGGAGTGGCCCCGACCCGCGCCCCGGATCCCGCCTGGCCGGGAAATCACCGCTTGCCCGGCCTAAGAAAAACCTCTGCATTTTCATCTGCCCCCAGATATCCCGGGACGAGGGCAGCGCCTTTCTTTCGCGGCCCTTTCCGGGAACGCAAACGTCATGGCCTTGTTACAAAACCGCGGGATTACCGTTACCCGAAGCGCATATTCCGGCGAATGAAAGCCGGTTCTCCGGCTGGCACAATCAGGAGTGATCCATGAACACCGTGAAATTCACCGTATCGGCGCTTGCGCTCGTGGCGGCCGCCACCGTGGCCGAGGCCCGCGACCAGATCCAGATCTCCGGCTCTTCGACCGTGCTGCCCTACGCCACCATCGTCGCCGAGGCCTTCGGCGAGAATTTCGACCTGCCCACCCCGGTGGTGGAAGGCGGCGGCTCGGGCGGCGGGCGCAAGAAGCTTTGCGAGGGCGTGGGCGAGAACACCATCGACATCGCCAATTCCTCGTCGCGCATCTCGCAGTCGGACATCGACCTCTGCGCCGCGAACGGCGTGGCCGAGATCCTCGAAGTCCGCATCGGCTATGACGGGATCGTCTTCGCCTCGGCGGTGAACGGGCCGGAATTCGCCTTCACTCCCGCCGACTGGTATGGCGCGCTGGCCGCCCGGGTGGCGAAGGACGGCGCGCTGACCGCCAATCCGCACAAGACCTGGAACGAGGTCCGCGCCGATCTGCCGGCGCAGAACATCCTCGCCATGATCCCGGGCACCAAACACGGCACCCGCGAAGTGTTCGACCACAAGGTCATCACCGAGGGCTGCAAGGCGACCGGCGCTTACGATCTGTTCCTCGCCGCCGCGACCGGCGAAGAGGCCGAGAAGAAGAAGGCCGCCGAGGGCGAATGCATGAAGCTGCGCACCGATGGCCGGTCGGTCGATATCGACGGCGACTATAACGAGACCCTCGCGCGTCTTGACGCCGACAAGAGTGCGATCGGCGTGTTCGGCCTGTCGTTCTACCAGAACAACACCGAAAAGCTGCGCGTCGCCACCATCGACGGCGTGGTGCCCTCAGTCGAAACCATCGCCGCGGGCGAATATCCGATCTCGCGCCCGCTCTATATCTACGTCAAGAAGGCGCATTTCGGGGTGATCCCCGGGCTGAAGGACTTCGTGGCCTTCTTCGTCTCGGACGAGATTGCAGGCCCGGACGGCCCGCTCGCCGATTACGGTCTCGTCTCCGACCCGGAACTGGCCGCGACCCAGGCCATGGTCGAATCCGAAACCCCGATGGGCCCGCTGCAATAAGCCGCACGGACCGGCAGACTTCACGAGGAAGGGCATCCGGTTTCCCCCGGATGCCTTTTCCTTTTGCCCACCCCCCGATCATTTCCGTCTGCGAATATCCGGGGTCGGCCTTCGGTTCAGGAAACCGATGGACGGGGCCGTTTCGGGGCGGGACGGGGCCCCTTTGCCCGGCCCGCCACCCGCGCGGCGCTTGAAGCAGAGCCGGGCCTCGTCTAATCAGGACATCAGCCAGAGGACATCATGCGCATTCTCATCACCAACGACGACGGCATCAACGCCCCCGGGCTTGCGGTGCTGCACGAAATCGCCACCACCATCGCCGGGCCTTCGGGCGAGGTCTGGACCGTGGCCCCCGCCTTCGAGCAATCGGGCGTCGGCCATTGCATCAGCTACAACAACCCGACCGCCATTGCCCGGCTCGGCCCGCGCAGCTACGCGGCCGAGGGCAGCCCCGCCGATTGCGTCCTCGCCGCGATCTACGACGTGCTCTATGGCGCCAAGCCTGACCTCGTGCTCTCGGGCGTGAACCGCGGCAACAACGCCGCCGAGAACATCTGCTATTCCGGCACCGTCGGCGGCGCGATGGAGGCGGCGCTCCAGGGCATCCCGGCCATCGCCATGTCGCAATATATGGGGCCGGCGACCGACAGCCTTGCCGATCCGTTCGACTGCGCCCGCACTCATGGCGCCTCGGTGGTCAGGAAACTGCTCGACAGCGGCATCTGGACCAACAGCGATTACCGGGTGTTCTACAACGTGAATTTCCCGCCGCTTTCCGCCGCCGAGTCCAAACCGATGCGGATCGCAGCCCAGGGCTTCCGGCGCGACACCTCGTTCACCGCCGAGGCCCAGGTCTCGCCCAACGGGCGGCGGTTCCTGTGGATCAAGGGCGGGCCGCAGCACACCCCCACCCTGCCCGGCACCGATGTTGCGGTAAACCTTGACGGCCATATCTCGGTCACGCCCTTACGGGCCGACCTGACCGCCCACGACCTGCTTGAAGATCTGGCGGGCCGCATCGGATGAGCGCACGGCCCCCGGAGGATACCGACGACGACGCCTCCGGCAGCCTTGCCGAACGCAAGATGCGCTTTCTCTTCGCCCTCCGCTCGCATGGCGTGACCGATGCGCGGGTGCTGACCGCGATGGAGCGGGTCGACCGCGGCCGTTTCGTCAAAGGCGTCTTCGCCAGCCGCGCCTATGAGGACATGCCGCTGCCGATCGCCTGCGGCCAGACCATCAGCCAGCCCTCGGTGGTGGGGCTGATGACCCAGGCGCTGAACCTGGGTCCGCGCGACACCGTGCTGGAGGTCGGCACCGGCTCGGGCTACCAGGCGGCGATCCTCGCGCAGCTTGCACGAAGGGTCTATACGGTGGACCGCTGGCGGCGGCTGGTGCGCGAGGCATCCGGCATCTTCCGCGAGATGGGTCTGGTGAACGTGACCGCCGTGACCGGCGACGGATCTTTCGGCCTGCCCGATCAGGCGCCCTTCGACCGCATCCTCGTCACCGCCGCCGCCGAAGACCCGCCGGGGCCCTTGCTGGCGCAACTGAAACCCGGCGGCATCATGGTGCTGCCGGTCGGGCAATCCGACCATGTTCAGCAGCTGATCCGGGTGAAACGGGGCGAATCCGGCTTCGATTACGAGGAACTTCGCCCGGTGCGTTTCGTGCCTCTGGTCGAAGGGCTCGGGAGCGAGTAGTCTTTCGCGCATCGAGAGAGCCGGGGCATCAACCCGGACGCGGGAAGGCAAGAGGCGGTAAATCATGATCCTGACAGTTCAGACCCCCAGTGCAAAGGGCAGGGCGCGGCTGCGCCTTCTGACGGCCTCTTGCGGGATGGCGCTGCTGGCGGCCTGTTCCAACATGCCCGCGGGCTCTTTCGACTGGGATCTGCGCGGCGGCCCCGGCGGCACCGCCGACGAGGCCCGCCAGGCCACCGCCGCACGTCCGGTGCCCGACGGCAACGGCGTCCTTTCTTACCCGGGCTATCAGATGGCCCAGGCCCGCCGCGGCGAGACGGTGGCCAGCGTGGCCGGTCGCCTCGGCCTGAACCCCTCCGAACTGGCGCGGGCCAATGCGCTGCAAGCGGGCGACCCCCTGCGCGAGGGCGAGCTTTTGCTGCTGCCCGCCCGGGTCAGCGCCGCCCCGCAGCCGGTGACCGGAGCGACCGGGCCGGTCGATATCACCGCCATCGCGACCGGCGCGCTCGACCGGGTTGAGACCACCGCGCTGCCGCCGGTCAGCGCGCCCGCCGCAAGCGCCCCCGGCGGCGGCAAGGAGCCGGTCCGCCATACGGTGAAACGCGGCGAGACCGCCTTCATCATCGCGCGCTCCTACAACGTCTCGGCGAAGGCGCTGGCGGAATGGAACGGGCTAGGTTCCGACATGGCGATCCGCGAGGGGCAGACGCTGATCATCCCGGTCGCCACTGCCCCCGCGCCCAACCCCGAGCCGAAACCCGCCGCGCCCGGTTCGGGCAGCGCCACCCCCGCGCCGCCCTCGGCCTCGAAACCCCTGCCGGACGAAAAGACCGAACCGGCGGGTCAGAAACCCTCGGGCACCCCCGCCTCGCCCGATCTGGGCGCGGCCCGAACCGGAGCTTCGGCGTCGAAAATGGCGATGCCGGTCGCGGGCAGCGTGATCCGCGGCTACGACAAGAAGTCGAACCAGGGCGTGAATATCGGCGCCGCCCCCGGCACGCCGGTGAAGGCGGCGGATGCGGGCACGGTGGCGGCGATCACCAAAGACACGGAACAGGTGCAGATCGTGGTGATCCGCCACGCGGGCGGGTTGATGACGGTCTATGCCGGCGTCGACGGGCTGAAGGTGAAAAAAGGCGACAGCGTCAGCCGCGGCCAGCAGATCGGCGTGGTGCGCAGCGGCAATCCCTCGTTCCTGCATTTCGAGATCAGGAAGGGTGTCGACAGCCTCGACCCGATGCCTTACCTGCAATGACCCGCCGGGCCGTCCGGCACGGCGCCTGGTTTCCCGAAAGCTCGTCTGGCTGAGAGCGCAGAAGGGGGGGCCCTGCCCCCCTCGGCCTTCGGCCTCACCCCCCGGGATATTTAAGGACAGAAAATGAGGCGAGTTCCGCTCTGATCATTTTCTGTCTTTAAATATCCCCGCCGGAGGCATCCGTGCCGCAAGGCGCGGACCTCTGATATCTGCCGCAGCCGGAAGGCAGCGCCCCGGCACCGTGTCAGACCCGGTTCACCAGCACCTTGTCGATCCGCATCCCATCGAGATCGACCACCTCGAAACGCAGCCCCGGGCCCTGGGCGCCGGGCAATTCGAACACCTCGCCAAGGCTTGCCAGATGGCCGAGCTGGTGCAGCACCAGCCCGGCCACCGTATCGTATTCGCCTGCCGTCTCGCGCGGGATCGCCATCCGGTCGCAGAATTCGTCGGCCGGCATCCATCCCGCCACCAGCAGGCTGCCGTCCTCGCGCTCAAAGATGGCGGGCTCGTCAGCGTCAGAGGCGGCCTCGGCCCCGGTGATCGCCTCCAGCAGGTCGCCGATGGTGATCAGCCCCTCGAAATTGCCGTATTCGTCATAGACCAGCGCCAGACGGTCGCCCGATTGTTGCAACACGCGAACCACATCCAGCGCCTCCATCCGGTCCGAGATCACCGGCACCTGGCAGAGCAGCGCACGCAGATCCGGCGCCTCGCCCCTTGAGACCGCGGCGAAGACATCGGTCAGCCGAAGGATTCCCAGCACATCGCCCGCCGCATCCGCGACCGGGATCCGGCTTTTGCCGATGCGGCGGATCGCTTCCAGCGCGTCGCCGGGCGGCGTATCGGCGGGCAGGAATTCCACCTCGTTGCGCGGGGTCATCAGCGCGCGGGCGGTGCGGTCCGAAAGCCGCATCACGCCCGAGATCATCGCGCGCTCGTCCTCTTCGATCACGCCGCCCTGCTGCGCTTCGGACAAGAGCAGGTTGACCTCTTCTTCGGTCACGCGGCTTTCGCTTTCGCCACGCTGCCGCAGCAGCCAGAGCATGGCGCGGCCGGAACGGTCGAGAAACCACACCACGGGCGCCGCCGCGACCGACAGCGCCACCATCATCGGGGCGACGCGGGCGGCGATGGCCTCGGGGTTGCGCAGCGCGATCTGTTTCGGCACCAGTTCGCCCACGATCAGCGAGACATAGGTGATGGCGACCACCGCGCCGCCGACGCCGATCCGCCCGGCCCAGGCGGGGCTCATCCCCTCGGCCACCAGCCAGGCCGCGATCCGTCCGCCAAGCGTATCCCCGGCCAGTGCGCCCGACAGCACGCCTACGGCGGTGATGCCGATCTGCACGGTGGAGAGGAACCGGCCCGGATTTTCCGCCAGCCGCAAAGCCAGCGCCGCGCCGCGGCTTTTCACCGCGAGCGTTTTCAGCCGTGCCGGGCGCGAGGAGACCACCGCGAGCTCGGACATGGCGAAGACGCCGTTCAGCACGATCAGCGCAAGCAGGATCAGCACTTCGCCCAGCATCCCGGCCCCCGATCAGATCACGCCGCGACCCTGACCCCTTCGCGCGCGGCCAGATCGCAGAAGAATTGCCACGCGACCCGGCCCGAACGCGAGCCGCGCGTGGCCTGCCATTCGATCGCCTCGGCGCGCAGCCGCTCCTCGGGCACCTTCACCCCATGCGCCGCGCAATAGCCGCGGATCATCGCCAGATATTCGTCCTGGCTGCACGGGTGGAAGCCGAGCCACAGCCCGAAACGGTCGGACAGCGAAACCTTTTCCTCGACCGCCTCGGCCGGGCTGATCGCCGAGGACCTCTCGTTCTCGATCATGTCGCGCGGCATCAGATGGCGGCGGTTCGAGGTGGCGTAGAACAGCACGTTTTCGGGCCGGCCGGAAATCCCGCCGTCCAGCACCGCTTTCAGCGATTTGTAATGCTGGTCGTCATGGCTGAACGAGAGATCGTCGCAGAACAGCAGGAAGCGGTGCTGCACCGCCGCGCGCAGATGGTTCAGCAGCCGCGCGACCGAGGGCAGATCCTCGCGCGACAGTTCCACGATCTTCAGGCTCAGCCCCTCGGCCAGAATCTGCGCATGGGCGGATTTGACGAGGCTCGACTTCCCCATGCCGCGCGCGCCCCACAAAAGCGCGTTGTTCGCGGGCAGGCCGCGGGCGAAATGGCGGGTGTTCTCCAGCAGGATATCGCGCGAGCGGTCCACACCCACCAGAAGCGAGATGTCCACCCGGGCGACCCTGGTCACCGGTTCCAGCCGGTCGGGCTGGGTGGCCCAGGCGAAAGCGTCGGCCGCGTCGAAATCGGGCGCGGGCATCGGCGCGGGCGCCAGCCGTTCAAGCGCCCCGGCGATACGTTCCAGCGGATCGGTCATGCGTTGGTTCCGTCTTCGTCCTCTTCCCATTCTCCCGCGGCGCGCAACTCGGCCTCTTTCTTCTTCTCGAAGCGGCGCACGAGGAAGATCGAGATTTCATAAAGCGGGTAGACGGCGGCGAAAAGGATGATCTGGCTCATGAAATCCGGCGGCGTCACCACGGCGGCGACGATCAGGATGATCACGATGGCATAGCGGCGCACCCCCGCCAGCCCGGCCGAGGTGACCAGCCCGGCCCGGCCCATCAGCGTGAGCAACACCGGAAGCTGGAAGCACAGACCGAAGGCCAGCACGAAACTGGTGGTCAGCGCGAGGTAACTCTCCATCGAGCCCTGGAAGACGATCCCGGCGGCGTCCTTCACCTCGCGCGCGACCTGGCTGCCGGCCTCTACCGCCGGGCCGATGGCCTCGGCCACGGTGCCGGGTTCCGAGATCATCCCCTGCTGGAACGACAGGAAGAAGCTGAAGGCGATCGGCAGCACGACATAGTAGGAGAACGCCCCGCCCAGCAGGAACATCAGCGGGCTGGCGATCAGGAACGGCAGGAAGGCCTGTTTCTCGCTGCGGTAAAGCCCGGGCGCCACGAAGCGCCACATCTGATAGCCGACGATGGGGAAAGACAGCGCGATCCCTCCGATCACCGAGATGCGGATCGCGACGAAGAACCCCTCCTGCAACTTGATCAGCACCAGGCCGCAATCCTGCTGGCGTTCGGCCAGAGCAGAGCAGATCGGGCGGGTCAGGAAGTTGAAGATCGGATTCCAGACCGAGAAACAGAGGATCATGGCGACGAGGAATGCCGCCAGCGACCAGAGGATCCGGTTCCTCAGCTCGATCAGATGCTCGATCAGCGGAGCCGAGCTTTCGTCGATCTCATCTGTGCTCATGCGCTGTCCTTCGTCGCAGTCGTCGCAGCGGATTTGCGTTTCGGCGCGGGTTTCGCGGCGGGGTCTTTGACGCTTTTGGCGGCCGCAGATTTCGCGGCGGCCCTGGCGGGTGCCTTCGCGGCGGTTTTGGCCGGTGCTGCTTTGGCCGGTGCCGCGGGTTTCGCGCTTACCGGCTTAGCGGCGCTGGCGCTGCGGGTGCGGCCGGGCGTCTTCTTTGCCGGTGCCGGAGCAGCGGCGGGCGCCGTCACCGTGGCCGGGGCATCCTCGAAGGCCGCGGGGGCGGGTTGGGGCGGGTCCAGCGGCCGGGTCTCGACCGGAGCGTCGGCCAGCGGCTTTGCCGCCGCATCCGCCGGCGCGGCGGCAGCGGTCGCCGCCGTGGACGCGGCAGCCGCAGCGGCTGCGGGTCTGGTGCTGCCCGGCGTCGGACGGGTGCCCTTCAGCGGATCCCATTTCTCAAACTTGTCCGCCGCCGATTTCACCGCATCGAGGCCCATATTCTTCGGGCTGACGACCTTCTTCAGATCATCGGCCACGTCCTTGACGCCGGTTTCTTTCGCCGCATCTTCCATCGCGCGCGAGAAATCCCGCGCCATTGACCGCAGCTTGGCGGTGAACCGGCCCAGAGTGCGGAACATCTCGGGCAGATCCTTCGGTCCGATCACGACCAGCGCAACGATGCCGATGACCAGAAGCTCGGTCCAGCCGACTTCCATCCGCGCCTCTCCTTACGATTGCTCAGACGAACCCGCGCCCCCGCGAAGGGGCTCCGGGGCGAAAGCCCTGCCCGGCACCTGCCGGTCAGACCTTGTCTTTCTCCGGTTCGACCACGGGCGTCACGTCTTTCGCCGCCTCGGCCTTTTCGCGCTCGATCTCGGCGTTGCCGTCACCCACGCCTTTCTTGAAGGCGGTGATCCCTTTGCCCACCTCGCCCATCAGCGAGCTGACCTTGCCTTTGCCGAACAGCACCAGCACCACCACCGCGATCAGAAGAAGGCCGGGAAGGCCGATATTCTGGAACATGGAAACCTCCGTTCAGGCCCCCGCATGCCGGGGGAAATCCGTCCTGTCTGCGGTAAGATTAAGGCCGGGGCGGCGGCAGATGAAGGGCGATTCGGCTTGCCGGGGCGGGGCAACTGACAGTATTTTGTCAGTAGGCCCTGCCATCGCCCGGAAAAGCCGATGAAACGCGACGACCGCCTTTACGATATCGTGCAGATCCTGCGCGACGGCCGGCTGCATACCGCGCAGGAGCTGGCCGACCGGCTGGGCGTCTCGACCCGCACGGTCTGGCGCGACATGGCGATGATGGCCGCGACCGGCCTTCCGGTCACCGGGGGGCGCGGCCTCGGCTATATCCTGCGCTCGCCGCTGATGCTGCCGCCCACGGTGCTGACACCCGACGAGATCGACGCGCTGGCCACCGGGCTGCGCCATGTCGAGGCCAACGATCCGGCCCGCGCGCGGGCGGCCAAAAGCCTGCTCTACAAGATCGCGACGCTGCTGCCGCAGGCCGGGATCGAGGCGCAGGATCCGCGCGAGCCCCAGGCCTGAGCCTCAATCGGCCCACCACAGGATGGTTGCCGCGACGCCGACGCCGAAAGCGAAGGTGTTCGCGGGTTTGCCGTAGCGGGCGGCGATCCTGCGCCGGTCCCTGAGACGACAGAAGGCGCGCCCGATGAAATTGCGAGCCTTGGCCGCCTCGGCATTGTGGGGAATCGCCGACGCGCGGGATCAGGTGGAGGGGATGGCGGCCCCGGTTTGCGCCTGTGAAAGGCCGCGCGGAGCGGGGCATGTGTCCGGCAGGGCCGGAGCCGCGGCGATTACGCTCTCGTTGCCCGGGGCCGGTGGCAAGGGCTCCGGCTGCCGGGCACCCGGCTGGTGACAGGGCAACAACGGCCCGCTCCTAGACCGTAAGATTGGTCGATCCACCGTCGATCAGGATATTCTGCCCGACGATATAACCGGCATGGACCGAGCAGAGGAAGGCGCAGGTGGCGCCGAATTCCTCTGCCGTGCCGTAGCGCCCGGCGGGAATGGTGGCGGCACGCGCCTTCTTCGCCTCGTCCACGCCGATTCCCTGCGCATGCGCCGCCCCCTGATCCAGCGCGACGGCGCGGTCGGTCGCATGCATACCGGGCAGAAGGTTGTTGATCGTCACCCCACTGCCCGCCACCTGGCGCGCGGTGCCGGCGACGAAGCCGGTCAGCCCGGTGCGGGCGGTGTTCGACAGGCCCAGCACGTCGATCGGCGCGCGCACCGAGGCCGAGGTGATGTTGACCACCCGGCCCCAGCCCCGTGCGATCATCCCCGGCAAAAGCGCCTGCATCAAAGCGATCGGCGTCAGCATGTTGGCGTCCAGGGCGCGAAGGAAATCCTCGCGCGTCCAGTCGCTCCACAGCCCCGGCGGCGGGCCTCCGGCATTGGTCACGAGGATGTCGGCCCCCTCCGCAGCCGCCAGAACCCGGGCGCGGTCCTCCGCGCGGGTGATATCGGCCACCACGGGGGTAACGCTGACGCCGTGCCGTTCGGCCAGCTCCGCCGCGGTGCGCTCCAGCGCGTCAGTGCCGCGCGCGCAGATCACCAGATCCACCCCCGCCGCCGCCAAAGCCCCGGCGCAGCCCCGGCCGAGGCCCTTTGAGGCCGCGCTGACCAGCGCCCGCCTGCCCGCGATTCCCAGATCCATCGCCTTCTCCCTGCTTTGCCGCAGTCCCGAGCCTGGCCGCCCGGCCCCGAGGATGCAAGAGCCACGGCCCTGCGGCGCAGAGCGTTTGACCCCGGTGTGCGGAAACTGCTATCCTTCCTCCGGTGGTGGGGCTTAGCAGACGGTCAGGATTTCGATCGAAGATGACAGATTCCCCCTCGCGGGCCACGGCCAGCCGTGCTGCGCCCGCCTCTCCTTCGCCCGGACATGCCTGCCAGGTCTTTGCCGCCGATGACATCTGGGTCTCGGCCGGGGCGAATATGGGCGACGGCCTCGGCCTGCCCGACGAGGTGGAATCGGGCGACATCTATCAGCTGGAACCCGGCGCGCGGCCCGCGCGGCTGGTGCTGACCCACCCGGAGGCCGGCGCCGATCCGCGGGTGGGCGAGGGGTCCGCCGTGGGGCGGCCCGGCGATCCGGTGGCGACCATCGCCCGCTACACACTGATGGCCGACGACGGCGACCGGATCGAGATCCTGCTGTTGCAGGTGGCGGGCGGGCTTTACGTGCTGCCGCTCTCGCCGGTCTCGGAGCGGGCGGAATACACCCTTCTGACCACCGATACCACGCCGGGCGATATCCGGCTGTCGGAGCTGATGTGCCTTTCCTTCGCGCGCGGCACCGGGATCACGCTGGCCGACGGCCGCCAGGTCGCGGTCGAGAATCTTGAGCCGGGGATGAAGATCCTGACCCGCGATCACGGCCCGCAGGTGCTGCGCCTCGTGGGCCGCGCCACGCTGCGCGCGGTGGGGGTCTTCGCCCCGGTGGTGATCACCGCCGGAACGCTCGGCAACAGCGGCGATCTGATCGTCAGCCAACATCACCGGATGTTCCTCTACCAGCGACACCGGGTGCCGGGGCTGGCGACCTCGGAACTGCTGGTCCAGGCGCGCTGGCTCGCGGATGGCGAGCGTGTCTTCATCCGCGAGGGCGGCTTCACCGACTGGTTCAGCCTGATCTTCGACCATCACGAGATCATCTATGCTGAGGGCATCCCGGCCGAGAGCCTGATGGTCAACGACGCCACAATCTCGCGCCTGCCGCCGGAACTGGCGGCCGAGGTGCAAACGCGCTTCCCCGGCCTTGCCCAGGTGCAGCATTTCGGCACCGAGGCCGGGCGGCAATTCCTGGAAACCCTCGGCGGCGAGGCGCTCTACCCCGCGCGGACGAGGGGCGGTCCGGGCCGGTGACCCTTTGCCAGCCGCAGCCAGAAGAGGTTTCGCGCCTTATGGCGCGAAATGCCTCCGGCGGGGATATTTAAGGACAGAAAATGAACAGAAACGCTCCTGCCATTTTCTGTCCTTAAATATCCCGGGGGTGAGGCCGAAGGCCGAGGGGGCAGGGCCCCCTCTTCCACGCCATGCAAAGAGCGGACGGTCCGGGAATTTAGCCGGCGGCGCCGGCCCCGCTTTTGCCGCCGCGGCCGGATCATGGCGCGGCGTGGTGTTCCAGCCTGCGCTGCATCCCCTCGCTCGCGGTGCCGAGGTTCCAGAACAGCGCGCTTTCGGGCAGCGCGGTGTCGGTGCCGATCCAGGGCTCCATCGAGGCGCTGACGATGCCCTGGAGCGTCATCTCACCCGCCTCCATCACCATGATCGGCGAGGAACTGGCGCCCGGCGAGATGTCGCAGCTGAAGTAGATCACCGCCATGCCGAAACGCTGGCGGCGCTGCCCGCATTCCTGCCACGAGAACTGCCAGCCGTTCTCGCGGTGGAAGCGTCCGTCATAGCCCAGCACCCAGACCGGGCCCGCGCTATGCTGGCGCGAAGACCATTGCATCGCGCCGCGCGGCTGACCCGCGCCCCAGGTGCCCTCGGGCATGATCTCGTCCGAGACGGGCCGCGTCAGCCGGTAGGCCACCCAGTCCTGGACCCAGGGCATGGCCACGCCGCTGCGGGTGAAATTGACCGGCATCGGCTCCAGTTCCACCGTGACGCGGGACAATTCCCGCAGAGCGGGATCCCCCGGCCCGCGGTAGGCGGCATAGGGATAGAACAGCGCCGGATCGTCGGGCTCGCAATGCACATCGCCTGGCAGCCTGGCCACCAGCAGATGCAGCGAGGTGATCGCGTAATCCACGCCCCCCACATTGACCAGCACCGCGTTCGAGCCCCAGCCGCAGGCCGGAATGTCGATCCAGCCGGTACGGTTCGCCGCGGTCAGCAGCGCGACCTCGGTGGCGCTCAGCCCGGCGGCGGGTTTGTCGCGTAAGACCGTCAGCGCCTCGCGGTCGCCGTTGTCGGTGAACCAGGCTGCGCGCGCGGGCGCGGCCAGCACCAAAGCCAGAACCAGGAGAACACGACGCATATCCGCACCCCGCACTTTCCCGCAGCAAAACCATGCGCACCCCTGCCTGTCCAGAGCCACAGCCCCGTGGACGGGCCGCGCGGAAACCGCTAGAAGCCCGCTCATGCTGGACAATGCCCCCCCTCTGCCTTCCGAGATCGCCCGCCGCCGGACCTTCGCGATCATCGCGCACCCGGACGCCGGCAAGACCACGCTGACGGAGAAGTTCCTGCTGTTCGGGGGCGCGATCCAGATGGCAGGCCAGGTGCGCGCCAAGGGCGAGGCGCGGCGCACGCGCTCGGACTTCCTCAAGCTGGAGCAGGACCGCGGCATCTCGGTCTCGGCCTCGGCGATGTCCTTCGACTACCGCGAATACCGCTTCAACCTGGTCGACACCCCCGGCCACTCGGACTTTTCCGAGGACACCTATCGCACGCTGACCGCGGTGGACGCCGCGGTGATGGTGATCGACGGCGCCAAGGGGGTGGAAAGCCAGACCCGGAAGCTGTTCGAGGTCTGCCGGCTGCGCGATCTGCCGATCCTGACCTTCTGCAACAAGATGGACCGCGAGGCCCGCGACACGTTCGAGATCATCGACGAGATCCAGGAGAACCTGGCGATCGACGTGACGCCGGCTTCGTGGCCGATCGGCTCGGGGCGCGATTTCCTCGGCGCCTATGACCTTCTGAACGACCGGCTGGAACTGATGGACCGCGCCGACCGCAACAAGGTGGCGGAATCGGTGAAACTCGACGGGCTGGACGATCCGCGTCTGGCCGATCACATCCCCGCCGACATGCTGGCGCAACTGCGCGACGAGATCGCCATGGTGCGCGAACTGCTGCCGGCCTTCGACCGCCAGGCCTTCCTGCATGGCGCGATGACGCCGATCTGGTTCGGCTCGGCGATCAATTCCTTCGGGGTGAAGGAACTGATGGAGGGGATCGGCAATTTCGGCCCCGGCCCGCAGCCGCAGAAGGCGGCCGAGCGTCCGGTGGCGGCGGATGAGCCGAAAGTTACCGGCTTCGTGTTCAAGGTCCAGGCCAATATGGACCCGAAGCACCGCGACCGGGTGGCCTTCGTCCGCCTCGCCTCGGGGCATTTCGAGCGTGGCATGAAGCTGACCCATGTGCGCTCGAAGAAGCCGATGGCGGTGACGAACCCGGTGCTGTTCCTCGCCGCCGACCGCGAACTGGCCGAGGAGGCCTGGGCGGGCGACATCATCGGCATCCCGAACCACGGCCAGCTGCGTATCGGCGACGCGCTGACCGAGGGCGAGACGTTGCGCTTCACCGGCATCCCGTCTTTCGCGCCGGAACTCTTGCAAAACATCCGCGCCACCGATCCGATGAAGGCGAAACACCTGGAAAAGGCGCTGCTGCAATTCGCCGAGGAAGGCGCCGCCAAGGTGTTCCGGCCGATGATCGGCTCGGGTTTCATCGTCGGCGTGGTGGGCGCGCTGCAATTCGACGTGCTGGCCAGCCGCATCCAGCTGGAATATTCGATCCCGGTGCGGTTCGAGCCCTCGCAGTTCAGCTCGGCGCGCTGGATTTCCGGCGACAAGGCCGAGATCGAGAAACTGGTCAACGTGAACAAGCAGCATATCGCCAGCGATTCCGACGGCGATCTGGTGTTCCTGACCCGGCTGCAATGGGACATCGACCGGGTGGTGCGCGACTATCCGCTGGCGAAACTGACCGCGACCAAGGAAATGATGGTCTGAGCGCGGCCCGGGCTTTCGCCCGGGACCCGTGGTCAGAAATCGAAGATATCGCCGAGGAAATCGTTCAGCCGGCTGCGCTTGCTGCGGCCATGGCGGCGGTCGTCATCATCATCGTCATGCTCGTAACGGCGGCGGCTTTCCTCGCGCCGGCGGTCCCGGTCGCCG
Source organism: Pseudogemmobacter humi (assembly GCF_900609055.1). GTDB lineage: Bacteria > Pseudomonadota > Alphaproteobacteria > Rhodobacterales > Rhodobacteraceae > Pseudogemmobacter > Pseudogemmobacter humi. Next base: position 80 of record NZ_UXAW01000051.1, on the reverse strand, counting down.
TAGATTCCGTCGCGCGGCAGGTCGCGCGCCCCGCGATGATCTTCCCGCGCAGGGGCCGCGGCGCGCTCGGGGGCGGGCGG